>JAPOIM010000073.1 GCA_029978905.1 Planctomycetota bacterium
AATTTAGAGTTCGTAAATCAGATGAATTTTCTCCAAATGACAGAGTAGAAGTTGTATTTGACTTGGTTCCAACTGAGGGTCTGTCAGCAGTTTATACGTTTCAGGGAGGAGTAAAAGATGAGAGTACTAATCAAAATCATGGAACTGCAAGGCTCGACCGGCGAAGTCCTCAAGATTCAAGAGCTCAACCGGGGGTGTGACAGCGTGAAATGTCGACTCGTAGCTGAAGTTGCTGTGATTGCTCGCAGCGGTAAAGTACGTCGTGCCTCGACGAACAGCGTCATCGACCGCGCGACTCACAGGGCCATCTTGAAACCACGGTTCAACAGGGTTGTAAATATCGTCAACAATGATCGTGCAGCCCGCGTCAACAAGCTCTCCAATCCGCGCGGCGAACTGGTTTTGCATCGTGACCAGTTGATCGTACGGGTCTTGGCTTTCCCCTTCGTCAGCGTAAGCGGAAAAGAAGAGCTCGGCCCCCGGAGCGATGGCGTGTACCAACTGCGCCATCGCCCGACCTTCGTCCTCCGCCGTGCCAGAACCCTCGTGCAGAACATGCACGATCTCGGGAAGGGCGCCATGGGCGACGTCGTATTCTGCTCCTCCGAGATTGTTGAAACTGTCTGAAATGATGCCGATCTTGATGCCCGCGCCGTCAACGCCATAGCGAGCACGCGCCACGTCGGCCAGCATGGCAATATCTGCCTGGTTCAGGTTCCCGGCCTCGTAGACACCGCCGGGTATGCCGTCGCCCGCAAGGCACTGTCGGGGCTCCAGGTGCTCGCTCTTCAGACTGATTGTTTTCCGATTGCGGTACTGCCTCTTTTGCATCCGGCGGGGGGACTTAATCGCTCGACAAAACAATAAAAATAGGTTTTCCAGGATGGTTCCCCAAGGAAGGATGCAAAGCAAAGACATCAATCTGTCTTGCTCAGAGGCTACCCTGCTTTTCGCTCTCGTCAAAAGATTTGAGCGGTTTTGATTTACGTGTAGCGACACTCAGAGTGAGTGGAGCAGTTTCTGCAGCCTTGCTCAGGAATGCCGTCGCGAGCGCGTTCCTCCACCATCAAGACTTTTTTTGAACGTCAGGCGAAGTTCCTGCAGTGCGACGCACAGCGTTGACAGCGACAGGTCTGTACCCAGTTCCGACTTCAGTTCTCGAAGTGTCATTCGAGGGGTGCGCTCAATCAGTCCCCGAATACGATCCGCGATTGGCGCCCACAGCGGCGTTCGCGTTCGTGTGGAAATCGGAGCGACCTTGTTCTGCTCTCGTCGCTGTTGCTTGATCCTCCGCACCCACGACTCGCTAACACCAAAATGCTTCGCTGTATCGCGTGTCCCTCGTCCGCTGTCGCAAACGGCCAGCACCTCACCTCGAAATTCTGCCGAGTATGGTCTCACGGACGCCTCCTCTGGGGTTCCGACACTACCGGCTTGGCTGAGAAGGCGTGAGCCCAATGTTCAACACCCGTGTTGATCCCCGGAATTTTCATCCGGCGATATCGCACGGCGTTTCACGCTGCCGTCCTCCCCTTAGGCCACGGCGACGACGCGTCGGCGAAAGCTCTTGATGAGGGCAACCACCCCGCACGCTGCCACAGCCACCCCGAGCACCGGCAACGTTGACGACAGCATACTCGCCAGGCCAAGCAGGATCAGCAACAGCCCTCCGACGCGTGTGCCGAGCCGGCCCCACAGGGCTATACCAATCTTCGCGATCAGCCAGACCACGAGCAGCCCCGCCAACACAAGCCCGAGGCGTGTGCCGCGGTCGACCACCCGTTCATCCACGGCCTCCGCAGTGATGACAAGATCGCCACGAGGGGTGGTGAAGAGATACTCACGACCGCGTGTCGGGATCGTGACGTCAAGGCTCGCAAGCCCCAGGCCGGCCTGCGGTGCGGTGCCAAACTCCACAGCGCGCCCTTCGGTCACGGCCGCCAGCCCCGCCGCGGTCGAGGAACTTGGGGCCACGCCGCTACCAAATCTGCTGGCAGCACCACCGCCCACCCCCCCCATGCCGCCGTAGCCACCGCCATAGCCACCACCAGCGCGGCCTCCCATGGTCCCAAACTGACGAGCCAAACCAAGTTGTTGCTGCTCAGCCTCTTCAACGAGCCGCACATCGCCGAGAGCGCCCGATCCGGGGCCATTGATGGACTCGGCCAGCTGTCGTTGACTCTGCCCATCGGCCTGCATCGGAGCGTCGATTCCGTCCTGAGCGAGTCGTTGTTGATAACGCTGCACCTGATCGCGAAGTTCGACACGTTGCTGCTGAGGCTTCGAGGAATCTTCGAAGTCTCGCTCTCCACCGCGACCGAACGAGCGTTTCTTTTCGATCTCCTCAAAGCCAACGCCAGCCTGGCGACGATCAGCCCCGGCTACCGAAAGTTCGTCGAGGCTCTTCGCGAGCTGACGCTCCCCAGCGGCCTGCTCGGCATCGTTCACGGCCCCTCTCTCAGTGCGACCAAACCAGTTGGTGTCGACCCAACGCCGGTTGAGCGAACTGGTTTCCCCGGCTTGCTCGGCGACCCCCTTTTCGTCGACTGCAAACTTTGACTGGGGTGTGGCCGCCAGGCCCGAGGCGTCGAAGTTCAGGTTCAGTTCATTCACCACATTGGTGCCACGCGCCACATCCTGGCCTTGGAAGTACGACCAGAGCTGAGTCCCATTACCAACGTTGGCCTCGACCGCATCGGCTGGCATCTGTCCCGCCTGCACCTGCGCTTCTTCGACGATCGAACTGTTGGCCATCAGTTCCCGCTCGAGCCGGTCGTTCACACCACTCGATCGCCGAGAACTCCGGAAGTTCGAGACATACCCCTGCAGTGATTCGCCAAGTTGAAGGGCGTTGCTACGTGCTCGCACGCGTGAAAACACATCCTGCGACTCGGATGAAGCCACCTGCATCAGCTGCTGCATCTTCTTGTTTTGGTAGGCCAAGAAGTCGGCCGTGAGTTCGTCAGCATCGCCGACCATTCGGAGGGTGCCATCAAAGGCAAACCAGCGATGCGTCTCCGGGAGCCAGAGCCGCACTTGGCTCTGCTCGACATTGATGTTCACTGTCTTCACGAAAGGGAATCGCAGCGATGCCGTCCGCTCGAGTGGGCCAAGCGTGCCGCCGTAGGTGAGCACCACCGCGTAATCGAGGTCACCGGCCTGCGTCTTGATCAGCGGAATGCCCACACGGCGCGTGTCAGCAGCATCCATCGCGGTCGGCTTGACCGGTTCACCAGCGACGACGGCGGACCAGAGCGCGGCTCCCTCTGGGAGTTCTACTTCGAGCAACTGCTCGGTCTTATTGTCGATGCGGTACTCCTGAGTGGCTCGGTAGACGCCACCACCGTCGACTGAGAGCGTCGTAAGGGCCAGGCCAATCCGCGCTCCCGCCGACTCCACGAGGCTTCGCGACCGCAGGGCGAATGAAAGCTTTGGAGCATCGGCGTCTGCCGCCACGAGATACGCCTGCGTGGCCATGCCCGGTAGGATACTGGCCAGGTCACGCCAAGCCGCCTGCTGGCGACTCACCTCGCGGACACCGTTGCTTTCGGTAACCACGATTTCGTCGCGTCCCTGGTTTTCGAAAACGACGAAGCGGTGCTGCGTGCTGCCTGTTTCGATTTTTGGCAGCGCCGCCTCGTGGGCTGCCTCGCGAAGCGGCCCTGTCTGTTCGACAAGGACGGCCAAGGTGCCAATCACATCGTCCTGCAGCCGCACGCGAAACCGCACCATCCCAGGCTGCTCCGCGACCGGTTCCACACTCTTCTCGAGCAAGAGGGGCACGTGCACCTCGGCGTGCTGCAGGGCTTCCGGGAGTAAAAAAGCCAACTCGCGAATGCCCGCCTCCGCGATCTCAAACCGGAGCAGCACTGTCTCTACAAGTTCGCGTGGCGTGACCTGCACGTTGGTGAGGCCAACTGCCGTGACAATCGGCTGCCTGCGGCTCACGCGAAAACGCGCCGAAAACGCCGCCCCACGGGCGAAGACGGCAAGCCTGGCGAGGCTTCGTTGCTCCGCGGCCAGCCAGTCGAACGTGCGGGGCAACGGAATCACTTCCGCATTCTCCAGGCCCACCACGTCGACACTCATCGACGGATCGGCCTGGACGACCACCGTGCTCGTCTGGCGGCTCGCCTCCGGAAGCACAAAGGCAGGTGCTGCCACCGAGGGCCCACCCTCGAGCGTGCCTGTAATCGTCACCGACCACGGCCCCTTGGCTCCCGCCACGAGGTCGATCACGAGTTGCGTGTCCTCGCCGGACACGAGCGTCCACCCGGAGAGCCCTGGGCAGCTGACCCGATCCACCGTGACACCGGCAGGCACGTCCACACGGACGCGATGGAGTGGACGATCATCTACCACGCAGGCCAAGCGAGTCTCATAGGTCGACTCCCGCTCCGAGATCCGCACGAGCGTCTGCACATCGGCGGTCAACTGCGCCTGCAGTGACCGCGCCGCAACCGCGAGGTCAAACCGCTCATTCGCAAAGCGATACGCCTGGAAGGAGCGAACAGCGAGCGGACTGTCGTCAGGAAATCGCTCGAGGAGTGTGCCAAGGCGATCGGCGGGCGGGTCATCGCGAACCAGCCCCTCCGCCGTCACCACACGCAGGTCGACGAGTGGGCCCCGTCGCAGCACGAGAAAGCCTTGATGCAACACCGCCTCCGGAACCCCAACGGCGGAGAGAGCCAAGGCACTCGCACCGTCAAACACCACGTCGACCGGGAGGGATAGCCTGACCCACAGCTGCTCGTTGCCAGAAGCCGGCTCGAGCAACGTCACGTCAATCTGCTGCGCTACAGCCCCGTCTTCCCGCTCGCGGCGACTGATCTCCCAGCCGCGCACCTTTGGCCCTTGCACCGCTTCGACCAGCCAGCCCTCAGGGACCTCCAGCGTGAAAACTTCACGCTGCCCCTGCCGCACATCGAGATCCAACTGCCACGCCGCGTGAACCCCATCCTCGCGGACATCGACGACCGCCAGCGACCGAGCCGTGAGCGCCTCGTCGACCCGGGCCGCCGAAACCTTCGATCTCCACTCCACAGAAATCGACGCATCTGCCGCGAGTGCGGTCTCCACGGTTTCCTCAGCCTGCCTCGTTTGCTGGGTGATCAACCCGTCTGCACCGACGACGCGGAGTTCGGTTTCAGCGGCCGGCACACGCAGCGACAGGCGCGTGGCCGGGGCGACGGGGAGTTGGCCACGAATCGATCGCCAGCCTCCTCGCTGTTCCAGAGGGAGCCGGATCGTGAGGTTGAGTTGATGACGGCCGATGCCTTCGGCGGTCAGCACCACCATCGGTTCTCCCGGATGTGGCGGGAGAACCGCTTGCTGCGCAGCCTCTTCGGCTGGCTGATGGAGTGGTTCCACAAGACGCAGCAGGGCCGGCTTTCGATCGAGCATCGCCCGCTCGAGAACGCCACCGTGCAGTCGCAACGGCACCTCAACCGTCTCTTTCGAATAGACCTCCAACTCGAGTAATCCATTGATCACGAGTTCGCCACTTTCGATAAGCCGCGCGGTGTAGGAGGCTCCAGCGAAGGCGAACGGCGAGGGCAGCGGGCGGGCAGCCTCCGGCCCATTCCCCTCAGCGATTGCTTTGAGCCTCGCATACTCCGCAAAAGGGATCAGCACCTTGTCGGCGGCGGCGAGCGCCGCAGCACTCGGCAGTGTGCCGGAGGCTTCTTGGGGATCCTCCGAGGCGTCACCTCCGTCGTAGGGAACAATCACCGCGTTCTCAGGCACCGAGACGGGCTCGCGTGGGTCGAGCTTCTCGAGAAACTCGGCCACCGTCATGTCACCCGCGGGTGGCTCCCCATCCTGTGCAGCTGCGTGCTCACCCGCGGCCAGAAGCGTTAGCCCAACGAGCAGGCCGATCCCACCATCGGCTGCGGCTCGCAAAGGCACACGACGCGTCACCCAGCCTGCGAGATCAATCGCGACATAACACGGAAGCGCGACCACTGCGATAAAAAACGCAGGCTGAAAGAGTTCGTGTAGTTGAAAGCCCGTCGTCAGCTCCACAGCAGTCGGCACGGCCAGGGTGAGCAGGATCGCACTTGCGACCACACGTGCCCGCGCCCGCCAACTTCGACCAACCACCACGACCCCACACGCTGCCACCAGCACCGCCAACCCCGCCGCGACAAAGAGCAGTCGAGTTTCCTGCACGAGCGTCGCGGAAAGCACCGGCCTCCCACCCAAACTCACGAATGTCACGCGATGGCCTTGCTCACCGAGCTCAATCGGAAGACTCCGGACACCCTCCAGGGCCCATCGAAACGATTCCTGCGACGGTTCAGCGAAGTACACGTTTGCCTGAGGAGCGGAAGCCGGCTGCGAAGCAGGATCCGTAGGCGCCGACTCCGAGGCCATCCCCATCGGGGCATTGGCTGCAAAGCCATCGGCAAGCACTGATTCTTTCGCCTTCGCGTCGGAGTCTTGGTCAAACAGCTCCGCTTTGTCAGCAAGTGCCGGCAACTCCGGCGACATCGGAGCTGCGGGAGCATCAGAGGCCGCCAGCGGGAGCGCCTCTGAGTCGGTGGCAACGGCATCTTTTCTCCGCGCCAGGAGCAATTGAGAGGGGCGTGCCGCCTGTGGGAGCAACGGTGACGCCACGCCCAGCGGCTCGATGCCCCCACCAATCTCCGCGAGCAACCTCAGCGGAGGCGTCAACGACCACGGCCGATTATCCGAAGAGGCAGCAAAGACACTTCCATCGCTGCGGACCACTCGGTACCCATCCGGCAGCACCACCTGCCACTCCACATCCGCCAGCGGAACCTCGAATCGGGTTGACCCGTCCTCACTGCGAACCGCCAACAGAGGAGCCTCCTCGCGCACCAGCCCTCTCCAGTCGTAGGCTGTTGATGCCATCTCGTAGACGATGGTCACATCGCGAAGCACCTGCTGGGCGCTCGTATTTGGCAGGCTGACCAGCAAGTCCTCTCCATCGCGCTGCGGCAACGACGGGGAACCATCGATCGTGATCGACCACAGGTTGGCCCCCGCAGGCAACGTGAGTTGGAGAAACGACGCATTGGTACGGAGTAAAAACCGAGCGGCCGTCTGGCTCGTGCCATTGGCCCCCTGAAGGGTGACCAGCGCCGCCCGCTGCGTGATCGCGGTGGGTAGGCCGTAGCCCGGGCGTCGCTCCACCTCCGCCGTCACCGCCGCCGTCCCAGAAAACCCGTAGACCCCAAGCAGCCTTCGCCCCACCTGAGCCTCAGCATCCACCAACTCTCCCACATCGATCCGCCGCCCTTCGGTCGCGAGCGACACGCTGACTTCGGGGTTTCCTTCGACCGCGACGGCCGCCGACTGGTAGGCCACGCCTTCGGCTATGACACAGGGCAGATCGATCTGCGTCTGTTCCTCTACGCTGAGCGGCTCTTCAAAATCGATCGACACGCCAGCCTGCCCGCGGGTGCGATCGGCAAGCCTGGCCGTCCAGACCCGTCGCCCGTCCTCCTCACGGCTTGAGAACTCGGTGACCTGCACACCCTGCAAACCGCGAAGCGAGATTGTTTTGGGAGTGCTCGACGGCAGGGAAAAACTCAGGCTCGTCGCCGCCGCACGCTGGATGTCGTAGAGCACCTCGGCATGGGTGGCGACTGCCTCGTTTTCGATCCGAAAGAAGTGAAACGAACGGGCGGTCAGGCTGGGTGTCTTCCGAGTCGCCAGAAAACGCACCTCAACCTCCTCGCCATCGAGGCGATAGGCGAACGTGCCTTCGTCTGCCGACAGCCCCAAGGCTTCTAACTCACGTCGCGCGAGCGGAATCACCCCGGCGATCTGCTGCGGTTGCACGGCGAGATCATCCGTCGCCGTGATAGCAACGGCACCTTCGCCACGTTCCGCCCCCTCAACGCTCACCATCGGAAACACCACCGGCATTTCGGCCCAGGCATCGAGCCAGCCGTCCGGCACACGCGTCGCCTCCAGTGACAGCCGCACCTCGCCCCCGGCCGCCACGGCGTGGGGCAGCCTCACCAAAATGCCGCTTGCCCCTTTCTCGCCGCCGACCACGGGGGCAAACGCAAGCGATGCATCTTGGGCATCATTCACGCCAGTCACCTCCCAGCCAGACGGGAGCCGCAGTTTCACGGCAAAGAGTGGATCGACCCGTGGCGAGAGAGAAACCGTCGCCCGCAGACGCAACTCCGCCTCGCGGAGCGTCAGGAGGGTGGCGGTCGTGGCATCGACGCCCGAGGGAGGCCGCTTCAGCTGGCTGCGCACCGTGGCCGTCGAATCGGTTGCGAGCCACGCCCCAACGGCTCGCAGGGTTGCCGCACCAGGCTCCGCCTGCATCACACTCGCCGGGAGAACCTCCGCAAAGACGGCCGTGTCGATGGGGATCAGTCGGACGGCCTCAAACGACTCAGCGGCCAAACGCTCGTCGAGGAGCAACCCCAAGAGCGACGTGTGGCTGGCCACATCGAGCGGCTCGATTCTCGGCATCACCCACTCGCCCAGCAGCGGACGACTCGAGCCCCCAGCGCTGGTGGACGCCGCCGTGATCCCCAGCGTGATCGAGTCCGTTAGCGGCTCGTGGAGCTGCACTTCGAGGATGCGCCCCTCTCCGTCCTCTGGCTGTAGCACCCCCCAACGGCTCACCTGCGCAGCCGAGACATCCGTGACCTCAAGCCCGGCCGGGAGCCGAAACCGAAACTGCGTCACCGCACCCCGAAGCACCCGCATCGTGAGCGTGGCGTGCAGCCGTTCCGCCGCCTGGGTGACCTCATCGACGATCACGCTGCTCGCCTCAACCACCTGCTGGCTCGCGGTGGTGCGATTGTTCAGCGACATCACAAGGCTCTGGTCGCCCCTCGCCACCGGCAACTCAAACGACGTCGCTCCTGCGGCTTCGTCAAACGACCGCGACAGGGCAGGGCTCCGCATTTCCACGTTGCCAGGAACGGTGAGCCGCAGCTGCGTGGCAGCCGGTGTCGGCACACGGAAGGAGACCGCCTGCTGCGCCGCCGAGGCCTCAATGCGGGTCGTCCCCTCAAGCGTCAACGCGTGCCGACCCACGCCTTCCACGAAGAGCCGCAAGCCCCCATCCTCGCCGCGACCAAGGACGGCGACCGCCCCGTCGAGGGACGCGGAGAGCAGGCCCACCCGATCAAGGTCGAGCGGCACGGCATGCAGCCCCGGTGCGAGCACCTCGACCTCCAAGGCGCCTTGCAGAAACGCCCGTTCGCCGGCCATCCGGATCTGATAGTCCGCCGACACGAGCAGCGTGTCGCGCGGCACCGGGGCCTCGGGCTCGGCAGGCTTTGCGCGAGCGAGGAGGTCTTGATACTCCTCGCGACTGACAAACACCCGTTCGGCATGCCCGTCGATCAGCAAGTCGAGATCGGCATACGGCACAAAGATCTCACGCACCGGCTGCGACTCATCGGCCATCACCGGCCCGAGCACCGCACCGAAGCAGCACGCCAGCAACACGCGCCCCAGGAGAAGGCTACGCATCGTTGCCTCCTTTATCGCTCGCGGACTGGTCGACCAGCGGCACCGACGCATCGAGTTCAAGCAGTGAGCCTTCGGCAGCAGCGGCGCCGGGCTTGGCCGCGGGCGGCGAGGCCGTCTTTCGCGGGCGACGACGCGTGGCCGCTCCCACGAGCCACAGCAACACAACCCCTCCCAGCCCCACCACGAAATACTGATCGATGATCTGCATGGCCAGCATGGGCACGAGGATACCCATCACCACCAGCCCGCTTGCGAGCAGCACGAGCACCGTGAGTTTCGTGGACAACCGCGATCGCATAAACAACAGGCCAATCAGCGCGAGCCCTGCCAACACGCCCCCTGTCACCAACCGCTCGTCGACGGCGATGATCTTCAGGGAACCCTCTGGTGGTGGACTCGGCCGCAGAGCGGTGAAGCGATACGACCGTCCGTCCGTCGCAAAGGACCGCAGCCTCCCCTGGTCGACCGCCACGCCCTCACTCACCCAGGCGAGCAGGTCACTGTCGTCGCCCGTGCTCCACGGAAGCCCGTTGAGCTGCGCAAAAAAGTCTTTCTGCTCGTTGGTCCATGGCCCACGGGTTTCGAGCACGGCCAGTTCATCCGGCAACGCGACCACCAGCGACACCTTCTGCACGGCTGGCTCAGTGGCCACACCACTCTGTTCTGGAAAGACCGGAAGATCGAGTTGGTCGTAGCTGCCAGGCAGCGTGTAGCGCATTTCCACGAGACACGGCTGATCGGGACCTTGGGCAATCAACGGAATAAACAGCTGCTCCCCTTCACCTCGTTCAAGTGGCTGCGGCTGACCATTGATGGTGAGCATGTCCATGTCGAATTGGCTGCCAGCTGGCAATGTCACAGCCAAACGCTGAAGCACACTTCGCACTCGATAGATCGCCTGCACAGTGATCTCGTCGCTGCGGGTGACCACCATCCGCACCACCGCACGCTCGATACTCGCCCGCTTCACTTCCTCGAGTTCATACCGGGTGGCGGTGACCGTCAGTCCCCAGGCGTCGGTGAACTCAAACGCCCGAGCCACATCGGCCCCATTCGCCCCAGGCATCAAGTCATGCTGGGGATCAATCGGCCGAAGTCCACTGAATCCTGGGGCGGGCCGGACATCCAGAGTCTCCGCTTTGCTCACCAGGATCTGCCCCCAGGCGCGATCCACTCCACGCGGCGTGAGGACAGGCAGCGGATATTCTCCGCTCTCCCCAACGGCGAGTTCGGGCACGACCTCTTCCCAGGTCAACGGCACCACCACCTGGCCAAGCAACTCGCCCTCGCCCGTAAACTCCAGGGCCACGTCCCCCTCAGCCACGTCGTCCGGCTGCGGCTCGAGTGCTCGCTTGGTGATTCCCGAGTTCACGGGCATGCGTGCAATCGCCGCAACTTCCGCCGGCAGGTCGATCCGCAGCACACTGACTGGACTGTAGGCCACATCAAACGTGAACGTTGCCTTGGAGGTCACCACTCCCGAGTCGACGTCGACAGCGAGCAGCTGCCTGGCAGTCACCTGCGGGCGACGTCGCTCCGCCGACAGAGTGAGGCTGGCGGCGTCTTGGGCGTAGGCAAATGCCATCACTTCCCGCAGGCCGGGCGCGCGGCCGTCACGAATGCTCGGCACCTCACTGCGAGCATCGACCACCGCGACATCTTGCAACTTCGAGCGATTCGTCGGTGTCAGCTGCAAACTCTCGGGCCCGAGCACCACGAGCCGACCGCTGGTACGGCGCACCGGGGTGACGATGGTGGGCAGAGGGAGCTCGAGAGTACTCGTCTGTCCCGTGGCTGCGAGCAGGTTGGGATCGTTGAGGGGCTTGATGAGCGTCACCACCAGCCCGACCCGCCCAAACGCCTTGCTCGCCAGGTTGATCGAAAGCAAGCCGCTCGCGTCGTCGGCGAGGTGAAAGGTGTCGACGTTGACGGGCTGGCTCTCGCCTAGTTGTCGCCCCTGTACCCGGCGCACCTCATAACCCGACGGAACGGCCATCTCCAGCTGGAACACCCCCGCGTCCTCAATGCCAAAGATCGTGGCCACATCGAGCACGAGTTGATTGGGCTCCACGTACGCTTCAATGAGTTGCTGCGCTTCGATCCTCGGTTGCACCGCCTCAATGTCGAGCACCAGCGCAAACGGCATCGTCGCCGCACGGTAGGCAAAGTCCCACGGAATGGCGCGAAGCGGCTCTGGCAACTCAGTCGCATCTAATTGCAGCAGCCCCTCGGTGACCGCCGCCTCGCCACGGAGTTCGTCTGTCAGCCGCACCACCACCACCCCCTGCTGCCGGCTCACACCAACCGCCTGCACGCTTGGAATAGAGAGATGCGAGCGACTCGCCTCATCGAGAATCTGCTCCAGTTCGACCGAGAGCTGCTGCTGACCACGCACCGGCTCAAACAAATCCGCCGTGATCCGTTGCAGTCCATCGACCTCAGCCACATCCCACTGCCGCACGTTGGCATCGACCACCCGCGTAATCTTCTGGCCAGCAGGCACGTCGACGACCAGCTGTGGCAACTCAGCGCGGCTGACGTCGTAGGTCAGTTCCGCGCGCGTCCGCAAGAGGCCTTCATCCACGGTGACCTCTTGCCGCGACTGCACGCTGGCGACCGCGGCCATCCCCGACGCCCCTTCCGCTTTCGGCGTCCAGTCGATGCGAACACTCGCCGCCGGCCCCACAAACGCAAGCACCACCGTCTCGTCTTCACGCGGAGCCACGCCATCGCCCCCCTCGGGAGGCACTTCGGCCGCCGCGAGCATCGGTTGCACGTTGACCGTCACTCCCGACTGCGGCACGCGAATCCGCCAACGGTTCACGGCCGCTCGGGGGGACTCAAACGAAACCGAGTTCTGCCCCGGAGACTTGGCATAGGCCTTGGAGTAGTCGAGTGAGAGGGTAAGCGTGCGGGGAGCGTCACCTTCATGCTCGACGAGCAGCATCGAACTGCCGTCGCCGGCCACCACCACCCGCGCGGCCTTGCTGTCCAGCGTGGCGGAACGGACAGCAACATCGGCGAGCCGCAAGGGAATCTCGTGCCACCCCTTTCCAAGGAGTTCGATCGAAACCTCAGCCCGCACCCGCACGACATCCGCCTCAACCGTCGCCTCGCTCTCAATCTCGGTGATCACCGCGCCCACGGGCGGCGGGGCGTCAGGCTGCGGCTCATCCGCAAGGCGGGCCTTCTTCCAGAGCTCCTGAAACTTTTCGTAGGGGATGAAAACGCCTCGGCCATCCTCCTCAAACACGCCCCGCAGCTTGCGGTAGGGGATGTAGATCGTCTGCTCGCGCAGCGGCGGCAGGTCAGACGCCTCTGCGGATGCCTCGTCTTGGGTGCCGGCCGGTGCGTCCGGAACCGGCTGCTCTTCTTGAGCCCACGCCAGAGACATCGCAAGCAGCATCGCCACAAGGCCCGCCGCCAAGCACTTCCCGAAGATTCGGTTTTTCATGAACGTCGCCCTGTGGCCCGATCAGTCCCAACTCATGCCGATTGGAATTCAGGGTAGTTCCCCACGCTCGTTTGAGCGAATTTCCCGCAGATTCCGCACCAACGGGAAGGCTGAGAGCCCCTTGGACGCCGATCGCCTCCAAAGGGTTCCCCAAAAACGGGCCACGCGAACGTTCGGAGCAAGCAGCGGCTGCGGCAGGTTTGGATAGACACTTCCCCCCGCCAGGACGCTGTCAAAACTTTGAAAAATCCAGCAAATGCTTGAACGTTTTGTTTCCGTGACCCGAACTACGCTTGGTCGGCGAAACGCTTGGGGAGCGATTGCGCGTATCCTCGCTCTGCGACGAGGCGGCCTCCACGACGCATCGTCCGTTCAACGGACTGCGAGAACAACGTTCTGAATCCTCATTCCCCACCGACACGAATCCACATTGGCGACGCCCAGACGATCTCTCCGGCCGTCGCCCCTTCCAGGTCAGGCTCCTGCTCGCCGCGAACGTAGTAATAGCTCGTCTTCCCGACCGTCGGGGCAGGATCCGTCCACTGGAAATGGACGTCCTTCTCGCCAAACTCTTTCACGAGCACCTCGACGTCATCTTTGATGATCGTGACCTTGGCGATGTTCTTTGCACCAACGAGATGGATATCGAGCGTTGGGGCTGCATCTGTCGCAAACTCCTCACCCATGAAGTGCTCGGTCTCACCCACCCGGCAACGAACATCTGCGATGATGTTATCGGTGGCCCCGTACACCCGCCGCTTTCGCACCGCGTCGAGGATGCCCTCCCGGGTTGGCTCCGTCACAAGCACATTGCAGTAGCTCAGGTGCGTGGAGATGTGATCACTGCTCGACTGGAAAGCGAGCCTATGGCCCATCAGCAAGGCGAGGTTCACGAATCCCTTCGGCCGCCAGCCTCCGATGCTCTCCTTGTCGGGCGTGGACTGTTTGAGCATCGCCTCAGTCACTGCCGAGCGGGGCGAGTCTGGCCGCTCGTAGTTGTTGCGATCCCCCTGGTAGATCTCCACAAACGGCTCCACGACGGGATCGTGGTTCCGCCAGTCGGTGCCCATATCGGTGGCGGACGTGTGTGAGGCACACAAGCCGCCAAAATAGTGGAGATACATGTAGAGCAGGTTGGTGTCGGGAGCCGGGGCAAACTCATCAGGGGAAGAAATCGGCAACCGCGGCAAGGACCGTACGCCTCGGTAGGCAAACATGCAGTTGCGATGGCCTTCCGGATACCGCACGCTTCGCTCGTAACTGAAAACCGGCACAAAGTGACCGGGCAGCGTGAAAAGGGTGACGGCTTTTTGCGTCGTCCACCACGAATACTCGCGGCCGTTGCCGTAGTCATGGTCCCCGTCACCAATCCAATCCATGCCCGCCGCATCGATGGCGTACCGCCACATGTCGAGCAGGCCACCGTCGCCGCCTCCGTCGGGAGAGAGTTCGGTGTGGCGATGAAACTCGCCGCGCCAGATACGAAGCGTTTCGTCACCGAGTTTGACCCGGTAGTCGCGCATCCGCTGGATGTCTTCCCGCTCTGCGGGCACATCCACGGCCGCCGCCGATGGCACCTCGCGTTCCACAGGGGTGAGCACAGCCGCCGTCGATGGCACACCGACCACAGCGGAAGATAGTTGCGTGACAAGGATGTGGTTGTTGGGGTCCGCCTGGTTTTGGTTCCGAGCGCCCCTTCGGCGGCCTTGTGGTGCTGCCGCTTCTGCTGGCTCGTCGTCGCTTGAACCGGGAAGGTGCACGTCGTCAACGCCAGGTGGGTTGATCTCGCCGCGTCCATCCGCAGAGAAAATGGCCAGCATGTCGCTCTCGCCGACCGGAACGATCGCGGGGCGGTTGTCGAGAATGTTGTTGGAGTGGGGAATCCACGTGGCCGGCGACCACCCCTCACCTCCGAGCCTGGTGACGTATTCGCACCAGACCGATCCCACGCCGACCCGCCAGTTTCCATCGGGCTTGCCGCGAAACGCCAGCCACACCTGGCCTGAGGCGTCGCACCCGAGGCGAGGATAGGTTGGGGCGATCGCAACTACCGGCTGACGACGCGGGAGACGTGCCGCCACCGGCCGTCGTCCGCCTGCCGCCCCCGGCATCGCCTCCATCACGTCGGGAGGCAGGTGCCATCCCCCCTGGGCATCGCGCACCTTCACGCCGAGCGATCGACCGGTGTTGTAGAGCGGGATCCCCTTCTGCTTGAGGGCACCGAAGTCTTTGCCCCACTGGTCGCCACTGTACTCGTAGGCCACCCACAACCGCTGGTCGCTGTCAAAGGTGATCGAAGGCCGGACTTCAAAGCCGAGCGAGGCGGCCACCGCTTCCGGCGCGCCGAGCTTTCCATCAGCACCACGGCTGGCGACGTACACGTCGTAGTCACCCTTCTCAAAAGTGTCCCAGGCCACTGCCAGGTTGCCATGCGCGTCCGCCGCGATCGCGGGCTCCCATTCGTTCCCGGAGAACTGGCTCACACGCTCGGGCTTTGAAAAGTGACCACCGTGCTGGTGCGCCGTGAACACATGAAACCGGTCGTCGCGTGCTCCCACCCACGTCACCCACACCTGCCCTCTCGCGTCGGTGGTCGCAGCCGGCATGAAATCAGTCCCGGCGGCACCGCTGATGGTGACCACCTCGGAGGCATCGCTGCCATCCGCGGCGAAACTCCGCGCCAGCAACTCCCAGTTTCCATGATCGAGGTTTTCATCCGCATCGAGGTGGGCGGAGTAGATCACCCACACGCGTCCCTCACCGTCGACGGCAATCGCCGGTCGGTAGAGTTCCTGGGTCCCATCGGTGACCGCGATCGGATCGCCCCACGCACCGTCGCGATGGACCCGCAGGTAGAGCTGTTCGCCACCCGCGGGCTGAGCGAGGTAGGCGAGGTCCGCGGGCTTCTCGATCATGCGTGCCTGGGTCGCCGCGCCTTGTGCGGCCGGCGACTCGGGGGTGGCAAGCTCCTCTCGAGCACCCTGAAAATCTCGTCCTCTCGTAAATGCCAGGTACACCGCGTACACGGTACCATCAGGGGCGGTCACCGCCGCGGGATAGTCTTCGTCGGCATGGGTCGACGCGAGGTCCGACACGGTTGGCACGCGCTCGATCTGCACATTGCCCTCCGCTTTCGTCAGCGTCTCCCCATACGCAAGCTGATCGATCGTAAAGGTCACCGTGGCTGGCTTCGTTTCGAAAGTCACCGGCTCGTCCACGGGACAGTCACGGAGGGTGACGATGATGCCGTTGTCGGTGATCGGCAGCTTCTGCCCGGCCGCCACGCGAGCTCGCTCGCCAGCACCTTGGGCGGGCTTGCGTCGGGTGCGGACGGACCAGCTGTTGCCGTCGGCCGCGTCGTCTTGCATCCATCGCCAGCCTCGGATCGACACCACACTCCCGGCGGCGGGGCTCAGCTGACCGCTCCAGTCGGTCGGTTGCTGATCGCGAGATCCAAACCGGATGCGGAGCGTCACGAGGTCGTCAGCTGCGGCGGCAGGTGCGGCCCCCACCACGAGGCCAATCAGTGCGCATCCAATCGCCGCCAGATGTTTGGCTCGCCCAGTCATCATCGTCTCACTCCTGAAGCGCGCGGCCGCGCAGTGCAGCACAGTTACCTCACCGGCAAAGTAACGCCCCCATCCCCGAAGCGACGATTCTAGGGGCGCTCGCTTCGGCTGTCATGCCGAGCCGGTGCCACGTTATCCCGTCAAAACGGTCTCGGCCACCCGGCTGACAAACCAGAACGTCCCAACCGCGCCGATCAGGGCCGAGCAGACAGGCACGAGCCAGGTCGCCAGGCTCGGCTGCCGGCGGAGCCACACAATCAGCGGAAAGAGCACGACGGCCACCCCCAACTGCCCCGCCTCGACACCGAGATTGAAGGACACCAGCGGCAGCACCACACCGCCCGGGATGCTCCCCAGCCCGATCTCACGCAGGGCCGTGGCAAAACCGAGGCCGTGGATCAAGCCAAACAAAAAGGTCACCACCATCCGTCGCCGGAGCGTGGGCGTGCCCCACACGTTCTCAATCGCCACCGACGCAATCGAGAGCGCGATCAGCGGCTCCACGAGTCCGGGCGACAGCCGCACGAGGTCTAGGGCGGCTAGTGCAAGCGTGATCGAGTGGGCAACGGTGAAGCAGGTCACGATGCTCGCGGCCTCGCGGAAGGTCGACGCCACCACGAGCAGGGCTACCAGGAAGAGGAGATGATCGTAGCCGCCGAGGATGTGCTCCAAGCCAAACCGGAAAAAGGAGATTCGCGAAACTGGTCGCACCACCGCCGTTGGCCCTTGCTCGAACGCTCTCTTCCCATTCACCAGCGTCCACACGGCCGCGTCGCGATCGATCGAGAGCACGTCGTCGAGCAGCATCGTGGCCTGTCCGGGCGTGGCCTGTTCGGCGGTCGCTTGGCCACCACGGCGATCTTCCACAAACAGCAGCTGTTGGTGCCCCCGCGGCAACTGGATCAGGTGCTTGGACCAGATCAGCATCTCGACAGGCTCGCTCGTCGCAGGCAGGGGATACACGACGTCCAGTTCCAAGAGCCCCACCTCAACCTGCGACGCCTTCGCGGACAACGCGGCCTGCGGCACGCCGGCCACCTGGAGTTCCACGATCTCGTCGACGTCAGCCTGCATCGCTGTGGTGACATCCGTGACGTAGTCGGGATAGGCCGCGGGCGGAAACCAGGCCCCCATGTCGCGGGTGTGCACACTCAGGCCGACGCGTGCCTGGCCGTCTTCGATCGACACGCGGAGGCCGCTAAAGCCTTCGGGGTGCGAAAACGCCACGTTCGCCATCGCAAGGGCCAGCATCAGCGGGCCGCCCAACCGCCACCACCACGCAGCGGCCAACCGCTCACTCATTCTTCCCCCTCGGTGTGCCAAAAAAACGGCTGGCCCTCTCCACACTCGCAGGATCGATCGCGTGCACATAAAGGAGCGCCCGTCGCCCATCCTCGAGTGGGCATGCCTGAAGGTAGTTCACGATCGAGACGCGAAGGAGCCTCTCGCTTGCGTCTGATGATTCAAAGAGGGCCACGAGTTGATCGATGTGGCTCCAATCATTCCAACGAGCGAGGTCCGCGATCACAAGGTCCGCCACCTCAGGCCGCGACAGGACGTGCTGCAACGAGGAGGCAAGCGCAGACCGCGAAAGCTGCTTTCCTTCCGTGCCATGAAAACGGATTGCCGCGACCGCCTGGTAGGTTTCCGACGAGGAGGCCTCGGGGTTGCTGAGAAACGTTCGTTCGATGAAACGCAAACCGCGTTCGCCGGCAAGGCTCAGGTAGCATGCCACCAAGGCATCGAGCCCCTCCTGCCGCCGCGAGCGGTCCGTCAGCATTGCTTCCAGCATCGGCAAGTCGCCGTCGCCTCCGCACGCGCCGAGCATCGTGAGGTAGAGCCGTCGGCAGTCGGAGGGGGTGGCGGCGGCGTTGATCCGGGCAATGAGTTCGTCGCGGTCGAGATCCACCGCCATCCGCCGCACCGCGTCGTATGAGGCCACCGCAAACTCCGCGTAGGCATCCCTCGCAAGCTGCATTTCACGGTCTTCGAGAAACCCAAAGCAGTGACGCAGCCGTGCAGTCTCGTCGATCCGCTCGCAGACTCCTTGGAGGTAGGCCTCGCCCCGCGGGCTGATCGGTTCGGCTTTCCAGCGGAGCTGCGTCTCGCCCTTGGCGAAGAGAAGACAGGGTTGGCCGACAGCCAGAAGTTCGAGGCTCTCCACCACGAGCGTGTCACCACGACGCGCGTGCTCGTTTCCTCGGAGCACGTGCGTGACCACAACCTCGGCGCCCGCGGCACCTCCCTTCCCAGAGACGGCGCGGACGATTCCCAGACAGCCCGCCACAGCATGCTCAACCTCTTGCCGCAGCGTCGGAGCCACTGCATCACAAAACGGGCACCCGAGGGCCGGTGCCTGAAAAGCCAGCACGAGGAAACCGCTGGCCAGCGATTGCGCGAACCAAAGGCCGACGAGGAAAGCCAACGACCGTGGCGTCGCAACGCCCAAAGCGGCGCGGGCACCTGGCGAGCATGGCGTGTCGGTCATCACTCCACCCAGTCGAAGCATCGCGGCAGAACGTGGCAGCCCGCGGCGGTTAGATGCGAAGGAAAATCTTGCGACGGGCCATCCACAACAGGATCAGCCAATAGATCGCGAGCACCGCACCGCCCGAGACAAGCGGTTCGTAGGCGTCGCCCGCGAGGCGGAAGAGGTCATCGCCAAGGAACGTGCTGAAGTTGCTCCGCAGAAAGTCTTCGATCAAGTGCGCGAGCATGTAGGCCGCGATCGAGTTCATGCCGATCACCTGCAACGGATACGACCACAGCGAAAACCCGGTCATGTCATTGAGCAGGTAGAAGCCGGCCAAGAGGAGGAAGCACCAGCCGCCGCTAACGAGCACCCACGAGGGCGTCCAGATCCGCTTCACGCTCGGGCAGATGCCGAAGTGATCGAGGGCCAGGCCTACAACCAGGCACACACCGCCTGCCACGACCAGCAGCCCAAGTTTCGCCCACGACTTTCGCTCCGAGAGTAGCCAGCCGCCGGCGATCAGTCCCAAGAGCGACGTGCCGAGCGTGGGAATGAAACTCAGCGTGGCGTAGCCGCCACCGTTGGCGACGAACGGCTCGGCCCGCGGGAAGAGGTTGAGAAACCAGGTGTCAAACTTCCAGGCGAGGTTGGCGTTCTTATTCCAGTGGGCAGCGAGGCCTTCGCCATGTTCGCTCCAGTCGTCCCCCACGCCGACGGCCGCGTAGTCGAAGTCGGCCGGCGGGGCAGGGAAGAAGGCAAACGCTCCCCACGTGCCCACCAGGATCACCAGCAGGCTGATCCACCACACGCGTTTCGGAGCCAGTGAAATGAGAAAGAGCGGAAAGTAGCCCAGGCCAATCTGCGTGAGCGTGTCTTCAAAGGTGAAGTTCGGTTGCTCACGGCCGAGCGATCGCAACCAGATGCCGAGCACCGTCAGGAGCACCGCCCGCCAGGCCGCATGCACGACGGTCCACCCCAGCGTGTCACCTCGCGAGCGGCGGTGGTTGAGTGAGAGAAACACGCTCACGCCCACCAGGAAACTAAACGACGGCTGGATCAGGTCGTGCAGCGAGCATCCCCGCCAGGGCACGTGGCTCTGATGGTAGGCGAGCCACTGCATCACCGAGCAGTCGCCGAGGGCCTTGCTCACGCGACTGAAGTGGAGCACCTCAGCCATCATGAGGAGCATCACGAAGCCGCGATACGCATCGACCGAGGCGAGGCGTTTCCAGGGTGCGGTGATTGAACCGGGCGACATCCCCCCGCTGGTTGTCGAAGCCACCTGCTGAGCCGTAGCGACGCCCGCGGGCTGCGGTGCAGACACCTGCCGAGCAGTCTCGCGGCCTGCATCTCCATCCTGAAGATGCGGGTGATACGCGAAGGCGTCGGCGTCGTCCTCAATGTCCATCGCCCCCCCAAGCAAGTTGATGACCAGGGCACGTTCTGAGCGTCAAAACGCTGAACGCTCAGGATCCAAGAGTCTACGAAAATGAGCGAAATCCTGCGTCAATTGCCTTTAAATCAGGCTCAGGCTTCCAAAACAGAGCTGATCGGTGCCTCCCCGAACGTTTTTA
>JAPOIM010000074.1:0-248 GCA_029978905.1 Planctomycetota bacterium
ACAATCAAGGAGCATCGCGGCGACCACACCATTGTGACCACGTACGACCCCGAAAACCGGCCGGTCAGCGCCCATTGCTCGGACTACCGCATCGACACGACGGGCTTGGTACCCGTGTTCCGGTATCGCGACAAGGTGGTGCTGATCGGCCCAAACGCCGGCGAGAAGGACGACAGCGAGTCGGCATACGTGTTCCGCATCAGTGGTGACACGTTCTACGAAGTGCATGGCCTGCTCCCAGACGACCA
>JAPOIM010000074.1:258-20288 GCA_029978905.1 Planctomycetota bacterium
GGGAACGGCTGCAGAACAATCAATTTCCCAAGACTCGCTTGTAGCGAAACAGCCTGTCGCGTCGCTGCCGTGCACCTCGCCTCCGTGACGAACAGCTCCCGGCTTGGGCTCTGGGGCCGGTTGGATTGGGGTTTGCCTCACTTGCCTATCTCTCTATTCTCCGCGGCACGTTTTCGATCCAAGTGCCGCGGAGGGACTCGCCGTGCGAATGCCTGTCACGTTGTTTGGTCGGGCTGTGAGGGTCCGCCTGCTTTATGCCTGCGTGGTTGTGGGCGGTCTTCTCCCAGCACAGGCGAGGGCCCTTGAGATCGAGGTCCGCGGCGTGACGGTTCCAGCACCGTCGCTGCTGGCGAAGGCCCTGCAGGCGGACGACGATCTGCTGCGAGCGACGGCCCCCTACGTCAGTGACGAGGGGCTTTGTGACGCGGCAGCCGAGAAGACCCGGCTGGCCCTGCAGCGTTTGGGGTACGCCGAGCCCGCGGTGCAGGCATCGGTGGAGCGCGATGGCGAACAGCGCCGGGTGGTGCTGGAGTGCGTTCCGGGCAGCCAGGTGGTGGCCGGGCCTGTGGACGTCCGCGGCGTGCCCGACGCCCTCGCTGCGCGGTTGACCGCATGGCTCACCTCCCCGCAGCCACCTTCGAGCGCCACACCGCGGATTGCCGATGCTGGCAACGCACACGACCTGCAATGGGTGAATGATCAAGGGCGGCCCGTGCGGATGGATCGGGCTCTGTGGCTGCCCGGCGAGGCGGCTGCCGTGGATCTTCCTTTTCGGGACGACGTGCGTCGCTCGGTCGCCCGCTGCCTTCGCGAGGAAGGGTATCTCGTGGCAGCGGAGTTGATTCAAAAGAAGCGGCCGCAAGACTTTTCTGCCGCGGTTGAGGTCTCTGAAGCCGACGGCCTCGCCCACCTCGTCCTGCAGTTTGGAGAAGAGCCTTTGCCGGCAACGGTCCGCAACCTCGAGGTGCATGGGGTGGAAGGGCTTTCCGGAGCGGCCGTGCTGGACTTTTTAGAGGCCGAAATCGGCAGCCGCGTTTCTGAAGTCGAGCGGCGTCAGTGGGAGAACGGGCTCCGCGAATCCGGCCGGTTTATCCGTCAGCGGGTGACGCTCCAAACCGACAGCCAGTCGCAGACCGATGGCAGCGTGGTCGCCCGCGTTGAGTTGTTGGCCTATCCGCAGGTGTCGCCGCTCGATCAACCGCTCACCCGTGAAGAGCAGACCATGCTCCGTTTTCGCTCGTGGCTCCAAGAGTCGCTCGATGGCGACGGCCTCGTGCTCAGGCTGACCGACGCCTCAGGCGATGATCTCGGAGCGTGCACGCTGTCGGCGGGCCATGGCGTGATGCTCCGCGTGGGTGGAGAGGCCGACGATGCGGCGGTTGTGGCGATCACCGACGCCGGCTTTGGTGCGTATCTTCCTCATGGAGCCGGGTGTTTTGAGGTGCCGCTTGCGTCTCTTGGGCAAGCGGTTGTGCAGGCGTCGCTCTCCGTCCGTGACACGATCGATCCTGAGAAGGGGGCGTACCGTCACGACCTGTCGCTGGGGGCTTCGTTTGGCACTCCGTCGGCCGACGGCGATCCTGCGGCGGTGGTCTCGGCGAAGGTCGAACCGGTCGCCTGCATCGGCCTGGTCCACCGTCAGGCGACCACGGGTGAAAACCCCGCGGATCTCTCGGAAGTTCGGTGGGACGGTGGCACCCTGGAGATCGTCCATGGCGAGGGACTCGCACGCTTTGATGAAAAGACCGGTCGGCTGATGGAACTCCGCGTCCCCGATTTGGGTCGAGTGGAGATTTCCGAGGCGGGCGACTGGGGCACAGCACTGGCGCACCTCCGCGAGACGAGCGGACCGAACGCCTACGAGCCACACGCCCCGGTCTCATCTGCGATCACGTTCGTGGGCCTCCCGGCGACGCAGCAGCTGGTAGCGAGCGTGACGGCGCTCGTGGGCATGGAACAGGCCACGCAGCAGATCGGCCCCGGTTGGCAAGGGCTGGCGAGTGCCCTCATGTCGGCCGCTGCGGAGGGTGGCTTCGCCAAGGTCGACAAACATGTGGCCAACTTTTTTGCGGCCACTGACAAGGACGACCTCCCCAAGATTCCCTCGCCGAAAGACGACAAGCCGGCGGGGGATCCGTTGATGCTCGTGCTTGGGAAGCTGTCGGGGAAGGCGTGGGGTTGGCTCGACAGCACCTGCGGCCGCGATGCCTGGCCAACCGCGCTTGCCCGACTCGGAAGTGCTGTGCTGCGAGGCGAGGCAACCACGATCTTCCAAGAAGTCGCCGTGTTTATGAGTTCTGAGCAGGCGGGGCCGGTGGCGCACCTCGTCGCTGCCTCCGCAATCCCGATGAAGCCCCTGGCTGCCTCGATCGCCCTGCGTGGAGGCAACATGGTGACCGCGGAAGCGTTTCAGCGTGATTGTGCTCCGGTGCTCTCGATCCTCGATCGCTCTGGACTCGACCTGGCGGTGGTGGCGGTGGCACGACGGTTGGAGCCGGGCCAGGCGGCGGCCTTGGGTATGAGCTGGTTCGGGCAGGGAGACGGATTTGCGGCGTTCGTCGCAGACCTTCGCCGGGCTGAGTCTGATCCCTCAGCGCTCGGGGCGATCGAAGAGAGCCTCGCGGCCTGGTGGGAGGCATCGCTTGGCGAAACGGTGTCGCTCGCGCTGCAGGGCCGCAGCGGAGCACGGATCGCAAGCGAACCCACAAAGCTGACGCGTTAGAGCGCTTTGGGTGTGTGTGCGTGTCTATCGCCCGAGCGTTCACCAACAGCCGCGGATCGTCATCCGCTTTTCCGACAGGCTATGCCAGCGAGGCACGGGCTGCGTAGAACGCGGCGGCGGCCTCGGCGAGATCGTCGTGCGAGTGCGCTGCGGAAACCTGGGTGCGGATCCGGGCCTTTCCTTGCGGGACGACCGGATAGCTAAACCCGATCACGTACACCCCAAGACCGAGCATGGCGTCGGCCATGCGGGAGGCGAGGGCGGCCTCGCCAAACATCACTGGCACGATCGGGTGCACGCCAGGCAGGATCGCAAAGCCCTTCTGCTGCATCGCCTCGCGGAAGAAGGCGGTGTTGTCTTCGAGGCGATTCCGCAGGTCCGTGGATCCCTCCAGCATCGTGAGGGCTTCCAAGGCCCCGGCGGCCACGGGGGGGGCGACCGTATTGGAGAAGAGATAGGTCCTGGACCGCTGCCGCAGCCACTCGACCATCTCCCGACGGCCAGAGGTGTAGCCCCCACTGCCACCGCCGAGCGCCTTGCCGAGGGTGCCTGTGAGAATGTCGATCCGGTCCATCACGCCGTAGTGCTCGTGGGTGCCGCGGCCGTGCGGGCCGATGAATCCGACGGCGTGGGAGTCGTCGACCATCACCAACGCATCAAACTCATCCGCGAGGTCGCAAATCGCAGGCAGGTTCGCGAGCGACCCGTCCATTGAGAAGACGCCGTCGGTTGCAATCAGGCGGATGCGGGCATCCTTCGCCTCGGCGAGTTTCCCCTTGAGGTCGGCCATGTCGTTGTTGCGATACCGCAGCCGCTTGGCTTTGCACAGCCGGATCCCGTCAATGATGCTCGCGTGATTGAGTTCGTCGGAAATGATGGCGTCTTCGGGGCCGAGGATGGTCTCAAACAGCCCGCCGTTGGCATCCCAGCAGGAGTTGTAGAGGATCGTGTCTTCTTTCCCGACAAACGCGCTAAGCTTCGCTTCGAGATCCTTGTGAAGCTGCTGGGTGCCGCAGATGAAACGCACGCTTGCCAGCCCGTACCCCCAGGTTTCGAGGGCTTTTCGGGCTGCGTCGACCACCTGGGGATGGTCGGCGAGGCCGAGATAGTTGTTGGCGCACATGTTGAGCACGGTGCGGCCGCCGACCTCGATCCTGGCCCGCTGCGGCGACTGAAGGACCCGCTCGTTCTTGTAGGTGCCCGCCTCGCGCATCTCGGCCGACTGTTTCGCGAGCGATTCCCAGAGTGCGGTGCGGCTCATGCGTCCCTCCATGACAGGATCACCTTGCCGCTCTCACCAGACTGCATGGCGGCGAAACCCTTCTCAAACTCGGTGTAGTGGTAGCGGTGGGTGATCACCGGGGCGATGTTGAGACCGCTTTGGATCATCACCGTCATCTTGTACCAGGTCTCATACATCTCACGACCGTAGATGCCCTTGATCGTGAGCATGTTGAAGACTACCTGCTGCCAGTCGATGGCGATCGGCTCCGATGGGATCCCGAGCATGGCGATCTTTCCACCGTGGCACATCGCACCCAGCATCTGTCGGAGGGCAGCGGGTGAGCCCGACATCTCGAGCCCCACGTCAAAGCCTTCCTTCATGCCGAGGTCGTTCATCACCGTGTCGAGGCTCCCGCTTTTCACGTCGAGGGCCACCGTGGCTCCGAGCCTCTTCGCGAGTTCGAGCCTGTAGGGATTCATGTCGGTGATCACGACGTAGCGGGCACCGGCATGTTTGGCGACGGCGACTGCCATGATGCCAATCGGGCCCGCACCCGTGATCAGCACGTCTTCACCGAGCAGGTCAAAGGAAAGGGCCGTGTGCACCGCGTTGCCAAGCGGATCGAAGATCGAGGCAACCTCGAGGTCGATGGTGGGCTCTTGGTGCCAGACATTCGTCTGCGGGAGTACGAGGTACTCGGCGAACGCCCCTGGTCGATTGACGCCCACTCCAGAGGTTTTCTTGCACAGATGGCGGCGGCCGGCGAGGCAGTTGCGGCAACGACCGCACACCACGTGTCCTTCACCCGAGACGATCTCTCCGGGGAAGAAATCGTTGACATTGCTTCCCACCGCCACGATCTCACCGACAAACTCATGCCCAACCACCATGGGCACGGGGATCGTTTTCTGGGCCCAGGCATCCCAGTTGTAGATGTGGAGATCCGTGCCACAGATGCCAGTCCGATCCACTCGAATCAAGACGTCGTTGATGCCGTACTTTGGCTTTGGCACGTCTTCAAGCCACAGGCCTGGAGTGGACTCTCGTTTGACGAGCGCTTTCATGGTGTCGGACATGGGAGCCTTTGGCGGATGCAGGAGCGTGATAGAGACGCAGTCTGATTATGGACCTCATCGGAATCTTCGTCATGGGGACCTGAGCGTGATCCTCAAATCCCCCGGCCGGCCTCGGTGAGGATCGCGATGTAGCCCGTAAAAAGGCGGAAGATCACGAAAATGATGATCCCGGCCACGAAGACCCAGACACCTCCGCCGGCAGCCTGGGCGGCCAGGGCAAAACCGCGGTTCGCCTCGTCGTCGAAGTCGTCCGCCAGCCGCGCGAGCACGGAGTCGGTTTTTCCCGCAGCCTCCCCCACGGCCAGGCTCTCGCACAGGATTGGAGGGAAGGAGCCCGCGCGTGCGAGGGCTTCGGCGAGGGTGCTTCCTTCGCGAAGGTCGTCGACAAGATCGTCGCGATCGACGGCGAGGCCAGGGGCAACGGTCGACGCCAGGTCGACCAACCGGCCGGCATCGAGGCCCGCGCCGGCCGCGAGACTTGCGGCACGGCACCAGGTCGCGGCTTCAGCAGCCAGGGCGGCGTGGCCAAGGACGGGCACACGGCTGAGCAGCTGACGCACCACGCCGTGGGACTGCCAACTGGCAAGGGCCCGCCAGAAGCCGAACCATAGGCCGGCGGCAGCAGCGACGAGAAGGAGCAGGTAGATCACCACCCCGCTAACGCCCGTCAGCCCAACGCCAAGAAGGTCAATCGGATTTCCTTCGGCATCGCGAAGGATGCCTGCCATGAAGATCAGGAAGCCGACCACCGCGATGGCCACGCTCAGCTGAAAGGCAGGCCAGGCAAGTTTGCTCCGCAGGGTGCGGGCTGTCCGCAGCTGGCGCTCGAGGACGTCCGCCACGCTGCGAAGCGTTTCCGGCTCGTGGCCAGTGCGTTCGCCCACGGCGATCATGCCCACCACGAGCGGAGGAAAGGCCCCCGTCCCCTCGAGTGCGGCGGCGAGCGGCTCACCCTCCGCGAGTGCCCCTTGGATTTCTTCCATGAGGGGCCGCCAGCGAGCAGGCGTCCGCTCTGTTTCGCTTCTCCATGCGCGACGGAGGTCGACGCCCGCCGAGAGGGCGATCGCGAGTCTGCCGAGCAGGGCCGCCAGGCGTGCCGTGGGGAGTGTGCGGTGGGATGAGGGCATCGTCAAGGCTTTCGCGGGCGGCGGCAGTCTGGCAGCACCGATATTCGACGCCGCCGCGTGGGTTGTGTGCAACCCGATTCCATGACGGTTTGCGGTGTATGCTCGGTGGCATGCACCCGGCCGCGCTGTCAGATAAAGATCTTCTTGCGATGTGCGAGGAATCGCGCACCCGTCGCAGCGGCCCTGGCGGGCAGCATCGCAACAAGGTGGAAACGGCGGTGGTGCTGGAGCACAGGCCAACCGGCGTGCGTGCGGAGGCGAATGAGCGACGGAGTCAGGCCGACAACAGGCGGGTGGCCGTGCTGCGACTGCGATTGCGTTTGGCACTTGAGCATCGTGAGCCGCCCGCTGTCGAACGCTCAGAGGTGTGGGCCTCTCGTGTCACGGGTGCCAAACTCGTGATCAGCCCCGAGCACCGCGACTACCCGACCATGATCGCTGAGGCGTTTGATCACCTCGCGGTGGAGGGTTGGCAGCCGGCAGCGGTCGCAGCCACGCTTGGGGTGTCGACATCGCAACTGGTTCGGCTCGTGAAGCGTTGTCCGGCTGGATTTTCCATGATGAATCGGGAGCGAGTGAAGAGGGGGCTGCGACCGCTCGTCGGGTGAGTTGGGAGCGTCCGTATCGAAGAAGCACTTGGAGGAGGACTGGGGATGCGACGAATCGTATGGCAGGTGAGGAGTGCCTCGGCCCTGATGATCATGATGGTCGGGCTGGCGTGGGCAGGTTCCTGCGTGGCTGCGGATCGCCCCAACATGCTTCTCATCGTGGCCGACGACTGGGGATGGGGCGACCTCAGTTGTCATGGGCATCCCTATGTGCAGACCCCGAACATCGATCGAATTGCCCGCGAAGGGACCGACTTTCACCGCTTCACTGTGGCCAGCGGTGTCTGCTCGCCAAGCCGCACGGCGTTTTTAACCGGCCACTTTCCGGCGCGGTACCGCATCGACGGCCACTTTGCCTGGGTTGAGCAAAACGCGGCCCGCGGGATGCCCGACTGGCTCGATCCGCACGCGACGCTCCTTCCTCGCATTTTGCAGCAGGCGGGCTACGCGACCGCGCACTACGGCAAGTGGCATTTGGCGAACGACATGATTCCCGATGCACCGTTGCCTGCCGAGTATGGCTACGACGACTACGGCGCCTTCAACTGCTCGGGCGAGCAGATGCCGGTGCATGACGATGCGCGACGGACGGTGGCATTTGTGGAAGAGGCCGTGGCGGCTGGGCGGCCGTTTTTTGTGAACCTCTGGATCCACGAACCGCACACGCCCTTTCACGTGCTGCCCACTTTCCGGGCGCGATTTCCCGAACTCGACGAAGCAGACAACATCTATGCCAGCACGCTCGCCCATGCCGATGCCCGCATCGGCGAGGTGCTTGATGCACTCGATCGCTTAGGCGTGGCAGACAACACGCTCGTGATTTTCACGTCGGATAATGGGCCTGCGAGAGCTTCGGCTGGAGCAAAACTCGAGCTGATGTACGACACGGCGACGGGTGCCGGGTTTGGGATCGCTGCCAGCAAGGGTGTCACGGGAGGGCGGAAGGGCTACAAAGCAGCGCTGTTTGAAGGTGGGGTCGGTGTGCCGTTTTTGGTGCGATGGCCGGGGAAGACTCCTGCCGGCGGCACGGATGCAGAGTCGCTGCTCTCGGCAGTCGATCTGCTACCGACGCTCTGTGAGATCGCGGCGGCTCCGCTTCCGGAGGGCTACACGCCTGATGGCGTGAGCCAGCGGTCGGCTCTCATGGGGCAACCGTCAGGCGTGCGTCGCACACCGCTGTTTTGGAAGATCGACGCGAAATGGCCAGCTCCCGGGGCCCGGCCCGATCACTGGGCGAGTTTCGCCGTGGTGCACGGGCGTTGGAAGTTGCTCACCAGCGCTGACGCCGAGCATGTGGAACTCTACGACCTCGAGAGTGATCCACTCGAGCAGCGGGATCTCGCCGACGACACCCCGGACGTGGTCGCCATGTTGCAGGAGAAACTCGACGCCTGGAAAGGTGACCTCCCGAAGGCCCCGGAGGGCGCGGTGTTCAGCCGGCTTCGCGAGATGCCGCGACCGCGGTGAGGCGTTGATGTCGGCTGGTCTTTCCGCTCACGACGCTTCGGCGACGTGCTCGCGTGGCCACAGGATCACGAAGGCAATCAGGCCTGCCAGGGGGGCCCAGCCGAGGATTCCCATGTTGACGTCGTAGCTGCCCGTGGCGTCGACGATGCGGCCAAAGAGTTTTTGCACCGGCGCCGAGGCGAGCCAGCCCACGAACGAAAGCATGCCAGTCACGCGCCCCATATGGGAGACGGTCAGCTCCTGGGTGAAGGAGTAGTAGCAGGGAAACACGCCGAGCGTTCCCGCGGCCACGGCTAAGAGTGTGCCGAGCAACAGCCAGCCAGCGGGCAGCATCGCCGCGACCGTGGTCAACGCGGCGAGAAGCGAGCAGGCGAAGAAGACGAGCACGCGGCTGGTGTGGACGGCCATGCCTCGCCGTGCGAGCGCCAGGGCGGCGGCACCTGCCGCGATGCAGCCGACATCGGTAAAGATGAAGTAGACCGAGTTGAAGTACAGCGACTCCGCTTCAGAGTAGCCCCGCCCCTTCTGCAGAAACGTCGGTAGCCAGGCGCGCACCAACTGCCAGGAGGTGTTGATCATGATCACCATCACGATCAACGCCCAGAAGCGTCGGTCGGTGAGGATGTGCCCAAGCCATCCGCCCAGGGTTTGTGGCGTGTCGGCCGGTGCGGTACCGGAGGTGTCATCCCGTGTGGCCTGAACGCCACCTGCTGGCAAGAGATCTTTGGGCACAAGCCACACCCAGGCCACAGCCCACAACACTCCGATGGCTCCGATCACAAAAAACGGGAGGCGCCAGGCGTCGGGTTCGGTGGTGTCGCCGACGAGCAGGCGAATCACCAGCGGCGTGAGCACCGCCCCGGCGGACGCGCCGCTCTGCAGGATGCTATTCCCCATCACCCGATCGCTCTTGCTCATCACCGCCTGCGTGACAATGAGCGCGCAGGGCCAATGGCCCGACTCAAAGAACCCGAGCAACCCGCGGCACACAAGCATCGACTCGTAGCCGCGGGTGAGGCCTGTGGCAAAGCCCACCGCAGACCAGGCAATCAGGATCAGTGGATAGAGCCAGCGGACAGAGACTTTATCGGCGGCAATGCCAAACACGAGCGAGCCGACGGCAAAGGCCACACCGAAGACAAACTCCATGTCGCCATACTGCTCGTTGGTCAACTGCCACTCGGCCGTGATGCGAGGCACAAGGTTGGAGAGCGTCTGCCGATCCATGTAGTTGATCATGGTCGCGAGCAAGAGCAGCCCGCTGATCCACCAGCCGCCCGCGCTCGAGTGGTCGCCCTGAGTTGAAGACCTCGTGAAATGCACCGATACTCTCCTTCGTGATCAACGGAGCGCTCACGCTCCGGCGGTCCACCGGGGGGCCGCGGGCACACGATCCTTGCGGACTTGGCCGCACACACTCGCGAGTAATGGGGACTTCACCGCATGCTGCTGCAGGAACAGCCTTGGCCAGTCATCGATCAACTCCCCCGCGACACCCCCGTGGTGATCCCCATCGCTGCAGTTGAGCAGCATGGCCATCATCTGCCGGTGTTCACCGACAGCATGCTGCTCGGTGAGATTGTACGGCGGATTGAGGCGCGGATGGCAGGGGAGGTTTTGCTGACTCCGCTGCAGTGGCTGGGCAATTCGCACCACCACATGGATTTTGCCGGCACGCTCTCGGCAAACCCTCGCACATATCTCGATCTGCTCGATGGTCTTGTGGAAAACATGCTGTTCCACGGGTTCACGAGAATCCTGCTGCTCAACGGCCACGGCGGCAACGATGTGCCCGCCAAACAGGCGGTGTTTGAAGTGCGGCAGCGGCACCGCGCACGCAAAGACCTGCTCCTGCTCGCAGCGACCTACTGGTCGCTGGGGGGGCGTCCGTGGGAGGATGGGCTCGACCTGCACCAACGCGAAATGGGGCATGCGTGTGAGTGGGAGACCTCGATGATGGTGCGGATCGCCCCGCATCTGGTTGGCAACTATGCGGGCCTCGAACCGATTGCGCCAGGCAATCCTTTTCTCCCGGCGAACAGGGGCTGGATCACGAAGGACCGCTCAGCAGTGGGGCACATCGGTTGGCCCCATCTGGCGTCGGCGGAGAAGGGGGAACAGCTGTTTTCGACCTTCACCTGCGATGTGGCAGCGATGCTGGGGCGGATGCGCGATTGGGATGGTGTTTCCTGGGAGGGCTGAGCGATGGCACAACCGCTTCGAATCACGCGGCGAGGGTTTACGGGAGCGCTTGTGGGAGGCGCCCTGGCCACCTGCACCGCGTCGCGTGTGATGGGCATGGAGGCGAGCAGTCGTCCAAAGATCGCATTCCTGGGAACGACCGTGCACCAGCATTCGCATGCGCAGCACTTCCTCGATCGTTTCGCCATGGGGCAGATCTGGAAAGGGCAGTGGGAGGCCCCGCGGCTTGAGGTTGCAGGCGTGTACCTCGATCAGTACCGCGACGACGATCTCGGCAAGGCACGCATCACGAAGTACGGTCTCACGTCGTATCCGACGATTGAAGAAGCCCTCACGCTCGGCGGTGAAAAACTGTCCGTCGATGGCGTGGTGATCATTGGCGAGCACGGCAACTATCCCAAGACGGCTAAGGGGCAGACACGCTACCCGCGGTATGAGTGGTTCAAAAAGGTCGTGAAGGTATTTGAAGACAGCGGCCGCAGCGTGCCGGTATTCAACGACAAACACCTCTCCACCGACTGGAATGAATGCCGGGAGATGGTCGATGATTCGCGGCGGCTTGCGTTTCCCTTCTATGCGGGCAGTTCGCTGCCGGTCACTTGGCGGCTGCCGTCGATTGACCTGCCGTTTGACGTGCCACTCGCGGAGAGCGTGTGCGTGGCGTATGGCGGTATCGACAGCTACGACTTCCACGCCCTGGAAACCGCACAGTGCATGTCGGAACGGCGACGCGGGGGCGAAGTGGGGATTCGCTCGGTCCACACCCTCACCGGTGAGGCAATGTACGACCATCTCGCCAACCGCGAGAGCACCGCAAAACTGTTCGTGTCGGCCCTCTGTCGCAGTCACAACCTGCCCGTCGACGGGGGCTACCCATCGGCCCCGGTCACGCTGGCCTGGGCTCGGGAAGTCCTCCCAAACACAACAGGCTCGTTCATCGAGCATCGCGATGGCTTCCACACGGCGATCTTTCTCACGGGCATTCAAGACTTCAACTACGCGGGGCTGCGGGCCGACACGGGTGAGATTGTCAACTGCCAGATGATGCTGCCGATGCCTGGCCGAGGGGCGACCACCGCCGACTTCTTCAATCCGCTCTCTCGGCATGTGGAGGACATGATCCTCACGGGCCAGACGATCTACCCGGTCGAGCGGACGCTGCTGACGTCCGGTATGGTGATTGGTGGCGTCGACTCGATCGCTGCCGGCCACACGCGAGTCGAGACGCCGGAGATGGAGGTGGTCTATCAGGGCCCCCGCGAAAGCATGTTTTGGAGGAGCTGAGGAGTGAGGATGCAGACCGTGAATCTGATGACGGGACTGGTGCTGGGAATGGTCATGCTCGCTGCCGGTCGGGCGACGGCGGCTGAACAGCCCAACATCGTGGTGATTCTGGCCGATGACCTCGGCTACGGTGAGGTGGGCTGCTATGGGCAGACCGTGATCCAGACGCCGCGACTCGACCGGATGGCGGCAGAGGGCATGCGGTTCACGCACTTCTACGCGGGAGCCACGGTCTGCGCGCCGTCGCGGAGTGTGCTGATGACCGGGCAGCACCATGGCCACACGCGGGTCCGCGGCAACGCGGGCCGCACCAATCCCAGCGCTCAGGCACTTCTCGATGAGGATGTGACCGTGGCCGAGGTGCTCTCCGCGGCTGGCTACCGCACGGCGCTCTACGGGAAGTGGGGCCTCGGTGATGTGGGAGAAGCAGAGAGCGGATTGCCGCGGCGTCAGGGCTTCGATGAGTTTTTTGGGTACCTCAACCAGCATCGTGCCCACAACCATTTCCCCGACTACCTCTGGGAGAATGAGTCGAAGGTGTTGCTCAAGAATGTGGTCACACCTGTTGGTGAGTTTGGGGGTGGGTACGCCACTGAGCAGGTGGAGTTTGCCGACGACCTCTTTGCCGAGCGGGCGCTTGAGTTTGTCAGCCGCGACAGCGACCAGCCGTTCTTTCTCTACTGGAGCCTCGTCGTTCCGCATGCCAACAACGAACGGACGCGGGCCACGGGCAACGGCGCGAATGTGCCCGACTTTGGGCCCTACGCCGACGAAGCCTGGCCTGAGCAAGACAAGGGGCACGCGGCGATGATCACCCGCCTCGATCACCACGTGGGGCGGTTGCTCGATCGACTTGAAGAGAAGGGTCTCGCCAAGAACACCCTGGTGCTCTTCACCAGCGACAACGGGCCCCACAACGAAAGCAAGCACAACCTAGAGCGATTCACGCCCTCGGGACCCTACACAGGGATCAAGCGGAGCTTGACCGATGGCGGAATCCGCGTGCCGACCATTGCCTGGTGGCCAGGCAAGGTGCCGGCCGGAAGTGAATCGGGATTTGCTGGATCATTTGCAGACGTGATGGCCACGGCGGCAGATCTCGCGGGAACGAAGGCTCCTGAGAACACTGACTCGCTGAGCTTCGTGCCTGAGTTGACCGGGCACGCCGACCGCCAGCCACAGCACGACTTCCTCTACTGGGAGTTCCACGAGGGAGGCTTCCGGCAGGCGTGCCTCTACCAGGGACGTTGGAAGGCCATTCGGCGGCTTGGTGAAGCGGTGCAGCTGTTTGACACCGACAGCGATATTGCCGAGAAGACCGATGTGGCTTCCGTGCACCCCGACGTCACGGCTGCGGTCATGGCCTATCTCGACACCGCCCGTTGGCCAAACCCGAACTGGGAGCCGGTGGCGGGCAAACGGTGACGAGGCCTCTCACGGCCCCTCGTCGTTTCGGCCCACGGGCCGGTTCTCGGTGCCGGGGTGATCGGTGAGCGTGTCTCCGAGGCTCGTGCGGGTGTGGTCCGCGAGGGTGGTGAGGTGGGCAACCACGTCGGGATGGTCGGCTGCGACATCGGTCGTCTCGCCGAGATCCGTTTCAAGATCGTAGAGCGACAACGGGAGTTCGCGGACAACGTAGCCGTGCCGGCTGGCGATGCCTTCGATGCCGCTGTTGGTGATCGACTGCGGGGCGAGACGCCCATACCCCGCCGGCTTCCCGTCGGTGCGCGTCTCCCCGTTGACGACCAAATACTTGTGCGGAAAGTGCAGCTTCCAGCGACCTGAGCGGATTGCCTGGAGTTCGCTTCCCGCGTAGAAGACGAGCGATTCACGCCCTTTCGCATTTTCCTCTCCAACGAGCAGTGGGCTGGCGTCGATGCCGTCGATCTCAAGCTTCGGGAGCGGGGCCCCTGCGAGCATGCAGAAGGTGGGCAGAAGGTCGATCGACATCAGGGGCGTGGAGCAGTCGCGGCCCGCGGGCACATGCCCCGGCCAGCGAGCGACCATCGGCACCCGCACGCCTCCTTCGAAGGTGGTCAGTTTGCCGCCGCGCAGTCGCCCAGAGGAGCCGGCGTGGCTGCCATAGCTGAGAAAGGGGCCGTTGTCGTTGGTGAAAATGATCAGCGTGTTGTCGGCAAGTCCAAGGCGATCGATGGCTTCAACGATCTGGCCCACTGACCAGTCGATCTCTTCGATCACGTCGCCGTACAGCCCGTGGGCGGAGCGGCCGCGAAAGGCTTCGGAAGCAAAGATCGGCACGTGGGGCATGACGTGGGGCACATAGAGAAAGAAGGGCTGCCTGGCGTGCTTCTCGATGAAGGCAACGGCCCGCTGCGTAAACCGCTGTGTGAAGAGCCGTTGGTCGGGGTCGGTTTCCACGACTTCATCGCCATCGAAGAGGGGCAGGGGAGGCATCGAGTCGGCGAGCACCGGGTGGTACTTCGTGTTGTCGTTGGAATAGGGTATCCCGAGCCACTCGTCAAAACCGTTCTTGGAAGGGGCAAACGCCGGTGGCATGCCGAGATGCCACTTGCCAAACATCGCGGTGGCATAGCCTTGCCGCCCGAGCAGTTCGGGCAGCAGTTCTTCGTCCGCAGCAATGCCGGTGGGGCTTGTATGGTTGAGGGCTCCGGCCAGGCCCACGCGGTTGGCATAGCAGCCCGTCATCAGCGCCGCTCGCGATGCCGTGCACACCGCCTGCGCCACATAGAAGTCGGTGAAGCGTGTGCCTTCCCGGATCAACCTGTCGATGTGAGGGGTGCGGATCGTCGACTCTGGCGTGAAGCCTGGAAGATCCCCCCAGCCCATGTCGTCGGTGAAGATCAGCACGATGTTGGGAGGGGCCGCGGCCGCCACGTGAACGCCGGTTTCGGCAAACATGAGTGCCAAACCGACTGCGATCGCACGCCATGCTGCACAGCTGGTTTCAGATGTCATCGCATTCTCCCGTCGCTTCCGCTTTTACTCGCACGTTGATCGTAGCCGATATGCGGTGCGTGTCGGCAATCATCGCCCGTGCGGGGCACGATGCCTCCACGACACCTGAGTTACTCCTGCCGAGAGGCGTTATCAGCGGATCAGCGGACAGGAGTGATTTTGGAAGCCTGCCGAGGGCTGGACTGCGGCCGCTGTCGGTCGATTCGATCCAGTTTGGGGAGCTATTCTTTTGGAACCACCTTCGGCAAGATCGTCGCCGTATCGTCTGCGATGTGCGAAACACCTGGTGGGAGCCGAGGTGGCAGCTGTCATCGCGGAACGTGATCGAGGTGTGTTGAGGTTTGGCCGTGCGGGAAGCGAAGACAACGCGACGCAGTGATCTCGACGCCTTGCGGGCGATCGCGATGCTGTTGGGAATCGTGCTGCACGCGATTCTTGCGTATTTCCCCTTCCCCTGGCCGGTGCAGGATGCCCATCCGCAGCGATGGTTGGCATTTGTCTACGCCGCCATTCACGGCTTTCGCATGCCGCTGTTTTTCTTGCTCAGCGGGTTTTTTACGTCGATGGTGCTTGAGCGACGCGGGCTTCGCAGCCTGGTCTGGCAACGGGTGCTACGGATCGCCCTGCCGCTCGCGGTCGGGATGCTGACGATCATCCCGCTGAACAACGCCGTGATGTCGTGGGCTGTGGGCCAGCAGGCTCGGGCGACGGCTGAGCGAAGTCCGCTGGCTGGGGCAATCATTGCTGGGGACATCGCGGCTGTTCGTGCCGCGACGCAATCTGGCGTGGACGCAGCCGGGGAGGATGGCGATGCGTATCTCCCCTTGGTGCTCGCTGCACTCACCGGCAATTCTTCAGTGGTGGCGGTGTTGTTGGATGCTGGAGCCGACATCAACCGTGCAGGGCCTGACGGCGGCACGGCGCTCCATGCTGCCGGTTACATGGGCGAGGCAGAGATCGTGCAGTTTCTCCTTGCCCGCGGGGCTGATCCCACGATCCGCGACTCCGGAGGCATGCGTCCACTCGAGTGGCTGGCCTCGTCGGTTGATATCGCACATCTAGCGCGAAGGTTCCTCGGCGGGCAGCCGCGGTCAGTTGAGGAGATCTCACAAGGGCGTGAGCAGATCCGGGAGTTGCTCGTGCCGGTGACACCGCCCGGGGCGAAGGCTTCCCCGCTCGACACGCTGGCCGAGGCGTATCAGACCTATCTCGCGTCACCGCGGTTCCGCATCCCCCTCTGGGTTGGAGGTGGTGTGCACCTCTTCGCGTCGGAGGTCTTCGACCACCTCTGGTTTCTCTGGTATCTCTGCTGGCTGGTGGGTGTGTTTTCGATCACCCACGTGTGCGGGATCGGCCCGCGGGGCGGCGGGCGGTGGTGGCTGCCTGCAGTTTCTGTCGTTGCGCAGGCAGGCATGTCGGCTCCGTTCGGGCCAGATACCGCGCTCGGGCTCATGCCACTCCCGCACCTACTCCTCTTCTACGGTTGCTTCTTTTGGTTTGGAGCCAGCACGTATGTGTTGGATGGGCAGGAAACGAGGCTGGGGCAGCGATGGAAGATCTCGCTTCCGTTGGCGTTTTTGGTGCTCCTGCCCGCTGGGCTCGCAACAGTTGGTCATCGCCCATGGGCGATCGTGCTGCAGCCAGCGTTTGCCTGGACGGCTTCACTGGGGCTGATCGGCGGCTTTCGTCGGTTTATCGCCGGCCCCTCCACGGCGCTGCGTTGGCTCGCCGATTCGTCGTACTGGATGTACCTGGTTCATCTGCCGCTGGTGATCGCCTTTCAGGCCCTTCTGCTCAGGATGGACTGGCCAGCGGCGGTGAAGATCCTCTGCGTGATGTCGCTGACCGTGGCTGTGTCGCTGACAACCTACCGCTGCTGCGTTCGCTACACGCTGATCGGTTTCGTGCTCAACGGCCCTCGGCGACGCGACGGAGGGCCGCCACGTTGAAGCCGTCGGGCAGTCGCAGGCTCGGAGCCCGGCCACAAACAGTGGCTATGGGTTGGCGGCAGCCTGCGACAGGCGGAGCGTTGCGGTCACGGGGATGTGGTCGGAAAGCAGCGCGGTCGTCGCATCGCTGACGATGGCGGCCGAATCGACCTGATCGACAAGATTCGGAGAGGCGAAGATGTAATCGAGGCGGCGGAGGGTGCCGTGATCTTCGTCGGCCACCAGCGGCGTGGGGAAGGTGCCGACGAATGGATCAGTCGGCTTCCGTCGACTGGCAACGAGGTCGATGAAGCCTTGGGTGAGGATCGCCTCGAGACCGCCGTAGTCGAGCCGACCGTTGTTGAGGTTGCGGGCCTGCGGGTTCTTGGCGTCGAGGCGCGTGAAGAAAGGCTCGAGATTGGGGTCGCCGTCGTAGTTGGCCTTGTCGGCGGGTGAGAACCCGTTGAAGTCTCCCGCCAGCAGGATTTTCGGCGATGTCTCAGGCAGCTTCGCGATCTCGGCTGCAAGAAGCGCGGCCTCCCGAATGCGGTGCTCGTAGTTGGAGGGATGGAAGTGGATCACGAAGATCCAGATGCCCTTGATTTGGCAGCGGAGGAGGCCGTGGTGAAACCCCTCACGAATCCTTGCCACCTGCTCAATCGGGAACCGCGAGGTGATGCCAGTGGGGAATCCGTCTTCTTTGAGCAGCACCGAGTACGAGTGTCCCCAGGCTGCGGCGTCGGCAGCGAGCGACGCCTCGGTGTAGCCGTTGAGTTCTTGCAGGCTGACAACGTCTGGTGCCTGCTCCTTCATCCAGGCGAGCCACTGCGCGTGCCGCGGCTCCGGTTTCTTCGTAAACCCATACCAAACGTTGTGCGTGATGAGTTTCAGCGACGTGGCGTCGCCGCCTGTCGTGACCGAAGCCTGCATGCTAGCCGTCAAAAGTGCGAGGACAGTCACCGCGATGCGGAACGGGCACGAAGATCTTTGAGGAGACGGAGAGTTGGACTTGTGCGCCGTGATCATGTCATTCAGGTTCGGATGGCGGTGAAACGTCGCTTTGCGGAGCGGCTGGGAGAACGGTGAGCCAGGCTTCGAGAAGCGCATCGGTGCCGAAGGTCACGTTGGAGGCCTTTGCTGCGGGGGACTCGGACGGGCCGGCGGTTGCGTCACCGGGAGCAGGTCGGCTGATGATCCGCAGAGGCCCGGAGGCGGCTGCTGTGGCGGTGAGCGTGAGCGAGACTTTTTTTGCGGTGTCGCCCTCGCCCGCGGAGATCGTGGGGTCGGCGGTCACGCCCTCAGGGGCCAAGGCCAAGACAAACTCGAGCGATTCCGCGAATCCAAACTGTCGGCTGACGGTGATCTCGATCGAGAGTGGTTCGCCTGGCTTCGCCGTGAAACTGTCCGCCGACACCGTAGCAGAGACCGCGGGCACCTCGGGCTCGACGGTGAGTCGGTAGAGGAAGCCGGGGCCGAAGCGCCCGCGGCGGTCGCGGACGTCGAAACGGTAGTTGCCGTCTGCCGGGGCACTCCACGCAAACGACGCATCGCGCTCGGGCTTGGCCTGCAAGGAGGTCCCTTCGGCGTCGCGGATCACCAGCAGCGGATCGGCTTCCAAGCCAACCTTTTGCGATTCCAGGCGGACCTGCAGTTTCTGATCTTTCACTGCGGTGACGATATAGCGGTGCTCTTCGTCGACTTGCGTGAACTGTCCGCTGGCAAGGAAGGGAGGCGTAAGCGGTGCGTCGTCTGAAGCATTCGCACCTGCGACAGGATTGCGGCAGTCGACCATGGGCACCTCGAGGATGCCGGCCACGCCAGGAAAGCCCACCCAGGCAGTGGCCTCGCCTGTGGGAGTGATCGACAAGGGGGCGAGGTTTTCGGGCAGGTTCCAGCCTACGGGCGAAAGCGCTGTGGTGGCGTTCGCGATAGTTACCGCCGGCAGACTTCCCGACACAAAACCGCCGCTCGCGAGCGTAAGGCGGTAAAGGTAGTCGGCGCCACCTGCGAGTCCGATGGTGGAGTTGGTATCTGAAGGAAAACCGTATACGCGGATCACGCACACGCCATCGCGAACGGCGGTGTAAGCCAGCCGCGGATCGAGCCCGGTGGCATCGAGGTTGCGGGCCAGGTAGGCCCCGCTCTCATCGACCAGTTCGAGCACGGCATCCACAGGCGAGCCGAGGAGACGGTTGGCCTCGAGGGCGGCCACGAGGGTTTCGCCCGCCTGCAGCTGCACACGGAAACTATCGACGTCGCCCGCCTTCTCCAGGTGGCCGTTGATCGTCTGAGGGAGTGCCTCCACTCGCGTGGCCTCTGTGGGGGAGTTGTTGGGCTCGGTTTCAGCGGATTCCACCACATTCCCCACGAGGAACCGCTTCACCGCGGTGGCACCGTTGCTATCGTGAAACCGCACGCGGTGCAGGCCGAGGCTGCCAGTCGTTGGAATCGCGACCTCGAAGTGGCCGGCCTCTTCGAGCGGCTTCCAAACGAGCCCGCCCCGGTCGGTCCAGGCCTCAAGCGGCCAGGTGGGAAACTCGCCACTGGCGGTCACTTCAACGGTGGTTCCTGCCTGCCCGCCAGCGGGGGCAAACCTGGAGAGCGAAGGCGGTTTGGCCTCTTCCGCGGTGGCGAAAAGGGGAAACCCTGCGACCACCATCACGCCAAGACATGCGAGCAGCCGTCGGGAGTGTCGCGTGAGTCGCGTGCCGTGTCGCATCAGCCCATCAACTCATCGATGGGCGTGGGATCAGACACGAGGAAGGCCGGCCGGTTGGCAGGGGTGATGTAGTGTTTGCCGGGATCGATGCCGAGCTTCGAGTACACCGTGGAAACGAAGTTCTCCGGTGAGAGCCGTCGGTCGCTTGGGGCGTGGCCAAGGCGGTCGGTGGCACCGATCACCTGGCCACCGGGTGTGCCGCCACCAGCAAACAGGATCGACATCGCCCCCGACCAGTGGTCGCGGCCCACCGTCGTCTGCCCGGAGAGCGTGGAGAGTTTCGGTGTGCGGCCAAACTCACCGAGGGCCAGCACCATCGTGGTTTCGAGGAGCCCACGCTGATCGAGATCGTTGATCAGGGCTGCCACCGAGCTGTCCCAACCAGGGAGCCGGTCGCGGAGGGCCCCGAAGATGTTTGAGTGATGATCCCAGCCCCCATCGTTGATCGTGATGAAGGGCACGCCTGCTTCCACAAGCCGTCGGGCGAGGAGCAAGCGCTGGCCAAACGGGTTGCGTCCGTAGGCCTCGCGGACACTCGCCTCCTCCCGCTCAATCTGAAACGCCGCCTGGGCTTCAGGCGTGGTCACAAGTTGGTAGCCCTGGCTGTAGTAGTCGTCGAGGGCGGCCACGGGATCAGCGGCCGCGGGATCGTCAAACCGCGGCAGCCGGTCGACGGTTGCCCGCAGGTCGCGACGGCCGAGGAACCGTGGCTCCTCGAGGCCGCGGGGTAGGGCA
>JAPOIM010000075.1 GCA_029978905.1 Planctomycetota bacterium
TCTGTCGAGCGAGCGCGACGGACGTGAGGCCAAGAGATCAGCGAACCCGGTCGAAACCGGACGCGATGTGGCAAAAACTCACGAGCACCCTTTTGCTGTCAGCAAAGAAAATCACAGAGAGACCGTTCCCTGCTTTTGAAAACCTTATTCGACGCAGGATCGTTCGGTCAAGCGTTTGGCGGCGTGCTCACTCGCTCCAATCGCGCCAGGGCACGTTGTGCGCGCTCACGTAGGCGGCGACCGCTCGGCCAACAGTCGGGAGAAACGCCCCAGGGCCAAACGATTCATAGATTTCATACTGCCTCAGCCGATCCTTGACCGGCCCTTTGAGTTCGGCAAAGACCAGTTCGATCGAGCGGGACCGGAGCTCCTCGACGAGCTGGCAGAGGGTTTCCGCGGCGGTCGTGTCGATATCAGTGATCGGCTCCGCGGCAATGATCACCCGCCGCGTGGGCGTGGGCGCCGCGGCCAGCACATCCAGCAACCGCTGGCGAAACATGCCCGCGTTGGCAAAGAACAGCGGCGAATCCCAGCGGAAGAGCACAAGCCCCGGAACCTGACGTGCCTCGGGATGGCGCGCAACGTCGTGATAGCCCTTCACCCCTTCCACTCTGCCGAGCACGGCATCGTGCGGCCGCCACAACCGCCAGATGAAGTCGGCCAACGCCACCGCAACCGCCAGCACGATCCCCGATAACACCCCCAACACCACGACACCCGTCAGGCAGACCACCGACACCGCAAACTCGCCACGACGAACCCGGGCGAGTTTCCGCATGCCGCCAATGTCGATTAGCGACGCACATGCGGCAATCACCACCGCCGCCAGCGCTGTCTTAGGGATGGCCGCCACCGCCTGAGGCGCCCACGTGATGACAGTCGCCACGCCGCCAGCGGCTACCAGACCAGCCAGCTGCGACTGCCCACCAGCCGCGGCGACGACCGGGGTGCGGGTGGAGCTTGAACTCACCGGAAAGCCTTGAAATAGCCCCGCCGCGAGATTGGCCAGGCCGAGGGCCGCCAGCTCCCGATTGGGCGGCGAGGGCACACCATCAGGCCCCGGATACGCACGCGACAGCACACTCGTATCCGCGGCCGCAACGAGGGCGATCGCCGCGGCAACAGGCAGGGCTGTCTTCAGCGTCCCCCACTCCACGACTGGCAGTGAAAAACTCGGCAGCCCAGTCGGGACTTCCGGAATCATCTCCGGCGTGGCGAAGCCAGCAGCGTGCAAGCCCACGACGGCACCGGCGGCCCCAAGCATGGCGAGCAACACACCCGGCACCCGTGGTGCCAAGTTGCGAAGCAGCAGAATCATCGCCAGACACGTCCCACCGAGGGCCGCAGTCGTCGGTTCGATGCTTTCGTGCCAGAGCCACTCGGCGACCACCACGAGATCGCCAGCAAACGATTGTCCCGCCGGAACCGCATCCCTTCGTGGCATCCCCAGGAAGGTTGGCAACTGCCCCCCGATGACCGTGAACGCGATGCCGTTGAGATAGCCAATGCGGACCGGCTTCGACACCAGGTCAGTCAGCAGGCCCAACCGCAACACAGCTGCCGCGACACAGAACAGACCGGCAAGGATGGCGAGCACCGCCGCCCGCGCGGGTGCGTCCGCCACGGGGCCAGCCGCCACGGCAGCGGCGATAAGCGGGGCAAGCGATGAATCAGGCCCGAGCACGAGAATCCGACTCGGTCCAAACACGAAGTACGCGGTGAGCGCCGCGATGCTCGCATACAGCCCGTACACCACGGGCAACCCTGATGCCGCCGCGTAGCCCATCCCCGTGGGCACCATGAACGCCGTAAGTGTGAGGCCCGCCGCAAGATCAGGCAGCAACCACTTCCATTGATAGCATCGCAACGTGGTCAACATGATCCAGTCTCAGACGCGAGCACCGCGCCCCCGGGTGACGTGATTCACGCCCCGGATCGCCATCAGCCCAATCCCACGGACGCCCATCGATCCATTGCGATTGCAGCAATGCAAACCCATTCGAATAATACCGCCAATCACTTGCCACTGTCCCTTGGTCACACCCTCCGCCTACGATGCCTGATGCTGAACTGCAGACGACCCTACTCTTTGTTGACATTAGCGAGAGTTCGAAGCTTTATCGGGCACTCGGCGACGGCCAAGCGTCGGCGTTGATCACCTCGCTCCTCAACCATCTCTCATCGATCATCGAAACCTCGCGTGGTCAGGTCGTCGACCACATTGGCGACGAGTTGATGGCGTTTTTCCCCCAACCTGAAGACGCGATCCATGCTGCGGTTGACATGCAGCGTGCCGCGACAGGCTTCGACTCGAGTCATCTTTCAGAACAGGTTCAGTTGGCCGTGCGGATTGGTCTCCACGCGGGCCTCGCCACCTTCTCCGAGGGCCGTCCGCTGGGGCAGGTCGTGTACCGTGCTAAGCGTGTCACCGAGCATGCCAAAGCCCATCAAATAGTGCTCGATGCAGAGACGAGCCACGCACTTGGTCCATCAACCCCATGGCCCCTCCGGCCAATGGGGACGGCGGAGCTCAAAGGGCAAGACCGGGCTGCGGATCTTCTCGAAGTCACGTGGAACACCGCGGCCGGCACGGCCGTCAACCAGTCGCCGCCAATGCGTGCCGAGCATTACAGCCGGATCGTGCTCAAGGCGGCCGGCCTACGCTACGAAGTTGACGAACATCAGCGGGCCTCCCTTGGGCGGCTCCCCCCCTGCGATATCGTGCTCTCGTCCGACGTGGTTTCTCGGACCCATGCCCATGTCATCGGTCGCAGCCAAGGCGTCTACCTCAAAGATGTCAGCCGCAACGGCTGTTACGTGAAGCAAGAAGGCACAGTCGAGCCGCAGTATCTGCACAACGGAGAGCTCGCTCTCAGTGGGAGCGGCTTGATTGGCTTCGGACGCGTTCCCTCTCCACACGCCCCACACACGCTGCACTACACGTGTCTCCCCAAGGACATCACACCATGAGCAACGGACTCAATCTCCTGACGCGTCTCGAATCCACCGACATCGAGTGGTTGCTCGCGCACGGCACCGAACGGCAAACAATCGCGAATACGATCCTCATCGAGGAGGGGGTCGTGCCAGAAAATCTGATTTTTGTCTTGGAAGGCCTGGTGGAGGTACGCGTCGCCGCCCTGCCGAGAGCCTCAGCCGTCAAACTGGGGCCAGGCGAACTGCTCGGCGAAATGGGATTCCTCGAGAACAGACCGGCCTCTGCCTCCGTGATTGTGGCGGAGAACTCACTCCTTCTCGAAGTGCCCGTCACCGCGCTACGTGCGGCACTCGAGCAGCAGCCGGCCTTCGCCGCGCGGCTCTACCACGCCTTTGCGGTTACCGCGGCGCAGCGATTACGGCACCGAGAAGAACGCGTGGGGAAATGGCTTTCCGAAGGCCCCACACGCTCCACCAGCGCCTCCGACGCCTGGCCAAAGGTTGAGAATCTCCTTGATCAGTTTAAGCAGGCTCTCCAGGCTGCCGATGCCCGCGCAGTGAAGAACCAAGGTCATGTCGACGACGCGGACGCGACCGCCATTCGTCGTGACTTCGCCCTCTTTGTGATCGCGCTCAACGACCTCATCGGAGACGCCTCAGGCCTCCATGAAGCGGTTCGCGAGGAGATCGGTAGCCGCGTGCAGCGTGACGTTCTGCCATGGCTCCTGCTGACCACGACGGCCGAACGTCTCTACGCGAAGCCGCGTGGCTACGCCGGCGACTTTCTCTCCATCGACTGGATCTACAACAACAAAGCCGCTGGCACCGGTCGTCTTGGAGCTCTTCTTGACCGCTGCTTCCTCGACGAGCCAGCCGCACAGGCAGTGCGGAATCGCCGCGGCTTGCTCGCTCGCGAAATCACCGCTGCCGCCGCTGCTACCCCCAGCCGGCCCGTCCGCGTCACCTCGATGGCCTGCGGACCGGCGCGAGAACTCTTCGATGTGATCGAAACGCTTGAGGATCCCTCACAACTCGAGGCCACACTGATCGACATCGATCGCGAAGCACTTGAGCAGGTGCGACAGGAGGTCGCCCGTCGTGGGCTGGAGAAACAGTTTCGACTGCACCACGGCAATCTTGTCTATCTCTCAATGGGCCGGCAGAAGCTCGACCTGCCGCCTCAGGACCTGATGTACAGCATCGGGCTGATCGATTACTTCAATGACAAGTTCGTGACACGGCTGATGGACTTCGCCCACAGCAGCCTGCGGGAAGGGGGCCAAGTTGTCCTGGGCAACTTCCACACCACGAACACCGACAAAGCGTTGATGGACCATATCCTCGACTGGCGGCTGATCCATCGTTCCGAAGACGACATGCATCGACTGTCGGGGGACTCTGCATTCCGCAGCCCCTGCAGCAAACTGCAACTTGAGGAGGCCGGGGTGAACCTTTTTGCTTCAAGTACAAAGGCCTAACCGCACACCTGCCGCAGGCCTCAGATCCCGTGCAACGGGCGGAACTTGCCCTCGAGGTGCCGCATCAGCGGATCGGCGGAAAGGGGCTGTCCCGTCGCTCTCTCGCACAGCTGAGCAGGACTGTAACGGCGGCCGTGTCGGTGGATGTTTTCCCGGAGCCAGTCGAGCAGCGGTGAAAAGCGGCCCTCGGCGAAACCTTCCACAAGGCCAGGCAACGCTCCACACGCGGCCTCAAAAAACTGCGCACAGTAAAGATTGCCGAGCGTGTAGGTTGGGAAGTAGCCCAGTGCCCCCATCGACCAGTGGATGTCTTGGAGACAGCCGCGGCGGTCGTCCGGCACCTCAACACCGAGATACTCGCGGTACATCGCGTTCCAGGCCTCAGGCAGCCCCGCCACCGGGAGATCGCCCTTGAGCAGAGCCCGCTCGAGCTCAAAGCGAATCATCACATGCATGTTGTAGGTCGCCTCGTCGGCCTCCACGCGGATCAAGCCTGGAGCGACGCGGTTCGCCGACTCGTAGGCACGGTGCGCGTCTATCCCCTCAGTCGCACTGCCAAAATGCGTCTTCAATTGCGGGGCCGCCCATCGCCAAAACGCGGCACTGCGACCGACCTGGTTTTCCCACATCCGACTCTGGCTCTCATGGATGCCAAGTGACACGCTCTCTCCACACGGCGTGCCGACGTGCTCATAGAGCAGCCCCTGTTCATACATGCCGTGGCCAGCCTCATGCATCGTGCTGCTGAGTGCGTCAGTGACCATTGCTGAATGAAATCGTGTTGTCAGCCGCACGTCGTCGCAGTGGGAGCCACCACAGAAAGGATGCGTGGAGGTGTCGAGCCGGCCGCGCGTGAAGTCAAAGCCAATCGCGCCTGCGATCTCCCGACAAAAGGCCATCTGAGCAGCCTCAGGCAACTCGATCGCGTCGAGCTGCCCCGAGGGCCGGGTGGTCGCTCCGGCGACCTCCTCGAGCAGCGCCCGCAGCCGATCTCGCAGCGGCACAAACACCGCGGAGACGGCTGCCGCCGTGCAGCCAGGCTCGTAATCCTCAGCAAGGGCATCCCACGGCTCGCCCCCCTCGGGCCATCCGTAACACGCGGCCTTCTGCCGGCAAAGGTCGACGGTTTTCTCGAGCCACGGCAGGAAACGTGCAAAGTCGCTCGCTGCCCGCGCCGCCGCCCATTCATGCTGCGCGGTGCTGGCCGTGGCTGCGATCTCCTCCACGAGGGACGCTGGCAAGCGGACCGCCCGATCGTGATCATGCCGGAGGGCCCGCACGTTGGCCGCCTCGGGGGTGTCGGCCGCGGTATCGATCTCCTCTTCGCACGCTGTCAGCAGGGCCCCCATGTCGTGCGATGCCAGCCGCTCGTGCTTGAGCCGCGCGATCAACGCAAGTTGGCGAGCGCGGTGCTCCCCGCCTCCTGGCGGCATCATCGTTTCCTGATCCCAGCCAAGCAGCCCTTCCACACTCCCCAGCAGGCCTGCCTCTCGGGACAGCACCAGAAGACGGTCGTAGGAAGTGGCGGCTTGAGAGGGCGTCGACATGAAGAATCTCCGAAGGGAAGTCGCATGGCAGCAGGCACGCTATCGTAGCGACCTCAGCCTCGCTTTCGCGTACCAAGATCTAACGCCGTACGCGCTATTCCGGCAACGTCCTGTGGGTCCTCCCATTTAGCAGGTGGAATCGGCGTCGCCCGAGTCGTCATCCACGCCGCACGGTGGAGCCTTCTCCCACGATTCGAGCAGCGCCCGTGCCTGCGGAGCGTGCTCTGCTTCGACGACCAGCCGCGGCGCGATCGACCATCCCGTCGGTAACCCTCCCACGGCCCCCTGCAGCTGATCCCCCTCCACGTACGCGTGGATGCCGGCATCTTCCAGGTGCGTCAGCAAGAGATGCGCATGCACGCTATCGCGGGCTCGGTACACCTCAACCAGTCGGCTATCGGACACGGCCTCTCCTCCCAGCAAACGTCTGGCGCCCACGCAGGGGGCGGTTGCGACTCGACACAGACAAAGCCTCGACGCAGATGCGTATCGCCTGCCCCAACGCATCGAGGCGGATGCCGCGCGGGCGTGGCCAGTACGGCACATGCAAAAAGCCAACGCGGGCATTCTCGCTGAGCGAAGCAAGTGCCAGGAACAGGGCGGCGTTGCAGGCATAGGTGCCCGCGTGAAAAGAAGGGGTCGCCGGAATCCCGGCCGCCTCAATCCGCGCGGCCACCGCGCGAGCGTCCCAGGCAGCACGCAGTGCCAACGGAGCGCCCGCAAGGAGCGTTTCGTGCGACGGCGTCTGCCGGCTGTTGTCGGGGCGATCGGTATCCACCACGTTGAGCGCGATCTGTTCGACGGCGAGCGAACGCGCCGGACACTCACCGACCAGAAGCACCACCGACGGCTGCCGCTCGCAGATGGCTGCGATCTCACTGCGGAGACGTACGTAGTCGACGGGGAGTTGCCACGTCTCGCAGGGCAACGAGCCGGACAGCCGCCTCACGGCATCCCACGACCGGTTGCGTGATCGACCGCCAAACGGCTCAAAGCCTGTCACCACGACCGGGCCTGACGCCGGAGCATGTTTTTGGTCAATCGCCACCTTGAACGCTCCCGCCACCAAGATGCTCTGGAAAGTCGCGCTCGTAGCGTTGCAGCAGCGACTCCACATCGGCCTCCACCACGTAGATCATCCCCCGAATGCTCCGCCGCTCTCCGGCCTCGAGCCCGCCAAGGCGGAAGTCGGCATGCAGGCAACGGGCCACGCCTTGAAAAAGTTCCTGATACGGCTCCCACGCGGTGGCAAAGATCAACGACTCATCGCCACTGAAGCAACCGATCAGCCCATTGCTCGGCACGAGTGTGCTCAGCGGCCGGGGGTTCACGTCGTCGCGCGACACATGCGTCGGGCACCACACCTGTCCGGGCACATAGCGGGCCTTCGTCGCCCATGGCTGAAACGGCATCCGCGAAAGGTGACCGTCGAGAAACACGAAGCACTTTGGCAGGTAGTCGTCGAGATCCGGCCCCGAATCCTCGAAACCCGTAAAGGCCGCCAAACGCGGGCAGGCCTGTGCCCACTGCGCTTCAGATCGCGTGGCGGTGGGATTCTCCGCGGTGAGTTCAAACGTTACGCAGTCGCCGCGGGCCTCGATCCGATGGTCCACGATCACCCCATCTTCGAGCGTGTCGCGCAGATGCAAAGCACTGCCATCGTCGGCTGCCGAGACGAGTTGGGACGTGTGGGGAATCACCGTGTGCGTCACCCAATCGGCATCGGTCGACCCACCACGACAGTAGGCCTCAAGGTAGTTGACGCGGATCACGCCCTCAGGGAGGTGCTCGCCACGGATTTCGAGCCAGTGGTCAACGCGGGCGACCCTGAGTGGGACGCGCTCGGCCGCCTGGCCAGTCCCTCCACAGCACACCCCAACGAAGGCACACAGAACCGCGAGATACGAAAAGCCATGCATTGCCGCCCCTTCCACTGCTTGCCCACACGATTGCCGCCCTTGCCGCACACGCTCCACCGACGATCTATCGTAGACCCCGCAGGTTCGCCGCGTCATGCCGCACGCCCCCAGAGGTTCTTCCCGGTATCCTAGGCGTTCGCTTCCCCACCACCGATTCCCTTGCGACACATCGCCAACGGCCATGCCCACCCCCCTCGTCATCACCGGCTTCGAAACCTTCGATCTGCGGTTCCCCACCTCGCTTGAGCTCGACGGCTCTGACGCGATGAATCCAGATCCCGACTACTCGGCGGCCTATGTCATCCTCAAGACCAATGCCCGCGGGGAGGGTGCCGACGGCGGCCTTTGTGGCCATGGAATGACCTTCACCATCGGTCGCGGCAACGAACTGTGCGTGCAGGCGATTGCCTCACTCGCCCCACTGCTGATTGGCCAACCACTCGACGCGCTGATGGCCCGGCCAGTGGAGCTCTACCGCACACTGACCGCCGACTCCCAGCTGCGGTGGGTCGGCCCAGAAAAGGGCGTGCTCCACCTCGCTGCCGCCGCAGTGATCAACGCGGTGTGGGATCTCTGGGCCCGCGCGGCCGGGAAACCAATCTGGCAGCTTGTGTGCGAAATGTCGCCGGAGCAGTTTGTGTCGTGCGTCGACTTCCGGTACCTCACCGATGCCCTCACGCCGCACGAGGCGCTCGAACTGCTCACCAACCGCGTTCCTGGAAAACAGGCACGCATCGAGGAGCTGCTCGCCTCTGGCTACCCAAGCTACACGACCTCCGCCGGTTGGCTCGGCTACAGCGACGAAGCTCTCCGCGAGAAGTGCCGCGATCTTAAGGCCCGCGGTTGGTCGCACTTCAAGATCAAGGTGGGCCGCGATCTTGCCGACGACCGCCGCCGGTGTCGGGTGCTCCGCGAGGAGATGGGACCGGACGCGAAGATGATGATCGACGCCAACCAGGTCTGGGACGTACGACAGGCAATCGTCTGGATCCGAGAACTTGCCACCTTCGATCCGTGGTTTGTCGAAGAGCCGACCCATCCCGACGACATCCTCGGCCACGCAGCCATCGCCCGCGCGATCGCGCCCTTGCGGGTGGCCACCGGCGAAATGTGCCACAACCGGATCATGTTCAAGCAGTTCATGCAGGCCGACGCCATGCAGGTCTGCCAGCTCGACAGCTGCCGGCTCGGCGGCGTGAACGAGGTCCTGGCCGTGCTCCTCCTCGCGGCGAAGTTTGGTATTCCGGTCTGTCCGCATGCCGGCGGAGTCGGCCTTTGCGAATATGTCCAGCATCTAAGCATGATCGACTTTGCATGTGTTTCAGGAACGCACGAAGGCCGCGTCGCCGAATACTCTGACCACCTCCATGAGCATTTCTGCGAGCCGGTGGTGATGCGGGAGGGCTGCTACATGCCTCCCGAGGCACCCGGCTACAGCGTGAAGTTCACCGAGCAGGCGCTCCACGATTTTTCCTGGCCGCGCGGGGCCACCTGACCCACTCCCCGTGCACCTCACACCCACCACGCACAGTCACCTTCATCCCAGTTGCCACGCCCATGCCTCTTACGACCTACGCGCTGCTTGCCGCATTCGTCTCGCTGGCCCTCCCCGCGGCCCACGCCGAGGATCGCTACAGCCTGCCCGTGAAGATTCACGTCGACGCTGCGGAGAGCCACGGACCGCTCAAAGAGATCTACCGGTTTTTCGGTGCGGATGAGCCCAACTACGCCTACATGAAGGATGGCAAAAAACTCCTCAAGCACCTCGGCGAGCTCCACACCGAAGGTCCCTACTTCCGAACCCACAACCTGATGTGCACGGGCCCCGGCACGCCCGCGCTCAAGTGGGGCAGCACCAACATGTATCGCGAGGATGCGAACGGCGCACCGATCTACGACTGGGAAATCGTCGACCTGATCTTCGACACCTATCTCGAAAGCGGTGTTCGCCCCTACGTGCAGATGGGCTTCATGCCCGAGGCGATGTCGAGCAAGCCCACTCCCTACCAGCATGCATGGCGACCTGGCATCCGCTACGACCGTGTGTACACCGGTTGGGCCTACCCACCCAAGGACTACGAAAAGTGGGGCGAGCTGTGCTTCCAGTGGGCCGCGCACTGCGTCGAACGATACGGCCGGGAGGAGGTGGAGAAGTGGTACTGGCAAACGTGGAACGAGGCAAACATCGGCTACTGGCAGGGCACCGCTGAGGAGTTCTACAAGCTCCACGACTACGCGATCGCTGGTGTGCTCAAGGCCCTCCCCACGGCCCGCGTTGGGGGGCCGGACACGGCGGGCTGGGGGGGCGAGTTTGCCAAGCGTTTCTACGAGCACAATCTGCGCGGCACCAACTTCGCCACCGGCGAGCGTGGCTCACGTCTCGACTTCGTCTCCTTCCACGCCAAAGGAAGCCCCAAGTGGCAAGGCGATTTCATCCGCATGGGCATCGCCAACCAGCTGCAGGAGATCGACCGCGGGTTTGCGTTGGTGGGGTCATTCCCCGAGTTGAAAAACACCCCCATCGTCATCGGTGAGTCCGATCCCGAAGGCTGTGCGGCCTGCCAGGGCAAGGATGTGTCGTACCGCAATGGCACGATGTACTCGAGCTACACCGCCGCGAGCTTCGCCCGCAAACATGACCTTGCCGACAAGCACGGCATCAACCTTGAGGGCGCCCTGAGCTGGTCCTTCACCTTTGAAGACCAGGCCTACTTCGCGGGTTTTCGGCAGATGGCCTCCAACGGCCTCGACCTGCCGGTGCTGAACGTGATGCGGATGTTCAGCAAGATGGACGGAACGCGAGTTGCGGCCGAGAGCGACCACCAGGTGCCCCTCGATGCGATTGTGAAGGACGGGGTGCGTGAGCGTCCCGATATCGGAACGCTTGCCAGCCGCCGCGACTCGCAAATTGCCGTGATGGTCTGGTACTACCACGACGACGACCTGCCCGGCCCCAATGCGCACATCTCACTCGATGTCGCCGGCTTTCCGAGCGGTGTTGCCACGGCCACGGTCACCCACCACCGCGTCGATGCCTTCCACAGCAACGTCTACACCGAGTGGCAACGCATGGGCTCACCCGTCGCTCCCAACGAGCAGCAATACGCCCAACTCGAGCAGGCCTCCGCGCTTGCCAAAGTGGCCGATCCGGCCACGCTCCCCATCGAAGCGGGCCACACCGCAGTCACCTTCGAACTCCCCAGGCAAGGCGTGTCCCTGCTCGTCTTCAACTGGCCTGAGTAGCCCAGGACGACCGTAGACCCAAACTCTTCAAGGTTCCACCGATGCCAATTTTTTGCCCTCACGCTCGGCGCATTTTCTGCGCTGCAGTGTCGCTCCTGACCGTGCTCATCAGCTCGGTGTGCTGGGCTGAAACACCGATCACGGCATCACCGGCGGTCGAGATCGCCTACGACACCAAGCCGGGGACCTTCTATCAGCTTCAAGTCCATCGCGATGGCACGTGGGAAAACCTGGGCGTTGCTGTGAAAGGCACGGGCGAGAAACACCGACGATTCATTCCGTCCGGCGAGTACCGCGTAATCACACCATCAAACACATGGGCCCTCGTCTGGGCAGACGAGTTCGACGGTGATGGCCTCGACTACTCAAAGTGGGAAAAAGAGGAAAACAACTACGGCGGTGGGAACTACGAACGACAGGCGTACCGCACCGATCCGAAATACTGCGTCGTGAAAGACGGGGTGCTGCAGCTCTCGGTCTACCGCGATCCCCACACCACCAGTGACGGAAAAACACAGCCCTACTCGTCTGCTCGCCTGCGGACACGCAAACGCGGCGATTGGACCTTCGGTCGCTTTGAAATCCGCGCGAAAATGCCGGATGGCCAAGGTATCTGGCCCGCGGTGTGGCTGCTTCCCACCGACTCGCCCTACGGCGGATGGGCGGCGGGTGGCGAGATCGACATCATCGAGTCGCGAGGGAGTGCCGTCCACGAAACAACAGGAGCCCTCCACTTCGGCGGTCCCTGGCCGAGAAACACCCATCTCGCGCACGCGTACCCTTTCCCGAAGACAAACGCCGCCGAAGACTTCCATCTCTACGCGCTTGAGTGGAATGCCAACGAGATCTCGTGGTACGTGGATGGCGAACTTTGTCAAACGCGGACCAAAGACGAATGGTTCTCGGAGGCCGCTCGCACCAATCCGAGCGCCCCGTTCGATCAGCCCTTTCACTTAATCGTCAATGTGGCGGTAGACGGCAGGTTTTTTGAAAACACCGATCAACAAGCCGACCGCCTTCCAAACAGCGCCTTTCCGCAAACCCTCGAAGTCGACTTTATACGCGTCTACCAATGGGCGGAATGACCTGCTCTCACTCTCTGATCATTCCGTTTCCAGAGGATGAAAAAATGAAGAGGGTAGCCGCCACGGTCAACCTGCCCACCGTCAGGCTCAGGCAGTGGCGACAGTCCGATCTCGAAGCGCTCGTCGCGCTCAATGCTGATCCTGATGTGATGGAGTTTTTCCCCAGAACGCTCACTCCAGATGAGTCGCAGGCAATGCTCGATCGTTTGCACGCAGGCATCGCCGATCGCGGCTGGGGATTTTGGGCAGTCGACGTTGATGGCGTCTGCGCTGGGTTCACCGGGCTCGGCGTGCCCACCTTCGAGGCCCACTTTACGCCGTGTGTCGAGATCGGCTGGCGGCTTCATCGTGCCTACTGGGGGAAGAGCATCGCCTACGCTGCGGCATGCCAGACTCTCGACTACGCGGCGAAGACGCTCGGCCTTTCAGAAGTGGTGTCCTTCACCAGTGTGCTCAATATCCGCTCACAGCGACTGATGCAGCGACTGGGGCTCTCGACCACTCCCGCCGACAACTTTCTCCATCCATCGCTCGACGAATCCGATCGCCTGCGCCCTCACGTGCTCTACCGCACGTCGCTCACGTCGCCCACGCCCGGCGGAGGCACGTGAGCCAGTTGCCGTGCATGATCTTCTCGACGTCGCCTGCTGCGTAACCACGCGTGGCAAGCATCTCTGGAAGTCGGGCGAGGTCGGCGATGGTTTCAAGGTCGTAGGGCGACTGCTCGCGGCCGTAGGCGCCGTCGAGATCAGAACCGATGCCCACGTGTTCCGCATTGCCAGCCACCTGGCACACATGGTCGAGGTGGTCGAGCATCACCGAGAGATTGCAGCCCGCGGCCTCAGGCGTGGTCTTTCCACGGATCCAACCGGGCACCATCATCCACGCGTCGAGCGGGATCCCTATCACCCCGCCCCGCTCCACCACCGCTCGGATCATCTCATCGGAATACTGACGGTTGTGGTCAACCAGTGCGCGGCAGTTGCAGTGACTCGCCCACACTGGGCCGGTGAACACTTCAAGGGCCTCCCAAAACGCCACGTCGCAGAGGTGGGTGGTGTCAAGGATCATCCCAAGCCGATCCATTTCGCTCAGCAACTCTTTTCCTTGCACGCCGAGAGGCGCTGAGGCGTCGGTGCCGTAGGCGTAGCGACCAGGGCCGTAGTGCGCGGGCCCGAGCGCCCGCAAGCCGTCGGCATACGCCCGCTCGAGATGCGCGAGGGTCACGATCGAGTCGGCCCCTTCGAGCGTGAGGATGTAGCCCACCGGCAGTCGAGCGCAGTCGTCGCCAGCAGCAATCGCCGATTCCCATAGAGACACATGCGCTTCGAGCCCAGCGAGGTCGCGGATCTGCACCATCTCGCCAGCTTCCTCCATCGCTCGATACCACGCCCGCTGCCCCTGGGTCTGTGCCCAGGCCTGCTCCGGAGAATTCCACCCGGGCAGAGGATTGTCGCGGGCGGTATAGCGGGCGATCTGCGTGGCCACCACGAGGCCAATTGAGCCTCGCCTCAGGTCGGGCAAAGACACAGTCGCCTTGCCGCGGTCCGGCTTGTCACACAAGCCTCGGGCGATCTCACCGGCGTTGATCTCCGAAGCGGTCCACCGCAGGTCGCGGTTCCACTCCAGGGCGTTCATTGCCAAGTCGAGATGGGCATCGATCGTAAACATGCCTCACTCCTTGTTAGACCACTTGTGCCAGCACGAGCACTCCACCGAGTGCCACCACAGCGACAATCGACTCCATCAACGTCCAACTCTTGAGCGTGTCGACCACGCTGACGTTGAAGTACTCCTTAAACATCCAAAACGCGCCATCGTTGACGTGCGAGCAGAAGATGCTTCCGGCCCCGATGGCGAGCACCATCAAGTTGGGGTTCACGTCGCCGCCAACCACGAGCGGGGCGATGATGCTCGCCGCGGTCAGCCCCGCAATCGTCGCGGACCCCACGCAGACGCGAATCGCCGCCGCCACCAGCCAGCCAAGCACGAGCGGATCAAGCGGCAACGTCTCAAGCACAACGGCGATGCGGTCATCCACCCCAGTCGACACGATCACTTCCTTAAACGCCCCTGACCCAGCAATCACGAGCAAAATTGAGGCAACGTCGAGAATGGCCGCCGCGTAGATGTGCATCACCGCCGAGAGCGGCTTGCCGCGGGCGATCCCCAGTGTCCACGCTGCAAACAGCAGCGAAACGATCATCACCACATCGGGATCGGCGGCAAACGTCACCAAACCCGCGAGCGGCGAATCCTCCGTCACCACCACGCTCGCTGCCGCCGAGACGACCAGCAGCACAGCAGGCAAGAGTGCCGTCACCACGCTCACCACGAGCCCGGGCAACTCCGCTTCCGGCTTCGGATCGGCGATCAGCCCAGGCAGCGGCTTGGCCTGAATCCCGGCCAAAAATCGCGAGAAGAGCGGGCCGCCAATGATGATCGCCGGCACAGAAACGACGAGCCCGTACAGCAGGGTCAGCCCCATGCTCGCGTGAAAGGTGGCCACGAGCCCGGTGGGCGCGGGATGCGGCGGCAGAAGTCCATGCGCCACGCTCATCGCCGCCAGTGCCGGCAAGCCCACCACCACCAGCGGCAGCCCGGCAGCCGTGATCACCGCAAAGATGATCGGCACGAGTAGCACGAACCCGACGCCAAAGAAGAGCGGTATCCCCACGACGAGCCCCGTCGCCGCCATGGCCCAGGCCATCCGGCCCGGCCCGCACGAGGCCACAAGCGCCGAGGCGATCCTCTGGGCGGCCCCACTCTCCGCCACCAATTTGCCAAGCATCGCCCCGGCGACGATCACGATTGTCAACGCCCCGAGGATGTCGCCCATCCCCTTGCGGATCGCTCCAGGCACGTCCGCCGCAGGCATCCCTAGCCCAAACGCGGCCGCCGCCGACACGAGCACAAATGCCAGCAGCGGATGCACCTTCCCCCACACCACCATCACCACCAAGGCGATGATCGCCGCAGCGACAATCAGCAGTGGCACCCCCTCCGTCAAAGACATGCGTCTCTCCCGGTCATGGCACGCCTCAGCTACTCGGCCAATTCAAAGATCGCCTCAATCTCCACGGCGATGTTGTCAGGGAGTGAGCCCATCCCGACCGCACTCCGCACGCCGATGCCGAGGTCATGGCCCCAGATCTGTCCAAACAACTCACTGCAGCCGTTGATCACATACGGGTGCCTCTCAAACTCGGGCGTAGAGTTGACCATGCCGAGGACCTTGATCACCCGCTTGATGCGGTCGAGGCTGCCGAGATTGGCCACGAGCGTTGCCAAAATCGCCAGGCCCACCTGCTGTGCAGCGGCCTTGCCCGCGTCGGCATCGAGGTCGCGCCCGACCCGACCCGTGATCAGGGTGCCGTCGTTCTGGAGTGGCCCGTGGCCCGAGACGTAGACGTGGTGGCCATCAATGAGGCAGGGCTTGTAGACACCTGCGGGCTTTGGTGCGGGGGGCAGCGCGAGTCCGAGGGCGGCAAGGCGTTCGTGCGGGGCAAGGTTTTCCATGGCAAACAGCAGGTCCGTAATGTGAATGGAACGGAAGCCTTTCGCCCCCGCGGTGCCCAGCAAGATACCAGACCTGCGGCGAGCACGGTTCGTCACCCGGCGCTGGCAGAGTTATGATGAGAGCATGGACCGCCTTCCCGCAGATGAACCTGATCCCGTCGCCAACTGGGACCTTGCTGGTTCCAGCCCAGAAGCCACCTGGGAGCGGATTTCCAACGAACTGGTGGCGGCCGCATCGTCGGGCAAGCATCTCTTGCACCTTCCCACGATCGTCACCGTCGGCCCCGACGGCTTCCCGCAGGCCCGCACCGTTGTGCTGCGGTACTTTGACCCGGCTCGCCGAGAAGCATGGTTCCACACTGACATTCGCAGCGGGAAAGTCACCGACATCACGCGCGAGCCGCGGGTGGCCCTCCATTGGTACGTGCCGAGTTCCCGACTGCAGATCCGCATCCCCGCCATCGCCACCGTGCACACCGGCGACGAACGCGCCCGGGCTGCCTGGAACGGCTCCGCCACCATGAGCCGAGCGTGCTACACCGCAGACGCACCGGGCACGCCACTCGACACGTTTCCGCGTGCCCCTCGACAGCCCGCGGTCGATGACGACGCGGGATTTGAGATGTTTGCGGCCGTCGGCTGCCAGTTCGACGAACTTGACCTGCTCACGCTCCACGCGGCCGGCCACCAACGCGTGCGACTCGACCTGCGGCAAACCCCGCCCACCTGGCAGATCCTCGCCCCGTGAGACGACGCTCTACTCCGCGGGTTCCCACCCACGCAGTTTGGCGTGGACCTGGGCTGTGCGGCCCATGTAGTGGTCCATCGCATAGCGTCCTGCCGCGAGCGTGATGTGCTCCTGAGCCGCGGTGTCGTCGCCCGTGGCCTCGGCGAATAGGCCGAGGTACAGGTGCGCGTAGCAGAGCCGGTTGCGGCGGCCACTTTCGTCGCCCCCCTCGGCCGCGGCGAGGATCTCGTCAGGTGAACCCTCACCCCGGTAGTAGGCGATGATTTCGCGCATCGGCACACGCCGATCGGGCCCCACCGGCAGCATCTTCTCCCGCGCCGCCTTCAATCCCTCGAGCCGCGCTACGCAGGCAAAGTGCCAGGCGGGATTCTCCACGTCGTTGGGATTCACCGTGCGATGCACTTCAAACTGCTGCCGTCCGTCCTCGAAGCGGTCGGCGTAGTAGAGCGACAGGCCACGCTGCCAAAGCTCGGGTTCTGACGTCGGGTCGGCCTTCACCAAGGCATCAAACCGCTCCGCCGACTCAACCGGCTTCGCCTCAAAGAACAGTGCGACCCCTTCGCGAAAAAGCTCGCTCGGCGACTGGGCTCGCGCACAGGGCAGCACGCCGAGCATGAGCATTCCCACCATCAGGGCTCTGATGCGAATCGTTCCGCCATGTGTCATGTCTGTGTCCTCTCTTCGGTGTTTGTTACGTGGCCAACGCATGAGCGATCTTGTCGCGATCGTAGGCCGTGAGCCGCAAGCCAGCCGCCACGGCAATCTCTGCGTACTGACCTGCCTTACGGGCACCGACGATCGCCGCGGTGACGGCGGAATTGGCGAGCACCCAAGCGATGGCCACGGCTGCCGGGCTTGCCCCGTGTCGCTCGCCGACATCGCGGAGCACCTCGGCCACCGCCACGCCATGCGAGAACATCGGCTCCTGAAACAGGGGGTTCTTGTGTTTCCGCCAGTCATCCTCAGGCAGGGCCGCGTGACGCTCTTTCGTCCAGGTCCCGGTGAGCAGGCCCGATGCCATCGGCGAGTAGGCAATCACTCCGATGCCGTGCTCACGGGCATACGGCAGAATCTCCGCCTCCGCGTCGCGACGGAGCATGGAATAGGGCGGCTGCAGTGAGGTGATTGGGGCGATGTTCCCGGCCCGCTGCATCTGCGACACGCTGAAGTTGCTCACCCCGATCCAGCGAACCTTCCCTTCCTTCTGCAGCCGAGCAAGTTCGGTCCAGCCTTCTTCAACCTCTTCGTCGGGCTCTGGCCAGTGCACCTGGTAGAGATCGATTGCATCAACGCCGAGCCGCCGCAGGCTCGCCTCACATTCCGCCCGAATACTCTCTGCGGTCAGTCGCTTGCCAATCGTCCGCGTCTCATCCCACACGCGGCCGCACTTCGTGAAGATGTAGGGGCGGTTCGCCCGGCCGGCGAGCGCTTTGGCGACCACCTCTTCAGAGTGCCCCAAGCCATACACCGGCGCCGTGTCGATCCAGTTCACGCCAAGATCAAGCGCCTCATGAATAGCCGTCACACTTTCGTTGTCATCTTGCGCGCCCCAGGCAAACGACCAGTCACCACCGCCAATCGCCCACGCCCCAAAACCCACCGGCGTGATCTGCAGGTCCGAGTTGCCAAGCTGACGGGTTTGCATGGGTCTGTTTTCTCCAAAGATGCACGTGCGCGACTGAGCGGGGTTCTCGGGCAGGATACCAAGATACGCCACGTGGCGACTTGCAGCCCGGCTCACGGTGTGCACACTAGACGCTGCTATCGGGGGGGTGTCGCTGATGCCCGCCATCATGCGTTGTGCCATTCGCTGACCGGATCCACGCGACCTGTTCGCTTTCCTGAGGAAACGCCATGCGTCAACTACTGACCTGCGTCCTGATCGCCGCCTTTGCCCTGCACGCGCAGTTCAGCAGTGCCCAAGCTCCCCCTGCCAAGAAGCCCAACATTCTCGTGATCTGGGGCGACGACATCGGCACCTGGAACATCAGCCACAACAGCCGCGGCATGATGGGCTACCGCACCCCAAACATCGATCGCTTGGCCCGCGAAGGGCTCTCCTTCACCGACTACTACGGCCAGCAGAGCTGCACCGCCGGCCGAGCGGCTTTCCTTGGCGGGAACGTGCCGGTACGAACAGGAATGACAAAAGTTGGCCTCCCCGGTGCGAAGGAAGGCTGGCAGAAGACTGACGTCACCATCGCCACGGTGCTCAAGAGCCTCGGCTACAGCACCGGGCAGTTTGGCAAGAACCATCAAGGCGACCTCAACGAGCACCTGCCGACCTTGCACGGGTTCGACGAATACTTTGGCAGCCTCTACCACCTCAACGCTTCCGAAGAGCCGGAGAACGAGGACTACCCCGCCGACATGGTGCTCGCCAACGGCAAGACCTTTCTTGAAACCTACGGCCCCCGTGGCGTGCTGCACTGCAAGGCGGACGGCAAAGGTGGGCAGACGATCGAAGACACCGGCCCGCTGACCAAGAAGCGGATGGAAACGATCGACGATGAAACGCTTGCCGCAGCGAAAGACTTCATCCAACGGCAGGTGCAAGGAGGCGGGCCGTTCTTCTGCTGGTGGAATGCCACGCGCATGCACTTCCGCACGCATGTCAAAGAAGAAAACCGTGGCAAGAGTGGCCAAGACGAGTACTCCGACGGGATGGTTGAGCACGATGCCCACGTCGGGGCGTTGCTGGCGGCACTCGACGAACTCGGCATCGCCGACGACACGATCGTCTTCTACTCGACCGACAACGGCCCGCACTACAACACCTGGCCCGATGCCGGAACCACGCCCTTCCGCAGCGAGAAGAACTCAAACTGGGAAGGTGCCTACCGCGTGCCTGCGTTTGTGCGTTGGCCTGGGCAGTTCCCTGCGGGTGTAACGCTCAACGGGATCGTGTCGCACGAAGACTGGCTCCCCACCTTTGCCGCCGCTGCCGGCGATAGCGACATCGCAAAGAAGTTGGCGGAAGGCGTCGAACTCAACGGCAGGAACTACCGCAACTACATCGACGGAAAAAACCAACTTGCCTACCTCCGCGGTGACGTCGACGTGTCATCCCGAAACGACTTCTTCTATGTCAACGACGACGGCCAGGTGGTCGCCATTCGATATTCCGACTGGAAGGTGGTCTTCATGGAGAACCGCGGCCAGGGGTTTGGCGTGTGGCGAGAGCCATTCACCGCCCTGCGTGTGCCGCTGCTGTTCAACCTTCGACGCGACCCGTTTGAGAAGGCCCAGCACAACTCCAACACCTACAACGACTGGTTTATCGACCGGCCTTACATCCTCGTGCCGCTGCAGCAGTTGGCTGCCCGCTTCCTGATGACGATGAAGGACTACCCACCGAGCCAGACGCCGGGCTCCTTCAATCTCGAAAAGATTCAGAAGATGCTCGAATCGAGCGGCTCGCACTAGGATCACCGATAACGCTGCCCTCGCTTTCGGCGGGAGAAATGCCCTGAGCCTCATGCCAGCGGAGGCCCTGTCGCATCGACAGCACTTCAGCGGTCACGGTCACAAAGGCAATCGTGTCA
>JAPOIM010000076.1 GCA_029978905.1 Planctomycetota bacterium
GGTTACTTCGTAGACACCGATACAGTAGGGGGCTGAAAACTCCACGGTGTGGCTCGGTCGTTCATCGTTTCGCGCAGGCTGTCGATTGGCGGGGCCATTTTTTCTGCTGGTTCGGGCAGGTTGTCGATCGGTGCGAGCCATGTTGGAGGCCTGTTTGGACCCCATCGCAAAGCTGCCCGGCTCGATGCGTTTGAACTCAATTCCAATAGAGTTCTTGAAAGTGTCGGCGGATTCCGTCAGCCGAGCCCCCCAAACAATCGCGCACGTAAAGACCAACACTGTTCCGTATCGCATGAAGACCCCCCGAAGACCTGGCAGGGGGTATTATGCGCCGAAGGGGGGGTGGCGTCAAAAGGTTGCGTTTAAAAAGAGAACCGATTGCTCACCTCGTGCGGTGCGGTCTTTCAAGTAATCACAGCGCTTTTTCTGAAGAGCGGTTTTTCTGAGCATGTGGGACGGCGAGGGGGCCGGCCTCTCGCAACCGCCTTTGCAGACGGGCGGCTGGCAACTAGGATGCAGGCCCCCGCGGGGTTGCACGGCAGCCCCCACACCACCAGGGAAACCGCTGCTCATTGAGGCAGGGTGTTTTCCTCCCGCCTGTGTTGCAATCGCGCGAGCAGCAGGAGCGTTTTGTCGTTCCCGCCAAACTGCTCCTCGCGAAGGCTGCCCTGCTCGCTGGCACGTAAGGATTTTTTGTGTCTGACAACTCTGTTGGTGCGTTTTCAGCTTTCTTCCATCGCGTGTTTGACCTTCGGTCGTCGCTGAGCGGTTCGCCGCGGGCCGATATTCTCTCCGGCATCACTGTCGCTTTGGCCCTCGTGCCGGAAGCCGTGGCCTTCGCCTTCCTGGCGGGTGTGCCACCACTGGTGGGGCTCTATGCCGCGTTTGTGATGTGTTTGCTGACTGCCATCTTCGGCGGGCGGCCGGGCATGATCTCAGGGGCGACCGGGGCGATGGGCGTGGTGGTGGTCTCGCTGGTGGCGGATCACGGTATCGGCTATCTGTTTCCGGCGGTTGTCCTCTGCGGCCTGATGCAGGTGACCGTGGGGTTGCTGCGGCTCGGCAAACTGATTCGTATCGTGCCCCACCCGGTGATGCTCGGCTTTGTGAATGGGCTCGCGGTGGTGATTCTGCTCGCGCAGATTGGCAGCTTCAAAACACTCTCGGCCTCCGGCCAAATGGAGTTTCTCAGCGGTCAACGGCTGTGGCTGATGGTCGGCCTGGTGGGCGTGACCATGGCGATCATCGCGCTCTTGCCACGGCTGACGAAAGCCATCCCTTCATCGCTGGCGGCGATCCTTGTGGTCACCGCGTGTGCGGTGGCGATCAATGCACCGTCGGACGACCAGGTTGGCGAGGAGGCAGCGCCGCCGCGGACCTTGCTGACGGTGGGCGACATGCTCGTTGACCGCACGCAGGCAGCAGCCGTCGAGGCCGCGGCCGACGCGAAGCGGGCCAAGGCGCTGGCATCTGCGTCGACGCTCTTGCCAGAGGGGCTCGTGGCTGTGCATACGGAGGCCGACGCGATTCCGCCCCTGCCGCCCGATGAAATCGCAGCCGCTCGCGACGCGGTTGATCTGGCGGAAGTGGGGATTGCCGGCGGGCTCCCGCGGCCTGCGTGGTGGGATTACCAGATGCCTCCCGCCACTCTGGCCACGCTCTGGATCATCCTGCCCTACTCCCTGATCCTGGCCGGCGTGGGGTTGATTGAGTCGCTGATGACCCTCACGCTCGTTGACGAGCTGACGGAAACGCGAGGTCAGGCGAATCGTGAATGCGTGGGGCAGGGCATCGCCAATATGGTGTGCGGTGCGTTGGGGGGCATGGGGGGCTGCGCGATGATTGGCCAGTCGCTGATCAACGTGAAAAGTGGTGGCCGCGGCCGACTCTCGGGAATCACAGCAGCGGTGATGCTGCTGCTCTTTATCCTCTTCTTCGCCGATTCGATCGAAGCCATCCCGATGGCCGCCTTGGTGGGCGTGATGTTTATGGTGGTGATCGGCACGTTTGAGTGGTCGACCCTGCAGACCTGGCGAAAGATTCCGCTGGCTGAGGTGCTGACGATGATCGTCGTGGCCAGTTACACCGTGCTCATGCACGACTTGGCGACCGCGGTGCTGTTGGGAGTGGCGATCTCGGCGGTGGTGTTTGCCTGGAATAAGAGCACGCACCTCGTCGCCGACGTTTCGCTCAACGAGTTTGGCAGCAAGATCTACCAACTGCATGGTGTGCTCTTCTTCGGCAGCACCTCACACTTCCGCGACCTGTTCGCTCCCCACGACGATCCGCGTGATGTGGTGATCGACTTCTACTTCAGCCGCGTCTACGACCAGTCTGGCCTGGAGGCGATCAACGCCCTCGCCGAGCGGTATGAGCGACTGGGCAAGCGGTTGCACCTGCGGCACCTCAGCGACGACTGCCGACGGCTCTTGAACCGGGCCGGCGATCTGGTGGAGGTGAACATCAGCGAAGATCCCCACTACCACGTGCTCACCGAGCGGGCCGGTCGCGTGATTCGGCCCGTGGCCAGCGGCGTTGAGCTGACGGTGTAATCCGAGTCACGACTTGGTGAATCGCCGGCTCGGGGTCGGCAAAAGTCTCGTCGCAAGGGGCGAGGCGCCCCAACGCTCCTCGAGCGTTCGCCGACCCCTCGCCCTTCACAGCCGCTCTACTCCGCGAGCACCAGGGCCACGGGCATCGAGTTGCCGAAGGTGGTGAAGTCGTGGAAGGTCCAGACGACCTTCTTGGCAGGCGTGACCTCGATGATCTGCGGATTGTCGGGGCCGGCGTGGCAGTTGATGAAGCGGGTGTTGCCGCTTGGGAGCCGCTCCACCTGCGTGACCCATGCCAGGGTGATGCCGTCGAGGTCTTTCTGCTCGAGCTTCCAGACGACCTCTTTGTCGTGCGTGACCTCGATCACCGAGTGGCCGTTGCCGGTGCCGATGAGGGTGTTGCCGTTCTCCAGCCGCACTGCTGAGTAGAGCTGGTTGCCAAACGCTTCCGGCCCGTGGCCGCCCGCTCGCTCACGACCAAACAGCGGCACGGCGTATTCCCAGACAACGGTGCCTTTCTCGTCGTACTCGCGGACCTTGCCGTCGCGTTCGTGGGCGACCAAATACGTGCCGGCGGCAGTCTTGCGGGCGTTGCGAGTGTCGGAGTGCGTGGACGACTCATCGACCGTGAGGGGAATCTCTTTCTGGATCGCGCCGCTCGTATCCACCTCGAGGATCCGGCCTGGGCCACTCTCGACGATCATGGTCAGCCCGCCGGGCAGCCGCTGAAACGCGTGCACTTCCACCGGGCGGCTCTCGTTGCCGTTCTTCTTCGCGTCGTATTCCCAGACCACCTCGCGATTCGCATCCACTTCCACGATGTGCGTCCAACTGTCTTGGTAGAGCATGTGTCCGTTGGGCAGCAAATGCAGGTCGTGGATCGGGCCAACTGACAGCTTCCACTCCACGTCACCCGCTGGACTGATCGACGCGAGCGTGCGGGTCGAGTCGTCGCCGGCGATCACGCGATGAGGCGTGCCGGTCTGCTCAGCCGAGAAAACGCTTCTGCTCATGCCAAAGAGCAGGCTGCAGGCAACAAGCGGCAGAAGGGCGGCGCGGCGGCAGAGCAGGGTGGGCATGAACAACTCCGAAAAGAACATGAAAAGAAAACGACACACACTAGACGGCGACGAATCGCCTGCAGGCATGACCTCGGCAAGGTACGCGAGAACGTGTGTCGACGCAAAACCGCGTCACGCGAAGCCTTACGCGAGCAGTTCGCGGACGACGTGGCCGTGGACGTCGGTCAGGCGGAAGTCGCGGCCTTGGAAGCGGTGGGTGAGCTTGGTGTGGTCGAAGCCGAGCAGGTGCAGGATCGTGGCCTGCAGGTCATGCACATGCACGCCCCCTTCGGCGACTTGGAAACCAAGGTCGTCGCTTGAGCCGTGGGTGGTGCCCCCCTTCACACCGCCACCCGCCATCCAGATGGAGTAGCAGTCGGGGAAGTGGTCGCGGCCGAGGATGTCGCCGCCGGCGGTCCGCCCCTCGCGAAACGGCGTGCGTCCAAACTCACCCGTGCAGAGGATCAGCGTGTCATCGAGCAGCCCACGTTGCTCAAGGTCTTCAATCAAGGCCGCGGCGGGCTTGTCGAAGGTGGCGGCCTTCTTCGTGAGCCCATCGCGGATGTCTTCCTGCGGGCCCGTGCCGTGGAAGTCCCAGCCCCAGTCGAAGAGGTGCACAAACCTGGTGCCTGCTTCCACCATGCGGCGGGCCAGGAGGCAGTTGTTGGCGAGGCTCGTTTGCCCGGGCTCGGCCCCATATGCGGCGAGCGTTTCCGGCGACTCCTTGGAGATGTCCATCACCTCCGGCACGCTCGTCTGCATGCGAAAGGCGAGTTCGTACTGCGCGATGCGGGTGAGCGTTTCCGGATCGCCCAGGGCTTCCGCCTGCATCTGGTTGAGATCGCGGAGGGCGTCGAGGCTGCTTCGACGCATCCCGCGGCTCATGCCGGCGGGATCGGAAACATAGAGCACCGGGTCTCCCTTCGAGCGGCACTGAACACCTTGGTAGACGCTTGGCAGAAAGCCCGATCCGAAGCTCGCGGTGCCCCCGTTGGGCTGCACGCCAGACGAAATGAGCACCACGAAGCCGGGCAGGTCTGCATTCTCGCTGCCAAGTCCGTAGGTCACCCAGCTACCGAGGCTCGGCCGGCCCGCTCGCGGGCTTCCCGTGTACACCAAGAGCTCGGCAGGGGCATGGTTGAACTGGTCGGTGTGCATGCTGCGAATCAGGCAGAGCTTGTCGGCCACGCGGTGCAGATTCGGAATCGCGTCGGAGAGTTCCATGCCGCTCTCGCCGCAGCGGACCCACGACCGCGGGGTGCCGAGGAGTTTGGGCGTGCCGCTGGTGAACGCGAAGGTTTTGCCTTCGATCGTCGACGCCGGGCACTCTTCCCCGCTGTGCTTCACCAGCTCGGGCTTGTGGTCGTAGAGATCGAGGTGCGGCGGTGAGCCCGTGAGATGGATCACGATCATCCGCTTTGCCTTGGCGGGGAGCGGAGGGAGCCGAGCTGCCATCGGGTCGACCAGGGCCGACGTGGCGGCCTGCGCCGTCGCTGGCTCACGCAGCAGGTCTGCGAGGGCCACGCCGCCGATGCCACCCGCCATGCTGCCGAGGAGATGCCGCCGTGTGGCGAGAAGACGGTGTTCGAGTCGGGGATCCATCGTGGAGGCTCCTCTTCGCGGGAGTCGGGTGAACGCGAGTGCGTGGTCTGAGGGTTTGAGCCTGCTGCGTTCCGTGGGTTACGGACACATAAAGACTTCATCGAGGTTGAGGATCACATTGGCCACCACGGTCCAGGCGGCCAGGCTCGCGGTCTTGTCGGCAAGATCATCGGGCAAGGGACCGAGTGGGTTGGTGGCCATCGCGGCCGCATCGTCGGGGTGCTCTGCAAACGAGGCCAGCGACGCGTCGTAGAGCTGCACGAGCCGAGCCACCTCGTCGTTGGTTGGTTCGCGGGCGAGCACCAATCGGAAGCCATGCCTCGCCTCGCCCCAGTTGGGCTGGCCCGCGATGCCCGGCACCTCGCGCACCATCCGCCGGGCGAGTGCCTGCGCGGCCTCGACAAACACCGGATCGTTGAGCGTGACGAGGGCCTGCAGCGGCGTGTTGGTCCGAGGGCGACGGATGGTGCAGACCTCGCGGTTGGGGGCATCGAAGGTGGCCATCGAGGGATAGGGATTGCTGCGACGCCAGGTGGTGTAGAGGCCACGGCGGTAGCGGTCTTCACCCGAGCTCGGCTGCCAGTCGATGCCGCTGCCAAACGCGGCGGAGAGGCCGAGGCTCGGCTGCGGGGGATTCACGCTCGGGCCCCCTTTCTTCCTGGAGAGCAGGCCGGCCGCCGCGAGCGCCTGATCGCGGATCTCCTCCGCAGAGAGCCGCACCCGTGGGCCGCGGGCGAGCAACCTGTTCTCCGGATCCTGCTGCACGAGTTCGGCCGGGGCGGTCGACCGCTGCTGATACACCCGGCTCGTCACGATCAGCCGGATGATCGCCTTGAGATCCCAGCCACGATTGACGAGCTCCACCGCGAGCCAGTCGAGCAACTCGGGATGACTCGGCAGCTCGCCCTGGCTGCCGAACTCCTCGCTGGTAGCCACGATGCCGATTCCGAAGAAGCGTTCCCAGAGTCGGTTGACCACCACGCGGGCCGTGAGCGGGTTGGCCGGGTCGACCAGCCAGCGAGCGAGTACGAGCCGGTCGATCGATTCCGCATCCGCGACCTGAGGCGTGGCAAACACCGCCGGCACACCCTCGCTCACCTCAGCCCCAAGGTCTTGCCAGTTGCCGCGATACTGCAGTTTCGTCACCCGCCGCTTGTCGCCGTTGAGCTCTTCCAGCACGGGCACGGTGGGCCGCGGCATGCCGGCGAGGTCTTTCTTGAGTTGCTCGAGCCGCTCGCGGGCTGGGCGAAACTCGGGCAGCTCCGGTGGCTCGGTGGGAGCGGGTTTGGCGAGCTGCGGGATTCGCTGCTGAATCTCAGCAATCTGCTGCTGGAGGGGCTCGCGTTTGGTGTCGACCGGTTCCCACGGTACCGCCACCACCGGCGCTTCGTCGCGACGGTCGTTGTCGGCGGTGTTGTTGAACACGGCGTAGACCTGAAAGAACTCCTCCTGCGTGATCGGGTCGTACTTGTGGGTGTGGCACTGGGCGCAGGCGATCGTGGTGCCCATCCAGGTGCTCAGTGTGGTGTTCACCCGATCGACGATCGCCACCGAGCGAAACTCCTCATCGATCGTGCCACCTTCACTGTTGGTCAGCGTGTTGCGGTGAAAAGCGGTCGCGATGCGGTCGTCGAGGGTGGCCTCTGGCAGCAGGTCGCCGGCGAGCTGTTTGATCGTGAACTCGTCGAACGGCATGTTCGCATCGAATGCCTTGATCACCCAGTCACGGTAGGCCCAGATCGTGCGCGGTGGATCGTCGGCATACCCCGCGCTGTCAGCGTAGCGAGCGAGGTCGAGCCACTGGCGAGCCATGTGTTCGCCGTAGCCTTCGTCTGCGAGCAGTCGGTCGACCAACTTTTCAACCGCGTCACTGGCCGTGTCGGCCACGAAGGCATCGACGTCGTCGGGCGAGATCGGCAGACCCGTCAGGTCGAGCGCGAGCCGACGGGCGAGCGTGGCTCGATCGGATTCTGGCTGCGGCTCGACGCCTGCCGCTTCGAGCTTCGCAAGCACGAAGCGATCGATGGGGGTGAGGGCCCAGGCATCATTGGCCACCTCGGGCACCGGTGGTTGGACGGGGGGCACATAGGCCCAGTGCGGTTCGTAGTCGGCCCCGGCCGCGATCCACGCTCGCACGAGGTCGACTTCGTGTTCGCTCAACCCCTTGCCTGCCCCCTCAGGAGGCATCCGCAGGTCTGGGTCGGATGTGGTGAGCCGCTGGATGAGTTCGCTCTCATCTGGCTTTCCCGGCACGACCGCGGCGTATCCACCGAGGTCTGCCATGGCCCCCTCAGCCGTGTCGAGCCGCAGGCCATCGTCACCACCCCCTTGCCGCTCGTCGGCATCGGGTCCGTGGCAGCGGATGCACCTCTCGGAGAGCAACGGTTTGATGTCGCGTGTGAACGAGGGGCTCGTGTCAGCGGCGGTCGCGGAACTGACGACGCCAGCCATCCAGATCACCACCGCCAGGCTGCGGGCATGTGATGTCACCATGTGCCTCTGCTGCTGCATCTGCGAAAACCCCTCCGGTGCTTCGCTCTATTCTAACTGCCAGCCGAAAGCCTACCGCGGCCTTTTTTCCCGCGGCGACTACGGCGGGTGTCTCCGCCGGGTCACCGAGCCGAAGGGGAGCGGGCCGGATCGACCGGATGGCCCAGGTGTTCTTCAGCTTCGCTGTCGAGCACGGGGGCCCATTCGAAGGTGGAGAAGGCCTGCGAGAGGATCTTCGCCACGCCGAGAACCATGAAGTAAACGAAACTGATCATCGGGTCGATCAGCGAAAAGAATGGCCCGATGGCGTGGAAAAAAAGCCCCAGGCGAATCCGCTTCCAGATTTCGTCGAGCAGGGCCTGATCGGTCGATTCGTGTGCCACGAGTCCCACGCGGATCACGTGCCGCCAGGCGAGCCAACTCGTGAGATACACCAGCAGCATGTTGATGCCAAAGATCGTCTCCACCAGCCAGTGGTCGGGGTGTTCACCAAGCAGGGTCGTAGAGAACCCGAGGAAGGTGACGGCGAGAAGGTTAAAGAGTTTCCACCACAGGTAGTGGATGTCGACATGTTTGATCGCGCTCACGATCACGTTGTCCGACACCCAGTTGGCGCCGACGATGAAGTAGCTCACGAAGAACGCCGCAAACTTCGGCCAGAGGGCGTGCATCGTTGCACCGGGGTGATTGATGTCGAAGTCAGGGCCATCGATGACGTCGATCACGGCCAGCAGCATGAGCGTCATGACGACGGCATAGACGCCTTCGCTGAGCCCCACGATGCGTTCCTTGCCGAGTGTGCGGCGGCGGCGGCTGTCTGCGTGGCGCGTGCCAGCTTTGAATCCCATCAAGGCCACGGTGTTTCTTTCCCAGTTGGGAGGTGGCGGCAGGTGACGCCGCGAAACAGAAAAGAGGACAACGATCGATGCCCGTTATACCCTATGCCCATGGTGAGGCCGGCACGGATGAGGTCGGAGGGGTGGGCAGATCCCGGAACCAGTTCATGGGGGAAACATGATGGGGCTGATGCGTCGAGTTCGGGTGCGTGTGGGTGTCTGGCGTGGTGTCGCCGTGGCACTGTTGCTCGGAGGTTGGGTGGCTCTTGCTCATCCACTGGCTGCCGCTGAAGACGAAGGGGGCGCTGACGCAGGATTGCGCCTCGCCACCTTTGATGTGGATGCCACGCCGCCGGTTGGCTTGCGAATGGCCTACGACAACGTGGTGCGGCCGGCAGACCTCTCACTCCGCAGTCGGGGTGTGGTGATTCTTGGTGCTGGTGAGCCGATCGTGCTTGTGGCGGTTGACTGGATCGGCATCGGCAATGGCGCCCACGACTTCTTTCGCAAGGCCGTGGCTGAGGCGGCTGGCACGTCGCCGGTGAGAGTGGCCGTGCAATCGCTCCATCAACACGACGCGCCGCAGGCAGACTTCACGGCCGAACGGTTGCTCGCGGCGATGAAGATCGACACCTACGACCGCTTCGATGGCGCATTCGCTCGGGACATGATGGCTCGCACCGCTGCCGCTGTGGCCGAGGGCATGGAAAAGGCGGTGCCGCTGACACACGCCGGCTTTGGTCGGGGCAAGGTGGCGGAGGTTGCGAGCAATCGTCGGCTGATTGGTGACGACGGGAAGATCCGAGGCTGGCGGGCGAGTGCGACGCGCGATGCGGCCCTGCGTGCCGAGCCGGAGGGCGTGATCGACCCCTTCGTGGCCACGCTCGTGCTTTGGTCGGACGAGACGCCAGTGGCGGTGCTCACGTCCTACGCCACGCATCCGATGAGTTACTACCGCACGGGTGTGCCCGGTCCTGACTTTCCCGGCATCGCGCGGCTGTTGCGGACGCAGGATCTGCCCTCGGCGCTGCATGTGTACTTCACTGGGGCTGGCGGGAACGTGGCTGCGGGAAAGTACAACGACGGCTCGCAGGCCAATCGGGTGACCTTTGCCTTGCGGCTCGCAGCAGGCATGCGAGCAGGCTACGACGATGCGGTCGCCGACAAGCACCCGATCACGCCCGCCGATGTGGGCTGGGCCAGCGAGCCTGTCGTGCTCGAAGCCCGCAGTGAACTCAAACGCGACGAACTGACTGCGGCCATCAAGGCCAACGCCGATCGGGGCACGATGAACGATGCCGATGCGCTCGCGTATCTCATGCGGGTGCAGTCGGGAAGGCCGATTGATGTGACCTGCTTGCGGCTTGGCGACGTGCGGATGCTGCACATGCCTGGTGAACTCTTCGTGGAGTATCAACTCGCTGCTCAGCAGATGCGGCCTGACCTGCATGTGATGATGGCGGCCTACGGCGACTACGGGCCGGGCTATATCGGCACGGCCGAAGCCTACGCCCAAGGGGGCTACGAGGTTGAGGTGAGGAGTTCCTCGGTCGGGCCGCAGGCGGAGGAGGCGCTGACGGCCGCGATGCGGACCTTGCTTGAGGTGTCGCCATGAGGTGGCAGCCGCAGGTGTCACGGAGATCACGCCGTCGATGGGCGGGCCTCGCAGCAGGCCTTTGCCTGTCGCTGGTCATGGCTGCGATGTGGGGGGCGGCGTGGGCAGCTGATCCGGCTCCCATCGTAGCCAACTACGCTCGCGACCTTCCGCGAATCGAGCCCGTGCCCGTTCAGGAGGCTCTCGGCACGATGGAGGTTGCCGAGGGGTTTCGGCTGGAGTTGGCAGCTGCCGAACCGCTGCTCGCCAGCCCGGTGGCGATCGACTGGGATGAAGACGCCCGGCTGTTTGTCTGTGAAATGCGAGGCTACAGCGAAAACGAGGGCGACGGGCTTGGCCGCATTCGTCTGCTCGTCGATGACAACCGCGACGGCCGCTACGACCGCGGAGAGGTGTTTGCCGAAGGCTTCGCCTGGCCCACGGCGGTGTGCTGCTGGGGAGGTGGCGTTTTTGTGGGGGATGCCCCCGACATCTACTTTCTCAAAGACACCGATGGCGATGGCCGGGCGGACGAGCGCACGCGAGTCTTCACCGGTTTTGGCACGAGCAACGTGCAGGGCCTGTTCAACTCGTTTCGTGTGGGCCCCGACAACCGCATCCATGGTTCGGCGAGTTCCACGGGTGGTGAGGTGCGACGGGTGGAGCAGGACACGCCCGTTGGTGAAGCCGTCCGTCTGCGCGGCCGTGATTTTTCCTTCGATCCTAGGACGTTCGACCTGCGACCGGAAACCGGCGGCGCTCAGCATGGCATGTCGTTTGACGACTGCGGCCATCGCTACGTGTGCAGCAACAGCGACCACGCCATCCGCTGCATGATTGAAGATCGGTACCTCGGGAGGAACGTCGACTTCCCCGCGCCCTCGGGTCGCGAGAGCATTGCCGTGGAGGGGCCGCAGGCGGAAGTCTTTCGCGTGAGCCCTGTAGAGCCTTGGCGGGTGTTGCGGACGCGGCTGCGGGCGAGCGGGATCGTGCCGGGCATCGTGGAAGGGGGAGGCCGGCCGGCGGGCTACTTCACCAGTGCCACGGGGGTCACGGTGGTGCGAGGCGATGCCGTGGGAGACCTGCAGGGCATGCTTGTGGTGGGGGATGTGGGGAGCAACCTCGTGCACCGCAAACGGCTCGTGTCGCAGGGGGCAGGGGTGCGGGCGGAGCGGGTTGACGAGGGGCACGAGTTGGTGGCCTCACGCGACATCTGGTTTCGCCCTGTGCAGTTCGCCAACGGCCCCGACGGCGCTCTCTGGATCATCGACATGCAGCGGGAGGTGATCGAACATCCCGCGAGCCTGCCGCCAGGAATCAAAGAGCACCTCGATCTCACCAGTGGTCGCGAGGCAGGGCGGCTGTGGCGGCTGACGGCAGACACCATCGCTCCGCCTCCGTTGCCGGCGCCTCTCGGTTCGGCAGACACGCCGCTGTTGGTAGGGCTCCTTACGCACGCGAACGCTTGGCAGCGGGAGACGGCGCAGCGGTTGCTCGTGGAGCAGGCCGATCCGGCTGCGTTCCCCCTGCTGCACGCGCTCCTGGCCGATGAGGGCGCGGAGCCGCTCGGTCGCTTCCATGCCCTCTGGACACTGGCAGGCCTGGGGGTGCTCACGCCAGGCGACGTGCAGCGGGCATTGCGTGATCCGGACGCGTGCGTGCGGAAGGCCGCCGTGGAACTCGCCGAACGCTTTGTCGACGCGCAGCGGACGGGCCCACCGCTGGTGACGACGCTCGTGGAAATGGCTGGCAGCGAGCCTTCGCTTGCAGTTCGGCTGCAGTTGGCGTGCTCGGCGGGGATGGTGGTGAGCGACGTGCTGCGACGTGACATCCTCTCGACGCTGCTGGCCCGTGACGGAACGGAACGCTGGTGTCGTGTGGCGGCCTGCACCTCGATGCGGGATGGGGATGCCGCACACATTGCGACCGAGTGGATTCATGACCCGTCGCGACGAGGTTCGCCGCAGGCAACGGAAGTGATTCCCGAGCTCTTTGCGCAGATCGGCAGAAGGCGTCGGGCGGCTGAGATCGAGTCTGCGGTCAGTGCGATCGCTGCGCTCGCCGAGGAAACCTCAAGCGATCGGGCGCTCGTGGCGGCCGCCGGTCTCTTGCGTCAACTCGTTTCTGTTGGGGCGGGGGGGGAACTCGACGAGGCATCAAAGGGGGCCCTCTCTGCACGCCTTGCCGACGCCTGCCGTCGGATCGCACTCGACCCACGCAGCCCTCTCGCGGAGCGGGTCGAGGCTGCCGCGTCGCTCACCATCCATGGAGTGGATGGTGTCACGAGAGAGGCATTGACGCAGCTGTGGCATGACGAGGAAGAGTCGCTGGCAGTGGCGGCTCTCGAAGCCGCAAGCCGGGCGGCGGATCCTGCGGTCGATGGCCTGCTGGTGGGGGCTGTTGGCGACGTCGCGGAGAGCCTGCGGCCGCGCGTGCTCACCGCGGCGACCGCGAATGCCGCACGGGCTTCGCTGTTGCTGACGGCGGTGGCTGACGGGCGTCTTGATCCGCAGGTGCTTGGGGCCGCCGCGCGCGAACGGCTTTGGCGTTTTCCCGAGGCGGCGGTGCAGCAGCAGGCCGTCGAGGTGCTGGGGCCGCCACCGCCGGCCAACCGCCAGGTGATGGTCAACGCCTATCAGGCGAGCCTCCCTGAGACGGCTGGGGATGTCGCTGCTGGACGTGCGGTGTTTCGCCAGCACTGCGTGAGCTGCCACCGGGTCGAGGGTGTGGGACATGAACTGGGGCCGAGCCTCGCCGCGATGCAGGCACGCGGCCCAGAGGCGATGCTGCTGGGAATCCTCGACCCGAATCGCGAGGTGCTGCCCGCGTTCACCGGCCGGACGGTGATCACCGCGGACGGCCGCGTGGTCACTGGCATCCTGGTGGCCGAGGGAGATGCGTCGGTCACCTTGCGGGCGGCGGAGGGGGTGGAGCATGTGCTCGCCCGGGCCGACATCGACGAGCTGACCGACACCGGCCGTTCGCTGATGCCCGAAGGATTTGAGCGGTCGCTCGACCCGCGGGCGATGGTGGACCTCCTCGCCTATCTGATGTCAGTGCGGTGATGGCGACAGCATCGCACGGCCTTGCTGCGGCGAAAATGCTGCGATGCCGCTCCCGGAACCGATCGTGTAGGATGAGGTGTCGCCGCCCGAAGAGGTCGCCCAAACGGATTCCAAGCCAAGAAAAGGAGAGCTGCGCGTGGCAAATGTGGACCTGGATTGTGGGGGGCTGAGTTGCCCCGTGCCGATCGTGCGCATCTCACGTGCCATGAAAGAGCTCACCAGTGGTGACACCCTCACCGTCACGGCGTCGGATCCCTCCTTTCAGGCCGATGTGGAAGCCTGGGTGAGAAAGATGGGGCACCACCTCGACTCGTTTACGGAATCCGATGGCAGTCAGACTGCGGTTCTTCGTCACGCCTAAGGAAGTTGCTTCATGAGCGAACCCGCTCCGCTTTCTGCCGCTGAGATTGAAGCGCTCATCGAAGCGGCTGTCGAAAAACGTGTCGGCTCAGCGGTTGCCGAGATTGAAAAAACCCTGGCTGACGTGAAGGCGTCCGTCGCCCAGGTGCGTGAAGCCTGCCCGGAGGATCGCACCACGATCGTGGCGTTCAGCGGTGACATGGACCGCCTGTTTGCCGCGCTGACGATCGCCTCGGGCTCTGTCGCGATGGGGATGGAGGCATCGATGTTTTTCACCTTCTGGGGCTTGGCGGCCTTGAAGGTCAAAACCTCCTACAGCGGCAAGTCTTTTGGGCAGAAACTCGCGGCCCTGATGCTTCCGGGAGGCCCTGACCGTGTGCCGACCAGCCGCATGAACATGGCGGGTGGTGGGCCGATCTTCTTCAAGATGCTGATGAAGCAGAAGAAGGTGCAGTCGGTTCCTGAGATGCTCGACATGGTGCAGGAACTCGGTGTGCGTCTCGTGGCGTGCGAGATGTCGATGGGCGTGATGGGCATCAGCCGTGACGAACTCCTGCCCGGCATCGACTATGGCGGCGTGGCCACGTATCTGGGCGACGCCGCTCGCTCCAAGGTGACACTCTTTATCTGACGACACGCCGCCCCTGTGCTTCAAGAGCCACTCTTCTATGGATTCATCACGAGAGAGCGAACTCGAGGCAAAGTGCGCAGCACTCGAGGCGACGGTTGAGGACTGCCGGCGTCAGGTGCTGGCTCTCGCCGATGCCAACGCGCATGCCGCAGAGCTCATGGCGGAACTCGAGGAGGCGAACGAACGAGAACAGAAACTCGTTGCCAGAGGCGAAGAGCTTGCCTTGCAGACACACGTGGACACGATCCTGCAAGAGATGCGGTCGGAGCCCGAGCTCTTGGATCGGGTGTGCAGCGAGTTAGCGGCGGTCGAGGACCTTGCGTTTACATCGGTCCGTGCGGAGATGTTTCCGAGCGACGGATACTACTTCCTGCCTGAGGGGAGCGATGGGCTCGGCGGGCTCAAACTCCGCGGCGAACTGCTCCCGATGCCTTACGGCTCCGATGCGTATGAGCCCGTCCTCGAAGCCGCGCTGAAGGATGGATTGGATGGTGCGTTTTGGCTTCCGATTCGCTCGCGCGACGAGCAGATTGGTCGCCTGCATCTCGAAACAGGGCCCCACGATGCACGCTGGTGTCGCCGTTGGTTGCCACTCTTGCTTTCGTTTGGTTCGCAAGTGGGAGTGGCCATCCAGCGGCTGCGGGCGGAGATTGCCAATGAGCGGATGAACGCCGATTTGCTCAAGGCCCGCGATGCCGCAGTCGAGGCCAACTACGCGAAGTCGATGTTTTTGGCCAACATGAGCCACGAAATCCGCACGCCGATGAATGCCATCATCGGTTACAGCGAAATGCTGATGGAAGAGTTTGATTCGATGGAGGTGGATGAGGTTGTTGGCGACCTCAACAAGATTCATGGCGCCGGTCGTCACCTGCTCGCGCTCATCAACGACGTTCTCGATATCTCCAAGATTGAGAGCGGCAAGATGACGGTGTTCTTGGAGTCGTTCGAAGTCGCCACGGTTGTGCGGGATGTTGAAAACACCGTGCAGCCGCTGCTCCGTCAGAACAACAACACCTTGGAAGTTCGGGTCGACGAAGCCTGCGGCGTGATGCAGAGCGATCTGACGAAGGTGCGGCAGACGCTGATCAATCTCCTCAGCAATGCGGCAAAGTTCTGCGAACAGGGGAAGGTTTCGTTGGTGGTGACGCGGCATGCCGAGGCAGATGGTGACGTGATCAGTTTCCAAGTGAGCGACACCGGGATCGGCATGAGCGCGTCGCAGATTGCCAAGCTTTTTCAGGCTTTTTCACAGGCCGACTCTTCGACCACACGTCGGTTTGGCGGCACCGGCCTGGGGCTCGCGATTAGCCGGCGGTTTTGTCGCATGCTCGGTGGTGATATCACGGTCGAGAGCGAACTCGATAAAGGCTCCACATTTACCGTCACGTTGCCGGTTGTGAGCAGTGAGTTGACGGCGGTGACAAACTCAACGCTCGATGCCTACAAGCGGGAGGCCGAAAGCCAAGGGAAGCGGCCATCGATCCTCGTGATCGACGACGATCCCATCATGCTTGAGTTGATGGATCGCTTCCTGACCAAGGAAGGCTTCGACGTCCATCTCGCAGCCAACGGCCGCGATGGGGTGGAAATGGCGAGACGGTTGCAGCCGATGGCGGTCACCACGGATGTGATGATGCCCGAGATGGATGGGTGGGAAGTGGTGACGGCGCTCCGGAACGACCCAGCGACGTCGCACATTCCGGTGGTGGTGGTCACGGTGACGGATAGCCGCGACATGGGGATGGCGGTCGGGGCCGCGCAGTTCCTCACGAAGCCAGTCGACTGGAGCCGGTTGGGCGAGTTGATGGCGGGCTACCGGGCGAATCTTGGGACCGGCGTGGTGCTTGTTGTGGAAGACGACGATGCCAGCCGAGAGCAGTTGGTGAGGCTGCTCGCGAAAGATGGTTGGCGGGTGGTTGCGGCGGAAAATGGTCGCGTCGCCTTGGACCGCGTGCAGGAAGAAACCCCAGTGGTGGTGTTTCTCGATCTGATGATGCCGGAGATGGATGGTTTTGAGTTTCTCACGCAGTTTCGCAAACTGCCCGGCTGCGAAGAGATCCCCGTGGTCATCGTTTCCGCACTCGACATCACGCCCGCCCATCGCGCGCGAATGAATGGCGGTATCGTCGATATTATCTCCAAGAGCACCACGACCGCGAAGGACGTCGCCAGCTATCTCCGCGATCGGCTCCAGCTTTCGCCACCCACTGATTCACACCACCCATCCACGGATGCCTGAGAGTTTTATGCCCACGATCCTGCTCGTCGAAGACAACGAACTCAATCGCGATATGCTCACGCGTCGTCTGCAGCGGAAGGGGTTTGCTGTGGTCGGTGCGGTGGATGGTGAGGAGGCGGTGGCCAAAGCCGTGTCCGAAATGCCGAACCTGATCCTGATGGATATGAACATCCCCTTGATCGACGGATGGCAGGCGACCAAGCGTCTCAAGGCAATGCCGGAGACGGCCTCAATTCCGGTGATCGCCCTCACCGCACACGCGATGACAGGTGATCGGGAAAAAGCCCTCGAGGCCGGCTGCGACGAGTATGAGACCAAGCCGGTGGAGTTTGCGCGTCTGCTGACGAAGATCGACGGCTTTCTAGGGCCGCGTGAGTCATGAGCAGCAACAGCGCGTCGATCGGCCACGAACTGCGATCTCCGCTGAACCACATTCTTGGCTACAGCGAGATCGCGATCGAAGATGCTGAGGCCGCGGGGCTGACGGAGATTGTCGCAGACTTGCGGACGATCCACGCAGCCGGGCAGCGGCTTCTCACGGTCATTGAAACGATTCTCGCGCCCTCCGTGCGTAGCCTGACCGCCGTGCCGCCGGAGACGATCGATCGCGAGGTTCGCGAACCGCTCGACCAGATCATCGGTTACACCGAGTTGGTTGCTGAAGAAGCAACCGCCGTCGGTGAGGCGAGCATTGCGAATGATGTGGGGAAGATCAGGCAGGCGGCCGAGCGGCTGCTGCTCGTGGTTGCTGAGCGGGTGGTGACCTGTCAGGAGCCCATGCAGGAGCCAGTGCAGCAGGTCGATGATGGTCCGCTGCCGGCGTGCGTGCCGGGGACGATCTTGGTGGTCGACGACAGCTCGACCAACCGAGAGATTCTTTCTCGTCGGTTGCTGCAGCTCGGTCACGAAGTGGGCTTCGCCGCCGATGGGATCGAGTGCCTTGAGCAGGTGCGTAGCCGGCCTTACGACCTGATCCTGCTCGACCTCTGGATGCCACGCCTCGATGGGATGGGCGTGCTTGAAAAGCTCAAGGCAGATCCGCAGCTGCATACGATTCCTGTGATCGTGCTCTCAGCCGACGACGACCCGCAAAACGTGGTGCGCTGCATTGCGCTGGGAGCCGACGACCATCTTCGGAAGCCATGCGATCCGGTGTTCCTGCGTACGCGAATCAACGCGAGCTTGGAAAAAAAGCGGCTGCGGGATCGCGAACAGGCTTACCTCGACCGCATCGAAGAAGAAAAAAAGCGTTCGGAAGAATTGCTGCATGTCATTCTGCCCCCCGACGTCGCCAGCGAGTTGAAGAACAGCAAGCGGGTGCGGCCGCGGCGGTTCGATGACGTGGGCGTGTTGTTCTGTGACGTCGTGGGCTTCACGGCCTTTGCCGACCGGGCAACCCCCGAAGAGTTGCTCGTTCACCTGCAGACGATGGTCGAACTCCAAGAAACTGCCAGCCATCATCATGGTCTTGAGAAGATCAAGACAATCGGTGATGCCTTCATGGCAGCGGCGGGGCTTGGGGATGGGCCTGATCCGGCGATTGCCTGCGTGCGTGCCGGGCTCGAGATGGTGGAGCAGATCGCACACGCGCCTCCTCACTGGCAGGTGCGGATTGGCATCCACTGCGGTCCGGTGTTTGCCGGTGTCGTTGGCCACCGCAAGTACCAGTACGACATCTGGGGCGACACGGTGAACACCGCCTCGCGGATTGAGCAGGCAGGCCGACCGGGCTTCGTGTGTGTCAGCAAGCCGACCTGGCTCCGCGTTGCCGAGGCGTGTGATGGGGAGTCACTTGGGGTCGTGAATCTCAAAGGCAAGGCTCCCATGGAGATCTTTCGGATCACCGGCTTGAAGTAGGCCCGGGCCTGGAAGGCTGGGGGCTTTGGGGCGAGCCTGCCATTCCCCTCATTCCGGCACTTCCCGGACCATCGGCACAACCGATACCACCCTCACGGTACTTGCTTCGAAGAGGCTTCCGAGAGGCGCGGCACGATGCACAGGTTATTTCAGTCTCTGGCTGCCTGTCTGGCTCTGGTGGTCGCCTTCGTCGCGTGCGACGCCAAAGCCCAATACGGCCCCCAGATGACGGGTGCTGGCCCGATCAACCGCTCGATTGCGGGGGCGTCGACGGCGCTGCCGCTCGACACGCTGGGCGCTTTTCTCTGGAATCCGGCAACGCTGACGGGGCTTCCCAACTCCGCGGATATCGGCCTGGAAGTGTTTATGCCCTACGGCTCGGTCTCATCCGAGATCGATGCAGGCGCCTTCGGGCCGGGCGTGCCTGCGGCCACGCTCTCTGG
>JAPOIM010000077.1:0-17569 GCA_029978905.1 Planctomycetota bacterium
GCCGCAAGCAGGCTGGTAGCATCACGGGGTGCCGGGGTTTGCGCCCCGTCCAGTCCACTTGCCCGAGTGGCGGAATTGGCAGACGCGCAAGATTCAGGTTCTTGTCCAGGTAACTGGGTGGAGGTTCAAGTCCTCTCTCGGGCATTGGCAGCTCTCTCGCTGCCACGGTGGCACGCGACGGTTCTTCGTCGCTTTTTGGTTGTGCCACGGCAGTCTGGTCCCACAGTCGCTCGCTGATCTTGGTCCGGTGCGGCTGGCGGTCAGCGGTGGTTTCGGGTGACGGCCGTTCTCGCGGCTGTGGGCCGCAATTGGGCCGAGTGACGCGTGCAAAAACGGTGCGTTGATCCCCCTCGCCTTCACGGTACGATTGTCCTGGGGCCGTAGCTCAGCGGTAGAGCAAGGGACTTTTAATCCTTTGGTCCAGGGTTCGAATCCCTGCGGCCCCACTTTGTTTCAGCTTCACGTTGCTCAGGCCCTCTTCGCGTAGGGCTTCCCTCCTCGCCTGAGCCGGTGCGATGCCCTGTTGTGACCCACTAAACCCGCCTCCCGTTTCCCGGCAGGCGGGGCTCGCGATCGAGCGACGACTCTGCGAGGTCGAGGGCCAGCGGATCGCCGCGGAAATGCACCTGCTGCCGTCCGAAAACGGCTCCGCCCCGCCGCCGATCGTGTTTCTGCACGGCGTCCTCACCTCGACCTGCCTGGTCACCGAACTCTTTCCAGTCCCTTCACAGGTCTCCTGGATCTCGCTGAGCCTGCCGGGGCACTTTGGTGGCTCGTTCGCCCCAGGGCTCACGGCATCGTCGATCGACGCGGATTTTTATGTGCGATTGATCGAGGGCGCCCTCCAGCAGCTTCTCGGCGATCAGCAGGTGATCCTCGTGGGCTGGTCGTTGGGAGGGTTCAGCGTGCTGGCCGTCACCGCCGCGCACCCGGAGCGGGTGGCGGCGGTGGCATGCCTTGCGGGGTTTGCGGAGCCTCGCTTTGCGGGCGTCGTGCGGATCATGTCGTGGATGGTGCGGCTCCCAGGAGCAGCGACGCTCGTGCGTTGCGGGCTGTGGCTCGCGGAGCAGATGCCGCGGGTGTTCTGGTTCTTCGCGCTCTTAACCACGAGTAACTGGAAGGCCTTTGAGACTGCCGACGCAAAGGAAGTGCTGCACGGCGTGTGGCTGCGGTTCCGCTGCAGCGATGCGGCGTCGCTCTCGCTGGTGCTCGCCACCTTGCCGAAACTCGACGTTGGCGATGCCGTCGGTGGCATCACCTGCCCGGTTTTGATCGGATCAGGCAGCGACGATCCCGTCGTGCCGGTGCGGGAGGCTCGCCGCATCGCGTCCCGCCTGCCCCAAGCTGAACTGCGGATCTACGAAGGAGCGGGGCACATGTTTTTCTGCGAGTGGGAAGGCTTTCAGGACCACCTCGCCGGCTGGTTGCAGCAGCACTTCGAAGGGTTTCGCCGATGACGCGTGGCATCGTCTGGTTCTGTTTCGCTGTGATCGGTGGGTTGTTCGCCGCGTCCTCGGTTTCGGCAGCGACTCGTGATGTCGTCCCGCCTCGCAACATCGTCGTGATCTACGCCGACGATCTCGGCTACGGCGACCTGCACTGCTACAACCCCGAGCGTGGGCTGATCCCCACGCCCCATCTCGACCGCCTGGCCAGCGAAGGCATGCGGTTCACCGACGCCCACTCCTCCTCGGGTGTCTGTTCACCGTCACGGTACACGCTCCTCACCGGCCGCTATCACTGGCGGACGCGGCTGCAGTCGGGAATCGTGAACACCTGGGAAGGGCCGCTGATCACTGCCGATCGGCTCACGATCGGCAGCCTCGCACAGCAGCAAGGGCTGCGGACTGCCTGCATCGGGAAGTGGCACCTCGGCTGGGAGTGGCCGATGTCGGCCGATGAGCGAAAGTTGGTCGCCGGATTCAAGCGGCCCGGGAGCGACGACGAGACCGAAGTGATCGGCGATACGCACCGCGCCGCCTGGCGGGAGGTGTTTGCTCGGCCCATCACCGGTGGCCCCTCCACGCGCGGCTTCGACACCTACTTCGGCACCGACGTGCCCAACTGGCCGCCGTATTGCTTTATCGACCAAGACCAGACCGTCGGCATTCCGTCGCAGTTGTTGCCTGCGGCAGACTTTCGCGACAACCGGGCAAGCGTGCAGGGGCCAGCCGTGGAAGGGTGGCAACTCGAGGGCGTCTTGCCGGCCCTGCGGGATCGGGCGATCACCTTTCTTGAGGCCTGCCGCCGAGACGAGGCCGGCTTCCTGCTCTACCTGCCGCTGACCTCGCCCCACACGCCACTGGCAGTCAACGAGCCCTGGAAAGGAGCGAGCGGCCTTGAGAACGCCTGTGCCGATCTGATCATGGAAACCGACGCCGTGGTGGGTGACGTGCTCGCAGCCCTTCAGCGGAATGGTCAGGCCGACGACACGCTCGTGGTGTTCACCAGCGACAACGGCTTTGCCCCGTACGTGGGCGTGGCCGACCTCGAGGCGCGCGGACATTTCCCGAGCGGGCCGCTGCGGGGCTACAAGGCCGACGCGTGGGAGGGGGGGCACCGCGTGCCCTTCATCGTGCGGTGGCCTGGCGTGGTGGAGGCGGGCAGCCGCTGCGATCAGCTGGTGCACCAGGCCGACCTGCTGGCCACGTTCGCGGATGCCTTGGGCACCACGCTTCCCGACACCGCCGGCGAAGACAGCGTGAGCCTGATGCCGCTGTTGCGGGGAAGCCGGGAGCCCGTGCGCGAGGTGGCGGTGAGCTGTTCGATCAAAGGCGTGCCCGCGGTGCGGGTCGGCCCCTGGAAATACATCCCCGCAGCCGGTTCTGGGGGGTGGGCCAAGGGTGGCGATCCCACACAGCCGGAGCAGCTCTACGACCTTTCCGCCGATCTCGGTGAGACCACGAACCTTGCGATTTCGCATCCGGAGCGGGTGGCCGAGGCCAAGGCGGCGCTTGCCAGCGTGATCGAGGATGGCCGCAGCACACCCGGCGCCGCACAGGCCAACGATGTGACCGTGAAACTGCTCACGCACCTGCCAGGTCCGTCATCGGCCGAGTGAGCACATCGCTCGGTGAAAAGCCAGCCTCGCGAAGGTCGCGGATGGCGAGGCCCGCCGACCGCTTTGCCAGGCGTATGCCAGCGGCGTCACAGACGAGCGGCTGATGGCAGAAGGTCGGCGGCTCCCAGCCAAGTGCCTCGTAGAGCAGCAGTTGGCGGGCCGTGCTGGTAAGCAGGTCGGCTCCGCGGACCACGTCGCCAATCTGCATCGCGTGGTCGTCGGCCACGCAGGCAAGCTCGTAGGCGGCGAGGTCGTCGCGACGCCAGACCACGAAGTCGCCAAAGTCGACGCCCGCGGTCCGCACCACTTCCCCAGCCGCGGCGTCCTGAAACACGATCTGCCGGCCATCAGGCACGCGGAATCGCCAGGGCACGCCGCCGGGGGCGGTGGCCCGCGACCAAGACGCTGGCCGCAGCGAGACGGGAAAGAGCGGTTCGCTGCCGTCAGGGTGGTCGGTGTCGTGGGGAGCGACAGCGGCGGCCTCCACGTCGCGGCGGGAATACGGGGAGGGGGAGATCAGGCCCGTCGCTTCCAGGCGTCGCCATACCTCGAGGTACCAGTCGGCTCGCTGGCTCTGCACGTAGGGGCCGACGTTGCCACCGAGGTCGGGCCCTTCGGTCCACCTCAGCCCCAGCCAGAGGAGGTCCTCGATAGCCGCCTCCACAAACGCTTGGCGGCAGCGTGGCCCGTCGAGGTCGTCGATCCGCAACACGAGGCCCGCTCCCGCCGCACGCGACGCCGCGGCGGCAAACGTGCGGGCGTGGCCGACGTGCAGCAAGCCGGTGGGCGTGGGGGCGAGGCGGCCGCGGCGGCTTGGGGTGGCGTTTGGGGTTACCACAGCCACCACGCTCCCGTGGAGACCACGTAGAGGCCGAGGGCGAGGTTTGTGGCCGCATGGGTGGTGATCGCGTCGATCGGGCGGCGGGTGGCGGCGGTCACGCCGGAGACGATTCCGAACCAGCCCGCGGCGGCGATCGCCTCGTCGGGGTGGGTGAGCACGGCGTAGGCGGTGCAGGCCGCTACGGCCGCTGCTGTCAGCGTGCCAAAGCGGACTTCCCAAAAGCGTTCGCTGACGACGTACCGCATGAGAAAGCCCCGCAGAAACAGCTCCTCCGCCACCGGCACGATGAGCACGAGGCCGGTGAACCGCACTGCGAGGAAGGCCCACCCCCACGTTTCGCCGAGAAATGGGCGAAACGGATCGAAGGCCACGCGGGTGCCGAGCGTTGCCCAGCCCGCCTCCCGCTGCAGGGCGGCGAGCACAATCCAGGGGATCACAAGGCCCACGCCGAGCAGCGGCGGCCACCAGCTGGGGCGGCCCAGCCACGGGAGAACGTCGCGGGCGACGATTCCCAAGGCCACAAGGCTCGCCACGATGCGGACGGTGTAGAGCAGCGGGTAGTCGCCATCGCCGAGGCCCAGCCAGTTGGCAGGTTCCCCGGCGGTCGGCTCCAGGCTGCCGAATCCCAAAAAGACAATCAGCGGCAGCAGGCAGGCCAGGAACGGACGCGTCGGGCCGTGGTCGACAGCGTGCGCGTCGTCGCCCGCACAGGGGGCCGGAGAAGCGGGATTGCCAGGGGAAGAGTGGCTGCTCATGGGGGTTTGTGCATCCGTCTGTCGCGTTTCACGGGGCGTGAGTATATTCCGAGTGCGTTCCCACCGTCTTTTTCCCACCTTTCCCCCCTGCGCCGCCCCATCCTAAGGGGTGAACGATTCCCATGGACCTGTCCAAGCTTCGAAATATCGGTATTTCCGCCCACATTGACTCTGGCAAGACCACGCTTTCTGAGCGAATTCTGTTTTACGCCGGCCGAATTCACCGCATTCAAGAGGTGAAGGGCGGTGGCGACGGCGCCACCATGGACTACATGGATCTGGAACGCGAACGCGGGATCACGATCACGTCGGCCGCCACAAGCGTGAAGTGGCACGACACGGCGATCAACCTCATTGATACCCCGGGCCACGTCGACTTCACGGTGGAGGTCGAGCGCAGCCTGCGCGTGCTCGACGGTGCGATCCTCGTGCTCTGCAGCGTCGGTGGCGTGCAGAGCCAGTCGATGACGGTCGACCGTCAGATGAAGCGATACAAGGTGCCGCGGTTGGCGTTCGTCAACAAGATGGACCGCACCGGTGCCAACTTCCCCCGCGTGGTGCAGCAACTCCGCGACAAGCTTGGCGCCGATGCCGTGCCGATGCAGCTCCCCATCGGGAAGGAAGACAAGCTCGAGGGCGTGATCGACCTCGTGGCGATGAAGGCCCTCTACTTCGACGGTGACAACGGTGAAAACGTGCGGATCGAGGAGATCCCTGAGGGGCTCAAGGCAGCCGCTGGCGAAGCACGGCACAACCTGCTCGAAGCCCTCACGATGTACTCCGACACGCTGATGGAGAAGGTCCTCTCAGAGGAGCCCGTCACCGAAGACGAGATTCACGCAGTGGTGAAGGACGCTGTGCAGAATCAGGCATTTACGCCTGTGTTCTGCGGCAGTGCTTACAAGAACAAGGGCGTGCAGCCCCTGCTCGACGCGGTGTTGCGGTACCTCCCCAGCCCGCTGGAGCGGCAGGTGATCGCCAAGCAGTACGACAACCCCGACGAGACGTTTGAGATCACGCCCGATGAGACCAAGCCGGCGGTCGTGATGGCATTCAAGATCGTCGACGACCCGTACGGCCAGCTGACGTTCATGCGGCTCTACCAGGGCACGATTCGCAAGGGTGAGGGCTATATCAACCAGCGAACCGGCCAGAAGCAGCGATTTAGCCGCATTGTGCGGATGCACGCAGACAAGCGTGAAGAAATCGACTTCGCCGAGGCGGGCGACATCATCGCGGTGATGGGCGTCGACTGTGCCAGCGGTGACACCTTCTGCGACTCGCCGAAGTACTGCACGCTCGAGAGCATGTTCGTGGCGGAACCGGTGATCAAGATGGCGATCACCCCCACGAATCGCGATGGTCTCGATCGGCTCAGCAAGGCCCTGCAACGCTTCGTTCGCGAAGATCCCACGTTCCGCGTCTCGACCGACGACGAGACGGGCGAGACGGTGATTGCGGGCATGGGTGAGTTGCATCTCGACATCTACGTCGAGCGCATTCGCCGCGAGTTCAAGGTCGACGTGACGGTCGGTGCTCCGAAGGTGAGCTACCGCGAAGCCCCCACCCGCTTGGCCAAGTACGACTACAAGCACAAGAAGCAGACGGGTGGTTCTGGTCAGTACGCCCACATCGTGGGCAGCCTCGAGCCGATGCCCGAAGGTGTTGATGAGAACTTCATCTTCGAAGACAAGGTGGTCGGTGGCCGCGTGCCACGCGAATACATCCCGTCGGTCGAGAAGGGCTTCCGCTTTGCTCTCGATAAGGGGCCGATTGCCGGCTTCCCGATCGTGGGCGTGAAGTCGATCCTCTCCGACGGCTCGTACCACGACGTCGACTCGTCCGACATGGCGTTCCAGATCTGTGCAAGGACCTGCTTCCGAGAAGCCTTCATGGAAACCAAGCCCGTGTTGCTGGAGCCGATCATGAAGGTTGAAGTGGAAGTGCCTGCCGACTTCCAGGGGCCTGTCACGGGTGAGCTCAACAAGCGCCGCGGCCTGATCGTCTCCACCGAAACCGAGAGTGAGATGACGACGATCATCGCGGAAGTGCCGCTGGCTGAGACCTTCGGGTACTCGACCGACCTGCGAAGTGCCACGCAGGGCCAGGGCGTGTTCACGATGGAGTTTTCCAAGTACCGTCCGGTACCTGGCAACATCCAGAAGGAAATCGTCGAAGAGCGGAAGGCTGCGGACGCGGCGGCGGCCAAGTAAGGCCGCTCTCTCGCGAGACGTCGACGCAAAGAAAAACCCCCTGGCCGGGAGCTCCCAGCCAGGGGGTTTTTTCGTGATCCCGTGTTTTGGTGGGTTTACTGATTCATGCCCGGAGGGCCGGGAACGATGTCTTTGTCGCCCGATTTGTAGGCCTCGGCATCGGCCGCGGGTGCCTCGACCATCTTGGGGCCCGTGTAGAAGACTTGGATCGTGCCACCGACACCCTGGGTCTCGATCACCACTGCCTGCTGCAGGCTGCCTGTGGTGGGCTGTGGGGCCTCGGGGCGGATGAAGAAGGGCTGACCGTCATGCTCCGACACAAACAGCTCGTCAATACTGCCGGAGGGGATGTCCATCGTCTTCTTCAGGTCGGCCGGGATGTCGTTCTGGATGAAGGCTTTGAAGCTCTCCACGTCTGAGGGGCCCACGCCGTTCTTGTTCTGATAGAAGGAGTAGGCGTTGGCCAGGCGTTCGCCGTTGTTTTTATTGGCATCCTTGAGGATCGCATCACCATCTGGACCGCCTCCGCAGCCGGTGATGGCCACCGCGAGGATGGAGGATGCGAGCGAGAGGGCGAAGCGTCGCGAGACGATGGCAGTCATGGGATCTGTGCTCCAGGCTCTTGGGGAAGAAATCGGCGGGATCGGGTGAGCAGTTGCTGCAGTGCAACCGGTTCAGGGGAGGAAAGGCTGTTGAGGCCTTTCTTGAGGATACAAAAAGGGCGGCTGCCGGGCATCCGACAGCCGCCCAGTGTTTCAGCAGGGCTTCGAACTCGCGAAGCCTGCCAGGCGGGAAGCGGGGAACCTCAGTCGAGGTCGTTGTTGCGGCCCATCCGGTCGGACTTCTTGCCAACCTGGTTGAGGGCGGTCAGATCGACCGTGTAGCTGACCGACCGCACGCTGCCATCTCCAAACAGTGCCTGGAAGTTCGTCGGGTGCGACGCACCGAAGCCTCGCTCGTACTGGTCCGAGGGTGGGTTCGCCCGGCGAACCGTACCGCTGGGGATCGAACCGCCGGTCGAGTCAGAAACCGGTGTGAAACTGCCGCATCGCATCACGCCATAGAGTTCACGTGGGTTGAACTGGCCGTATTCTTCCGGCCACACACCAGCGAGGTACTCGGTCACGCGAACGGCCTTTTCGGCCGCGAGAAGCGTGTGCGACGTGCCATCACGAATCGCTCCCATGGTCACTGGAGCCATTTTGATGAGCTGCCCTGTGCTTGGGTCAGCGTAGCCACCCGCGGTGATGATCCCCTGCCACTGCACCTTCGCACCTGGATTCGGGTGGAAGAAGTTGGGGCGGGACGTGTTCACGTCGTCGTTCATGTAGCCCGCGTAGTCGGCATAGGCTTGAAGAATGCCGTTCTTAGCAACCACGCGACGAGCACCACGACCGGGGCAAACGTAGGCAGCGACTGTCGTGCCGTCGAGTTTCTGAGCGGGGTCGAGGTAGCCGGCACCGTTGCCGCGAAGCGACGCGGTTGCGGTTTCTTCGATGTAGGGAAGGATTGCCCACATCCAAGTCAGCGTGTTGACGCCGTAGTTGTCGCGATTGGCGTTAAGGGGATCCCAGTAGCCGTACTTCGGTCCGTCAGGCTTCACGCCGGTCGATGGGAAGTACTGCAGGCTCGATTCATGGTTCAAGACGGCGAGGCCGATCTGCCGCATGTTGTTTTGGCAACTCGAGCGGCGGGCCGCTTCACGGGCAGCCTGCACAGCAGGCAGCAGGAGGCCAACAAGCACGCCGATGATGGCGATGACCACCAGCAACTCAACGAGCGTGAAGCCTGCCTTGTGCCCGCGGCTTCGAGGATGGAAGTGTTGGAGCATAGATTCACCTGTGGATTTGCGACGCCCGAACCGTCTTGTACGGAGAGACAGCGCAGGAAGGAAGGGAGGCGTGAACGAAATACGAAAGAGAACGGAAAAAGCCCTGCCTGCCCTCTAGTTTTGCACACAAATTACCCACCCTGTCAAGGGGTTGGTTGTTGGGAAACTGTGAGGAAAACGCCTAAAAGAGGGGATGAAACACCTTAGCAGGCGGCGTGGTCGCAGGCGTCGGCAATGGCATCCCACAGGGCGAGCCGGCTTTCAATCGCATTTCGGGCGGCATGCGAGGCTGCGGCCCAGGTTTCTTCGTCGTTTCCGCACAAGCGTTGCATGATCCGGCGGCACATGGGGCCGTGGTGCTCATCATCGTGAGCGATATGTCGCTCGAGGTAGAAGCGAAACGCCCCCCAGGTGAGGGTGTCTTGGTCGGCGAGCTGGGCAACAAACTGGCGGAACATGCCCGGGATGACGTCTTCTCTGCCGAAGGTAAACGCCGCCACGATCGCGGGGGTCGATTCTGTGGCGATCACCTCAAACGACTGCCTGACGAAGTCAGCGGCAGCGGTGGGAATGCCCGCGGTCGTCAGGGCCTGCGGGAGGGAATCTCCGCCGGCGAGCCGCTGCAGGAGCCGCTCGACCGGACCGGTGTCGGCACCGGCCGCTCGCATCGCATCGAGATACATCTCAAAGTGCGAGGCGTAGCCCCCGTCGGGCAGGGCGTCTGATTCCTCGTCGAGCACAATCTCATTGATCAGCCGACGAGCCTCCGGGTCGGGCGTGGGGAGCCAGGGCACGCTGGTGCAGGTCAGCCGCTGCTGCACCGCCTTGAGCAGACTTTGAAAGTCCCACACGGCGTAGACATGGAATTCCATGAACAGCCGAAGCTTTTCGGGCGTGTTGATGGCCGAGTAGAGGCGGTGCGCGAGCAGTCGGTCACGGGTGTCGCCAAGGTTGATCGCGGGAGGGCTCTGTGCCTCAATCTGGGGAGGCACGATTGCCTGTGCTGTGCTCATGAAAACTTGCTCGGCTCGTTCACAAAAAATGCCCTACCGCTCGCCAACCAGCGCCCGGCTCAAAAACACCATCACCATAGGTGCTATAGCGCATGATTGCTCGTCCGGCAAGTCGGCGGAGTGTGATCGGCTCCGCGTGCGGGCGGCGGAATACGGCGAGTGGCCCCGCTCCCCGTCCTGCTGTTACATCCCCTCGCCAAGGCCTGACGGCAACTGAATCGCGGTGTTGGTGCGGAGGAGCCGCGCGGTTTGCCGCGAGACGAGTCGCAGGCCGAGCAGGGTCAGGCGGCCGTGGTGTCGCAGAAGCCAACTTGCGGATTCTTCATCGAGCGTGCGGAGGCCATTGAGCTGGAGAGCCCCCGCGTGGTGGGCGAGATGTTCGGCATGTTCCGTGGTGATTTCGGTCAGCGCGTTGAGGTGGAGGTCGCCGGCGTGGCGGCTGAGGTGTGCGGCGGCAGCGGGCGAGACCAGCGTGGCACCGTTGAGTTGCAGGCAGCCAACATGTTCGCTCAAGGGGCGGGCCAGTTTGCTGCGAACGGCTTTGATGCCATTGAGCCGCAAGGTGCCCCGTTGGCGGCCGAGCTCTTCGGCAGCGGCGAGAGTGAGGACCGACACGTGATCGAGGTCGACGTGATCGAGTTGGGCAAGGGCTTTCGCATGCCGGCTGGTGAGCACGTTGCGCGAGGCGTCGGACCCCAGCTTGAGGTCGTGCGTGTCTGCAAGCTCTCCGAGATAAACCCGGTCGTGCGCTGATTCCGACGGCCGCACCAAGGCGCTGCCGAGAGCGCGGCCGGCTCGCAGCAGCATCGACTCAAAGGAAATGATTCCCGAGAGCGAGCCGATCCCAAGCACGACGATCGCCGCAGCGAACGCGATCCCTGCGGCCGGCAGGAACCAAAACGCCAGCCCGGCTCCCGCCAATCCCACGAGCATGCCGACCGCTGTCCGCAGCACCACGCGGCTGCTCCAAGACTCGGCTTGCTGAGGCGTGTGCTCGCGACGTCGCCTTGAGCTGGGCGAGTCTTTGGGAAGGTCTGCGGACGCCGGCTCCCAGGGATCCGCGAGGTCGTCGGCGCTGGTCGACGGATGGCCATCGGTCCCCGAACGGCTTATGGGTTTCGGTGCGTCGCCGAAACGTTCCTCCCGGCTGAGCGCGAGGTTGTTGAGGCTCGCGGCGGTGAGGGGGTGATCGTCGCCAAGTGATTCTCGCCGGATCTTGAGCGCTCGCTCGCAGAAGCGGCTCGCCTCCTCGAAGCGGCCAAGATCTCGGCAGAGGCCAGCGAGGCGATCAAGGCTTTCGGCGACATAGGGGTGGCCCTCACCGAGCGTTCGCTCCCGAATCACGAGCGACTGGGCGAGCAGCGTTTGGGCTTCGTTGTAGCGGCCAAGTGTGCGGTAGAGAAAACCAAGGTTGCAGCAGCTTGCGGCAGTGTGGGAATGATGCTTGCCGAGGACGGCCTCGCGGATGGCGAGGGCCTTTGAACAGGCGGTGACGGCATCGACATACCGGCCTTGCTTCCGCAGGCACGTTGCGAGATTGTCGAGGCAGGTGGCGGTTTCGCGATGCTCTTTTCCGTAGGCGTGCTCGCTGATGGTGAGCGCTTCTCTGAAGAGCTGTTCGGCTTCTGCGTATTTCTGTTCGGTTTCGAGCGCGCGGCCCGATCGTCGTACATGCGCGAGGCGAATCTTGGTCGCGTGTTCGAGCACGTCGTCAGCCTGCCGAGAGCGGCCGAGCGCTCGCAGCACGGCGACCTGTTGCTCAAGGGCGGCGGCGACACGTGTGTCGTCGCTGCCAAACTCTGCCATCGCGCAGTTAGCAGCCTCCTGCAGCGAGCGCAACGCGGCTTCGTGGTCGCCTTCGGCTTGGAGGAGTGTGGCTCTGGCTATTTCGCTTGAGAAAAGGGTGTCAGGCATCGACCATCTCCCGTGGAGAGGTGAGGTTGCCTTGCGAAGTGTGTCTACTCGAACTCGGCGGCCTGAAGAAAGGCCCGAGAACTCTTCCGGAGAACCCTCCCGGTGCTCAAGCAGCAGCACTGTCCCCAACAGATGCAATTATCGCAGCCCAATGGGGCTGGGCAAGCATCGGGCTGAAGGCGCGCGTGAGAAACACGATCGCAACAAAAAAGCGGTGGGACGTGAGGCCCCACCGCTTTCATGTTGTTTGAACCCGCGATCGAGCAAGAGCTCGGGTCGCGATGATGTCGATCAGCGGAAGTCGCCTTCGCTGAGCACATATCCACCGATGGTGGTGAACGCGATATTCGAGCGAACGCCGCTGCTGTAGTTCGATGTCAGCAGCTGCCCATAGACACGCGGTTCGATCGAATCCTTCAGGAACACGGTGTGGCCGTCACAGAAGCCAACCACCACGCCGCCGGGATGGCCGCTGGAGGGAAGTCGCAGTGAGGTATCCGCGGGGTTGTTGATCACCTTGCCGGTCGACCCAGGGACGGGGAATCCAAACCCGGCAATCACGGAGGGGTCGAGAACCGGCAAGCCAGTCGCATACGCGGTTTCCACAACACTCCAGAGGGCTTGGGACGGCACCCCAGGCCCGCTCCGCTCGCTGAAGAGCAGCGTGTTGGTCGTGCCGTCTCCCGCCGAGATCACGTCGAGGTTGTTGCGGGCCACAGTCGCGTTCACCATCGCGCCATCGCTCTTTTGCTCCGCGAGGCTAATCACGGTCGTGCCGTCCGTATCCGTAAGCCCGGTCGTGCCGACGTTACCCACGTAGGCGAGCCAAGGCTGATCGAGCGTGTCGGGAGGAGTCGTGGGACAGGAGTAGATGCTGAGGAAGGTCGTCGGAGCAGCGAAACTCGTGGCAGCAACGTTCTCGTACATCGTGTAGATGTCACGACGCTCCAGGTTTGGCAGCAGCATCACCGGCCATGATGGGGCGGCGTAGAAGGTGCCGGTCGTGGCATCGGTGTTCGCGGGGTTGGGGCTCTTGTTCCGCCAGCCTGGCAGCTGCGCGTTTTGCCCCTCGTAGGCGATCGACGCCTTGCCCATCTGGTTGACGTTATTCGAGCAGGTGTTGCGGCGACCAGCTTCGCGGGCGCTTTGTACGGCTGGGAGCAGCAGTCCCATCAGCGTTCCGATGATGGCAATCACCACCAGAAGTTCGACGAGCGTAAAGCCCGTCCGGGCGCGGGTGACCTTCATTTGACGAATCTCCATTTAGATGAGCAGAAAATGATCGATGTGCGAACTGGCCAAACCCCTGCCCCACATTGATTTTTCCCGATAGCCTGCGGAATGTCCAGCAGCATTTGGGGTGCGTGAGACTGCTTCTACGAAACATGCCCTGCAAAGGTTCAGCTGGGGAGTGTTTGACGCGGCGCCACTCCCAGCCGGAAAAGGCCAGGATGGCTTTCAGCGTGCTTGACGTCCCCGCCGCACGACGCGGCGGCACTCCAAGCCGGAAAAGGCCAGGATGGCTTTTCCGGCGTAAAACTAGTGCGGCACAAACGTGTGCCGCACGGTCACCTGGCGAATCTGCCGGCTGGATGGTTCGTAGCAACGGATGCGGATCTCGATGCCACGCAGCGCGACAGGGTAGGGAGCGGACGTTTCCCGCTCATCGGCTTCGTCCACGGCTCCGTCGCCGTCGGTATCGAACCCATCTGTGCCCTGATCCGCGCCGTCCCGGCCGTCTTGGTCGAAGCCGTCAGCGTCGTAGTGAGTGCTCCAGGTGTCGTAGGTGGCCGTGGTACGGGTTGTGTCGAGGGAGTGGGCGAGCAGGTTGGCGGCCCCGGCGTTGGCCAGCACTTGAACTCCGAGCCCCGAAAACGCCGATGCTCCTGTCGCGGGGAACGTGGTGCCGGCGGCAAGTGGAAAGGCAGTCGGCGATGTGTTCCGCAGCCAATTGAGGTCGACGTACGCCCCGCGTGCGACGTCGGGCGACGCAGCGGCAAAGCCAGGATCACCAGGCGTCACCGCATCCACTGCTCCCGCGCGCGTGCGAATCGTGGCGTTTGGATCAAACGCACGCACGTCAAACGCGAGAACGTTGGTCAGCAGAACGTCTTCGCCGGTGCGGTCAATCGTGCCGGAGGTGTTGGTGCCCAACGTTTCGCCAGTCGCCACCTCTCGTACATCAGCCGGGATCACATTGGTGATGAACGGGAAGGCGTCCGCGCCGGTCAGATTGTGAAGAAACCGTGACTCCCGTTTGGTGAGGTCGCCAAGCGTGTTCGGACGCAAGACACCCGCGGCCGCATCGAGTCGGCAAGAAAGATCGTAGGACGCATAGAAGTCCTGCCACGATCCAGGCCAGGCGACCGAGTTGGTGCCGTTGTCTTCGAAGGGCGTCACGCCGGCATACGCCGTTACAAGCAGCTGCCGACGGTACAGCGTAAAGAGCGTGGGACCCCCCGGCACTTGGGTGTCGGAAAGCTCACAGAACCAAGCAACTTCTGCCGCCGGCGATTCCAGCGTGCCTGAGCCGAAGCGGCCGGTGAAGGGAGCGCCTGCGCTGCGGGTCGTAAACAGAAGCACGTCGTCACAGTCGGCAGTCAGCGACGTGGCGTCGGTTGCACCAACGAGGCTGCCGAAGGCGGCGTTGGTGTCGCTGGCGGGCCCTTCGATGTATTCGAAGTAGCCGAGTTCTTGTTCGGGAGCGAGTGGAGGCAGTGTGGGAGCGGTGGCGCCTGCAAGGTCTTGCCGCAGTCGGTAAGAGGCGGATCGCATCTGGTCGGTCATCTCGATGACCGCTCGGCTATCACTGACGCCCGCGCCAAAGAGCCCGAAGACCTCGGCCACCGCCGCCATGATGATCAGGGTGATCGTGGTGGCGATCAGCATTTCCACGAGGGTCATGCCTTGCCGACTGACGTGAGCTGGGGTTCGCAAGAAAGGGGATTTGCTCATTGGATGATCCTCCGCAGGCGAACAGCGTCATCCAGGTTGAGGTCACGCCCCGTCACATATCCAACAGGAATCGAACGGTCAAAAATGTAGAAGCCGCGATGGCGGGCGATTTCGCCCGTATCTGATCCCAGTTCCTTTGGCATCATGACCGGGTTGTTTGGATCCGGCGAGTTCGGGTCGGGCACCATCACGAAGCCACCGTTTTGGCCGCATTCGAAGAACCCAATCGTGACCCAAATCGCGAACACGTTCGAACGGTTGGTGGCGACATTGGCCAAGCGATTCGCGGTCATGCTCGCGAACTGTGGATTGGCAGCGATCTCCTGGCCAGGCGTGGACGCGGGGTCGGCAAAGACCGCATTTGCCCCGGTGTCGAGGGCATAGAGATCGAGAAGCGTTTCCGCGGGATTCGTTTGCGCGTTTTGATCGGTGGGATCCGCAGGGATGCCAAAACTTGCTTCGCTGCGGTCGAAACCGTCGCCCGCGGAGGACGTTTCCCTGGCGGGTCGTGCTCCGCGCCGAACCGCAGCATCCCACACGCGATCATCGCTCACTGTGTTGAGATTCACGCGGCCAGGTTCACGCCACCCCGACAAGTGCCCGGTGGCCAACCACTCAAGCCCGGTTCCCGAGTTCGAAAACGAGAGTGGGTTTTCGATCGAGGTCGCGAGGTCCGAGAAGCGACTCGGCACGATCGTCGACTGGAAGAGGTCGTTGGCAATCACATCAGAGTTGAGCCCAATCGTGGCTGCCAAAGCTTCGAAACCGCCATTCCCGGTGAACCCCTTGTAATCTTCCAGGAGCCGCGAGCGATAGCGCTGGCCGTTTGCGTCGTATTCGACGAGTGCACTTGGCACGAGCGTGAGTTCGACAGGGCTCACGAAGGGGCGGTTGAGCCACGGGAACCATGCCACCTTTTTGTTGCTTGGGGGCGTCAGCACATCGAGCGTGTCGTCGTTGACCGCGTTGGGATCAAACAGTTGCGGAACACGTGACGCAAAGTTCTGAGCCCAAAACGGTGCTGGTGACGGAGCCGCGACCCTGCGGCGGCTTGCCGCAAACGCCCCGACTGGCAGGTTCGAGCCCGGGGCCGTTTCCGTTCTGTTCGCGACCGGCACGTTCGTGATGCGGTCCACTTCGATATACGGATTCGAGAAGGCGTCGAAGGCTGCCTGCGGATCGGCCAGCCGCTCGAGCAGAACGACCTGCGTGTCTACGCCAGGAGACCCGTCGGCGACGTCTACGGGGGGGATTGGGCCTGACGGCAAACCATCTGTGAGGTTGATCACGAGTTGGGGAATGCCTGCACCGATCTGCACGGCCGGGCCTGCGGGAGTGCCACGATCCCCCGTGACGCACAGCCAGCCGTCAGGAGGTAGGTATCGGGCTCGCGGATCCGCATCGTCACTCGAATACTGAGGCATCGTGGGATCGACATTGAGCGAGTTTGGGTCGACCTGATCGAAACGCACGATTGGTGCAGAGGCACCCGTCCCCAGCCGCAGTCGCCACACCGGCGATTCGGGGTCATTCCCACCCAGGCGGCCCAGGTCCAACTCATTCATGAGCACGCCAGCCTGCGTCCTCGCCGCAAGCTCGGGAGCCACGGCGTCTGGGTCGCGTGGATCTGCAGCGAAGGCATTGCCATTCGGCAGAATGTTGTCGCCGTCGAGAGCCTTTGCGGCCCACGGGTGGTGTAGCATGACATGCACGCCCCCTTTATCGCCGTCGACGTTCTTCCAGCAGAGCGCTTCGGTGATTAAGAGGTCGGGCCGCTCAGTTCCCCAGACCACCAGCGGATTCTGGGGATCCGGGTTCCAGCCGTCGGACGGGTTTTCGTCGTACACGAACTGCGTAAACGTTGAGTCGGTATCGCGGAAGTCGACGACGTTGACCGCCCACTGTGCGATGGCCTCGCAGACGGTCGCCGATGGCGGATTGCCGGTCGGATCATCGACGAGCGTCCAGAGCAGCGTGTAGAGGTTTCTGCAGAGCGTTTCGCGACGGGCGGCAGCGCTGCCGTCATAGCTGTCAATTTGCCGATTCAGATCGAGTCGTCGTCCGCCCATCACCTCTGGCCCCAGCAAATCGGGAAGATCCGCGGGGTCGAAGTTTCGCGACGTGAGGACATCTTCAATCTGCCGCCAGGTTTCGCCAACGATGGCGTTCGTGTCCCAGGCTTCGGTGGTGAGAAGAAGCCGCAGACGTTCGGCATCGGAGCCGAGTAGGCCCGACATTCGCACTGGCAGTTGGCTCGCATCCCAGTCATACACGCGGAGCACCCGTTCCAACTCATCCGGGAGGAACGGGTTGTCAGACGCCGAAGGGTGCGCGAGCCGCACTTCGTAAGGATCGTCAAACGTGTCGAGGTTCCAGAACGTGTCCGGCTTGATGTACCACATTTTGGAGACAATTCCGTCGCCCATCGGCTGCTGATCGCCGATCACTTTCATCAAGCCCGAAAGATCGGAGGGGGCGTTGTACTGGTCGGGGTCGGTGTCGAGTTGAGGTGCGGGAATGCCCACTCTCCACGACCGAGACAAACTCTTGGGGAATCGCGGACTGCCGTTCGGGAGATCGTTTGGATGCCGATTCTCGTCGCGAATGGTGCTCAGCGGATCATCTCCGGGAACGCCAGGCCGCTCTGTGGGGAACTGACCATTCAGGCCTGGTCCGTAGCCGAAGCGTCCTGCAATGTCACTGATCGCGACTGGAGGACGCTGCTGGTTTTGAATCGTTGCGGTCTGCAGCGAAGACGGGCTTCCGTACAGAAACGCATCGGCTCTCTGGGCAACTGTTTGCGCGTCAAGAAGGTCCGTCGTGCCAGGGTAGCCGGGAAGGTATCCTGGCTTGTTGAAGAACAAGTCCCATAGCCGCACTTCGGCAGGTCCGTAGCCGGACCCAAAGCCGATCTCGTTGAACTGCTCGTCGGTGAGGCCCGCGGGGAGCGACTTGGCCTGGGTGGGCCAACCAAGGCTACCGTTTG
>JAPOIM010000077.1:17579-17860 GCA_029978905.1 Planctomycetota bacterium
GCACTCGTCAGCAGAGCGTCGAGTTGGAAGGAGGTGCCGTGGGCGTTGACGTTGAGGCGGCCATCCATGTCGAGCACGAGGTAGGCGGCCTGGGCACGAAAGGTCGTGCCGTCTTCAGCACGCATGACTGGAAAGCCGACGTCGAGCCAACGACTGTCGAGCGTGCCGTCGGCGTCGTTATCGAGCTGCGGCACGTTGTTGGCGTCGTCCACCTCAAAAAAAGACATCTTTCGGACAGCCACTTTGGGCTGAATCGACATGTCAGGAGTGGCTGCATTGGC
>JAPOIM010000078.1 GCA_029978905.1 Planctomycetota bacterium
CCCATGCCCGTGAGCGGGGCTATGGGAGCAAGCGCAGCCCGGAGGGCGAAAGCGCCGCGGACATGCAGTGAGCGAAGGACACGATGTCCGTAGCAAACGTCCCGAACAGGGGCTCTGGGCTCACCCCGAGCGGCCCACTGCGCGGCCGCTCATCGCGTCCTCACTGCATCACCGCCTCCATGCGGTCGATGATCGCCTGCTCGCGTTCGGCCCGAGTGCCCTCGCCAGCCACCTGCAGCGACCGCACCAGCCAGCGGCGTGCATCCAGCCGGGTGGGGTCGAGGGCGATGGCTTCATCCGCCGCCGCGATGCCTTCCTCCCACTTCCCAAGCCCGCCGAGAATCACCGCTCGCAGCATGTGCACCTCCGCCACCGTGCTGTTGACGGCGACAAGACGGTCGGCAAAGGCGAGGGCCGTGTTGAAGCTGCCTCGCTGCTGCTCAAGCCGCGCAAGTCCCATTAAAGCAGTCTGGTTGAACGGATCCGCTGCCAAGGCCTGTGCGTAACACGCTGCGGTGAGGGCATCCTGACCGACGCCGTCAAAAAGTTCCGCGAGGGAGAGAAGCGCTTCCACATCGCCCGCGAGCGGCGCCACTGTGGCACCTGGTTCGTTTGGGTTGATGTCGGCCGGCGTCAAGAGCGTGGCCGCCTGGGCAGCGAGTTGCGGGCTCCGGATATCCACCGCAATGGTTGCCAAGAGCATGCCCTGGGCACGACTGAGCTCGCGGGCGTCGAGCCGGGATTCTCCATTGTCAAACACGACTGGCTGCCCTTGGCGACTGCCTGAAGGAAGTCGCGCAGACGCCTTGGCATCTCTGGGGATGCTGTGGTCGGTCATCGCCGTGTGCGGCACATCCGACGAGTCCTCCGTGGGCATGTGGCAGGCCACACACGATCCACCCGATTCGTGGGCCAGCCGCTGCGGCTCCTCCAGGCCACAGTCGTCGGTCTCGTGGCAGGTGGCACAGCGGTTGTCAAAGAACGCGGCCGCCTCTTCAGGAGGTGGTTGCCAGTGGGGATCGTGGCAGGTCGTGCATCCCATCACCGCCCCGCTCGCCTGGTAGCAGCGGCTCGACTGCATCTGCTCCACCTGACTGACTGCCCGCCCGCTGCCTGCCCGAGACTCCCCCTGCACAAACACCACCAGCGTGTCGTCGAGATGGTCACCGGGGCGGAAGTCGAACAGGCCTCGACCGAAGCGTGGGATCGCCGACTCACCCGCCAGATGGCACTGGTTGCAGACCGCTTCGCGCCGCGCCGGATCGAGGTCGGCTGGGTTCACGATTTCGCAATTCTCGCACGTCTCTCCGTCGGCAAGCAGCTCCATCGCCTGCACGTGCCGTCCGCCAGGGCCATGGCACCGCTCACATCCGATACTCGCCTCAAGGAAAATCGGCTCTTCGTACCGGGAGGGATCCTGAGGGTCGACATCCACCCGCCCTGCGTGGCAGTAGAGACAGCCATCACCGATCGCCCGCTCAAACCGCAGCGACGGATCGTCGTCGTAGCCGGGCGAGAGGTCCCAGCGTTCTCCGTGGGCGTACCAGCCGATCGGTGACTGGGCGAGCCTCCCTTCCTTCTCAATGACGTACGCACGCCCGCGCCGCCCCGAACCGATTGCAAACCGCACCGGCATCGTCTGCTCGAAAATCACCTCGCCGTCGACATCGCGCATGCGGTCGCCGTGATGCATCGTGGCGCCATCCCACTGCACGAGATATTCATGCCCAGCGTGCTGGCGGCCGGACGGTTTGATGAGGAGCTCCTCTTCAAGCTGCTCGATCGGGGGTTCTTGCCCGATCGTGGCCATTGAGTGGGCCATGGAATGCGTCTGGTAGCGGTCGAAGATTTCGGCGTGGCAGGCGGCGCACGACTGCGAGCCGACGTAGTCCGACGGCCGGGCTGCCGGACGCGACCGCTCGCTCGCGACCGCCGAAGGAACGGCAGGCCCTGGTCGCTGAAAACTCACCCACGCCATCGCCGAAGCAAGCGCGGTCGCCAGCACCACCAGCGACACAAGCATGACCGTGCGGCGATTCCTCATCCCGGATTCTCCTGAGAGCTCTCGATCGGCCACGCTCACCCACCGCCGATGCGATAGCAGTGGGTCTTGGTGCGGACAATCAGATCATTGTCGACCACTGCAGGCGACGCCATGCAGCCTGCTTCAAGGATGTTTTCCCCAAGCAGTTCAAACCGCTCTGGATTCGCCACAAACACCACGCTCCCGCCATCCTCGTCGAAGGCGTAGCACTTTCCCCCCGCCTCGATCAGGGATGCCGAAAAACGGCCGCTGCGCCGTTCGGTCCAGCGGGCTTCGCCGGTGGCCAGATCGAGGCAGCTGAAAATGCCCGTGTCGCTGACCATGTAGAGGTTTCCATCAACCACGCACTGGCTCGGCCGCGTCGGGGCAGCTTTGCCGGCTCGCCACACCACCTGGCTGCCCGTGATATCGCCTGTCCCCTCAGGCCGCACCGCCAACAGCGCGTCGCCACGCTGAATACAGATCACGACCAAACCATCGGCATACACGGGACGACATGCGGCGTTGAAGCCACCATGCACGACCCGCCAGAGTTCCGCGCCGCTGGCGGGGTCGTAGGCGATCGTCGCCACCGCCGACGGACTCACCAGCTGCGGCCGCCCTGCGTGCTCAAAGGCGAGCGGCGTGGAGTAGGCCTTCTTCATGTCGCCATCATCGGTGCCATAGTCGATGTTGCGGTCTGCCTCCCACACCGTCTGGCCGGTCGCCGCATCGAGTGCCGCCACATACTGGCGATCGAACCCATCGAAGGTGAGCACAAGCAAGCCATCGACGAGAATCGGTGAAGAGCCGGCCCCACGGTGATGGTCACAGAGCAGATCCTGACGGCTCCAAACCACCTCTCCCGTGCGAGTCTCCACGCACGCAGTGCCGGCACTGCCAAAGTGGGCCCACAGCCGCCCGTCGGCAACGACAGGCGTGGGGCTCGCGTAGCTGTTGAAGTCGTGGCAGAAGGCGGGCTCGGCGATCTCGAAAAGCGTCAGGTCGCGGAGCACCTCGCCACTGGCGGCATCGATCGCCACGAGGGAGAGCCGCGTGCCATCTTCAGTGGCATTGGTCATCCAGACCGCGTCATCGGCCACCACGGGCGACGACCAGGCCTTGCCATTAACTGGCACCTTCCAGACGATGCCCTCCGACTCGCTCCACGCCACGGGCAAGTCGGCCTCGGCCAGCCGCCCATCACCCGCGGGCCCGCGAAACTGATTCCAGTCGGCCGCCCAGGCACCTTTCAGCCCGCCACAGCACCCGGCAGCCGCAAGCAGGGTTGCCCACGCCAGGGTGAGCCCATGCCACCCGTTCCAGCATCGTAAAAGTCGCATTTCTCGCGTCCCCACACCCGCTCGCATCATCCCGACGAGTCCGCCGCCGCCAGCACCGCTGGTCTCCCGGTTTTCCCACGCTGAAGGCCCGCAGGCAAGGCTCGGCAGGGCTCCGGCAGCGTCTCGACGTTTGGCTGGACACCCCCAGCACACCGTCCTAGGATCATTGTATGGAGTGCGGTTTCGCGGGCCTCGCGTATGCGGGGCGTTGAGAACGCGTCCTTTGGGGTGGTTTATGGACGGTCTGCGTCGCATGCTGTTGCAACGAAGTGGCTGCTGCCTCGCAGTTCTCCTGTTGGCATGCCTCGTGGGTCCGGCCACGCGTTCGGCCAACGCGAGCTGCGGAGATTGGCTCGCAGGTCATCCCGTCCCATCTGCTGCCGAACGCCAGCCCGTAGGCCGCCCCGTGCTCACACGCGAAGCGGCGTTGTTCGACGCGGGAGCAACCGAAGCCTTCCGTGATCTCGCCGGCCAGCCAGCCCTACGCGCCCCCGCCGGGCAGCCCGCCCGCCCACGGTGCAACGGTCCTGCGTGCTCACGCCGCCCCGACCTACCACTCACCCCAACAACAGCACCAGCTGATCTGCTTTCCACGACGAGCCGGATGCAAGCCTGCATGCCACACGAACACCCCGCAGCCGCTGCCAGGATTGCCTGGCTGTGGCCGGAAGACTCCCTCCTCCTCTCGGATGAGCCGACCTCTCGGATTGAACGGCCCCCGATGCACGGCTGAACGGCACCGTGCTGGTGGGCCGCTGATAGGCCCCACCGGCACGTGCTGCTGATCGGCAAGCGACCGCCGCGGGCAATGTCTTTCCTAAGCGACTTGCCTGCAGGTTCCTTCACGGTCGCCTGCTGAGTTTTGAGCGCCTTCTGGAGTGATGCACTCGCGTTGGCGCTCGGATTACGCCGCATCCGTTCACCATCCACTCCGTCCTTGAGGTCTCCCATCATGTCCACTCCACAGCCTGCGCCTACCACCGCCGGGCCACGCCCCCCTCGAAAAAAGCACGTCCCCGCCATCGGTCCCCGACTGCGGTATGTGCTGGTGACGGTGCTCGCAATGCTCGCGATCATCGGCGCGAACTCCGGCTACCTCGCCGCGGTGACATTCGCAGAGTGGTCAACCGGTGAGACCTTTCAAAACTGGCTCTACCAGTGGATGTTTCTCGCCCACCTCGTGCTGGGGTTCTTGTTTGTCACGCCGTTTCTCATCTTCGGCGTGATCCACATGCTCAACACCCGCAATCGCAAGAATCGCCGCGCGGTGCGGGTGGGCTACGCGCTCTTTGCCGCAAGCCTGGTGGTGCTCGTCTCTGGTGGGCTGCTGTTTGGCATGCGGGCCACCAACCTCGCCGCACGGCTGCCCGCGGCCACGAGCCTGACCTACTGGGCACATGTGATCACGCCAGTCATCGCCGTCTGGCTCTACTGGCTGCACCGGCTCGTCGGCCCGAAGATTCGCTGGAAACTGGGGCTTGGCTATGCCGGCCTCGTGGCTGCGTCGATCGCCGCAATGGTCGCCTTGCATGCCCAGGACCCGCGGAACTGGCATGCCAAAGGCCCCGAAGAAGGGGCTGAGTACTTCGAGCCTTCGCTCGCCCGCACGGCCACCGGCAACTACATCCCTGCCGACACGCTGATGATGGACCACTACTGCATGGAGTGTCATGCCGACGTGCATGCCGGCTGGAAAGACAGCGCCCACCATCTCAGTTCGTTTAACAATCCTGCGTATCTGGCGAGCGTCCGTGAAACCCGCCAGGTGGCCTGGGATCGCGACGGCAATGTGCAGGCGGCTCGCTGGTGCGCAGGCTGCCACGATCCAGTGCCCTTCTACAGCGGTGCCTTCGACGACCCCAACTACGACGACGTGAATCATCCGACCGCCCACGCAGGGATCACCTGCACCACCTGCCATGCGATCACCCACGTCAACAGCACCCGCGGCAACGCCGACTACACAATCGACGAGCCGCTGCACTACCCCTTCGCCTCCAGTGACAACGACGTGCTCAAGTGGATCAACCATCAGCTGGTGAAGGCGAAGCCGGCGATGCACAAGAAGACCTTCCTCAAAGACTTCCATACGAGTGCCGAGTTTTGCTCCACTTGCCACAAGGTGAGCCTGCCGGGCGAACTGACGCACTACAAAGATTTCCTCCGCGGCCAAAACCACTACGACGCCTTCCTCTTAAGCGGCGTCTCTGGCCACGGTGCCCGCAGTTTCTACTACCCACCTGTGGCGAAAACGTCCTGCAACGACTGCCACATGCCGCTCACCGAGTCGGACGACTTCGCGGCGGCCTTCCGCGACGACTCTGGGCTGTTGAAGGTGCACAACCACCTCTTCCCTTCCGCCAACACCGGCCTTGCCTGGCTCTACGATCGCCCCGAGATCGTGGAAGCCCACCGAGAGTTTCTTGAAGGAAGTGTGCGGGTCGACCTCTTCGGCATCCGTGAAGGGACCACGGTCGATGCACCCCTCACCGCCCCCCTGCGACCGGAGATGCCGGTGCTCGAACCGGGCCGCGACTATCTCTTGGAAACGGTGATCCGCACCCTCACCCTCGGCCACCTCTTCACGCAAGGCACGGTCGACTCCAACGAGATCTGGCTCGACATCACGCTCGAGAGCAACGGGCAGGTGATCGGCCGCAGCGGGGGCATCGACACCGCAGCCGGGAATGAGGTCGATCGCTGGTCGCACTTCGTCAACGTCTTCATGCTCGACCGCGATGGCAATCGGATCAACCGCCGCAACGCGCAGGACATCTTCGTGCCCCTCTACAACAACCAGATTCCCCCAGGTGCCGGCTCCACTGTGCACTACGGCTTCCGGTTGCCCGAAGATGTGACCGGCCCGGTGACCGCACGGGTGAAGCTCAACTACCGCAAGTTTGACGCGGAGTACATGCAGTGGATCGCCAGCCGGCAGCGGCCCGGTGACATGCCGCTGCGGGGATTTGTGGAGGGGGAAGAGTACGTCAACGAACTGCCGATCCTCACACTCGCCGAAGACACCGTGACTTTTGCTGTGGCAGGTGGCGAGCCGCTCGACGCCCCACCCACGCCGCGTGAGATCCCCGAGTGGCAGCGATGGAACGATTACGGGATCGGCCTCTTGCTGAAGGGGAAAGCGGAGCTGCGGCAGGCCGAGGCTGCCTTCAGTGAGGTGGAAAAACTTGGCCGCTACGACGGTCCACTGAACCTCGCCCGCGTCTACTTCCGTGAAGGCCGGCTCGACGAAGCCACCGAGGCGATCAGCCGGGCTGCAGCCTACACCGAGCCAGCGGCCCCACCGTGGACGATGAGCTGGCTCTCGGGAGAGATCAATCGACAGCAAGGGCGACTCGAGGAGGCCGAAGCCAACTTCCGCGCGGTCCTCGAGGGGCGCTCCCAAGAGATGATCGATCGCAAACTCGACTTCAGCCGCGACTATGAGGTGCGAAACCTGCTCGGCCTCACGCTCTACGACCGGGCGAGCCAGTTCCGTGGAGAAGCCGCCGCCGAGCAACGGACCGCCACCCTCCAAGAAGCCGCTGCGCAGTTTGAGAAGACGCTCGACGACGATGTGGAAAACGCCGTCGCCCACTACAACCTGAGCCTGATCTACGGCGAACTTGGTGACCAGGCGCAGGCGGATGAGCACCGTCGCGCGCACGAACGTTACAAGCTTGACGACAACGCCGCCGACCGCGCGGTGCGTCTGGCTCGCGAACGCTACCCTGCCGCGAACCAGGCGGCCGAGGCCGTCGTGATCTACCCGCTGCAGCGGCCAGGGGCACCCGAGGGGGTGGAGTTTTCCGCTTCGGGCGACGCAGGTGATGTCTCCGTGGATGCAGCACCGCCACCGGCCGACACCACGCCTGTTCCTGAGCAGCGTCTGTCGACCAACCCGTGATCATGAAGGACTCCTGATGAAAAACGACACTCCTCACACCGATCCTTCGGAACACGACGAGGCAGCCGACGACGCCGTGATCGGCGTGGCACTCAAGTGGTCGCTGGTGGTGCTTGGTGGCGGTGGACTCATGGCCGCCGCTGCGGTTTTCTGGTTCACCGCACCGCCCCCGGCTCCTGAAATCATCGAGCAGAAACTCGTCGTGCCGACGATTCGCGAACGGCCGCCGGTGGAGATTCCCAGCGTTCCTTTCACCGACGTCACCACGTCAGCAGGAATCGAGTTTGTGCACGAGAACGGCGCTGCCGGTGAGAAACTCCTGCCGGAAACGATGGGTGGTGGCTGTGGGTTTGTGGATGTCGACAACGACGGCGATGCCGACATCGTGCTGGTCAACGGCTGCCGCTGGCCGTGGGATGAGACCAGTCAAAGAGATGCCGCCACCCCAGCTCTCTACCTGAATGACGGAACCGGACAATTCAGCGATGCCACGGCCGGCTCGGGGCTCGACGTGACCTTTTACGGCACTGGCCTCGCTGCGGGTGATATCGACGGTGATGGATTGACCGATCTGTTCATCGCGTCGGTGGGCCAGGACAGGCTCTTTCGCAACCTGGGTGGCGGCCGCTTCGAAGAGATCACGGCCGCGGCAGGTGTGGCCGGCGATGAGGGCGACTGGGGGAGCAGCTGCGGCTTCTTCGACTACGACCGCGACGGCGATCTCGATCTCTTTGTCTGCAACTACGTCGTTTGGAATCGCGACATCGACCGCTCCCAAAACTTTCAGTTGATCGGCGGCGGACGGGCCTACGGTCGGCCTCAAAACTTCGGTGGGAGTTTCCCCAAGCTCTATCGCAACGAGGGTAACGGTACGTTTGCAGACGTCTCGGCAGAGAGTGGCATCCAGGTACTCAACCCAGCCACGAATGTGCCTGTCGCGAAGTCACTCGGGGTGACGTTTGACGACTTCGATGCCGATGGCTGGCTCGACGTCGTTGTCTCCAACGATACCGTGCAGAACTTCCTCTTTCGCAATAAGCAGGATGGCACCTTTGAGGAAGTCGGGCGGCTGGCTGGAATCGCCTTTGACATCCAAGGCAACGCCCGCGGCGCGATGGGGATCGACGTGGCCTGTTTCCGCAACGACGCCGACCGCGGCATCGTGATCGGCAACTTCGCCAACGAGATGACCGCGCTCTACGTGTCGCGGGGCAGCGGCGTGCAGTTTAAGGACGACGCGATCGCCAACGGCCTCGGACCGCAGACCCGTCTCGAACTGACCTTCGGCGTGCTCTTTGCCGACATCGACTTGGACGGCAGGCTCGACGTCGTGGCGGCCAACGGTCACCTCGAGGAGGAGATCAACCGTGTGCAGAAGACGCAGTTTTATGAGCAGCCCCCACGGTTGTACTTCAACTGTGGGTCGGATCAGGCCACCGAGTTCATGCCGGTCGACGTCGACAAGACCGGCGAAGACTTTGCCAAGCCGATGGTGGGCCGCAGCCTCGCCACGGCCGACATCGATGGCGACGGCGACCTTGACCTGCTCTTCACCTCAAGCGGCGGCGCCCCCAGGCTACTCCGCAACGACCAAACCCTCGGCCACCACTGGCTGCGGATCCAACTCGTGGATGAAGGAGCCAACCATGAGGGAATCGGCGCAACAGTCACGCTCGACCGCGACGGCGTGACCCACACCCGTCGCATCAATCCCACCCGAGGCTACCAGTCACAAAGCGAACTGCCCGTGACCTTTGGGCTCGGCGACTCTACCGACACCGGCCGCGTGCTCATCACCTGGCCCGACGGCACCGTCACCGAACACGAAGGCCTCGACCCCAACCAACTCCACACCCTCCGCCGCAACCCATAAAGCACCGCGCCCTCAACCCACGAGCGAGGGATGAGCCCCGTGTTGACTCACCGGCGTAGCGAGCAAGCGAAGCCCGGAGGGCGAAAGCGCAGCGAGGTCCGAGTGAGCCGAGGGCAGGAAGCCCCAGGTGAACGTCCGGTGGGGCAACTCAGGGTTCTCTCCACGCACCCACGAGCGAGGGATGAGCCCCGTGTTGACTCACCGGCGTAGCGAGCAAGCGGAGCCCGGAGGGCGAAAGCGCCGCGAGGTCCGAGTGAGCCGAGGGCAGGAAGCCCGAGGTGATCGCCCGGTGGGGCAACTCGGGGTTCATCCCGAGCGCCCCCCAGATCGAGCCCACCTCAGATCACACTCCACGGGTTGATCTCCCCGTCCCCACCGAGGATCACCTCATCGGTCAGCGACGAACTCGCCCGGATCGACTGGAAGTCGTCTTCCAGCACCAGCGAGCGGAAGGCCGCCGCAACCAGGCTCTCAGGCGAGTCGGTGGCGTCGTTGGTCAGATCCCAGAACATCATTCCACCGAGGCCCATCTCCTGAACCCACTGGGCTTTGAGCGCGATCGAGGTAGGGGTCTCAATCGAGCTAAAGAGATCGAGCTCGGCGTTGTAGACATACGACGCCTGGGCCACATCATCCCAGTAGAGTTGCCAACCGCTGTTGGGATCTTGCACCTGGGCAAGCAGATCCTTGTAGTCGTAGACGCCCGTCTCAAACGTGCCGGGCGCGCCACCTGACGCGGCCTCGTCATAGCCGCCGTCGCCTCCATCAGCCACACCGCTCCAACCCCGGGTGTAGAGCGGTGCCCCCAGCACGATCTTCTCGCCCGGCACTCCCGCATCAAGGTAGGCGTGTACCGCCGTTTTGATGTCATACCCGTCGGCATCACCGGTGAAGGCTGCCTGGTGGCCGGTGGTGTTCTCCCATGTTCCGTGGAAGTCGTAGGCCATCACGTTAAAGAAGTCGACCGAGGGAGCCAGGCCGGCAAGATTGAAGTTGGCAATCTTGTCGATGCCTGCCGGTGAGGCCACGGAGATTTCGTAGGTGCGACCTGTCTGGGATTCCAACGTGTCGAGCTTGCCGCGGACGTTCGCGAGCAGCAGGGCATAGTTGGCACCGTCACTCGCGCTCACCGAGTTGCTCTCCAGACCGCCTCCGCCGGGATACTCCCAGTCGAAGTCGATGCCGTCAAACATCGTGTAGGTCGTGAGAAACTCCACGATCGAGTTGGCAAACGTCTCACGGCCTGCCTCGGTCGAGGCGACCGTGCTGAAGTTGCCTGAGAGCGTCCAGCCACCAACGGCGATGCTCGTTCGCAGATGGGGATACATCTCCTTGAGCTGGGCGAGCTGATTGAAGTTGCCCCACACGGTCTGCTGGCTCCGCGGATCCTCCGGTGGGTAGTACCACAGGTCCGCTTCGCCGGTCACACTCTCCGCCGCACTAAACCGCTTTTCGACCGCCGCATAGCTGTCGTAGAGCGTCATCTCGCCTTCCGCGGTGAGGTTCGCGAAGGCGTAGATCAGCCGGTTGATCTTGTCGGCTGGCACGTCGTCGAGTTGGTAGTCGCGGCCGTAGATGCCCCACTCGGGGAAGTAGGCCGCGATGATTCCGTCGTAACTGGCGATCGCCAGGTCACTTGCGGGTGCATCCGCGCCGGGGTCGCTGCCCGTGTCGCCGCCAGGGTCTGTGCCCGGGTCGGCAGGGGGATTAGATGGCGGATCTGCCGGAGTGGTCGCACCACCGAAGGTGAGCTGATTCACCGTGCCGTAGTCATTGAAGACCGCGCTGAAACTCCCCTCGGCCACATCCAGTCCGGAGGCCGTCGCCGTGGCCTGTCCGATCGTGCCCGGCTTGTCACGGGCCACCGACCACATCGACAACATGCCGAGCCCTTTTTCGCGGGCAAAGTCCTCAAGCATCTGTGCGTCGTCGACCGTAAACACTTCGGAGAGCACATCGTTGACACCGATCATCGGCGTCACCCCCACCATCCGCCACGCGAAGCCCTGGCCATATTCGGCAAACAGGTTCGACAGTTGGGCGTGCGTGTTCTCCGCAGCCATGATCGCGTAGTCGCCCATCGTGCGGGCGTTTGGACCGCTCGTCGGTGCGGCCGACTCGCCGTAATCCATCGCCATCACGTTTACCCCGTCGAGTTTCACGCCGGCAGCCAAGGCCGACCGCACCACGTTCAACCCATCGGCGGTCAGACCTGCAGGTAGCACCGGCAGTGTGTACCAGACCTCGAGGTCCGGTCGCTGCTGTTGGAGCAGCTCGATCGCCTCGCTCCGCAGGGCGATCGACCGTGCGTCAGCCACGGCTGCGCCCTCAATATCGAAGTCGATTCGCGAGAGGTGGTAGCGATCCACCACCGAGGCATAGGTCGCTGCGAGTTCCTCCGCACCGATGCCCGAGGCCACTGCCGCCTGCGCAAGACTGATACCCGCGGCACCACCCAGCGAAATCATCACATCGCCACCAGCAGCCTGAAAGGCATCGATCGATGCGTTGATGTCCGCTGCCTGAGGAAAGTCCGAATCGATCGCCAAGGCTGACAATCCAGCCCAAGCAGGACTACCGTTGCTGTCCGCCTGCAGGAACCCGAGGGTCAGCAGCGACGTGCCATACGACTGGGCAATCTGCGAGAGATTGGGCACAGGCCACAGCCCCATGTCGACATAGGGGGCGAAGTAGGCCTCGCCCCACTTCTCATCACCCACATTGCCGGAGTTGAGGCCCGCAAACGCATCGTCAACGGCGTCATCCCCAGGCGCACCCGGGTCGGTATCGCCAGCCCCCGGATCTGTCGTGCCAGGGTCGGTCGTGCCAGGCTCTGTCCCAGGATCCATCGGCATACCACCATGATCGTGGCCGCCGTCGTGAGGCGTGTCGCTGCCCGGACTGGTTTGATGACCGTCGGTGACTTCACCTTCGGGAGCGAACGGCGTGAGCAGCGCCGTGCGGCTGACCATCGTCACCTGTTCAACCGTGAAGCCAAACGGCACCTCCAACTGGTCTTCGACAATCTGGTCATGGTGGAACTCAATGTTGCCCGGCACGAGTTCGCTCTTCGCCACACCAACCAAAAGCATGCTTTGACCAGTGGGCTCAACAGAGATCAACACTCCATCCGTCGTGTCTTCCACCGAGAGCCGTTCGCGGGTCCCGAAGTAGAGGAAGCTCAACTTGTTGACCGCCGGATCAAAGCCTTCGATCCGATCATGCACTCCATATTCGTGTGAGCGAACGTAGAAGGTACCCGCCTCACGCGGTCCCACGCCTTGCTCCCAGGAGAGTACGCCGCCGAGGTCCTGGCGGAGATGCTCATTTACCACCACGCCGAGATTGTCGAGCGTCAGGTCGGTAAAGCTGACATCCGAGACAACCTGATACTCTGCCGCCCACGACCAGGGATTCACGATCGCGACCTCACCGGTGGCCAACTTGCCCACGATCAGGTTGTGCACGGAGTTGTCACCGAAATCGAGTCGGTCGGTGCTGGTGTTGAAGCCAACGATGTCAGCGTCGGCAGGGGCCACCACAAATACGCGTCCCTGACCATCGCCCGGATCAGACGTTGGGTCGGGCTCGGTGTCGGGAGGGTCAAGCGGCGGGGCGTCGGGAGTCGGGTCACCTGGCTCGGGTCCGTTGTAGACACCCGAGACCACCACGTTCTCAAACACCGCCGCCGCCCCACCGGGCGTGGCCGAGAAGCCAAAACTCACTGCCCCTGCGGCGGGCAGCGTGCTGTTCCAACTCGCTCCCCGAACCATGTAGGTCGATCCGCTGCGGCTGACGATTTCACCATTCCAGACCGAACTGATCTCGCCCGCGAAATCAAATCGCACCGTCCAACCCTCCACAGGCTGATCGCCCGCGTTGGCAACGGTCACGTCTCCGGTAAAGCCTGCGCCCCAGTCGCTGACCACGTGGAGCGTGGCGGTCAACTGCTCGATCGGCCGAGCAGGATCATCCGCCGGTGGGCCGGCTGGCTGGTCTGGCGAGGTTCCATTAGCAGGGTCATCCGCAGGAGGCGGGACACCTTCAAGCGGTTCACCGTTGATCGTGTAGTTGGTCGGGGCTGTCGTATCGCCGCTCCCCACAAACCCAAAGGAGACAACAGACCCTGGCGTGAGTGAACCGTTCCAGCCTGCATTACTGATCGTGTAACGAGCCCCCTCGCGAGACACCACCTTGGCATCCCAGATCGAGTTGATGTCTGCAGCGTAGTCAAACGACACCGTCCAGTTTTCCACAGTCTCCGCATCTCGGTTCTCGAGGGTCATGGACCCTTGAAAACCGCTCCCCCAGTCTTGCGTCACCTCATAGCCGGGCACGACCACGGCAAGCAGCGCACGGGCTTCGAGTGACTCTGGCGAGAGCGATGCCTGCGACTCTTTGCGAAGCCTCCGTTCGAGGCTCCTCCGCTGCTGGCGGCTGAGATGGCTGGTCACATCCGTCATCCGTTCACACAAACGATCAAACTGGCTGCGGATACTCATAGCAGTCTCCTTGCGGGCCAGAGGCCCGCGGTTGGGCACAGGTCAACGTCTCCGAAGACGTCAGGCCCATGGCGACATGGGGAAGGCGTTGGGGTCATGGCATGCTTTCGGACCCAAACGGCCGGGTTTTCGCAGCCGTTGTTGCCGCAGGCCCGACAAAGAGTTCCTACGCCAGCGGCCGAGGCGTGGTTCACAAAAAACGCTCAGGCAAATCCAGTCGGGAGCGCCACATCGATGCCCGCCCCTTGGAAGCCGACCACGATGCGTTGCACCACGGGGGGCAGATGCGTTGGCAACAACAGGTGCGTTGCCCCGCAAAAAAAGACCGGCGGCGATAAAACGCTGCTCACTCTGGCGGAGCACTCGCCTCAGATGGGATTGGCGATGCACAGCAGCCTCGTCGAGAGGTGCTTCCCACGCTTCTCCATCCCTACCATCCGCGCTTCGGATTCTGCGCGTACGGAAGAGGATGTCATCAGCCGTCAGGGAAGCCGCCGGATTCCGGCCGGCAACTGCCCTGCCCCACCTTCATCAAAAACCATCTCCCGCGGCACCGCAACGATTCGGTGCGGCGACCGCTAGTCGATCGTCAGCTTTCGACGCCAGATCGTATCGCCGTTGGTGATGTAGAGGTGGTCACGATCAGGCCCTGCAAGGATGCAGCTGGTGAGCGGCTTGTCGGGCCGGGGCGCAGGCAACACGCCCGAAAGCCTGCCGGTCGGATCAAACACCTGCACACCGACCGCGCTCGTCACATACCAGCGACCGGCCCGATCGACTGCGAGACCGTCGCCTTTGGAAACATCGGCGTAGGGCGGTGGCTGATGAAACTGCCACTCTCCTTCGGGATTGACCGGCAGTCGCATGGCGAGCGTGGGGCTCCGGGCATCGAGCGTGCTCTCTGGGTTCACCCGAAACATCCAGGTTCGCACGCCGCGGTAGTCGGAGACGACGAGCGTGCCACCGTCGTTCGACAGCGCGATCCCGTTCGGGCCGTTGATGCCCACATCGGCGGCAGTCGCTTCACCGGTCTTGGGATCGATCCGCGTCACCTGCTGCTTGCCGGTTTCGGTGATGAAGATGATGCCGTCGCTGGTGACGGCGAGATCGTTGGGCTGCAGATCGGAGGCCACTTCCGTCACCTCGCCACTTTCCACATTGATCGCGATCACCCGCTTCTTCGATCCCTGGCACGCGTAGAGCGTGCCATCGGGGCCAAACTCAAGGCCACTGACCGACTCCTGGGCGATCACCTTCCGCGAGCCATCGGCCGCTGAGATCCGCACGATCTCGTTGCTGCGCATGTCGCAGTAGAGAAAGTTGCCCTCGGCATCGCAGCAGGGACCGTCGGCGAAGCCGAGGCCATCGACCACCAGCTCCCAGCCTTCGCCGGGCACGAGCAACTTCATTAGCGTCATGTCGCCCCGAAGATTGCCTGAGGTGTCAACATCCGGCGTGTTCTGGCCGGCCCGCCACAACCACCGCATCGCCTCGGGAAAGAGCATGCTGGCATGTTCGCTGTTGTGGGCGAAGCCTTCGGCCCAGTCGAAGCGATGGTCGTAACCCATTGACGCGAGCGCCGCCGCCATCCGTTTGTTGGAAAGCGGCCAGTGGCCAAAGGGGTTGTCGAGATCGCCGGAGGTGTCGGCGAGGTACACGCGAATCGGCTTGGGCTCGGTCTTGCGGATCAGGCCTGGATAGGCGTCGCCACCACGGAGGCCCGTGAAGCTGCCGATCGTCGAGTAGACCTTGCCAAAGGCATCTGGCCGCTCCCAGGCGGCGGTGAAACTGCAGATGCCGCCGGAGCTTGCCCCGCCGATCGCCCGCATCGCCGGATCGTCGGAGATCGCCTGAACCTTGGCCACTTCCGGCAGAATCTCGTCGGTCAAAAACCGCACATAGCGGTCGCTGAGGGAGTCGTATTCATACGAGCGGTTGGAAACCCGCCAGGGGCTCTCCGGCTTGTCGCGAGAGGCATCGTGGCCGGGGTTGATGAAGACGGCGACCGTGGGAGGCATTGCGCCTGCGGCGATCAGGTTGTCAAACACCACCGGCACCCGCCAGCGACCGTTCGTCTTCACATAGTCGTGGCCATCCTGAAAGACCATCACCGCGCAAGGCTCACCTGCCTTGGCCTGCGCCGGCACATACACCCACCAGTCTCGCACCGTGCCAGCAAACACCTGCGACTCAAAGGCCGGCATCTCTCGCACCTCACCATGCGGCACATCGTCCCGCGGCTCCGCATCCGGATGCGCTTTCCACGGCTCGCTTGCCGCAGCCACCGGCTCACCGACCGCTGCCGCCGGCTCCTCCGACCAGAGCCACCGCAGCCCATCGGCAAACACCTTGCCCGCTTCTTGTCCGGAGTGGCCACCGTCGGTCATCACAAACGTGTGGTCGTACCCGGCAAATCGCAGGGCCGCCGCCATGTCTTCGTTGCCCAACGGCCAGTTGCCAAACAGGTTGTCGAGGTCGTCCCGCCCCTCCTGCAGGTAGACCTTTAGTGGCTTCGGCTCCCGTTGCGTGCGACGCACGATCACGGGGTAGGCATCCCCACCCCGGATGTTGGTGAAGCTGCCGATATGGCTCATCACGCGGCCAAACAGATCCGGCCGCTCCCAGGCGGCGGTGAAGGCACAGATACCCCCCGAGGAGATGCCACAGATCGCCCGCTGCCGCGGATCGCTGGAAACGTTGAGCCCCTCCAGAGCGACCGGGAGAAACTCGTCCTCCAAAAACCGCACATAGCGATCGCCAAGGGCGTCGTATTCAAAAGACCGGTTGCTGCGGTCCGCGGCGCCTTCCCGGGTGGCGACGATCCGGCCCGGCTCGACAAACACGCCGATCGTCAGCGGCATCTCCCCGGCGGCAATCAGTTCATCAAACACCCACGGCGCGCGAAAGGCTCCATTGCCCCGCGAGTATCCAGGGCCATCTTGAAAGACCATCAAGGCCGCAGGCGCACTGCCGTCGTATCCCGCAGGGATGTACACCGAGTAGCCACGTGTGGTGCCCGGATAGATCTCGCTCTGGTCAAACGTCCCCTGGCGAAGTTCACCCGCGGGCCGGGCTGTATCGCCCTCCGCAGCGATCGCGAGGCCGCTCATCACGAGACATCCCAGCAACGCCGCCCACACCACACGCAGTTTGTCAATCGGCTTCCGACACGGCTGCTTCATCACTCCCCCCCAAATCTCAAACAGACGTCCCAAACAGTTGCGCCGCCTCACGGCCATCAGAACAAACCGGCGGCCCGCCAGGGCAGGAGTATAGAGGCGGCACCACCGCCACGCGCACCACGGCAACGTCGCTTCCCGGCCGACCGCCCCCAAACCGTTTGCTTGCGTTCGCCCCCCAAGCGCGGGCAAAATTGAGAGTCTCATCACGATTTTCCCTGCGCCCCTGCGTAGGGCGATCGAATTTCCGCCCAACGTCAGGACTCCCCCCAATGCCCACCGCTTTCCGCCGTTTTCCCGGCTTCGCCAACCGCACCCGCCGCGTCACGAACGGGAAGAACTCTCGCAGCGGCAACCGCTCGCAGGCTCCACTCCAGCCCGAGTCCCTCGAGCCGCGGGCCATGCTCTCGGTGTCCCCAGCGCAGATGGCCAGCGGTGCGGAGCATTCAAGCCCAGTGATGGTTCTGGGAGATCCCCAAGTCTCCCTGGCATTCACAACGCCAACATCTTCCATCATCGCCGAAGATGTTTACGGGCAGCCAATAGATTTTGATCAAGACGGGTTGTCCGATGTGATCTTCTCCAGCGGCGCCGATGAGGTGGTCGGCTACCTTGCCAGTGACGCGCTTATTGCAGCTTCAAGAGCGGGAATATCGAACGTTGGGTTTGGATCGCCAAACGGACTGACGATTCCCCAGGCAGGACCAACAGGCATTCTCGATCTTCCGGGACTTGCCGCCTCTACCAACGTGGGTGTGTTCGACGCCACA
>JAPOIM010000079.1 GCA_029978905.1 Planctomycetota bacterium
GTGGATTCTCCGCCGCCGCGATCCACTCGGCGAGAGCGAGGCGGCGCTGCTGTTCAGGCGTGTCGGAGGCCAGCTGCCATGGGGTGCCGATACGGCTGAGGCTTCCTGGGGCCGCCTCCTCGCGCGGCTGCATGGGATCGCCACGGAAGAGGCGGTGGGTGGTGGCAGGCTGGGTGAACGTGCCGGCGTAGGCCATCGGAGGGGCGGTGAGGGCGGCACGTTGGCTTCGCAGCGAGTTGGTTTGCTCGGTGAGCCGTGCGAGCTGTTCAGCGTGCTCAGCGACGGACCCTTCGCCTGCCGTGGCGTTTCCCGAGGCCGTTCCGAAAGGCAGTCGGTCGCGATGCGTCGCCACGCTGGTCCACTCGACCCCGTCTCGCGACACGTCGATGCGATAGGCCGTGGCCAGGCGGTCGTTGTACTTCGGGATGGGACTCCGGTCGCGGCTCCACACGACGTGCCGAATGGTTTCGGGCTGCGACAGTTCCAACTGCACCCAGCCGCCGCCCGCCTCATTGGAAATCCACGACTTCTCATTGCCGTAGAGTCCATCGTTGATGTGTTCGAGCGTGTGAAATGCGTTTCCAGGATAGGTGCCGGAGGCCGTGGGGGTCGCGTCGATGGCCACGTTCTCACCATCGCTGTTCAAGACTTCCAGTTCATCGATGCACGGTTCCGCTCCAGAAGTGCCAAGCACGGTCATCCGCACGAATCGCGCTTCAGTAGGGGCGAACGCGTCAACATTCATGCCCGTCACCACGGCCGCACGGAGCTGCGGAGGCTCAGGGGCGTCCTCCGACGGAACCACAGCCAAGGGCTGGAGTTCTACCGACTGCCGCGCGAGTGCGGCGAGCTGCCGGTCGATCGCCGCGATTTCTTCCTCACGGTCTGGTGCATCTGGCTGCGGGAGCGGTCGCTCGCCGTGCTGCACGCCCGCGACAACGGCGGAGAGCGCGTAGTAATCCCGCTGGGGCACCGGATCAAACTTGTGGTCGTGGCAGCGGGCACACCCGACGGTCAAACCGAGAAACGCAGAGCCGGTCGTGCTCACCATGTCGTGGAGTTCATCAGCCCGCTGCGTGGCGGTGAGCACGGGATCGGGCGACTTCACCTGATCCCAAGGGCCGCCGACGAGAAAGCCGGTGGCCACGTCTTCGCCGAGTGCGTCGCCTGCGATCTGACGACGGACAAAGGCGTCGTAGGGCATGTCGCTGTTGAACGCCTTGATCACCCAGTCGCGATAGGGCCACGCGTTGGGGCGCATCTGGTTCATCTCAAACCCGTTGCTCTCCGCAAACCGGACAACATCGAGCCAATGCCTTGCCCATCGTTCGCCGTATCTCGGTGAGGCGAGCAGGCGGTCGACCAGGTCTGCGAAGGGCTGGTTCACGGAGCCTGCCTGTTCGCACGCCTGCAGAAACATGTCGATCTCGTCGGGCGTGGGCGGCAGGCCGGTCAGATCAAACGTCACTCGGCGAATCAGCGTGCGTGGGTCTGCCTCTGGCGCAGCCGCCAGGCTGTGCTCATGGAGTTTCGCCGCGATGAAGGCATCGATGGGGTTGTCCGTGGCGACATCGAGATCAGGGACTGAGGGGCGTGCGAGGGGGCGAAAAGCCCAGTGCGTTGGCGCCGAGGTGGCGGGCGACGTAGGCGTCGGGAGCATGGATTCAAGCGAAGCGAGATCGTCTGGCCAGGGCGCCCCCGCCTCAATCCACCTGCGGATCACCTGCTGTTGCTCGGCGGTGAGTGGCTCTCCGTCAGCCGGCATTCGCACCTCTTCGTCGTCACTGGCCACTCGCACAAAGAGTTCGCTGGCTACGGCATCGCCAGGCACGATTCCTGCCAGTCCGGAGTCTCCTCCGGCGATCGCCTGCTCACGCAGGTCGATGCGAAACCCACTCTCCGCATCCGTTGGGCCGTGGCAGGAGCCACAGGCCTGTGCCAGGAGGGGCGCGACCTCATTGCGGAAGGTGTCGTCGGCGATGGTGGGGGACACTGCCGAGGCGATCCGCACGACGCACATGGCGGCGAAAGCGAGGCGGCAGGTGCGTGAGGCTTGGGGCATGGCTCTGGCTCGGCGGTGCGGGGTCTATCTTACCTGCTCGGGGGCCGCTCAGGGTGAGCCCAGTGCTGAACCACCGGACGTTTGCTGCGGGCCCTCCAGGCCCTCGCTCACTCGAAGATCCGCTTCGCTTTCGCCCTCCAGGCTTCGCTTGCGGATCTACGCCGGCGGTTCAGCACTGGGCTCACCCTTCGCTTATGTGTTGCTACGGGCCCTCCAGGCCCTCGCTCACTCGAAGATCCGCTTCGCTCTCGCCCTCCAGGCCGCGCTTGCGGATCTACGCCGGTGGGTTAGCACTGGGCTCACCCTTCGCTCGTCGTTGGGCTGCAGCGGGGAGCGCGCGTTTGAAATGCGATAGGCTGCTGAATGGGCGATCCGAGGCGTGGCGAGGAAGAGGTGCTCAGTGGGCAGCGTGCAATCAGTGGCCGTGTGGTGCGTGGTGTGTGGTGTGGCGGTCGTGTGCTCTGGAGCGGTGCAGGGAGTGGAGCCGGCGCAGGTCATCGACCTCACGCATTCGTTTCATGCCGGCACGATCTACTGGCCCACGGAAAAGGGGTTCCAGTTCCAGCAGGGAGACAACGGGCTCAACGCGAAGGGCTACTACTATGCGGCCAACCGTTTTACGACTGCAGAGCACGGCGGCACGCATCTCGATGCCCCACGGCACTTTAGCGCCGACGGCCAGACGGCGGATCAGATCCCCGTTGAACGGTTGATTGGTGAGGCGGCGGTGATCGACGTGACGCGGCAGTGTGCGGCCGACGCTACCTACCTTGTTTCCATCGAGGATCTGATGGGTTGGGAAGAGGCGCACGGCCGACAGCTGCGCGATGTGATCGTGCTGCTCAAAACGGGCTGGGCGGATCGCTGGAACGATCGTACGGCCTACCTGGGGACCGAGCGAATGGGGCCTGAGGCCGTGGCGGAACTGCGTTTTCCTGGGCTCGCCCCCATCGCGGCGAGGTGGCTTGCGCGCGAACGCGGCGTCAAGGCGGTGGGGATCGACACCGCGAGCATCGACCACGGCCCCTCCACGCACTTTGAGACCCACGTCACGCTCTGCACTGCGAATATTCCGATCTTTGAAAACGTGGCCTCCCTCGACCGAGTGCCTGCGGAAGGCGCGTGGGTGACGGCCCTGCCGATGAAAATCCAAGGCGGGAGTGGCGGGCCATTGCGGATCATTGCAACCTTCCCAACTCCGTGAGTGTGTTTATGGCAACCTATGCACACAACGCTGGCGTTGTCGTTCTCATGCTGTTTGCGGCGCTGAATGGGCTGGAGCGCGGTGCGGGAGCGGAGGTGCGTGTGGCCAGTGATGCGGAGCTGCGCGATGCTCTCGCACAGGCTCGTGCTGGGACAACAATCCTGATCGCTCCAGGACGCTACCACGGCGGGCTGTCGCGTTCCGGACTCCACGGCACCGCAGAAATGCCAGTCGTCCTCGCCGGGGCGAACCCAGAGGATCCGCCGCTGTTGCTTGGAGAGCGTGCCGCGGGCCGGGGGACAGTTGCCCTGCATCTCTCCGAGGCACGGCACGTGGTGCTGCGCGATGTTGTGGTGCGTGGTTTTCCTGGCAATGGCCTGAACATCGACGATGGGGGCCGGCAATCCACGCCCGCTGCGCACATCACTCTGGAACGCGTCGTCATCGAAGACACGGGGCCGGTCGGCAATCACGATGCCCTCAAGATGTCCGGTGTTGAGAAGTTCGTGATCCGCGACTGTCAGTTTCGGGGTTGGGGAGGCTCAGGGATCGATTTTGTCGGGTGCCACGATGGGCTGGTGGAAGGGTGCCGCTTTGAAGGAGCCGAGGGGTATTCGCAGTCGAACGGCGTGCAGATCAAAGGTGGTTCCCGTCGGATTCGTGTGCTGGAAAACATGTTCGTTGAAGCTGGGGAGCGGGCTGTCAACCTCGGGGGAAGCACTGGGGAGGCGTACTTCCGACCGGCTGTGGGCGACAGTGAAGCCGCCGAGATTGAGGTGGCGGGGAACCGCTTCATCGGGGGCATGTCTGCCGTCGCTTGGGTGACTGCCGACGGAGGGCATGTGCACCACAACACCTTCGTCGATCAGCGAAAGTGGGTGCTGCGGATCTTGCAGGAGAATCAGGACCCTCGGATGCGGGCCTGCCATGGAGGGCTTTTTGAAGACAACTTGGTTGTCGTGGATGGCCGCGTGCAGGTGTGGCTCAACGCGGGCCCTGGAACGGCACCCGAGACTTTTCGCTTCCGCCGCAACGCGTGGTGCTCCGAGAATGCGAGGCAGCCTCAGCTCCCCGCACCGAACGACGACGCGATCTTTGTCGTGGGCCAGCCGCTCGCTGATCCTCGCAGTGACCGCAGTGCCCCGATAGCCGAGAACAGCCCGCTTTGGGAACACGGTGCCCACGCCTATCAGCCACGCACGCAGCCAGCAGGCGGGCTCTGAGAAGAGTGCGGTGGCGACCGCTCAATCAGCCCTCTGCTTGGCAGGGCGAAAGAACGCCGGATGATGAGTGGGGCGTGCGTGCGAGTGATGGGTGCGAGGTGGAGCGATGAAGCAGCAGATCGTCGGTCTTGGTGAGATTCTCTGGGATGTCTTTCCCGATGGTCCGCGTTTTGGCGGAGCCCCCGCGAATGCCGCGTGCAGCGCGGCAGAACTTGCTGGCGAGAACGCTCGCGTGGTGATGGTCAGCGGTGTCGGAGAAGATCCGCTCGGAGAGGAAGCCCTGGCGGCACTTTACGCACACGGCGTCGATGTGAGGGGTGTCCAGCGGAATCGCTGGTCGACGGGGCGGGTTGACGTGACCCTCGATGCGGCGGGCATGGCGAGTTACCACTTTGCCGAGGATTCCGCATGGGACCACCTCGCGTGGAGCGAGGAGTCAGCCCAGCTCGCAGCGGAAACGTCGGCGGTCTGCTTCGGCACGCTCGGTCAGCGACACGAGGAGGCCCGGCGTTTTATCCGAGCGTTTGTCAAAGCGGTGCCGGACTCGGCGCTAAGGGTGCTCGATGTGAACCTCCGGCCTCCGTACGACGATGATCGCGTGATCCTCGAGTCACTCGAACTGTGCAACGTGCTCAAACTCAACGATGAGGAGTTGCCACGAGTCGCCACGCTGTGTCGGTGCCACGGGGGGCCGGTTGATGTGATGCATGAGCTTGCCGAGCGATACCACCTCAAGGCCATCGCCCTCACGCGTTCGGCGGCAGGCGCGGTGCTGCTCTGTAGGGGACGGTTGAGTGATCGCGGTGGCCGTCCGGTGACGGTGGCCGACACCGTGGGTGCTGGAGATGCCTACACCGCGGCGATGATGCTGGGCCTGCTCGCTGGCCACGATGTCGACGCGATCAACGCGTGGGCGATCGATGTGGCCTCGCACGCCTGCGGTGTGGCTGGAGGCACCATGCCGTTTCCCCATGAACTGCACTTTCGCGACAAAGAGACTCTGAAGGGCTCCTGACATGAAGATGATGGGTGTGGTGAGCGCGTGGTGCGTATTGTGGGGGCTTTGCTCGTTTTCACTCGCTGCCGACGAACTGGTGGTGGATGTCTTCGAACGCGACACCTACGGATCCTGGCAGGTGACGGGGACAGCCTGTGGCCCAGGCCCCGCGGGGGGAGCGCTGCCGGGCCAGATGGCTGTGGCGGGGTTTCAGGGAGAGCGGCTGGTCAACACTTTTCACGAAGGTGACCAATCGGTCGGCACCGCCACCAGTGCGGCGTTTGTGATCGACAGGCCGGTGCTCGCTTTTCGGATTGGCGGTGGAGCAGACCCGGATCGACTCGCGTTTCAGCTGCTCATTGATGGCCAGGTGGTTCGCACGGCCACCGGCCACGAATCGGAGGAACTCGTGCAGGCCTCATGGGATGTCCACGACGAGCGTGGAAAAACGGCGCAGCTTCGGATCGTCGACAACGCGACAGGTGGCTGGGGGCACCTGCTCGTCGATGACATCAGGCAGGTGGATCAGGCGCCGCCGCGGTTTGACATCGACCAAAAGGTGCAAGCCTACGTGCGGTCCCCTGACGCGTTTCGTGAACCGCTGCGACCACAGGTTCACTTCACGCCTCCCATCAACTGGATGAACGATCCCAATGGGCTTGTTTATGTCGATGGCGAATACCATCTCTTCTATCAGTACAACCCGCTTGGCAACTCGTGGGGCCACATGAGTTGGGGGCATGCGGTCAGCCCGGATCTCATGCACTGGGAGCATTTGCCGCTGGCGATTCCCGAGACGGAGAGCGAGATGGCCTTCAGCGGTTGCTGTGTGTTTGACGAGGCCAATACCTCCGGGCTCGGCACCCAGGACAGCCCACCCATGGTGGCGATCTACACCGGCCATGGTCCTGGCCGCCAGGTGCAAAACGTCGCCTACAGCCTTGACCGCGGGCGCACCTGGCAGGCCTCTGACAAGAATCCTGTGCTCGATGTCGGCCTTGCAGACTTTCGGGACCCAAAGGTCTTTTGGCATGCACCGACGGAGCGGTGGGTGATGGTGGTGTCGCGAGCCGTCGAGCGGGTGCTCGTGTTCTACGGTTCGGAGAATCTCACGGACTGGACCGAACTGAGCCGCTTCGGACCAGCAGGCTCGTTGAACAAGCCCAACTGGGAATGCCCTGACCTGTTTGAGTTGGCGATGCTGGCAGATGACGGCACGCCTCTCCCGGGTGAAACACGCTGGGTGCTCGAGGTGGATGTGGGCGGAGGGGCGATTGCCGGTGGCAGCGGCAGCGAATACTTCGTCGGCCACTTTGACGGTGAGCGGTTTCGTGCCGAGCAGGCGGCGAGGTGGGTCGACTACGGTCGCGACTTCTACGCGCCGGTCAGTTGGGACAACATTCCCGAAGACGACGGCCGGCGGATCTGGATTGGGTGGATGAACAACTGGGAAACGTCGCTTGTGCCCACGTCGCCCTGGCGGGGAGCGATGTCGGTTCCTCGCACCCTTGCGCTCAAACGTGTGGCCTTCAACAGCGAAGAGCCCGCGGTGATCACGCTGGTTCAGCAGCCGGTCAGAGAACTCAGCACCCTGCGGGGTGATGCTCGCTCGCTCACGACAGTCTCTGGTTGGCCGCCGACGGCGTTGACCGAGCCGGGCGAGCTTGAGGACATGCCCTGCGAACTTGAGGTCACGATCGAACCAGCGGACGCCCGCTCGGCAGGCCTGCGGATCCGCACCGGGGAAGATGAGTACACCGAGATCGGCTACGACCGTTTTGATGCCGCGGTGTATGTCGACCGCACCAAGTCGGGCAACGTGGGGTTTCATCCCGCGTTTGCCGGACGGCATCGGGCACCGGCACGCGTCGTGGGCGGGGTGGTGAAGCTGAGGGTCGTGGTGGATCGGTCGTCGGTCGAGGTCTTCGTCAATGACGGCGAGGCGGTGATCACCGACCGCATCTTCCCATCGAACCACCAGCCAACGCTCGAAGCGTTCACGGGGTCGGCAAAGGCGACGGTCAAGGCGACGGTGAGGGAGTTAAAAAGCGTTTACCGCTGAGGGTGACCGCCGTACCTGGGAGAGGCTCGGGCGTTGCGGAGGCACGCAGAAGCCCGCACGAGTGTGTGTCGCTCGGAAAGACACATGCCGTGACAGCCACGTAGCGGGAGGGCTACAATCCGCCGCAACGGCACAGAGCCTTGGCGAACGGGACGCGGCGGATTTTTCAGGCCTGTTCTCAGGGCATCCAGGGTCGCAGGCTTTCGGAACGACCCTCTCAGTTGGTGCCAAGGTCGGGCCGCGTCAGAAAGGTTTCTTCTCGGGAGTTCGTGTGTGCACGAGACCAGCAAAACTTGCGAAGGAGAGCCGGACTACGATCCCTTCTTTTCTCGGTTTGTGAACCTTGCCGACCCTACGGACACCTTTGAACGTTGCCCGCCAGCACTCCCAGAAGGCGAGGGCATTCCCCGGGTGGTGCATCAGTTTTGGATCGGGGGCACCACCATGCCCGAGATCTTCCGCCAGTGTGTCGACCACAACCGCGGCGTGCTCGCGGAGCAGGGAATCGAGCATCGGCTGTATAGCGACGAAGACGTGGCCGAGATCCTGGAATACGGTGATCGAACGCGCAATCAACGCCTGTATGAGGCCGTGCCGGCGTGGCTGATCGCCTGCAGAAAAGACATTCTGATGGCACTCGTGCTCGAGGAGCGAGGTGGTCTCGCAATAGACTGTTCGATGTATCTTCGCGATGTCGAGCCGCTGTTTCGATCGTTCACGCACGCGGTCCGCTACCGCTACTACCTCAAGCCTAAGCAGCGGTGTGCCATTCCCTATGCTCTCCTCTGCCTCTTCGGATACCTCGGCGGTCGTGCGAAGGATCGCTTCTTCAAAGGAATCGTAGACGGACTCGAATGTTTTTGGCTCGGTGAGGATCGGCGGAGATTCTTGCAGCAGTACACGACCGAAGCGTTTGGTGCTCGTGATGTCCTGCATGGATGGATGGGGCAGTACGCGATCAACGAGTCGCTCGATGCGGTGTTGGCCGCCCGGGCTGAGACCGCGGCAGAGAACCGGATCAGCTTGTCTTGGGACCGCTTCGTGATCGATATCGACACGGTGCAGACCGCCTATGCCGTTAAGCGTTTGTGCCTTGGAAAGCTGGACTCAAAGCGTTTTGAAGAGTTAGTGGCGGGTCCACTGTAGTGCGCGCGTCGTGTGAAGTGGCGTGGTGCCGCTACTTCTCGTGATCGTGTGGACCAGCGCCCAGGGCGATCGCGACGGCCCAGGCGTCGGCATGGCTGCAGCGGGAACTGCGAAACATGACAGTCGCGGCAGGTGCCTCGCACGGCCGGCCTGTGCGGACATCGACGGGCGACCGCCCTGGACGACGAGTCGAGAAAGCGACGGCATCACCCGCACACAGTTCGATCACGTCGGGAGGATGTGGAGCAGCTTTGAGGTGCACATGCACCGTCCACGGGTTGCCATCAGCCTGGGTGCCCCAGGCGCGGGCTTCACCACCGAGCGTGACGAGGTGGTGGGTCGAACCAAGTTCCACGAGCCGTTCACCGAGGCAGTCGACGGCGTAGCCGGGGCCGATGCCGCCGAGGTCGAGCTGAACCCCCGCGCGGAGCTTGCGGAGCGCAGCGGTGCCATCTGGATTTTGCCGAACTTCGACCAGCGGCATACCGATCCGTGCGCGGGTCTCAATGAGTTCCTCGGGCGAGGGCTCCTTGTGCCGCTCAATCGCGTCTCTCCAGAGGGTGACGAGGGGCGAGACGGTGATGTCAAAAACTCCGGCTGTTTCGGCATGCACATCACGGGCGATCACCACGATCTCCGCCAAATCGGTACCGACGTCGATCCACGCGTGGGCCTTGCTACGGTTGAAGCGGCTGACGTCTGAGTCGTCCCGCCAAGTGCTGCATCCCTGATCGATGCGGGTAAGCGCCCTCTCAAGTTCGCGGTGCACTTCGCCGCGGGAGAGGCCCGGCACGGAAGCGGCGAGGGTGACACGATAGGTCGTTCCCATCGCCGGACCTGCGAGCACGATCGGCTCGGCAGCGAGGGAGATGTGGCACTGCAGAGTGAGGCTTACTGCGAGGGCACACCATTGCACCAACGGTATGCGGCGCTCCCAGGTTCGGTTGGGGCATTTCACAACAGGCTCCAGTAGCGAACAGCGGCGATCACCAGGCAGCCAAGGAGCAGGCCATCCCGCCACGTGACCTGACCGCTGCGGGGGTGCAGCCTCAGGTAGTCAAGCAGGGCGCCCGTGGGGCAGCCATAGCGGCAGTAGGCCATGGGATACGAGAGACTGGTCACCAATCCGCACACGAAGATCGCCAACGCAGCGATACCCGCAACCTGCGGAAGGTAGGCGTCAAAGGGCTCGAGGTCGACCAGGCTCAGCGGCAGCGGAAGGACGACCGCGAAGATGGCGATCGTGAGCAATGCCCAGGGCAGCCGAGAAAGCCAGGGGTGGAGTGCGGCAGGCAAGCGTCGCTTCGGTTTCACCACGGCTTTGATGAGTTGTTGGGCCGCGCCGTGGGCGCAAAGATGCGAGCAATAGACGTTGCGTTTGGTGGTCATCGGCATTGCCATGGCGATTGCGGTGAGCACGAGCATGACGCTCGCTCCCGTGGGAACGCCTGCCTGGACCCAACCCACAAACTGACCAAGTGAGAGGAGGGCTCCAGCACCAAAGCCAAGGTAGGCGAGCACGACCACCGGCAGCACTTTCCGGCCGACCCACATACCACGGGCGCGGGTAAACGCCGTGACGACGCCGAGCAGCATCACCACGATCGCGCCCCACTGTGCGCCTTCGATCTGTCTCAGCCACGTGGCACACTGCTGCCAAACGGACTTGCGCGACTGGGCTGCACGCCGCGCGCGGTGGTCTTGGGCTGCCAGCACAATGCCTTCGGCGATCGCCTGGCTCGTCATGGTCGCGCCACTGACGCCCTCAACGCCGGTGGACTTGGGATCGATGCCGGCGAGTTCCTCGACGGTCATGCCTGCGTAGATGGAGGGAAAGGCACGGTCATCGCGGACGTAGCCCACGTAGGGAGCGTTGTCGAACGACTCCAATACGAGCACACCCGCCACTCGGTTTTCCGTATCGAAGCCGACGACCGCATCGGTGGGGCCTTGGTAGCCGATCACACGGTCCGCAGCCGGACTGATCCGCAGGGCCCAGCCGAGCGGAATCCCATCCGCCGTGCGGACGCGGATCACCGATGGGTCGCCTGCGTCGGCCTCACTCAAGGCAGCGTCTGGGAAGAGACGCGCGATGTCCGCCTGCGTCGGCGCCGTTTCAAACCGGCTGACGTCGGCGGCACCTCCCATCCGCAGCGTGAGCGCTTCAGTGATCGCTCGACTGGTGAGCGTGGCGCCGGCTACCGCTCGCTGTTGCCGTGGCTCTGCCAACGCCGCAAGCGGGATCCCCACAAACGACGCCCAAAACCGCTCATCGTTCTCAATCGCACGGACATGGTCGCGGGTATCGCCACTGGAGATGACTTCGATCCCCGCGATCACGAGCGCCGGATCGCACACCACCAGCAAGTCGGTGGGACCCGAGAAACCAATCGCGGTGTCACCGGACGGGCTTGTCTGCAGAATCGTGCCCACGTTGAAACCATGTTCGTCGAGGACCTCACGGGCTCCGTCCACTTTCCGCGACGCATTGCCGAAGCGCGCTGCCTGGGGGATGTGATGTTGCACTGCCGTAATCGGCACCACAGCAAGTCCGAGGGCGGTGCGGGTGCGTTCACGTTGCTGATGGGTCGCATGCACGAGCCAGGCAACGCCAAGGACAACCGCCAGCCGAAGCAGATGGCCGCCGAGCATCCGCACGCGGTGGGAAAGGAAGCCTTTCATGCCGCCAAGCCTATCGCGTGACCGGAACGAGGAGGACGGCATCGGCATGCACGAATCCTCCCGCCGCGTCGGTGCTGATCACCACCACGCAGGGGTCGTCAGCAGCCAACCGGATGCGAGCAATCGATCCATAACGGCCATCGAGGGTGGCCTGCTTTGTCATATCGAGCGAGGTCGTGCTGCGGCCAGACGGAGTCTCGATCAGCACCGGCACGGCCGTGCCCCGGTTTTCGTGCGGCTGCCACGCGAGGAGCAGTTCGTACTCGCCATCCGCCGGAGCGGTGAGTTCAAACCGAGCGGTGGCCCCGCTGTCTGCTGAGGCATAGTGGTAGCCATAGGCCACAAACCCTTTGAGACCCTCGCCTTCAGTCCAGCTGCCTTCGAGCATGGCCTGCCGATCATCGACCACCACGGCCCGCTTGTCTTTTGCCAGTGCTATCGGATCGATCCCGGTGGGAGGCCCGTAGGGGCCGGCGATCGGGAGGGCGTCTGCGGGGATTTCGATCTCGTCGGTGATGGTGCGGCGGCGTGCTTTTCCTGGGAGTGCCAGGAGCGTTTCCATCTCCTTCCAATGGTCTTCATACACCCCGCGTGGGCTGGTCGCATGGAGCACGGCTAGGCTTGCTGCTTTGCCGACCACCTCCCCCATCATGCCGCAGGTCTTCATCACGCGGACGGTGCCAAGGGCCTCGTGCGTCACCGACACGCAGCGGCCCGCCATGAAGAGGTTTTCAATGTCTTTGGAATAGAAGCACCGGTACGGCACGGGATATCCGTAGTTGCGATCGATCCGCCTGTCGTGCACGGCGATTGAAATAAATGGGTTGTCGGGAAACTTGTCGGCAAACTCTTCCTTGGGATAGTGCAGGTCGATCGACCAGGTCGAGGGGACGCACCCATCAGGAAACTCACGCTTGCCCACGATGTCGCTCTGCGTGAGCACGACATCTCCCAGAATCCGACGGCTCTCGCGGGGGCCGCCGATGAAGGCAACCCAGGTCAGCATGGCGTTTGGATGCTCCGCGGCGCCGTCGCCGTTTTTCATAGCGTTAAACGCGCCATACACCGCCCGCAGGTTCCAGTCGCGGATCCCCTCGGCGTCGGCGAGCGGGTCTTTGTCAAAACCGCTCTCCCAGAACCACTGGCCATGGAAATCGCGAGGGTAGGGGAAATCGTCCATGCCCAGCGGCAACGCCCATGGCGTTTCGGGGAACAATTGGGATGTTTCGTCATTGGCCCAAGCCCACATGTTGCTCATGCCCATGCGGCCTTTCTCTTCGATCACGGTTTCTGCGCCCGCGAGATCACCGATCGTGGCGTGGCCAGTGGCGTCGCAGAAGAAGCGGCCTGTGAACAGCAGCCGACGACTGGTGTGGGTGTCGAGGCAGGTCACGCTCTCGATGCGGTCCGCTTGCCGGTCGACGGCGTAGGCGTGGGTGTTGAGAAAGAGGTCGATGTTCGGTTCCGCCCGCACGAGCGCTTCCTTCTTCGCATCTTCAAACTCCTCGTAGGTGCCAGGGCTCTTGGTGGCGTGGTCGGCAAACTCTTCCACGATTTCGCCGATCCGCGGGAAGCGGCCACGGCGAATCAGTCCCATTGCCCACACGCGAACCTCGCTCGAGCCGTTGCCACCCAAGACCGGCCGGTTTTGAATCAGGGCCACCTTCAAACCCATCCGGGCAGCCGAGATGGCTGCGCCCATGCCGGAGTACCCGCCGCCGACCACCACCAGGTCGTAGGGGCCCTGCACTTCAGGCTCAGCCGGCAGACCGAGCGCCTGCATTCTCCAGGCGGGAAGGATCGCATCGTCATTGGGAGGAGGGGCCTTGGAGGTCGTGAGAACGATGCAGTCGCAGCGACCGTCGAAGCCGGTGAGATCGTGGAGCGCGAGTGTGTTGTCGCCCGCCGGCAGGTCGACCTCGCCACCGGCCTGCCAGTGCCACTCAGCTCCCTCGGTGCCAAACTCGGTGGCAAGGGGGGTGCCGTTGAGGGCGAGTTGAAAGCGGCCAGGGGTGCCAGGGGCCTTCCACCGCGCCACCCAGTCTTTGGTGCGGACAAACACCCGGTAGCGACCGGCGGTAGGAATGGAGACGGTGGTCGATGCATCCGCAACGGGCGCACCGAGTCCGTGCGCGAGGAGATAGGGGGAACCCATTTCGTGAATGAACTGGGTGTCGAGTTGCCAGCCACCGTGCTCCGCAAAGCTCTCCGCTTCGACTAGCACGGTCGTCTCTGCAGCGCTCGCTGATGCGGCTGGGGCGGCCGATAGCCCCAGAAGACTCGAGGCCACGAGGCCTGCTGCAAGCAGGGCGAAGACAGAAACGCGCCGCATGACACTCTCTCCAGTGTGTGAAATACACTCAGGTTCTTGCCGCTGCGGTAGCGGCGGTCAAGCGGTGGGGGACGAGATGCTCAAGCAGGCCAGGGAAATGCGGTGATCCATGCCAGGATTCATGAAGCGGGAGAAGACGCGAGTGAGGACGTGGGGGAGAGCACGCGTGGCGATGGTCGTGGTGTTGCTGGCCACGGGCATGGCGGGGCTGGTTGCCGGGGCAGAACAGCCCCCCAACATCGTGCTGATCCTGGGAGATGATCAGGCGTGGACGGACTACGGCTTCATGGGCCACGCGGTGGTTCAAACACCGAATCTCGATCGCTTGGCAGCCCGAAGCCTGGTCTTTGAACGCGGCTACGTCACCTCTCCTCTGTGTCGACCTTCGCTGGCGTCGATGATCACGGGGCGGCAACCCTTCGATCATGGGATCACGGGAAACGATGTCGATGGGAGAAACAGGCGTGCGGAACTCGACCTTCTGCCGCGCGCGTTGTTTCAGCAGCACCCGAGCTTCATTCGGCTCCTGACCGAAAACGGCTATCGTGCGCACCAGTCTGGGAAATGGTGGGAGGGTTCCTTTCGCGAGGGAGGCTTCACTGACGGCATGACCCACGGGGATCCAGAGCGGGGCGGCCGACACGGAGATGAAGGGCTCAAGATTGGCCGCGAGTCGATGCAGCCGATCCTTGATTTTATGGCACAGGCCAAGGCTGATCAGACGCCGTTTTTCGTGTGGTACGCACCCTTCTTGCCACACACACCGCACAACCCGCCGGAGCGATTCTTGAAACGCTTCCGTGCGCCGGGCCGCGGTGACGACGTGGCTCGCTACTACGCGATGTGTGCATGGTTTGATGAGACGTGCGGCACCTTACTCGATGGCCTCGAAGAGCAGGGGCTCGCCAACAACACCGTCGTGATCTTCATCTGCGACAACGGCTGGGCTGCCCCGAGCACCAACCGTGATGATCCCCACCAGCAGGCCTGGAAGGATTTCGCGCTCAGGTCGAAAGGTTCGCCGTTTGAGAATGGCATTCGCACACCGATCATGGTGTCGTGGCCGGGGAGCGTGCAGCCGGCACGCAGTGAGGACGTTGCCCAGTCGATCGATTTATTTCCTACCATCGCTGCTGCGGCAGGGCTGGCAGCCCCGCGGGACCTGCCTGGCGTCAACCTGCTCGATCCAGTAGAGCGGCGATGCCGGAAGGCGGTGTATGGGGTCTGCCATTCGATTCACAACATGACGCCCGGTGATCCGGATGCCACGCTGCAGTATCGCTGGTGCGTGGACGGTGAATGGAAGTTGATTCTTCGCGAGCACGGGGAAGACACGACCCGGTATCGCGAGGTTCACCGTTGGGATACGACACCACTGCGTCTCTACCACATCACGCGCGATCCGCAGGAATCGCACGACGTTTCCGCCGACTTCCCTGAGATCGTTGCCCGCCTGCGGCAGCAGATCGAGGCCTGGCATCCGGTCGGTCAGTCTGCAGGGTAAACCGCCGAGTTGGAGCCATGGGGCGGCAGCTGTCCGAGCAGGTGAAAAAGCGCTTCGTAAAGATCCAGCAGGGTCTCGAGGGGTTGGCTTTCCAGCGACGACGACCGGGACTCCTCGCCAAACGCCCGAGCGGCCACCGTGTGCAGCTTATTGGCGAGAGACGCGTGGAGCGTAGGGTTTGCCCGAGCCAGGAGTGCGACGAGTTCGTCCCACTCTTGATTGAGGAGGCACGGTTTTTCTGCGTGGCTCCCGTAAGAAAGTTGATGGTTTTCCGGAGCAAGTGTGGCGAGGAGCAACTCTTGGGCTTTGTCGAGTGCGTTCTCACGCAGGAATGCGAACGCAGCTGTCAGACAGAGATGCAATTCCAAAGAGATCAGCACGCGGGTTGTGGGCGAGTCGTGCAGGGTTCGGAGGCTGCTTGGGTGCGTGTCTTGCAGCCGTTCGATCGCCTCCACGGCAGCGTCAAGAGAAGTTGTGCCACCTTCGCTGTGGAGACGGCCAATCGCGAGAGTCAAGACGGTCTCGTGTTCGTTGCCATGGAGAGAGGCATGACCTCTCATGCGTGGGGTGCGAAGCAGCCACGGCAGTCGGGGGTCGAGGTATGCAATTTCGGTCAGCGCAAGAAGGCTGTCCTGGAAAACATGGCACCTCTCGACCACATAGGATCGCCAATGGCTCAAGGCCTGTGACCTTAAGACAAAGAGCGTCCTCTGGTGCGATGGGAGATTCGTGTGGGCTTCGGGCGGCGGATACCAACGTTTGCGGCCAAGTCCAATCACGACCTCTGGAGCGTAGGCGGCAATGATCTCTTGGACCGTGAGATAGCCTGGCCCGAGATTCTCAACCGCAGGCGATGGCTTCAGTGGAGAGGGCAGGTCTTGGACGTTTGTTTGCGCAAAAGCTTTGCTGTGACACGTCGAGTTCGTCGCAGAGTGGCTGGCCGAGGTGACGTTTTGACCATTCGCACCACTCACGAAGTCATTCCAGAGGGCTTGGTCGAGGTTTGTGAGGGACGCAATGCGTGCGTCGTCTTCGGGGGTGGTGATGCTGTCGTGAGGGGAAAGCGGATTGGAAACGTGCAGTTTTGGAACGTTTTCCAACGCAGTCTCCCAGTCGAAGGCAGCGCTGAGCATGCTCATGGCGGCATCACAGTTCCTGGTGACCCCAACGAGGTCATACTGTGCGAGGTTCGCACGTGCTCTCTCGAGTATTTCCTCGTCGCTCGCTTTGAAAGAAAAGTTCAGCCCCGCCAGCAATCTCGCTTGCAGGTTCTTGAGTTGGTCGATCACCACCGGATTGTCGGAGTGCAGAAATTCGGAGAATGACTTCGTGCGGGCGGTGAGAATGGCTTCCTTCACATGATCGCGGGCAGCTTGCATGTGTTCATCGGGTGTCGAGCGCCACTCTTTGTAGCGGCTCAGGAGGCGAGCTCGCGGCTCGCGGAGCACGGTCAGCAGGAAGGGCGGAGCTTCTTCGGTCAGGCCCCGAGCCAGGGCAGCCACGCGGTCGTGATCGAGATGCATACCCACGCCGAGCAGCCGGTAGCGGCGGGCCACGAGCGGCCACAGCGGGTGCGAGCGGTGGAAGTTGGCCTGCAGCTGCGGCATCACGTCATCGTCTGCAAACTGCTGACGAAGAAATGTGGTGATGGCGGTGCCGGCAGTCTTGGGGATGTGTAGGAAGATCAGTCGCC
>JAPOIM010000007.1 GCA_029978905.1 Planctomycetota bacterium
GTTTGGCAAGGCGACGCAACTTACCGACCCCGGTTTGGTGAGTGTGGTTGCCGTGGCGTCCGATGTGGCCGGTCCTCCGGATGCCGACGTGACCGCTGACGGTGAGGGAATGGGTGACGGTGAGGTGTGGATTCCCGGGAATCCCTCCGCCCTCTCGCTCACGCCTGCTGGCGACGGGCTCTTTCGTGAACTTGGGTTTCGCGAGCCTGTCGTGCCTGTGTTCCCTGTGACGTCTCGGCAGTCGGCTTCACTGGAAGGTGCCCTTCGCGGTGTTCCTGAGCGGGAAGGGCACTGGGCGGTGCAGCGGTTCGGTAGCCTGCTTGCTCGCACGGCCATCTCTGACATGGTGGTGTTTTATGCCGTCCTGCTGATCGGGTTTGCCTATGTGTGGTATCGCGGAGATCTCGACTGGGTCCGCGCGGTGTCCGCGTCGCGGTCGAAATCGCCGGTCCCGCTGCCTCCTTCGCAGAAAACCGGTGGCCCCACTGGGGCGTCGGTGCTTTCCGCGTAGCGCTGTCGGGAGGGGTTGGTAGGGCCGTGGTGTTCCGGCGAGCCGGAGCCGAGTAGACGACGTTTTTCTGTTTGGAGATACATATGCGAGGCCCAGCTTTTCTCGAGTCGCTCGAGGCTGCTGTCCCCGGCGGCGTCGTGGGCACCAACTTGGAGGCGATCGATCCGTGGGTCGAGGTGGCTCCCCAGGCGATTGCCGAAGTGTCCCGCTGGCTGCACGATGCGCCCGAGACAGCCTTCGATTCGCTGCAGTGCATCACCGCCGTCGACTGGTTTGAGCCCGACCCCAAAAAAGCGGCGAAAGCTGGTTGGGAGCCCCACGTTGAGTTGGTGTATCACCTTTGGAGCACCCGCGCTCGCGTGAGCCTTGTGCTCAAGACCAAGCTCCCGCGCTGGAAGGACGGCCAGCCCGGCCAGTGCCCTGAGATTCCGAGCGTGGTGGGGGTTTGGCGGACTGCCGACTGGCATGAGCGAGAGGTGTTCGATCTCTCCGGGGTGCAGTTTGTGGGCCATCCTGATCTGAGGCGGATCCTCTGCCCGGAAGACTGGGAGGGCTACCCGCTCCGCAAGGATTACGAGATGCCGCTCGAATACCACGGGATTCGCGGCCGCTAACGGTTTTTTCACAGCACACCTCACAAACGAGCCGGAAAAAAGGATCAGGAACATGTCGCAGGTCATCGACGACGACCCGAGAATCATCGAGTTCGATGTTCGGACCGATGAGATGCTCGTGAACATGGGGCCTCAGCATCCGAGCACGCACGGCGTGTTGAGGCTCGTGTTGAGGACCGACGGCGAGGTGGTTTCGGAGATCGAGCCGCACATCGGCTACCTCCATCGCTGCGCGGAAAAAATCGGCGAGAACATCTCTGCCCGGCAGTTCATCCCTTACACCGACCGGATGGACTACCTCGCCGCGATGAACATGAATCTCGGCTGGTCGCTGGCGGTCGAGAAACTGATGCGGCACCAGGTGACGGAAAAAGCCCGTCACCTCCGCGTGCTGATCTCCGAACTCAGTCGGATCGCGAGCCACCTTGTGGGCATGGGCGCCTACGGTCTCGACCTCGGCACCTTCAGCCCCTTCCTCTACGCGTTTCGCGAGCGGGAAAAGATTCTCGACCTCTTTGAGGAAGCGTGCGGGGCACGGTTGACCTACAGCTACATCACCGTCGGGGGGCTGACGGCCGACCTGCCGCCGGGGTGGCTTGCTCGCTGCGAAGACTTCCTCAATCAGTTTGAGCCGGTGATTCGCGAATATCACACGCTCCTGACCACGAATGCGATTTTCGTGAAGCGGACCGCCAGCATCGGCGTGTTGTCGCCCGAACTGGCGATCAACTACGGCTGCTCGGGCCCGGTCCTCCGTGGCAGTGGCGTCGATCAGGACATGCGGCGGGACGGTGAGTCGATCTACACCGCGATGTACGACGGCTATGCCTTCGAAGTCGCCGTGATGAAGGATGGGCACTATCCGCGGGATCATGTGTATCCCGCGGTGCCTCATGACGCGGTTCTGGGCGACTGTTGGCACCGGTTTTTCGTGCGGATGCTCGAGGTGGTGCAGTCGATGGATCTCGTGCGTCAGGCGATCGACCGCTACTCCGCGTGCAAAGGGCCGCTGGGTGAGCCGGTCAAGGTCGCCGAGAAGATTCCTGTCGGTGATGTGTATCTCGAGACCGAATGTCCGAAGGGCCAGATGGGCTTCTATCTCGTCGGGAACGGGACCGCGATTCCATGGCGAGTGCGTGCTCGCTCAAGCTCGTTCTCGAACCTGTCGGTGTTGGCCGAGCTCTGCCATGGCTGTCTGATTGCGGACGTGCCGGCGATCGTGGGCAGCCTCGACATCGTGATGGGTGAGATTGACCGTTAGTGACCGAACGTGCGGCCCCGGTTTCAAGGACCCCACTTGAGAACCGAGGCAAGTTGGTGCAGACTTCGTGCAAATTTTCACGAAGTCGCTCAGAGACGGCTTTTGTCGATATTTCAGCGACTTTGTGACACGTGTGGAGGTTGGTGAGCCGAGATGGCCGAGTACCTGATCCAGACAGTGGGACTGCCCGAGTGGCTGACATGGTCGCTCATGGCAGTTCTCTCGGCCGTGCTGATCCTCAACCTGATGGCAGGTGGGGCACTCGTGTTTATTTGGGCCGAGCGAAAAGTGTCGGCTCGCATCCAGGACCGCCTCGGGCCCACCCGAACCGGCGGTAGCTTCGGCTGGCTCCAGTCGCTCGCCGACGGCATTAAACTCTTGGCGAAAGAAGATTTGATGCCGGAAGGGGCCGACGGAATGCTTTTCCGCGTGGCCCCCTACGTCAGTTTTTGTGCGTCGTTTGCGGCGTTCATCGGCCTGCCGTTTGCCTTCGACATGGTCGGGCTGCGGCTGAATGTCGGCGTGTTTTACGTGGTCGCGGTGCTCGGACTGGAAGTCTTTGGCGTGATTCTCGCGGGCTACGCGTCGGCATCGAAGTGGTCGCTGTTCGGGGCCATGCGTGAGGCCGCTCAGGTGGTCAGTTACGAGGTGCCGCTGGGGATGTGCATCGTCGTGCCCGTGATGCTCGCTGGCACGATGGACCTGGTCACCATCGGTGAGAAGCAGGCCGGCTGGTTTACCAACTGGTACCTCTTTCACGACCCTTTCACTTTCGTGGTGTTTTGGGTGTATGTGACCTGTGCGGTCGCTAGCGTGAATCGCGCCCCCTTCGACCTCGCGGAGGCGGAAAGCGAACTGGTCGCCGGCTTCCACACCGAATACTCCGGTCTCCGCTGGAGCTTCTTCTTCATGGCGGAATACAGCTCGATGTTTTTGGTCAGCGGGCTGGCAGCGGTGCTCTTCTTGGGTGGATGGAATGGGCCTGTTCCCCTGGCCACTCTTGCCGGCCTCAGCGAAGGGACCGGCGAGACCACAGGAGCGCTGGTGCGGCTCCTGGGGTTGGCCAACCTGCTCGGCAAGGCCACGCTTGGCGTGCTGATCATGATGTGGATTCGTTGGACGTTGCCTCGTCTGCGAATCGACCAGGTGATGACGACCTGCCTCAAGTACTGCACGCCAATCGCGGCAGCGATGTTTGCCGGGGCGATGGTTTGGCTCTGGGTGTTCCCGGGTGGTGTGCTGAACCTCGACGACGGCTCTCGCCGGCCTGGTGAGATTCGTGAGGGGTGGTTGGAAGGGCCTGGAGGGCGAGCGCCCGCTGCAGCGACGGCGCCGGCGTCGATCCCTGCTGAAGAGGCGGTCGCGGAGGTGGCGGGATGATGCAGGCCTTGGTTGCGACACACACGCTGCTTGCCGCCGGTTCGCCCGGAATCAACTGGCACGGCTTTTTCTTCCTCCTCTTTGCCTTACTCGCCTGCGGCCTTGCGCTCGCGGTCGTGCTGGCCGACAACGTGGTGCGGATGGCCTTCTACCTGGTGCTCTCGCTGGGCGCCACGGCAGGACTGTTCTTCCTTGCAGGTGCCGAATTTGTCGGTGCGATGCAGTTGATGATCTACGTCGGCGGAACGCTCGTGCTGCTGATCTTCGGCGTGATGCTCACGGCTCAGGAGCCATTTGTGGCGATTCGCACCTCCACGCGCGACAAGGTGCTCGCTGGCGTGGTGGGCGGGGCTCTCCTCGCTGTGCTGCTGCAGGCAGCGCTCACTGGCCCGGCGTGGTCAGGCCACACGGCAGTCGATGCGTCGGCTGGTGTCAGCCAGCCGACCGCAACACCGCTCGGCATGGCGCTTGTGGGCGTCCGCGTCGATGGAGATGTCGCCAGTGGGCAGCCTTCGCCTGTCGATGGTCAGGTTCGCTCTGGCTACCTGCTCCCTTTCGAAATCGTCTCGGTGCACCTGCTGGTGGTGCTGGTGGGGGCGGCCTATCTCGCGAGGACGAAGCGGCGGAAGTCGTCGGCTTCTGTTCGCGATGAAGCCCTGACAGGAGTGGTGCGATGAACCTGCTTTCCGATCCTGTCGGCGTCAGCCACTACCTCGTTGTTGGGGCGCTCCTGTTCACGACTGGTGTCGTGTGCATGGTGGTCAAACGGAACGCGCTTGGCGTGTTGATGGGTATTGAGTTGGTGCTCAACGGAGCCAACGTCAACTTCGTGGCGTTTGGTTCACCCGTGCTGCGAGGCGAACAGGCGTCGCTGCTCGGGTTGGATGGGCAGGCGATGGCGTTGTTCGTGATCCTGCTGGCGGCTGCGGAGGCTGCGGTGGCGCTCGCGATCACGCTGAACTTCTACAACAACCACGCGACGGTCGACGTTGACCGCGCTGACGATCTCAAGGGCTGACGGTAGCGCACGGCCAACGAAGGCGCACAGACAAACGCGGGGCTGACGTGGAACTGGTGGAAACCGATCTCGGTGCGACGCTCTCAACCCTCTTGGGGTTGGCGTGGCTGATACCCCTCGGGTCCTTTGTGGCCATTCTGTTTTTTGGCCCAAAGATGGGGCCTCACGGCCGTAACTCAGCCTGGGTGGCAACCGGGGCGATTGGGACGTCCTTTGTGCTGTCGCTGTTTGCCTTTGGCAACTGGATGGTGACGCATCCCCCGGTGAGCGGCCATCATGGTGATGACCACGGCGTCTCAGAAGAAGCCGGCCACGACGACCATGCGGCCTGGGACGTGCAGGATCGCGCGGGCAAGACGCCAGCGTCATTTGTGAACTTCGCTGAGGAGCATGGCGAAGCGGCCAGCGACGGCCACGCGGACGAGCATGGTGACGACCACGCCGAGGCGCACGCAGCGGACGGCCACGCCGAGCACCATGACGACCATGGCCATGGCGAACATGCCGCTGAAAAGATCGCGTATTCGGGCGATTGGTACAGGCTCTACAGCAGCCCCTCGCTTGTGCTCTCGATCGGCTGGTACATCGACAGCCTGACGGTGTTTTTGTTTGTGATGGTGACCTTCATCGCCACCTGCATCCACGTCTACGCCTCGGGCTACATGCATGACGAGTTGCACGACATCACCGATCACGAGGTGACGCTGGCGTCTGGCGAGCACCTCCATCGGCCCGGCCGGTTTCCCAGGTTTTTTCAGGCCCTCTCGCTGTTCTGCTTCAGCATGCTGGGGATTGTGATTGCCGGAAATCTGGCCATGGTCTTCATGTTCTGGGAGCTTGTCGGTATCTGCTCCTGGTTCCTGATCGGCTTCTACTTCGAGCGAAAGAGTGCGTCGACCGCGGCCAACAAGGCGTTCATCGTCAACCGTGTCGGCGACTTCGGGATGCTCATCGGCCTGATGGCGCTCTGGGGAGCGCTGGGCACGCTGCACTTCGGCGACTCCGTGTCGGTGGATGCCGACGGGCATCAGGTGGTGCAGCCCGGTCTGTTTAGCCTCGTGCGGCCTGCAGAAAACGGTCATGCTTTGCAGGTGCCCGACGGGATGGTGGTCGCGGCCGCGGCGAACCGTGTGGGGGACATTGCTTCTGTCGTGTCGCCGGAAGAGGCCCGAGCGGTCGTCGAAGAGCAGGTGTCGGGCTGGCGGGCCAGGGGCTACGGCAACTGGCTGCTCGTGATCGCGGGCCTCGGGATTTTCTGTGGCTGCATGGGCAAGAGTGCCCAGGTGCCTCTGCATGTCTGGCTGCCGGATGCGATGGAAGGCCCCACGCCAGTGTCGGCCCTCGTGCACTCGGCAACGATGGTGGCCGCTGGAGTGTACCTCACCGGGCGGTTCTATCCGGTGCTCTCGCCGGACGTGCTCGTGGTGATCGCCTACATCGGCGCGATCACGCTCTTCATCGCGGCGACCATCGCCCTGGTCTGCACAGACATTAAGCGTGTCTTGGCCTACTCGACGGTGAGCCAACTCGGCTACATGATGCTCGCGCTCGGCCTGGGCGGCTGGGTGGCTGGGCTCTTCCATCTCGTCACGCACGCGTTTTTCAAGAGCCTCCTGTTTATGTGCTCGGGCTCAGTGATTCACGCCTGCCACACCAACGACATGCGGCGCATGGGCGGCTTGTTGAAGAAGATGCCCTACACCGGCTGGACGATGCTGGTGGGTTGCTTGGCGATCATCGGGGCAGGCATCCCCTTCTCCTTGGGTGGATTGCACATCGGTTTGTCGGGCTACTACTCGAAAGACGCGATCTTGGCTCAGGCGTTGGTCTACTCCCGCGTCAACGAGTCTCATGCCTTGCTGTGGTACGCCGCCGCGGGGGGGGCTGCCATGACCGCCTTCTACATGTTCCGCCTGTGGTTCATGACCTTCCTCGGCGAGCCGCGGGATGAGCATGTGGCGGAACACGTTCACGAGTCGCCGGCCGTGATGACGGCGCCGTTGGTGGTGCTCGCCGTGATGGCCGTGATCGCGGGTTGGTCGATCGGGCCACTTGGTGTGGCGGCGCTGCTCGAGCAGGCTCGGCCGCTGGGCACGGCTGCAGGCATGACCGGCGGCGGTCTGCTGACGGCAGCGGTCACCGTGCCAGCGGAGGCTGCGAGCCATGCCCCCGAGGTGCACGTGTATGCCACGTGGGTCGCCTTTGCGACGGCGTCTTCGGGCGTTCTGCTTGCGGCGGTGTTCTACGTCTGGCGGCTGATCAACCCCGGGCTGATCGCCACGACCCTCCGCCCGGTGTACACGTTCCTCGAAAACAAGTGGTACTTCGACGAGATCTACGAGTGGATCTTCGTGAAGCCCGCGCATGGTGTGGCCATGTTGGCGTCTGCCAACGACCGGGGCATCATCGACTCCATCCTGCATTTGGTGGCCTGGGCATCGCGCCAGTTGGCTGCGGTGGATGCGTGGGTGGACCGCGTCGTGGTGGACGGCGTGGTGAACACGCTGGCGAGTGTCACGTGGTCGTCCGGGCTTCGCCTGCGAGACCTTCAAACCGGTCGCCTCCGTCAATACGTGATGTTCATCGTCGTCGGGACGGTGGCCATCTTCCTCTTGGCAAGCATGATGTTGAGCACGACCGTCGCCAGTCCTTGACCTTCCTGCATTGCTCGGCTGGAGAGTCCAGCCATTTGCCGCTCCCGAGGCCCGCCAGTTCGGAACCCCTTCCATGTCTCAACCAGCCTTTTGGCCACTTACGCTGATCCTCTTCCTGCCGGCGATCGTGGCGTTTGTTCTGTCGCTGCCGATCATCCCCAAGGCACGCGAGGAGTTGATCCGTTGGATCGCCTTAGCCACGACGAGCGTGGTGTTTGTGATTTCGCTGATGGTCGCCGTGCCGGCGCTCGGGGGATTTGGAGGGGCGCTCTTCTCGCTGGGTGACCCCGACATGCAGCTGGTGGTCAAGCTGCCGTGGATCGACGCCTTTGGCATCGAATACTTCCTCGGTGTCGATGGCATCAGCATGCCGCTGGTCGTCCTGACCACGTTTCTGTCGGTGCTCGCGTGCGGGGCGAGTTGGACGATCAGCAAGCATGTGAAGGCCTACTTTGTGCTGTTTCTCTTGTTGGAAACGGGCATGATCGGCGTGTTTGTGTCGCTCGACTTCTTCCTCTTCTACGTCTTCTGGGAGGTGATGCTCCTGCCGATGTACTTCCTGATCGGCATCTGGGGCGGTCCGCGGCGGGAATACGCCGCGATCAAGTTCTTCCTCTACACGCTGCTCGGAAGCGTGTTGATGCTGCTGGCCATCCTGATGCTGTACTTCAACAGCGATGTCAGCAAACTCTCGGGTGAGCAGTTGCTTGCGACCCACGTGGTGAGTCCGCTGCTGGAGCCTGCCATGCAGGCCGACCGGATCGCCGAACTGCAGGCCTCGGAGACGCCGCTCCACACCTTCAACCTGTTGGCCCTCGCCGCGATTGGGCAGATGCCAAACTCGCCGTTCGCGACGGCACAGGTCTTCGGGTACAGCCTCGAAGTCGTGGCGTTTCTCCTGCTGTTGATCGGCTTTGTGATCAAGGTGCCGGTGGTGCCTGTGCACACTTGGCTGCCCGACGCGCACGTCGAAGCACCCACGCCGATTTCGATGATCCTGGCGGGCGTGCTCCTGAAGCTTGGTGGCTACGGCATCATCCGGATCTGCTATCCGATCTGTCCGGGTGGTGGTTTCGAACTCGCGTGGCTCGTCTGCGGCCTCGGCGTGCTCTCCATGGTCTATGGAGCCTTTGCCGCACTTGCTCAGAAGGACTTCAAGCGGATGGTGGCGTACAGCTCGGTCAGCCACATGGGCTACGTCATGCTGGGGCTTGGCGTGTGGAGTGCTGTAGCGGGCCGTGAATATGCTTGGGAATCGTGGGCGCAGGGCGTCAACGGGGCGATGTTCCAGATGCTTGCCCACGGCATTTCGTCGGCCGGCATGTTCTTTATGGTGGGCGTGCTCTACGACCGGGTTCACCACCGAAACCTCGAAGAGTTCGGCGGGATTTTTGGCAAGATGCCCGTCTACGCCGGCTTGGCTGTGGCAGTCTTCTTCGCAGGCCTTGGGCTTCCTGGCCTGTGCGGATTTATCGGTGAAGTCCTCGTGACCCTCTCCGCCTGGAACTACAGCCACATGCTGGCCGTGATCTCGGCCTTCACGGTGATCCTCACGGCGGGCTACATCCTGTGGGCGATCCAGCGGGTGTACCTCGGTGCGGAATACCGCGGACCGCATGAAGAGGCGCTCACGCCGATGACGCAGCGTGAGCTCGCGATCGCCACGCCGCTGGTCTTCTTGGCGGTGCTCTTCGGCGTCTATCCGCAATCGTTGTTTGACTACGTCACTCCCTCGGTCAACCAGCAGGTGGAGACGCTTGCCGACTGGACGCGGGATGTGCGTGACCCAGAGCTTCGCGCGAAGGCCGAGGCGATGCAGACGACGGAGGTGTCGGTTGTGAATCAGGTTGTCGTGAACTCGGGGGTATCGACCCAGTGAATCCAGCCTCCTTCATAAGTCCGGTTCTCCACGACACGCTGCAGGTGTCGCTGCCGCTGTTCCGTACGGAACTGGCGCTCGCGGCCACGATCGTGCTGGTGTTGCTTGTCCGCATGCTTCCCGTCCTCAGGCGGCTCGATTCCGGTGTGGTGGCCCTCGGTGGGATCCTCTTTGCAGCGTTTTTTGCGTGGAGTGATCTGCGAAACGTGGCCGGTTCCCCTTGGCTTGATGGGGCCGTGGGAACGGAGCGGGTGGAACTGTTTACCGGTCTGCTCGTGTTTGACCCACTGACGGCGTTCCTACGATTTCTGCTCGCGGGTTTCCTGGTGCTGTTTTCCGTCTTCACGCGGATTTCGGGCATTCCCGATCGGGAAGATGCTGCCGACTTCAATGTGCTCGTGCTTGGGGCCACCCTCGGCATGTGCCTCATGGCCTCGGCCAATCATCTGCTCGCGGTGTTTATGGCCGTCGAGATGGCGAGTGTGCCGAGTTACGCACTGGCTGGTCTACTCAAGGGACGTCGCACCAGTTCTGAGGCCGCACTGAAGTACGCGGTCTATGGGGCCGGTGCTGCGGGCGTGATGCTCTATGGCATCAGTTTGCTCGGTGGCTCCCTGGGCACACTTCACCTCCCCACCGCGGCCACGCGTTTGGCGGCAGTCGCCGCCGCTGGTTTCCCGGATGGCGGGCTCTTGGTACTGGTTCTTGGTGGATTGATGGTGGGCGTTGGGCTCGCCTTCAAACTCTCCGCGGTGCCGTTTCACTTTTGGGCTCCGGACGTTTTTGAGGGGGCGTCGGCCGAGATCGGTGGGTTTCTGTCGGTGGCGAGCAAGGCCGCTGCAGTCGCCCTGCTTCTCCGCGTGGCCCTCGGATTTGGGATGCCTGCTCCTGCGGCGGCCGGCGTGGTCGAGTCGCCAGTGGCGGCAACTGCGACGCTCGATGCGGAGGTGCAGGCGGAGACGCGAGCCAACTTGGCTCCGGTGCGGCACTTCATCGTGGCCTTCATCGGACTGATGGCGGCGGCGACCTGCACGCTTGGAAACCTCGGTGCGTACGGGCAGACCAACATCAAGCGGCTGCTCGCCTATTCCACGATCGCGCACGCGGGCTATCTGATGATGGGGGTTGCGGCAGCAGTCGCCCTCGCTGGCAGCAGTTCGTTGGCTGCGTCCACAGCCGTGGCGGCGGTGGCGTTCTATCTCGCCACGTATGTGTTCATGAACATGTCGGCCTTCTTGATCGTGGCCGTGCTGCGAAACCGACTGCGGAGTGAAGAGATTGCGAGCTATGCGGGCCTGATCAAGACCAGCCCCGGCCTGGTGGTCTTGATGGGCGTGGTGCTGGTGAGCCTCATCGGACTTCCGCCGCTGGCGGGCTTCGTGGGCAAGTTCCTCGTGTTTGCATCACTCGTTGATGGCATCACCGTCAACGCCGAGCGTTCGATCCTGCTCCCCTTGCTGATTGTGGGCGGTGTCAACACGGTGCTGAGCCTCTTCTATTACCTTCGTGTGCTGAAGGTGATGACGTTTGATGCTCCGCCTGCGGATCGCCCTCAGCCGACGGTTGGGCTCGTGTCGCTCTCCGGGGCCGCCATCACGGCGTTCGTTGTGCCGGTAGTGATCTTCGGTGTGTTCTGGTCCGGGCTCTACACGTTGGCTCGCCTGGCCGGCGACATTGTTTCCTGAAAGACCACTGAAGAATCCCGAGGGAGACGAGAGACCGATGTCTGTGAGTTCCGGTGCTGATGGAAGTCGCGAACTGCTGATTCACTGCATGCAGTCGCTCGGATCTTCCCTTGCCCTCTTTATTGATGACACAGGGATCTGGTCGAGGCGAGGCGCCGAAGAGATCAAACTGGCGATCGCCGACCTTTGCACCGACCTGAGAAGCGTCTTCGATCAGGCAGGCGTGCTCCTGGACGCTCGTGACATCCCGACGCCGCAGGTGGAATACCCCATCCGATTTACGGCGCTGCACGACATCGACCTGGGCTATCTCCTCCGTCAACTGCTCGACGAGACACGAGGTCAGGTGGCTGCCTTGGCTGCCGCGAGCGATGCTTCCGGCGAGACCGGCGACCTCCTGCGTGAGGCACGGTCGACCTTGCAGTCGCACGTGGACGTGCTTGAGCAGCTGCAGCAGAAGAAGGTGGCCTCTGCGGAACCCGCTGCAAAGACTGCATCCGCGTCGTAAACAGTTCTCCTGAAACCCACGGCTCGGTCATGGAGTTCTTTGACAGCCATTGCCACCTCGACCCGATGCGGTACGGGGAGGATCTCCCGGCTGTCCTTGAGCGGGCGCGAGCAGCCGGGGTGTCGTTTCTCAACGTGATTGGCACACGCGCTGCCGACAGCACGTCGGCGGCGGATCTCGCGGAGCGAGAAACCGGGGTCACGGCGGCGGCGGGGATCCATCCCAATGATGCTGACGACGCCAATGACGACGAGTGGCACGCCATCGTGAAGCTCGTCGAGTCCGGTCGCGTGCAGGCCGTTGGAGAAACCGGGCTCGACTGGTACCGAGACACGGCGAGCCCGGAGCGTCAGCGGGAGTTTTTTGATCGGCACATCCGTCTTGCCCAGCAGGCAGGGTTGCCGCTGGTGATTCACACCCGCGAAAGCACGGATGACGTGCTGGCGATGCTGCGTGAAGCCTTGGAACGCGGCCCCCTGACGGCGGTGTTGCACTCGTTCACCGGCACGGTGGAACAGGCTGCCGAAGCGGTGCGGCTGGGGTGCTGCCTGGGGTTTGCGGGAATGGCCACATTTCGCTCCGGTGGGGCGGTGCGGGATGTGGCGGTGACCGTGCCACTCGATCGCTTGCTGATCGAGACGGACAGCCCGTTTCTCTCTCCAGAGCCCTTGCGGGGCCGCCGGAATGAGCCCGCCAACGTCGTCCACACGGCTCGGTGCTTGGCCCTGGCCCGCGGCGAATCGCTCAGCGATTTCGCCGAGGCGACGACCGCCAATGCCAAACGGCTCTTTCATCACCGCTAGCACGTGCTGGCGGGGTGGCCGGTACGGACAGAAGCGGGGTGCGCAGAGCCCTCGCAGGGTGGAAAAATCTGGTAAAGTCTTGTGGGGTCCGCCAAGGGGGTGGGCCGCTCCACACACGCTGACGGATATTGTCGATGACGACTTTTCGCAAACTCAACGTCTCAAAGGTTCGAGACGTAGACGTCGTGATCTTTAAGGACAGCAAGATCCTCGATGAGGAACTGCTCGACGAACTGCGCACCGAGTTGCTGGCGGTGGTGGGGCAGCGAACCGCTCCCGACGTGCTGCTCGACTTCTCCAACGTTGAGTTCATGTCCAGTGCGATGCTCGGTCTGCTGGGCGTGGTGCACCGCAAGATGAAGAAGGCGGATGGACGGTTGAAGATGTGCTCAATCCGCCCCGAGATCTTCACGGTCTTCAAGCTGACGAATCTCGACAAGCTGTTCAGCATCTACGGCGATGCTGGTGAGGCGATGAAGGCCTTCGAATAGGCCCGCTCGATTCGTCACGGTGTGTCTTGGAGTGGTCGTTCGGAAGGAATCGGCATGAACGCGGTTGATATTGTCGTTGCCGAAGACAGCCGCATTCAGGCGCGGATGCTCGAAAAGGTGCTCGTCGATGCTGGCCATACGGTGCGGCTCGCTGAGCACGGCGGGAAAGCGCTTGAGCTGGTCCGTGAGCGGCGGCCCGACGTCATTATCTCCGACATCGAAATGCCGGAGATGGATGGCTATGCCTTCTGCAAGGCGGTGAAGACGGACCCCGAGCTGCGATCGGTGCCACTGATCCTGCTCTCAACGCTCTCGGATCCGGTCGACATCATCCGTGGTCTCGATGCAGGTGCCGACAACTACGTCACCAAGCCGTATGACCCGCCCTATCTCCTCGCGCGGATGGGCGACCTCCTGTCGACTCCGCTCGATCTTGATACGGCAGGGGAGGCGACGCTCGATGTGACGCTCGCTGGCCAGACGTTTCAGGTGCGGGCAGGGCGTCAGCAGGTGCTGAACCTGCTTGTCTCCACGTTCGAAAACGCCGTCACGAAGAACCGCGAGTTGGTGGTCGTCAACCGAGACCTGTCGTTGGCTCGTGACGAGCTGCAGCGATCCAATCAGGAACTGACGGTCCTCAATGAGAGGATTTCGCGTGCCAACGCCCATATGACGCGCGACCTGGAGGCGGCGGCCCGCGTGCAGCAGTCGCTGCTGCCTGACCAAGACGTGTCGGTGCCGCAGGTGGATCTCGCCTGGCGCTACGTGCCCTGCACGAGTCTTGCCGGCGACTTCCTCAATGTCTTTCAGTTGGATGCGGAACACGTTGGGCTCTACGTCGTCGATGTGAGTGGCCACGGGGTGCCTTCGTCGCTGATGGCGGTCACGGTGGGCCGCTTTCTCTCGCCAAAGGTCTCAGACTCGTCGCTCCTGGTGCGGCACGACGGCAACGGTGGCGTGAAGGTGGCGAGCCCGTCGGAAGTTGCCTTCAAACTCAATGAGCTCTTTCAGGCCGATGAGTTCTCAGGGCTCTACTTCACGATGCTCTATGGCGTGCTGCACGTGCCCACCGGAGCCCTCCGCTACGTGTCGGCCGGCCACACGCCGTTGGCGCAGGTGAGCAAGGACGGCACCGCGACGCTTCATGAGATCAGTGGCTTCCCGATCGGCTTTGTGCCCGAGGTGGAGTTTGACGAGGAGTCGCTCACGTTGGCCGCTGGCGATCGCATTTACCTCTACTCCGACGGCGTGCCGGAAGCGATGAATGCCGAACGCGAACAGTTTGGCGATGAGGCGATGAAGCGGGTGCTCTCGCAAGGCCGCGGCGACGCCCTTGACGACACGGTTGCTGCGTTGCTCTCAACGGTCGAAGCCTGGTGTGTTCCCAACGGGCCACTCGACGATGTGTCGATCCTCGGCCTGGAGTGGGGCGGGGGGGCGTAACGTCACCGACCGGTGGCTACGCCTTCTTTGGGATGTAGTAACTGCATCCCGCCCCCGTCTTTCGTTCAAAGCCGACCTCCATGCCGAGCATGGTTTCCGCGCCTCCCAGAAATAGGGCGCCGTCGGGGCGAAGCGTCCGCCGCATCCTTTCAAGCACATCCATCCGTGTCGGCACGTCAAAGTAGAGCAACACGTTCCGCAGCAGGATGAAATCGCAGGCTGGCATCGTGGGCCAGGGCTGGGTGAGGTTCAGTTGGCGAAACTCGACGAGTGACCTGCAGTTCTGCGCGACACTCCACCGGCCCTGGAGCGACCGGAAGTATTTGTTGCGCATCGCTGGGGAAAGCCCCCGGTTGGTTTCGAGCTCACTGTAGATCCCCTCGCGGGCACGCCCCAACGCGATCTGCGATAGGTCTGACGCGATGATTCGTACCCGCCATGAGGCGAGGACGCTCGCAAACTTTTCGTGCAAGAGCATCGCGAGGCTGTAGGGTTCCTGCCCCGTGGAGCAGGCGGCCGACCAGATGACAAGTTGCTTCATCACGCCGCGACGAGCGAGCAGCGCCGGGATCAGCTGGGCGAGTGTTTCAAAGGGAGCCTTGTCGCGAAAGAAGGACGTTTCGTGCGTCATCATCGCACACACGACCTCGTCGGTCAGATTCGCATCGGCGCCACTGCGAAGGGCATGGACCAGCGCATCGATGTCTGGGAGTCCGCGCTGCCTCGCAACCGGCCGCAGCCGAGCCTCAACGAGGTACTGTTTTGATTCGTCGAGCGCGACCCCCGAAACCCGCTTGAGAAAGGCCCTCAGAAATGCGAACTGCGGCGGGCTGATCTGCATGCGGACTTCTCGCGTGTCTCGGGGAATCAGGAGGCCTTGCCACGACGAAGCCGCAGGCCAATCTCGGCGCCGAGTTGCGCGGTTGGCAGGACTGCTTCGGCAAGCCCCGCCCTCGCCACTTCGCCAGGCATCCCCCAGACCACGCTGGTGAACTCATCCTGGACCAGCACGGCACCCCCGTTCTGCACGATCACCCGCGAGCCGGCGAGCCCGTCGCGGCCCATCCCGGTGAGCACAATACCGAGCGTGCCATTTCCCCACACCGAGGCTGCGGTGCGAAACAGGACATCGGCCGCGGGCCTACACGAGTTTTCTGGCGGGGCTTCGGTGAGCCTGATCCGCCCAAAGGCACCGTCACGGGCCACTTCCATGTGTTTTCCACCGGGAGCTAGCAACACGCTGTCTGGCCCGAGCGACTGGCCGTGCACGGCCTCGCGCACGTCGCATCCAATCAGCCGGGTGAGCCGCTCGGCCAGTTGGGCAGTAAAAAACGCGGGCATGTGCTGCACAATTAAGACAGGTACGCCGGCTTTGGGCGCGAAGTGCGGCAGGAGTTCTGCGAGCGCGGTGGGTCCGCCCGTCGACACGCCGATCACAATGCCTTTCACCGCGGCCGCCTGTCGCGGTCGACTCGGGAGTGGGGTGGCGGTTGCCGAGGATGGTGGCGAGGTGCGGCCTGCCAGTGTTTTGATGCGGTCGACGAGATCGCACCGAATCCGCTGGGAAACTTCGGCAGGGCCTCCCGTCGGCTTGGTGACGTAGTCGTTCGCCCCCGCCATGAGGGCGTCGAGTGTGGCTCTCGCGCCCTTTTCGGTGAGGCTTGAGAACATGATCACCGGCAGGCGGGAGTTCAGCTTGCGAATCTCCCGGAGTGCGGTGATGCCATCCATCACGGGCATTTCAACATCGAGAATCACCACATCCGGCACGTGCCTCCGGACACTCTCGATCCCTGCTTGCCCGTTCTCTGCTGTAGCGACAACCTCGATCCCTTGATCTTCCGAGAGCACCTTCGAGAGCAGATTCCGGATCGTGGTGGAGTCGTCCACCACGAGCACACGAACTGCCCCCGGCGACCGCGTGGCCGTTACCGGCCCCAGGCCAAGGGTGGCGATTTCGCGGGTGAGCGCCTCCGCGGTGAATGGCTTGGCGACGTAGCCATCAACCCCGGCTTCCCTGGCGATCGCGATCCGATCGTGAGCGTGCTCCGTCGAAATCATCAGCAGCTTGCAGGCCTTGTACCGAGGGTCGGCACGCAGCGTGCGGACAAGGGCAATGCCGTCCATCACCGGCATGTGCCAGTTGATCGTCAGCAAGTCAGGGCGGTCGCCAGTGGCGAGTGCGTCGAGAGCCTCTTGGCCGTTCCCTGCTTCGCTGCACTCAAACTGCAGCTTTCGCAGCACGTTCGTCACGATGCTGCGGACAGGTTTGGAGTCATCAACGACCAGTGCCCGCACGTTCCGTCCTCTCTCGACCTCAAGGCGACGTCAGCGGTCTGCGTGGCCCACGATGCCACAACCTCAGGACCGGTACTCGCTGACGAGTTTCTGCAGCCCTTGGGCCATCCGAGAGAGTTCTTGGGACGAGACCTGCGTGTTGGACGCTCCCTCGGCAGTGCTCTGCGCCGCCTGGGCGACCTGTACGATGTTCTCGGCGATCTCTGCCGTGCCCGTCGTGGCCTCCGAGATATTACGGCTAATCTCCGCGGTCGTCACCGACTGTTCTTCAACAGCCGCCGCAATCGTGGTTTGCAGGCTGTCGATGCGGGCAATAACCGAGCCGATTTCCGAAATGGCGGTGACGGCCCGATCGGCGTCGGCCTGCATCGCTTCGATGCGGCTGCCGATGTCTTCGGTCGCTTTCGCCGTTTCGCGAGCGAGGTCCTTCACTTCGTTGGCCACCACAGCAAAACCCTTGCCCGCTTCGCCCGCACGAGCCGCCTCGATCGTGGCGTTGAGTGCTAGGAGGTTCGTCTGCTCAGCGATCGTGGTGATCACCTTGACGACTTGGCCGATCTGTTGGCTTGAGACGCCTAGGGCGTTCATCGTTTGGCTGGTCGAACCAGCCATGTCGACAGCTTGCCGAGCAACGCGGGCCGCTTCTTGCGCGCTGCCGGCGATCTCGTGAATGCTCAGGCCGAGGTTCTCCACCGATGAAGACACGCCCTTCGCATTGCCACTGACCTGCTCAGCAGCTGCCGAAACGAGGTTGGCCTGTGCGGTCGTCTCTTCGGCAGCTGCACTCATCTGCTGGCTGACGCTCGTCAGTTCCTCCGATGCGCTGGCAAGCGCGTGGGTGTTGTCAACGATTCCTTCAACAAGGGTTGCCTGACGGCGGGCTTCCTTGGTGAACCGCTGTGCGATGGCGGTGGAAACAATCACCACGCCGATCAAGGTGACGACAAACACCGTGATCGCGAAGTTTCGTAGGTTGTTGATCGGACGAAAAACTTCCGCTTCGTCGATTTCAGAGAGCAGTGCCCAGCGAACCTCCGTGCCCCCTTGGTCGCCGCTGTGAATGGTGACCGGTGTCCATGAGGAGAGCACGCGGGCGCCCCGGTAATCGATGCCAACCTGCGTGCCCGCGGAGTTGCGGTCGAAGACTTCCTGCACGGGGGCGCTGTCGACACGCACTTCTGGATTGATGATGGTGGTCTCCACACCAAGGTCTGCTAGGAATCGCGAGTCGGTGCGGAAGAGGCCGTCGGGGCCGACGGCATACGTTTCTCCCGTTTCACCCATGCCCACGGTTTCTGACACGATCGCGTTCAGCCGGTCGATTGGCAGTTGGAAGATCGCCACACCGATCAACTCCCGCCCGTCGTAGATGGGAGACGCTATGAAACTCGCCGGGGCGAAGTAGCTCGGTAGGTATTTGCGGAAATCAGCGAAGGTGACGAGGTCCTTCCGCCCGCGGCTCACCGCTTCGGAAAAGGCCGCGCCGATGCTGGTGCTGGCGAATGATCCGGCACGCAGGGAGGTGGCGAAGTCGATTTCTTTAAAGACGCTGTAGACGATGTTGCCACTTTGGGCATCCACCAGAAAGAGGTCGTACAGCCCAAACTTCTGCTGCATGCTGCGCATGATCGGGTGATACGTGGCGTGCGCCTTTGAGTAGTCGGAGCTGTCGTCGGCGTTGTCGAGACGATCCTTGGAGCCAATGGGATTTTTGTTGGTCGCGAGGTAGAGGTTTTGCAGGACTGCGGCGTTCTCATCGAGCGAATCGACGAGGGATCGTCCTTCAGGGGCTTCCTGCCCACGCTCACGGAACGCGGCCGCTACGTCGCCGTCGTAAAACGTGATGAGCTGCTGGCGAGCGGCCTCGATCTCCGCCTCAGACATCGCGTCATTGGAGACGAGGTCCTGCATGCCCCGTGAGAACTCCTGCACGGCTTCGATCGTCATGCGATCTTCCGCAAACACGCGAAGGCTGTTTTCCAGCGAGGCAAAGTAGCGTTCGACCGATTTTGCCGTGATCGAGCGGACCGTCTCAAGCTGGTTGAGCGCCTGGGCCTCGAGTGCGGTGGAGGCCGAGCTGTATGTGGTCCAGCCCATAAAGGCGAGTGGAAGCAGGGCTACTGCCAGCAGGGACAGCAACAGGCGGTTGGCCAAGAGGCCTTTCCAGGACGAACGCGAATCGACCGAGGCTCGCAGCGAGGCGGGTTTGTTGGCGTCAAACACGTTTGGTTTCTCCAATAGATCGCGATCAGGTGGGGTGGGGGCAGTTAGGCGGTGGTTGGGCGAGGGCGGGTCGTCGGACGCAGCACCTGCCGGATATCGAGCAGGTACATGAGGCCGTCATCACTGGCGTAGACCGCCGTGGTGGCGTCGGTGGCGTCGGTCTGCTGCTGAGACACAACGGGCTCAAAACGGGCGGCGTCGATCTCGATCACATCGAGGATCTCGTCGACGAGGAGACTGGACCACTCCTCCGTGGCCTGCAGCACGAGATGCACCGTTGCTGTCGGCCGGCCAGACGCGCTCTCCGTTGAGGGCAGGCCGAGACGGCGTCGCAGATCGATCACGGGCACGATCCGGCCCCGAAGGTTCAGGAGGCCTGCCAGCGACTCCGGAGCGCGGGGCACCTTGTTGACGCGGCCATCCCGCAGCACCTCTGCCACGTCTGTCGCAGGGACAACAAACTTCCGTCCTGCCACGAGAAACGCGGCATAGCGACCGACCCCGGTGTGGGGCGGCGGGGTGATGGTGTCTGAGGCATGCGGGGAGGGATGCATTGGGAGACGTTAGGTGGTGAGGGCTTGGGTGATGGGCGTCGAGGTGTCGCCGAGAATGTCAAGCAGTTCTGCAGCCTGTCCGGCCACCTCGACCATGCGGCGTTCCCAGCGGCGTGCCCCCCACGAGGTGCCTTGGAGATCATCAACCGTATCGAGGGAGACCGGTGGCGTGTCCGGCATCGCGACGTCAAGAATCTCGTCAACGACGAGCCCAATCGGGCCGGACGACGTGTTGAGGACAACGGCCTGCACCTGTCCGACGCCGATGGGCCTGGTGGTGCCGCTGAGAAAATCATCGAGGTCGACCAGCGGCAGAAAACTTCCTGCGTGCCGCACGACGGAACGATCGGTGGTCTGCTCGACCGCCTTCTCGGCAAACCGTTCGAGTCTGGAAACCTTGCGTGCGGGGAGGGCCACGCGACGACCGTGTCGGGATCGGCAGACGACGACCGGCGCGAGCACCGAGTCGCCGGTGGTTGCGTCGGCGACATCTCCCAGCGGGGAAGCCGGGATGTCTGCTTGGTGGGTCCGCTGCAGGCGTTCGGGAATGTCCGCGGCGCGGGCGATCCCACGCAAGTCGAGGATCAGGGTCACGCCCCCGTCGCCCATGACCGTGGCCCCGGCGTAGAGCCCTATGGGCGCGACGAGAGAGCCGGCGGGTTTCACCACGATTGTCGTGAGCCCGGCGGCTTCCGTGCTGCCGGCGGCAGACTGCATGTCGTCCACGATCACGCCAAACTCATGGTCGTCGACCTCCACACGCACGACCGTGCCCCCATGGTGGAGCGTCTCCGCAGACGGGTCGTCATCTGGTTCGAGCCCGAGCAGTTTTGAGAGGGAAACCACGGGGAGCAGTTCACCGCGGAGTCGGATCACCGGTGCGGTTTCAAGGCCCTCGATCACCGCGCCTCGCCGCTCTCCGGCGGCCGAAAGGCTGGCGTCGCCTTCCCTCCTGGCCAGAGGCACCAGTTCACACACCGAGGCCTGCGGGATCGCGAGTCGTTGGGGACCGCACTTCACGATCAGGGCGGGGATGATGGCGAGCGTCAGCGGAATCCGCACCCGGATGGTCGTGCCTTTGCCGGGGGTGCTGCGGACATCCACCGTGCCGCCAATCGCCTCAATGTTGGTTTTCACCACATCCATGCCGACGCCGCGGCCGGAGACGTCGGTGACGGTGGCCGCGGTCGAGAAGCCGGGCTCGAAGATGTATTGCAGGACCTCGTCGTCCGAGAGCCGCTCTGCGGTCGCTGAGTCTACGAGTCCTCGTGCAACAGCCTTACGGCGGATCGCGTCTACGGGGATGCCGCGGCCGTCGTCGCGGACCTCCACTGTGACCTGGCCGCTCTCGTGGAACGCTCGCAGGGAGAGCAGACCCGCCGATGGCTTGCCGAGTTTCACCCGCTCTGACGGCGGCTCGATCCCATGATCCACGGCGTTGCGGACGAGGTGGGTCAGGGGATCGCGAATGCTCTCGATGAGCGTGCGGTCGAGTTCGGTTTCGGCCCCATCGATCTCGAGACGGACGTCTTTTCCGCAGGATACGGAGAGGTCGCGAACCACTCGCGGAAACCTGCTGAAGACCTGGGCAATCGGCTGCATGCGGGTCTTCATCGCCGTTTCTTGCAGCGATGAGGTCACCGCATGCACGCGGCGCACCGCATCTTGCACCTGCGGGATATCCGCCGCGGCAAGCCGCAGCTGATTGCGGGCCAACACGAGCTCACCGACGAGGTCGAGGATCGATCCCAGCAAGCCCACGTCCACCCGGACACTCGACTCGGCTGCAGAGGGGGGCGCTTTGGCGGAGGTGCCGCCGCTGTCAGCCGCCACATTCGGGTTCGCTTCAACAGTGGTCGGGGGCGGTGGTGGAACGCTCGACGCGGTCTCGCTCGCAGGCTCGGCTGGCGCCTCAATCGGAGCGGTAGCAGCGGCAGGGGCGGGCGGCGGTGGGACACTCTTCTCCACGCTGGGTTTTGGTGGGATCGCCAGCCGCTCAACTTTGACTTCCGAGGCGGGGGTGTCCTGGGCGCGCGGAGACGGGGCAGCCACACTCTGTCCGGCAGATCGTGGACGCATCCCGGATGGAGGCGCAGGTTCACGTCCCTCCGACATCGCTGCGATCGCATCTGAGAGCTCGCGGAAATCAGAGAGCCCCTCGTCTCCGGTCTCTTCGATATTTCGCAGGATCGCTCGCACCGCATCGACCATCGAGAGCAGGGTGCCCGCAATTTCCTCATTGAGTCGGATGGTGCCGTCCCGCAATCGGCCAAGCAGGTGCTCGCCACTGTGGGCCAGGGCCCCAAGCTTCGAGAACCCAAAGAAGCCGCTGGTGCCTTTGATGGTGTGCACCGTGCGGAAAATGCTGGCAAGGCGATCCGGGTCGTCAGGCGTCGCTTCGAGCGCAACGAGATCGCGATCGAGTTGGTCGAGGTTTTCGCTCGACTCCACCAGGAACTCCTGAACAAACTCGCGGTTGTCCATCGCGCGTACTCTGTCTCGGCTCGGTGCGGACCCCCCGCAAACTCTTCCCAAGCATACCTCGTGAAAAGTGGCGAGGCTTTGTGGGTGGCGCCTGTGGGAAGGGACACTCCAGGGCGGCCCGTTGGAGTGTGGTCCGGCGCCTGGTAGGCTCCGCTCGTGGAGTCTCGATACATCTCTCGGAGGTCTTTGCCATGGTTCGCACCCCCAGCACGATGCTGCCCTTGGGTACGTCCGCGCCTGATTTTTCGCTGCTCGACGTGAGTGGGCGGACGATGTCATGGAGCGACGTCGCCGGGGAGCACGGGACCGTCGTGATGTTCATCTGCAATCACTGCCCGTTCGTGAAGCACGTGGCAGATGCCCTGGCGCGGCTCGGCCATGAGTACCTTCCGCGAGGAATGGGCTTCGTGGCGATCAGTTCCAACGATGTGTCAACGCATCCAGCCGATTCACCGGAGCAGATGGTGCATGAGGCCGAGCAGCGTGGGTATCCGTTTCCCTACCTCTACGACGAATCGCAGGAGGTGGCAAAGGCGTACCGTGCCGCCTGTACCCCGGACTTTTACCTCTTCGACAGTAATGCCGAGTTGGTGTATCGCGGGCAGCTCGACGCCAGCCGGCCCGACAGTGGGATCCCGGTGACGGCGGCCGACCTTCGCGGCGCCATTGAGGCGGTGCTCGCCGGCACACCGGTCCCAGCCACGCAGACGCCGAGCATCGGCTGCAACATCAAATGGAAAGCTGGTCAGGAGCCAGACTATTTCCCGGTCGGATAATCACCGACCTCGCTCGGCGGAGGAGAGCACTAGCGAGCAGCGTCGCCTGATTGGCCAGCGTTGGGGACCGGGCCTCGGCCTGCGAGTTTGCCAATCTCGCGGGTCTCGTCAGGCTCAAGGCGGCTCGCGCGAAGATTCTCTCGCTGGATCGCCTCGTAGACCTCTTGCCGGTGGACAGGAACCTCCGCTGGAGCATTGATGCCCAGGCGAACTTTGTCTCCCCGGATGTCCACAATCGTGACAACAATGCTGTCGCCGATCATGATGCTTTCATCACGTTGTCTGGAGAGTACGAGCATCGGTGGTTCCTTCCTAACCTTTCCTGCGTGTGGCGAGCCGGCCATGGGACGCCGCCACACTGTTTATTATGCACTCTTTTTGAAGTGTGAACGCCGTCCGACAAGCTCATAACGCATGGGCAGGTCGCCGCTCGCAACGACTTGGCGGCCTGTACGGGCTTCAACGTTAATAACGATTGGAGCCTTGAGGTTCAGCGTGAGCGTCTCGGTGTGTTGAGCCACGATCACCAGCAGCTGCGCGTCGCGAAGATCGCGCATGGCAAGCGGACTCAGTTCGCTGCGAGGGATGCGGACTTGGTAGTCGGGCACGAACCTCCGCGGGCTCACAACGGCCAAGGCGACGTCGCTGCGGGAGGTTGCCTGGAGCCAGCCCAGGGCCCCGTTGCTGGCATCCGCGAGCAAGGCCCATCGTTGGCAGTCTTCCAGGCCGGGCAGTCCGCTGGCAAAATGCAGCAGGTCCCCCGTTTCAATATCGATGCGTCCGAACCGCGTAGTGTTGATTCGCATGGTTGCTGGCACTCCTTTGCCGGATCTCCATCGCCGAATCCGCCGGAGAGGATGCTCTCCGGTTGGAGACGGGTGTCCCTACGAAGTTCTTCGGACGAACGGCGGTAGATTTCCTTCGTGATGGAACGGTCGTTCCACACATAACCTGATCGGATCACTCGGAGGTTCTCGTGGAGCGAAAACGATTGGTGAATCGAGAGAATGTTCGTCATGGTTTCCGGTGGCGCGGAGCTTTCCGATTGCGCGAGCGCTCCGGGGTGCGTGCAACCGAATTCACCTCGCCCAGGAGTGAGCGTCGATGGGGGCTGCCCCTCGTGGTGCTTCTCGGCCTGTCGGCGGCGTCCTGCGCCGACTACGAGAGTGACTACAAGCAGAGCGTGGATGGGTATCTCAGCGGCCAGCCCAAGGCGACGGCGGCACCAGCCGGAGGAGAGGCTGCTCCCACGGCCGCACCCAGCGGCGGAAGTGGTGGCAGTCAGCCTATGTCGTATGGCAGTGGCTCTGCCACAGGAAGCGGCTCGTCGGCGGGAAGTGGGTCGACGGAAGGATTCCAAACCATCGGCTCGGGGGCCTCAGGGGTCATCCTGCCAGGTGGTTGAGGCCCACATCGGCTGCGCCTTACTGCCACATCGGCTGCGCCTTCCAGGCCGCCAAGGGGGCCAGGAGGATCACCGGGAGCCAGGCGCCGAGCGAGGGGCTGAGGACGTAACTCGTGGCGAGGGCGTGGCACGCAAGAGTGGTCAGGAGGAAGACCGCCGTGAGGACGACCGAGAGCCCGACCGCAACGAAGACTCCCTTGCGGCTTGGGCCGACGACCAGCGGGAGGCCGAGGATCGCCAGGGAGAGGTCGAGGAAGGGCTGCACAATGCGGGCGTGCACGCGGAGTGGCACGTCGGCCGTGACACCAATGGCGGGGTTGCCGATCGCGCGAACCAGTTCCGGCGTGGAGGAGTACAGACTCCAGTTGCTGGATCCGACAAGTTGCTCGAAGCTCACATCGCTGGCGATAAAGCAGGCTCCCGGTGCGAGCCAGGGATGCTCGAGGTGGGTGTAGATCACGGGCACACCCCCGAGTGTGAGGCTGGGAATCGTGTCGATCGCCGCGGGCTCGCTCACGGTGCGGAGTAAGTAGCCGGCGGGGTGGTCGGCATCGGCGGCGAGCCAGAGGGCTTCAGCTGCATCGACCTGTGCCGAAAAGCCAGCCATGGATGGGGGCAAGAGCAGGCTCGGGTCGAGGATCAGTTGGTCACTCCTCCGCCACTGCCGCCCTCGGTAGAGAATTTCTGTGCGGTGGTCGTAGCGAGCTTCAAATGGTTGCCATGCAGCGCCACCAAGGTCTTGGGCGTTGCGTTCGAGCGTTTGGCGGATGTTGGGCAGCACGAGCTCTCGGTTTGTGGCGGCCACCAAGGCCACGCAGCCCGCGAAGACGATCGCGGGGCGGGCGATCCGCCAGCGTGTGACGCCGGCAGCGAGGAGCGCGGTGAGCTCGTTGTGCCGCTCCAGCCACGACAGGGCAAACATCGCGCTGGCCAACGCAATCACACCGCTGGTGGCATCAAAGAACGAAATCAGGCGATAGCCGTAGTAACGGCCGAGGACTTTCCAGAGTCCGCCGCCATCGGGCGCGTGGGCAATGAACTCTTCGATGTTGTTGAAAGCGTCGACAACGAACGTCAGCCCTGCGAGACTGACAAACACAATCAGAAACGAGTTGGCCTGCGCCTTCGTGATGTAACGGTCAATGAGCACGGCGGTCTCTTGGCCCTGCGGCTCTCGGGGCCCACAAGCAGTGGAGGTCTTGCTAAGGCTGCGGACGATAGTTCCGGTGAGTCCTGAAGGTCAATCGGGGTTCGCCGGAAGCCCGTCGCCGCTGCCGCGAGAAACAGGATGAGGAAGGCGCTGGCGAGGTTCGCGGCCGCTGCTGCAGACCTCCTCTTTCCACCGGAATGCCTGCTCTGCCAGCGGCCCCTGCCTCCTCCAGACGCAGGGGGCGATCAATGGGATGCCCCACGCGATTTCTGTGCGGCGTGTGTGGCAGAACTGACGGCGGGCCTGCCGAGGTGCCCACGCTGCGGGGCGACCTGCAGTCACTCGCTGGAATCGGCCGACTGCGAGGCCTGTCGAGGCCATGCGCTTCCTTGGCGGGGGGCGGTCATTTTTGCGACGTACGGGGATCTCGTGCGGGAGGCTGTGCTGCGGGCCAAGCGGGCGTCGGGAGAATCGGTGGCTTTGGCCTTGGGGAGGCGTTTGGGCGACCAGGTTCACGCCCACCTCCGCGCGGCCCCACCTCCCGACCTCGTGGTGCCCGTGCCCATGCACTGGCGTCGCCGCGTGGTGCGGGGGGCAAGCTCGGCCCACGTGCTCGCGGCAGCCGTGGCGGAGAGGCTCCAGCGGCCGGCGCGGGCGTGGCTGCGTCGCACGCGAGCGACGAGCATGCAGAACACCTTGCCACCGCAGCAGCGTCCAGCCAATGTCGCGGGGGCTTTTCTCGCGGATCGTCGCCTCCGCGGGAAGCGGGTGCTCGTGGTGGATGATGTGATCACCACAGGGGCGACAGTGGCTGCCTGTACACATGCCCTTCTCGCCGCCGGAGCCCTGGAGGTGTATCTTGCTGCGGTGGCGAAAGCGGAACGGTCGGACCACCTGGCTGATGACGATCCGTAGATCCTTGTTTCTCCTTCCAGCAAGTCGCGGTGGTTGCCGACACGACGCGGCAGCTCCCCCTCACCCCTGATTGTCAGCAATGCCCCCAATCGTTCTTGGCACACGTGGGAGTCTGCTCGCGCGTACGCAGACCGGCCACGTCGCAGACCAGCTTCGCGCTGCTGGGTGCGACGTCACCGTCGAGATCATTCAAACCACAGGCGACGCCGATCGAGAGTCTCCGATCGCGAGCCTTGGTCGCGACGGCGTGTTTGTGCACGAACTGGAGAAGGCGCTGCTGGAAGGGCGCGTCGATGCGGCGGTCCACAGTTGCAAAGACTTGCCGACAACAGACACTGCTGGGCTGATCGTGGTGGCCGTACCTCCCCGGGTCACCCCCTTCGACGTGCTGATCACGTTGGATGGAGCGAAACTTGAGGACCTGCCGCCTGACGCGGTGATCGGCACCTCCAGCATTCGCCGCGTGACGCAGCTGAAGAAGTTGCGGCCGGATCTCATGACGGCGCCTCTGCGAGGCAACATCGACACCCGGTTGCAGCGGGTGTCGTCGGGAGAGTACGCCGGCATCATTTTGGCGGCCGCGGGCCTCGAACGGGTTGGGCAGGCGGACCGTGGGGTAGAACTTCTCGCCCCGCCTCGCTTCTGGCCAGCGATCGCCCAGGGGGCCCTCGCGATTCAAGCGCGAGCCGACGACCACACCGTCTGCGAGGCTTTGGCTCGGATCGACGACCCTCAGTCGCACCGGGCGGTGGTCGCGGAACGGAAGTGTCTCTCGTCGCTGGCGGGGGGGTGCCTCGCTCCGATTGGCGGATACGCCGTTGAAGGGAGGGGGTTTCTGGAACTCACGGCCTGCGTCCTCGACAATACATCAGATGGCGTGCGTCGGATCGATATGACCGCCGCCGTGGAGATTGCCGGGATGGCAGACGACGTTGCCTTGGAAATGGCGGCTCGTTTGGGCGTTCGTGTTGCCGAAGGGCTGCGTGAGCAAGGGGCTGATGCCATGCTCGCGAGCATGCGTGCGCAGCAGCTGCCCCCTGAGTGAGATCTCGGTGCGGCGGACAAAGCCTGAACGAAACGATGGGGACCGAAACGACAGGCTGTCTTTCTCGTTCAAATAAATTGAAGTATCTTAAAATGCAGTTTGGTTCGCTCCCAAACCCACAGGGGAACACATGTCAGTCAAAGTTGTGATTGCCGACGATCACGAGGTGGTTCGCAAGGGGCTTGCTGGTCTGCTTGAGGGGTCGGACGTCAAGATTGTTGGTGAAGCTGCTGACGGTGATGAGGCCCTGAAACTGACCAAGAAGCTCAAGCCTGACGTGCTGCTCCTGGACATCCGGATGCCGGGCACGGACGGCTTGGCGACGCTTGAGCGCGTGCGAGCCGATATGCCCGCGGTCAAGGTGGTGATGCTCTCCACATTTGACAATCCGACATATGTGGCTCGAGCGGTCGCTGGGGGGGCCCACGACTACATCCTGAAGGGGTCGACTCGCGCTGAGTTGATCAACTCGATCTCAGGGGCCGCCGCGGGGCAACTGCCCATGAAGGCCGGCGAACTGCGTCGGGTGGCGACCACCATGGCCAATCGCGTCGCCGCGCCCGATCCCAACATCCCCCTCACGCAGCGTGAGACGCAGGTGCTCCGTCACATGGCGCTCGGGCTTTCCAACAAGGAGATTGCCCAGTCGTTGACGATCAGTGTGGAAACTGTGAAGGAGCATGTGCAGAACATCCTTCGCAAGCTTTCCGTTGCGGATCGTACGCAGGCCGCGGTTTGGGCTGTCCGCCACGGCCTCGTCTGAGCATTCTTGGAAAAAGCCTTCCCAGGTTTTTTTCGCGGGCGTGGATTTACCCGGCGCGCGGGTGCGCTTTGTTGAACGCGTCAAGGAGACGAGCGGTGGTGACGTGGGTGTACACCTGCGTGGTCACGATGCTCTTGTGACCGAGCAGTTCTTGCACGCTGCGGATGTCGGCGCCGTTGTCGAGCAGGTGCGTGGCAAAACTGTGGCGAAGGGTGTGTGGGCTTGCACGCCCGATGAGGCCGGCGACGGCCAGGTGCTTTTCAAGCAGCCTCGCGACGCCCCGCACGGATAGCCGTTTGCCGAAGCGATTGCGAAACAGCGGCGGTCGTGCTGTGGAGGCCGCAGGGGCTGGCAGGGTGCGCCGGGCCTCCAGCCAGTCGCGGACGGCGTCTGCGGCGTGCGTTCCCACGATCCCCAGTCGCTCGCGGCGACCTTTTCCGCGGACGCGGATCGTGCCGCCAAGGAGGTCGAGGTCGTGGTCGTCGAGGCCCGTCAGTTCGCTGACGCGGACGCCAGACGAATACATCAATTCCAGGATCGCCCGGTCACGGATGTCGCCAACGCTTGAACTTGCGGGGGCATCGAGCAACCGCAGGATCTCGTCGTGGGTGAGAAACGACGGGAGTGGCCGCTTGCGGCGAGGACTCTTTACCGGCTTGGCTGGATTCGCCGCGACCCAGCCTTCTCGCTGTCCGAAGCGATAGAAGCTTCGCATGCTGGCCAGTTTCCGGGCCACCGTCGAGGCGGCATAGCCAGAGGCGTGAAGGGCGGCGGCATAACGCCGCAAGAGCACGCTCGTCGCGTCGCCAGGGGCGCGACAGCCCGCCGAGGTCAGAAACTCACAGCACTGCAGAAGGTCTTCTCGGTAGCCCTTGAGCGTGTGCGGCGAGGCGGACTTCTCCGCCTGCATGTATGTCAGAAAGCGGTCGAGCGCGGTCGCGAGTGCCTGGGGAAGTTGCAGCGCCGTCTGAGCACCGGCAGAAGGTGGGCGATCAGGCTGCGTGGTCGTGCTGCGTGCTGCCCGGCTTGTGACGCTGGGGGAGCGCATGTCACGCCGCGCGGTCTGCGGGTGGAGCAAGCCGGCCGCGAGCAGCCTTTTGGCTGCACTGCCGAACCTTCTGGCCGAGGACCGCCGCGTCGTACCAGGAGAAACTCAACTCGGGGTTGGCCGCATACCGCCCGAGCATCTTCAGCGTTTCCGTCCTGCTATCGTCGTCGAAGAGGAAGACGTAGCGCTCCGAACCCTTGACCAGGGCGATCACGTTGATGTCGCGAGCAGGCATCCGACAGGCCCCGGACGTGAGTGAGAAAGACGGGACTTCACAAGACCAACCACGGGAGATATCGACCGCCGTTGGCATGCGGGCCAGGTCTGCAAATCCAGCCTCTTCAGTCGGTGCTACCGGACAACCTTGCCACGATGACCCGGGCTGTGGCGGTGCGTCAGAAGAGTCCGCCAAAACTGCGCAGACCGAGCGGTTCGCGGGAGTAGAAAGGTTCACCACGCAGCGTGTTGATCGAGGAACCCCACCACGAGCCTGCAGCGTCGACGCGATCGAGCACGGTAGGACGTGGCCCTTCTTGCGGTAACTGGCTTTCGTAGCAGAGAAGCGACTTCCACTTCCGATCCCAGCCGCTCGAGATATCCACCACAAACGCGGGCATTCGGACCACCCGCAAGTGCACGCAGGAGTAGTAGAAAACTCTCTCTGGGTGGCAAGGTTCACCAGGAAGGTCACATTTTGTGAGCTTCGCCCAAAACCTCGCGGCTTCGGTGAGTTTCGTCGCGGCGGTGTGATCCGGGTGGGCATCGACCCAGTACGGCGCAAAGAGCCAGCGAGGGCGTTCTCGGCGAAACACGGACGCCAAAGCGGCGCGGGCCTTGAGCGTGGCTCGCAGTTTGCGGTTCGGAAGGTCGAGATTCTCTCGCCACGTCAGCCCCAAGGCTGCTGTGGCGGCTGCGGTTTCTCTCGCGCGGATCTCGACGGACCCACGCGGGGTGGGCTCCCCGTTGGTCAGGTCCAGCACCCCCACAGACAGTCCGTCGTCGAGCATGCGGGCGATGGTGCCTCCCATGCCAAGTTCGGCATCGTCGGGGTGCGGGGCCACGACCAGCACATCAAGTCCCATGACTGTCATCCTCGAGGTGTGCGGTGTCGGTGCCGCTCTCGTTCCACGTCGGTGCCACCGATCGTTTTTCCATCATTGGTTAATGGTGTCTCACAATCCATCGCGTGGCAAAACGGCCGGCGAGCGGCGTGCCGGCCAGCAAGTGGAAGCCGAAAAGCTGCAGTTGGTAGACTTCAGCGATCGGATGGGTATGCGCAGGTGCTGAACGATGGGTGAAGACAAGCCAGAGCAGGTGTCGTCCGACGACGCTGCTTTCGTAGGAGATGACGCTGCCGAAGGGTCGGGGCTGTCTGGGGCCTTTGAACTCCCCGAGGGGATCCTCCCTGATCTCGAGGCCGAGTTTGGCGCCGTGGCTTCTCCGGCCGGTGACGATCCGAACCGTGGTGAAGACGGTGACGAGGTTGGGTCGGAGTTTTCAGAGTTTGCCGAACTCGACAACCCTGAGATGGCAGCGGATCTGATCGGTGAGACGTCGCAGGACGAACTCCCCGGCGGTTGGGAATCCAGCGACGACTTCGACGAAGACGAGGAGGCCGCAGCAGGCCCTCAGGTTGATCACCCGATGGAAGTCCGGGGCGGCCGTCGCGACGGGGTGCAGGGAAGTCTGCCCCCGAGGCCACTGCGACGAAAGCACGCCTCCGGCTCCGTGGTCGGTGTGGTGGTGGGGGGACTGATGGCGATACCAATCGTCATCGTGATTCTCCTGTGGGGCTTTCGTCGAGATGATTTTGGGATCGCGCGGGTGATGCCAGAAACGCTCTCGTTCCTGATTCCCCAAGAACTCCGGGCACCGCGAGCGTCGCGTGGGTTGAGGATTCCTGATCCACGTGGTCTGCCGCGGTTGCCCGAGGAAGGCCTCGTGGCGGCGGACGATCCACTCGCTGGCGCACGGGCGGCAGAAGACGACCGGGTGGTGTCTGAGATGCCTGCCGGCACGGGGGGGGCGTTGCCGCTCGACGAAGCGACGGATGGTCGTGACGAGCCTGCTGAGGATGCCCTGCTGGCGGCGGCGGATCTGGCGATGCTTGAGATGGCGACGGCGCGGGCGGGGGTGATGCTGGCGAGTGTGCTGGGCGTTCCCGAAGACGCACCTGACTCGATGCGGAAAGCAGCGCTGGTGGACTGGTACAAGAGCCTCGCTGCGGTCGGCGAAGAAGCCGTTGCGACCGAGCAGGTGATGGCGGAGTCTGGAAGATCCACGACGCGCGTGGCTCAGCCCCTGGCGAGCATGGTGCAGCGCATTGGCGAAAACCCAGCGGCCTACGCCGAGTTTGGCGATTTAGCCCAGCAATGGATCAAGGCGACCAAACGGGACTCCCAGGGCATCGTGGTGCCTGGCAGGATCGCGGAGGTGCGGCAGGTTGGCATGGTGTGGACCTCGACGCTCCACACGGGAGTTGATGGTGCCGAGTCTCCGCTGGTGACGGTTCTCTCCAGTCGACCGCCAGCTATGGAAGAGGGGACGGAGGTCGTGGCCGTGGGGGTGATGGTGGCTGGCGACGCGATGTGGGCGGCGAGTTTTGTCACCCGCGACGCGGACGGGTCGATGCCCGCGGGCGACGTTCCCGTATCAGCTGAGTGACGGTGCCCGGTTGCGGAGAAGCGATGCCTAACGATGTGGTGACAATACGCGATTCCATCAAACGCGGAGAGGTTTCGGCATCAGAGCACCTCGCGGGTGCGGTAGAACGCTGGCACGAGTCGCACGCTTGGCTCAATGCGCTGGTGCAGCCCCGCATGGAGGCCGCCACGCATGAGGCGGGAGCGATTCGTGCAGGCGATGCGCGGCCGCTCGCCGGCGTGCCCGTGAGTTTCAAAGACTGCTTCGCGGTCGCAGGCCTGCGCACCACCCTGGGGATTCTGCCACGACAGCAAGCGCACGACGCACAGGACTGTGAGTTGGTGCAGCGGGTGCGGGCCGCGGGCGCGGTCATCGTTGGGAAGTCCAACGTGCCGCAGGCGCTCTATCTCCATGAAACCGACAACCCCGTCTTTGGCCGAACGGTCAATCCCCGCGACCGCGAGCGAGGGCCCGGGGGCTCGAGTGGTGGCGATGCGGCCTTGGTGGCGGCGGGCGTCGTGCCGCTCGCGTTTGGCAACGATCTCGCCGGGAGCATTCGGCAGCCGGCGCATGCCTGTGGAATCGTGGGCTACCTGCCTTCCACGAGGTGCCTTGGGACAGGCGGCGCGTTTCACACGATGCCGTCGCTGCGGGGCATGACGTCGCGGGCCGGCGTGCTCACGCGATCCGTTGGGGATGCGATCGTTGCGGTGGAGGCGGTCGTGGGGCGTCCGCTGCTCCCCCCGGCCACGACGGCCACAACCCCCGTGGTTGGATGGTGGGACACCGCGGGGCCGATTCCTGCCTCGTTGGCCGTGAAACGAGGGGTTCGCGAAGCCGTCTCACAGCTGGAGGCCTCGGGCTGTCGCACGCGGCAGGTCGAAGACAGCCTCGTCGAACTCGCAGGCTGGCTCCATCTGTCGCTCGTCAGTGCTGATGGCGGGAAGGCGATCGAGAATCTGCTGGCGGATTCCCCGGCGATCCCTCAGGTTGGTGAACTGCTGCGAATTGCGGGGATGCCTCGCTGGCAGCGGCCGCTGGTGGCGGGGATCGCGGGCCTGGTTGGGCGTCGGATTGAGTCGATTGCCGTCCGCAAAACAGGTCCGCTCTCAACGGATGCCTGCGATGCCTTGTTGCGGGCTCGCCTCGCCCTCGCGTCGATCCTTGAGAACTGGCGGCGAGCCGAAGGGATCGACGCGATCGTGTGCCCGGTGTCGGCGCTGCCTGCTCTCCGGCATGCAACCGCGGGACGGCTGATCTTGGCAGCATTTCCATGTCTGCTTGCGAGCCTGTTCGATCTGCCTGCCGCGACCGTGCCCGTGACGCGTGTGCGGGCTGGGGAGACGATCGGCCGCCCTTCATCCCGTGACCCAGTGCTGCGGGCTGCGGCGGAGACCGATGCCGGCAGTGTTGGTTTGCCGATCGGCGTGCAGGTGGTCGCGGTTGATGGTCGTGAAGAGACAGTTCTGAGGGTGATGAGAGGACTCGAGCGGACATAGCCCTACTCGGCAAGCCGGGCGATCAGAGAACTCGGCATCCGCTCGACTGCCAGCACTTCGCAGGCGGCACCGGCGTCAATGCCCGCTTTGGGCATGCTCCAGACAACGCTTGAGGCTTCGTCTTGGGCGATGGTGTGCCAGCCACGGCTGCGGAGTTTCCCGAGCCCAGCGGCCCCATCCTTTCCCATCCCGGTGAGCAACACGCCCACGCCGGACCGAGCGCAGTGCTGCGCGACGCTGGTGAAGAAGACGTCCACGCTCGGCCGGAAGAAAACGTCGCGCGGTTCGTCGGTGTATTCGAGCGTCTTCTGCTTGGAGTAGATCAGGTGGTCGTTGGTGCCTGCGACGACGACATCGCCGGCCTGCAGCGTCTGGCCGTGCTCCGCGACACGCACCGAACGGCTGGTGCGATCGCCAAGCCACTTGGCAAGGCCGGGGGCAAACGCCACGTCGACATGCTGCACGATCACGACCGCCACGTTCCAATCGTGGGGCAGCGGTGTAAGGAGGTCCGAAAGCGCCTTGGGGCCACCCGTGCTCGCGCCCACCACCAGCAGGCGAGGGGGTGAGGTGTGGGAGCCGATCGCAGCAGGTTTGGGGCGAGCAGACGCCCCAATCAGTTTGGCAATCGTGCGAATCTTCTCCACAAGTGCGGTTGCGCCGCTGACCTCGCCTGCCGCTCCGAGAATCGGGGTGTCGACCGCGTCGAGGGCACCATGCCCCATCGCGTCGTAGACGAGGGAGATGTTGCCGCTGACCGTTGCGGTGACCACCAGAATGGCACACGGCGAACCCTTCATGATCTGCCGTGTGGCTTCCACGCCGTTGACGTGGGGCATGAGCAGATCCATGAGAATCAGGTCGGGGCGATCCCGCCGCGCCATGGCAATCGCCTCCACTCCATCTCCTGCTGTCCAGGCGAGTTCGTGGTCGGGCATGCTGTCGACGACCCGTCTCAGGGCTTCGCACGCAGCCTTCATATCGTTGACGATGCCGATTCTCACTGCGTGGCCTCTCCGATTAGGTCGACGATCGTGTTGAGAAAGGTCTCGTCGTGGAAACTGCTCTTCGTCAGGTAGCGGTTGGCCCCCGCATCAAGCCCCCGCAGGCGATCTTCTTCTCGGTCTTTGTAGGACACGATCACCACGGGGATGTCTTTTCGCGAGGGATCTGCTTTGACGAGTGCCACCAGGCCGATGCCATCCATGCGGGGCATGTCGACGTCGGTCACGATCAGATCGTAGTGGACCGAGCGGATCGCATTCCAGCCATCCATGCCATCCACCGCCACGTCGACGGCAAAGCCGCGAGACTGCAACAGCTGACGCTCCAGTTCGCGGACCGTGATCGAGTCGTCGACCACGAGAATCCGCTTCCGCTGCCGTTCCTTTTCGGCGAGCCGCTCGAACTCCACGCGGGAGAGGCGTCGTCCTGCGAGCACATTGTCGATCGACCGGACCAGATCCTCCACGTCGACAATCAACACTGGACTGCCGTTTTCCAGGAGTGAGGCGCTGTTGATGTCGGGGACTTTGCCCAGACGCGTGTCGAGGGGCCGCACTTCCAGGTCACGCTCACCAAGATAGGTGTCGACGATCAGTCCAAACTGCTGGCCGCGATCGCTGACGACCACGACCGGCAAGGGATCGCTCGGCGGTCCCCCGGAGGGGATTTCCAAAATCTGTGAGGCCATCACGAGGCCGATGGAGATGCCATCGCGGTCGAAGTATTGCCGTCCTTCGACCGTGCGGAGCTCGCTGTGGCGGCAGTGGATGATCTGGTCGATCCGCGTGAGTGGGAAGGCGTAGGGTTCACCCCCGATCTCCACGAGTAACGCGCGGATGACCGACATCGTGATGGGGAGTTGGAGGGTGAAGGTGGTCTGCCAGCCTGGCTGCGTGGCAATGCGGACGTTGCCCCCTACGGCTTTCACCATGCTTTGCACCACATCGAGCCCCACGCCTCGTCCAGAGATCTCGGTGACGACATCTTTGGTGGAGAAGCCCGGCAGAAAGAGGAACTCCAACAGTTCCATTTCCGTGAGCTGATCGGCGACGGCTCTGGCCACAAGTCCGCGATCAATCGCCCGTCGGCGGAGGGCGTCGACATCGATCCCACGGCCGTCGTCGACCAACGTGATGTTGAGCATCCCCGCACGATGCCTCGCTTCGAGACGAATCGAGCCGACTGGCGACTTTCCTGCGGCTTCTCGCTCTGGTGGCTGCTCGAGGCCGTGGTCGAGGGCGTTGCGAATCAGGTGGGAGAGAGGCGCTTCGAGCTTGTCGAGGATGTCGCGGTCGACTCCCGTCTGATCTCCTTGGACCTCAAACCGTACCTGCTTGCCCAGTTTTCGCGCGAGGTCCCGAACCATTCGCGGGAAGCCGCGAATCCCGTCGGCGAGCGGACGCATGCGGCTCTTGATCACCTCATGGTGAAGCCGATTGGAGAGGTCTTCATTTCGGCGGGCGAAGGCTTCGAACTCTTCCACGCGGTCGGTGAATCGAGCCAGGTTGTCTTCGGAGGCTGCCCGGGCACGCGCGATCAGTTCGACATCCGCCGCGGGGAGAATCACATCCCCGGTCCGCAGCCGTTCTTCCAGTGCGGAAAGCTGATCGCACAGTTCGGTTTGCCGGCCACGGAGATGCAGCATGGAGTCGACGAACGGCCGCAATTGCCGCGCTTCTACGAGCGACTCACCGGCAAGCGCCACCAGCCGCGTCAGGCTGTCGGCGGAAACCCGCACCACCCGATCGGTCTGGTCGATCGGCCGAGCGGCCGCCGGCTTCGTGGGTTCTGTCGGCTCGGAGGCGGAGGGGGCGGCAGACACTGTCGAGGGCGCTGCGACAGCGACGGGTGCCTTCGTGGGGGAGGGCTCTTCGGCCACGGCGGGCGCCGGGGGAGCGGCCGCCTCGTCGTTGGCCGGTGGATCGGGCTCTGCAGGAGAGGGCGTGGAGGCAGTCGACCCTCGAGTTGGCAATGCGTTGAGGTCTCGGACGAGTGCGGTAGCGCGGTCGGCCCACGGCGCATCCGCATCAAGCGCGTCGGACGCCTTGGCGATCGAACTGAGGAAGTCGACCGCGGCGAGAAGCACATCGACATGCTCCGAACCGACGAGAAACTCCCCTTTGCCTGCCAGCACAAAACAGTCTTCGAGCGAATGGGCGACCTGCACCGCGGGTTCGAGCCCAACGATCCGTGCGGCCCCTTTGAGCGAATGGGCCGCCCGCATCATCGCCTCAATGGTCTCTGGAGAACGCTGCGTTTCTTCAACAGCCAGAATGCCCGAGGAAAGGATTGCGGTCTGGCTCTCTGCTTCCAGTCGAAACAGCTCGAGCATTGAGAATCCGCTGAGATCGTCCGCCATCGTCTCCCCTTCCTATGCCGAGAGTTCTGCGCGGAGATGTTCCAGAAGGCGGTCTCCGTCGAGGAATCCCACGACAGTGTCTCGCCAGTCCACCAAGGCTTCGGCGTGTCGGCTCCCAGCTTGGCCAACGGTGGAGGGCACCGACCGCAGCTGAGATCTTGGAACGGCATGCACGCCCGCCACCTCATCCACGGCAATCACCCACCGCTCCTCGCCATCCTCGATCACCAGAAGTCGCTTTGCCGAGCCTTCGCCTGCGAGGGGCGAGAGGGTGTCTTGCGGCACGTTGAGTTCGGAGGTGACGTCGATGCCGAGGAGTTTTGCCAGGGAGACGCAGAGTTGGATTTGCCCACGGATGTTGACGATCCCTTCGAGAACCCCACCTCGGCGATGGGGGATCGTGTGGAGCGGCTTCATTTCGGTGACTTCAACCAGCAGCGGTGTCGCCAGCGAGAGCCATTCTCTCCCGACTCGGAAAATGAGCATGCTCACCGCATCGGCTTCGGTTTCCTCTTCGGGCGTCTGGAGAATCTCGCTCCAGGTTTCCAGGTAGCCTTCCGGTGGTTCGCGGTCGAAGAAGGTGCGTGCGGCCTCGGCAAGGACGGGGCAGTTGCGGCAATGAATGAAGCTTTCGAGCTCGGGGCAACTCCGGTCCCCCGCCACACCAATCTTCGACCAGCACTCGTCCATGGGTGGAGTGATGTGTCGACGCGGACGGCTCGTGGAAGAGCCGATGAGTTCGGCGATGCGGTCGTTGGGAGTGCTCATCGCGATGCCTTTCGCATAAAGATACGAGATGCGGTTTCGCGATAGGATTCCGCCATCCGCTCATCACCACGGCTTCCCGCGACCAAGGCAAGCGCGAGCGCAGCCTCTTCATGAAGCGGGTCGAGGTAAAGCGTCTTGTGAAAGCAGCCCTCAGCGCGGTCGAGGTCGCCATGGGCCTGGTAGAGCGTCCCCAGCATGAAGAACAGGTCGGAGGAGGGGCCGGCATCCCGAGCGTGTGCCTCGCATGCGGCAATGGCTTCCGTGTGGCGACCCGCGTTGGCGAGATGCCCAACCTTTTCCAGCAGCCGTCCGCGAGCGTCTGCCACGACCTGCTGAGGTTCCGGATCGCCCAGTGTTTCTGCCGCACGGGATGGAACGCGCGCGCGAGGCTTCGGAGGCAGGGCTCCTGCTGCCCCGGAGGCTGTTGATCGGGGCTCGCGACCTCCTCCTGCGGTGAAACGCGTTGGCTGGGAGGCGTGCCCACTCGCAGACGCTGGTCGTCGCCGCAGGGCAAACATGGAGGAACTACCAGCCGGAATCCAGGGGCCACGCATGATGGGTGGTTCGGCGGCCCCGAGAATCAGCGCTCCGTCGGAGGCGAGCAGCCGATCGAGCGTCGCTTCCGCCTGCTGACGTGCGGGGGCGGTGAGGTAGATCAGCAGATTGCGACAGAAAATGATGTCGTACCGCGGTACGCCGACAGCAAAGTTCCGGTCGAGCAGATTCCCCCAGGCGAAGTGCACCTTGGCGCGGATTGCCGGATCAATCACCGAGCGGCGCTCTTCTTCGCGAAACCAGCGGCGACGAAAAGTCTGGTCTGCGTTGCGAAACGCGTTGGCAGAGTAACTCCCGGCCCGAGCCTTTTCGAGGCAGACATGGCTCACGTCAAAGGCATCGATCGTGAACGACTCGGTGGGCATCCCCGCATCGAGCAGTCGCATCGCAATCGAGTAGGGCTCTTCACCGCACGCACAGGGCATGCTCAGAATCCGTACCGGACGTCGCCCGGGCAGGGCCGCGATCGTCCGCGCGAAGGATTCCAGGAATGCGAAGGTTGGCTCGTCTCGAAAAAACCAGCTTTCTGAGACCACCACTTCTTCGACCAGGAGGTCGCGCTGTTGTGGATCCGCTTCGATCGCTGCGTGGAGTTGTTCGAGGCTGTTCAGCCCCAAGGCCTCCATTCGTCGCTTGCATGCACGGGCCAACGACGCCGATCCCAGGGTGGCGGGATCGAGGCCGATCCACTGCGCAAGCAGCTGCTCGAGCACGCCGCGGGGGGACGCCTCAGGCGAAGCCTCACCCCCAGCGGTCTGGTCAGGACCGGGCTGAGGTGAGTCGATCGCTCGTGTCGGCATCATGGGGGCGGTCCGGGAAAAGGCTGGCCAACAGTTCGTGAGGGATCACGCATTCGGGCAAGAGCATCTGCACGGTCTGTCCGTCGAGCCTCAGCAGCCGGCCAAGGTAGGCATCGGCAGCGAGGTCTTTGGTCTCCAACTCGCCTGCAGAAGTCCCCGTGGAACGAATCGTCACCACATTCTCGGCCATGATTCCAAACCGCACCAGACGAGACGGCTGCGACGGGGCTGCCCCGTCGCTCATTTCGATTTCCACGACGATCACGCGGGTGCTGAGGCGGCGCGTAAGCGGGGTGCCGCTGATCCGCAGCCCGAGGTCGACCAGCGGCACAAATCGGCCGCGGTAAGTGAAAATCCCAGGCAGATAGTCGGGGAGGTGAGGGATCGGCCGCGTGGTGACGAGGGGGAGCACCTCAACCACCTTTTTCGATTCGATTGCATAAGACTGCCCCCCGACGGTGAAGGTCAGCAGTTGCATGGCATGAGTCCGCCGGTTGGCGGCTCCTTCAGATCGTGAATCGAGCCACCTCTTCCTTAAGGCCACCAACGGCCTCGCGGAGATGGGTCGTGGCTTTGTTGAAGTCGCCAAGCGAGGTGGCCGTTCGTGAAGCGCCGTCGGCAAGCCGCACCATGGCCTCGCGAATCTGCTCGGCTCCCTGCGACTGTGCCCGCATGCCTTCGGTGACCTGACCAAACCGACCGGAAATGCCTTGAACCGCTTCGATGATTTCGCCGAGCTGTTCGGCGACGAGGCCAATCTCTTGGACGCCCCCACGAACCTGTTCGGCAAACTTATCCATCTCCATCACACCAGCAGAGACGCTGTACTGCATCTCCTTGACCATCCGTTCGATGTCGAGCGAGGCAACGGCGGTCTGATCGGCAAGTCTGCGGATTTCGCGGGCCACGACGAGAAAGCCGAGCCCATACTCGCCCGCCTTCTCTGCTTCGATGGCCGCATTGATTGAGAGCAGGTTGGTTTGGTCGGCCACCTTCGTGATCGTGGTGACGGCGAGGTTAATGTTGGCGGCCCGCTCGCTGATCACACCGAGTTTTGCACCGAACGAACTCGTGGAGTCCGCGAGCTGTCGCATGATCTCGTCCATGCCGACGAGGTTGCCACGCCCCTCGGCCGCCATGGCTCCGGTGTGCGCGGCCATGTCGTTCACCTCGGTCATTGTCCGCACCAGCTCTTGGCTGGTGACCGAGATCTGCTTGACCGCCGCGACGGCTTGGCTGGTGGAGGCGCCGTAGTCGGTGATCACCTGCTGCTGTTCACTCGAGGTTGCTTGGATCGCGGTGGCGGTCGAGATCAAGGCGACCGAAGACTGCTGGATGCGACCAATCAGGCCACGGAGATCGAGGGTCATCCGTTGGATCGCTTCCAGCAAGATCCCCGTTTCGTCGTCACCGGCCGCGGTGACTTCGGCCCGCAGATCACCGCCGGCGACTTGCGACGCGACGGCGACGGCCGTCCGAATCGGTGTGGAGATGGATCGAGCCACGATAAACGCCGCGACCGTGACGCCGACGATGGTGGCCAGCGACAGCAGCACGATGGCGAAGCGTTGGAAACGCGCCAGGGCAAAGGCTTCGCTGTGAGCCTGCTTGACGATCAGGCCCCAGCGAAAACTGGGAAGGTATCGCCACGCGGCCACCGACTCCACGCCGTTGTAATCCTGGATGATGCCGTAGCCGCGATTGCCGCGGGAAGCCTCTTGGGCGGCGATCGCTTCATCGCCGCCGAGTGGGATCTGCAGCCGAAACGCGGCATCCACGGCGTTTCGCAGCGGTGCGGTCACGAGGACGGCGTCACCGCGCAACTCGCCGGTGAGGATTTCGCCAGTCGAGCCGAGGCCCGAGTAGTCTGCCAGGATGTTCCAAAGTGGGTCGGGAAAGAAGCCAAGGGCCAGCACGCCGATCACCTGCTCGTCATCAAGGATGGGGCAGGTCACGAAGGCCATCGGTCGACTCCCTCCATACGACTGGAAGCCCGTCAGGTCGGACTGAAGCAGGGTGCGGGAGCGGTCAAAGCCTCCGGCGAGTTCGGACGAGGCAAGCTGACCCGAAAGGAGCGATCGCCCGTTCGCAATCGATTCATCGTCGAGCGAGAAGAGCACGCGGCCGGTCTGGTCCACCAGCAGCAGCTGGCAGTAGTCAAAGGCGCTCGCGGAATACTCCAGAAACTCAGTGAAGTCGGCGGAGGCCGCCTTGAGCCGCATCGCCAGGCTTGCCTGCCCGGGCCCGGCGTTATCGGTCTCCCCTGCGACCGAAGTGAGGTTGGTGATGGCTTCGCTGAACGTGGGGCCTCGGGCGAGCGCCGTGCCGTCGCGGAGACGCTCGACCGCATAGCGTTCCATCGCGAGCGCCTTGTTATCGGCAATCATGGAGAGCGTGCTGCGGACCGACGACGAGAGCGCATCGGAGGCAATCCTCGCGGTGACGGCGGTCAGCAGGCCGCACGGAACCAGCGCGATCACGAGGAACCAAAACAGCAAACGGCCCGCAATCGAGCGTCTGAGAAGGCTGCTCCGCTGAGGCTTCATTCGCCAGTCCTCCCCGTGGCAGCGGGCGTCTGGGACGCCGAGACCGGTCGCGACCAGCGGCGGCCCCATGACTGATAGAGGTCGCGGACGAACTGTTCCCAATCTGCTCGCGATCTTGTCAGCGGGAAGGGGACGGGCCGGACGGCACGCTGGCTATCCCACACAATCTCAAACTGGCCATCCGCTTGGATTCTGCCGATGCGGACCGGCAGCCAGGCGTGGTTCGTTTGGCGATCGATCGACACCACACCTTCCGGAGCGAGCATGCTCTGGCTGCGAAGGCTGCTGCGGACTTGAACAACGTCGGCGGTGCCTGCCTCCAGGACGGCCTGAGCCCAGAGACGCACGCTTGTGTAAGACGACTCGGCAACCGCGCTTGTGGGCCGTTCGCTGCCGTACCGAGCCTTGAAGGCTTTCACGAAGGCCTGGTTCGCCGGACTGTCGAGGCTCTGAAAATAGTTCCATGCTGCGTAGTCCCCCACCATGTCGCCGCGAGGCATCGTCTGCAGTTCGTCTTCAGCGATCGAGAAACTGATGACTGGCACGTCTTCGCTGCGGATGCCGGCCTGTCGGAGGCGTCGGAAAAAGGCGACGGCCGAATCCCCAACCACCGAACTCAGCACCACGTCGGGGCGGGTTCGCACGATCTCCTGCACGAGAGGATCAACCTGATCGCTCCCAAACGCCACGTACGACTCTCCGACGAGTTCGGCGCCGAGCCCGCGGATCTGGTCTCCGGCGATTGCGTTGACGCAGCGCGGCCAGATGTAGTCAGACCCAACCAGCAGGAATCGTTTGGCGTTGAGGGAGGATGATGCCCACTGCACTGCGGGGATAATCTGTTGATTCGGAGCGGCCCCCACGTAGATCACGTTGGGAGATTGCTCGAGGCCTTCGTAGGCCATCGGGTACACAAGCAGGTGGTCGGCAGCCTCAATGACCGGAAGCACGGTTTTTCGGCTGGCCGATGTCCAGCAGCCAAAAATCACATCCACTTTTTCGTCGTGGATCAGTTCTTGGGCTTTTCGTGCGAACGTTGGCCAGTCAGAGGCCCCATCCGCGATCACCCAACGGACGGGCCGGCCGAGCAGGCCGCCAGACTCGTTGATCTCTTCGAGAGCGAGCACTTCAGCGTTCATCATCGAGACTTCGCTGATGGCCATTGGGCCGGTGAGGGAATGCAGGATGCCTACCACAATCGGCTGACGATCGAGGAGCACCCGGTCAACCACCCACCAGCCGGCCGTCGCGAGGCCGACCAACGCCACTGCGGCTGCCAGGGCGGTTCGCCACTGCTGGAGCCAGGGCAACCGGCGATCGCCAGTCGCCTGGGGGAGCGAAATGGCGGCGGCATCGCGGCGGCTTGAAGCGGACTGGGGCATGGGGCGTGGAGAGCGGAGTTGGTGAGGAGTGGGGCCGCTCAGCGGTGCGTGGCAAAAGGGAATGCTTAATCTTGGCCTATGAGTCGTCGCACGGAGTGTCTCCGTCCGGAGAACAGGCTCGGACGGCTCCATCATGCCAGGTAGGGAGGGAGGATTGGAGCATTTTCAACGGTTTTACGAGAAAAAACGACTGGCGAGGTGGACGGGGCCCCTTTTTTGGGGAAGGTCATGTGTTTGCGGTGAACTGGCCGAGAAGGTATTCTTAGCGGTTGTCGAAAGTCCTTACGTTTCAGCCTTCCCCTTTTCATATGCATTCTCACGAGCCGCATACGGACGAGATGCCTGACGCACGCGTCGCCGATATACTCGGTGACGGCAGCGGCGCATCTCGGAGTGTGCAGTCGGCTGCTGGGAATCGGGGAACGGCGCGAGCAACAGAAGGCGTTTCCGTGTCGAGCAAACCGGCAACCGACCGTGGGCGACTCGCACTCGACAAGATAGTCGGTGTGTCTGCGTGGTCTCGTCAGTTACGAGAAGATCTTGCTCGCGTTGCTCGTCATGCCTCCAACGTGCTTATTCTCGGGCCGAGTGGTACTGGCAAGGAGTTGATCGCACGAGCGATTCACGCCAATGGCCCGAAGGCCGACAAGGCGTTTATTCCCGTGGACTGTGCGGTGACCACCGGGACGCTCTTCGCGAGTCACATGTTTGGTCATGTGAAGGGATCGTTTACCGGGGCGATCTCGTCGTCCTTGGGGTGCTTCCGTGCCGCGGACGGCGGCACGATTTTCCTCGACGAAATCGGGGAAATGGAGCCGGAGATTCAGTCCAAGCTGCTGCGTGTGCTGCAGCAGCGGACCGTGGTCCCCGTCGGCAGCCATGAGGAAGTGCCGGTCAACGTCCGGGTCTTGGCCGCGACAAACCGGTCGCTGCAGACGGAAGTTGACGAGGGACGCTTTCGTGAGGATCTCTTCTACCGCCTGAATGTGGTGGTGATCGAGACGATCCCCCTGAGGGATCGCCCGGAAGATATTCCGCTGATTGCGAGTCGATACCTCGCCGAACTTTCGGCCCAGCATGGAATGGCTGGGTGCGTGCTGTCGGACGGCGCGGTGGATCTGCTGCAGCAGTACTCCTGGCCGGGCAACGTTCGAGAGTTGCAAAACGTGCTCGAGCGTGCGGTCATGTTTTCGTCTGGTGACGAGATTGATCCTGATGCGTTCGCATCGCTCGCATCGTCTGGTGACGTGGCGAGCGGCATTGATTTTGCCCGTCGCTCCACCGAAACGGTCGAGGAAGAAGTTTCGGAACTCGAGCGGGCCGCTCGGAGTGGGGTGGTCAATCCAACCCTGCTGACCGGTGTGTATCGGGTGCCGCAACGGCCGCGTCTGGAGCCGGAACCGCAGGCACGTGGTGGTGTCGAGCCATCGGCGTCGCCTATGCAGGCGTACTCGCTCGATCGCGAGAGCGTGCTGCCGCCAGTGGTCCCCGGTGGCGATTGGCCGACCCTGGCCGACGTTGAGCGGCTCCATCTTGAGAGGACGCTCTCCGCGACCATGCAGAATCGTTCCCTGGCAGCAAAGCTGCTTGGGGTCGATCGCTCCGTGCTTCGCCGAAAGTTGCAGAAGCACGGTCTCGACTCGGTTGAATGACCAAGCCGTTGAGCAGACGCTCTAGCCAGCCTTGGCTCGCAACACGACCGGTTCGTCTTCGTCTGGAACGCGAAGTTTGATCGTGGCTGCCGCGGGTGGGCCGCGACGCTCCTGAGCGAAGCCGCGGGTGCCCTTGGCCAAAAAATCCGCCAGCGAGGCGGCAGGGCCAGCAGGAAACTCGGCTCGCAGCGTGGCGATGACGTCCCGCCACGCCAGGCCGTGCCGGTAGATGACGCGGTAGGCCGCTTTGAGTTCGTTCATCTCGGCGGTGGTATGGCCACTGCGACGAAGGCCAACGGTGTTCAGGCCGACGATGCAGCCGCTGATCCCATCGACCATCATGAACGGTGGGATATCTTGCACGACTCTTGCGTGCCCGCCGACCATGGCAAACTTGCCAACCCGGCAGAACTGGTGCACGGCAACGCCGCCCGAAATGAACGCGCGATCTTCCACCGTCACGTGCCCACCGAGCATGGAGCCGTTGGCAAAGATCACGTGGCTGCCCAGCACGACATCATGACCGAGGTGGCCACCAGCCATGATGTAGTTGTGGTCGCCCACCTGAGTGGCATGTCCTGCTTTCAGGGCCAGGTGGATCGTGACGCCTTCGCGGAACACGTTGTGGTCGCCAATTTCGATCGTCCCCGTGTCGGCTGGGCGCGCGGAATGCTGCGGCGGGCCGCCGATCACGGCGTGCTCGCAAAACTCGTTGTCGCATCCTGCCCGAACACCGGCGCGGATGACCGCCCCGGTCCGCACCACGCACGAATCACCGAGGCTCACGTCCCCTTCGATGCGGGCAAAAGCCTCGACCCGCACCCCGTTCCCAAGGTGGGCTTTGGGGTCCACGCAAGCCAGTGGATGAATGCTCACGGCACGGCCGCCTTCCAGGTGCTTTGGGCGAGGTTGATTGAAACACAACGTAGAGCGGAATATCGGCTTGTTTTTCTTGTCGATTCAATGTCAGTTTTTAGGAATGTGCCGAATCTGTTGAGGGCGGCACGAACAACAAGAGATTCGGAAGGATGGTCAAAATGGGAAATGAGGAAGCGGCTCCAGAAGATCTGTACGCGGCCGCAGAGCAGCTGAAGGCGGACGGAAAGCTGGATGAGGCGGTCTCGTCGCTCGAGAGCCTGGTGGCTTCCCACCCTGATTTCACCTTGGCGTATTCCGCGATGTCGGCCTGGTGCACGCGGCTTGAACGGCACCCCGAGGCTGTGAAGCATGCTCGGCGCGTGTGCGAACTCGCTCCGAATGACCCGTTTAGCTTCACGGCCCTCTCGGTTGCCTGCATGCGTGCTGGCATGATTCCCGAGGCGGAGGATGCCCTCGCCCGCTCGCGCATGCTGCAGGGTTGAGCCTAGGCTCCGGCGGGAGCTTCCAACGCGGTTTCGACCTCTTCGAGCCGAACACGGTCAGATCGAGAGAGACGCTCTGGGTTCAGGCCGAGCTCTTTGGCCTGCTCGAGCGAACGACGGGCTGACGCCACCTGTTTGGCGGCGATCTGTGCCTGAGCGAGGTGGAGGTACTTCGCCGCGGTGGGGGCGAGCACCGCCTCCTGAAGGTCTTCGACCGAGTCTTCCGCCTCGCCCTTGATCAACCGCACCAGGCCCCGTGTATCCAGCAAGTCGGGATGTGGGCCGAGTTGCTCAATCGCGGCGTCGATCAGGCTGCTCGCCTCGTTCACCGTGTCGGGTGTGGCAAGGTAGAAGGCGAGATTGTTGGCCACGATCGCCCGCTGTGCCGCGGGGAGATCGTCGCGATTGAGCAGTTCGCGGTAGAGCGTCTCAACATCATCGAGCCGGCCTTCGAGTTCACGCAGTTCGGCTTCAAGCAGGGTGATCGTGACGGAGCCCGGGTCGATTCTGCGGGCCTTCTCGAACCAGCCATCGAGGAGGGCGATGGTCGGCTGGCTTGGCGTTTCTCCCTCATTCCTGGCGATCACGATGCCAGACTGGAGGACCCGTTCCAGCGGCAGCTGATCCCAGGATTCTTCGAGCAGGGCCAGAGCTTCTGCGGTCTGCTTCTGACGCCCAAGGAACTCGCAGCGACCAAGAACGCCGTCCGCACTCCGCGTGGCGTAATCGCTCCAGAGCTGGTCTGCAGCCTTCGGGAACCCAAGGTCCTCCATCAGCATGGCAGTGTTCCGCAGGTCGCCGACCCGATCGTCGGGCACGCTCTCCGTCGGCATCAGCGCCTTGGCGGCTTCCACAGCGGTGTCACGGTCATCCTCGGCAATCGCCAGCTTCGCGGTCAGCGCGAGCGTGATAGGAGCCCCTGGGGCCTGCTTGGTGAGGCGATCAAGCCACATCCCGGCTGTGGTGAGTTCGTCGTGCGTGATCAGTTTCTCGACGAGTGCCGCGTAGACGAGAGGTGGGGGGTTGGTGGTTCCCAGGAGCGACACATACACCGTGCGGGCCTCGTCCCATCGGCCCAGTTTTTCGAGGAGTTGGGCTTCGAGCAGACGCTGCTGAATCGAGAGCGGGACGAGGTCTTGAAGTGCGTCGAGCCGGTCAAGTGCCTGCCGCCAGCAGGCGGGTTCGAGCCGTGCCGCAAGGAGACGAACCTGCAGCGCCACGTCATCGGGCGTCAGCGTGCCGTTGCTCTCCGCCGCGTTGGCATCGATCAAGGTGATCGCCTGCTGGAGTTCTTGGTAGGTACCGCGGTCGGCCTGCAGTTCGGCGAGGGTGCGGCGTGCCCACGCTTTCACAGGGCGATCTCGCGTGTTCTGCGCCGAGGCATCCACGAGAGCTCGAAGCTGCTGCTCGGCGTCGTCGAGCCGGCCGCGACGAATCAGAAACGAGGCGAGGGCTTGGCCTGCCTGAATCGGATCACCGTCTGCTGCGGTCGTGGTTTGGCGAAGCATCTCTTCAGCCTCGTCGTAGTTGCCAAGCATCTCCGCCGCTTGCGCGACGACGACTTCCCGGTCAGGAGAGGCGAGGGCCGCCTTGGCTTGCCCAAGGGCGGCGGCAGCGGCTTCGTTCTGGCTGTCGTTGGCCAGCAGCGCGATGAGGGAAAGCCAGGCATCCGCCCGCCCGGGGTCGACCTCGACCAGTTTGCGGAACACCCCGATGGCTCGTGTGGAGTTGCCTTGTTGGCTGAGCAGCTGGCCGAGCCAGGCAAGGTCTTCCGGATTGTCGCTGTCGTCCGTCACGCTCTGCTCAGCGATCGCCACTGCGGCATCGAAGTTGCCTGTCCGCGACTGGATGTCAGCCGTGATGCGCTCGAGTCCCTGCATGTCTTCCGGCCGCAGGAGAGCCATGGCCTCTTCGGCCTCGGGGATGCGGTTGGCCATGTGCAGCAGCGAGACCATCCTGCGGATGATGAGGGTGTTGCCTGGTGCCATCCGGGCCGCCTGCTTCAGCCGATCGATCGCGGTGTCGAGATCGCGTTCCGCAAGGGCGACGTCCGCAAAGCGGAGCTGCACCTCTGCCCAGTTCTGACGATCCGTTTCGGCTTCGATCAGCAAGGCGCGGATCTTCAGGAGGGCGTCTTTCGCGGAGGCGTCCAGAGCGTCTTCGATTCCTTCTTCCGCCCTCGCTCCCGCCGCAAGCCGAGTGGTCAGCATAAGCGTTGCCGCTTGAGCAACCTTGGCTTCGGCGCTCTCTGCGCCTGCCAGTCGCGAAATGGCCTGGCTCGCTTCCTGGGTCAATTCGACGTCACCGCGGCGCTCGGCCAACTGAAAGAGCGCATCCCAGATCGCAAGGTTATCGGGTTCGGTCTCCAAGAGTTTGCGGTAAACCCCAACGGCACTGTCCCCCTCGCCAAGCGTCGCGTAAGCATTCGCGATCGCTGTGATCACCGCCGTGCGCTCGATGCTTGGGAGTGAGGCCGCTCGTTGCTCAAGGTCCGCAAGGTCGCTTGCCGCTTGCTCTGCCGAGCCGCCCGCGGCCACGGTGGCTTCCATGAGCATCACCGTCGAACTCGCACGCGCTTCTGCAGGAGCCTCATCAAGAATCGCCTTGGCCGCATCGCGGCCTTCGTACCGAAGCGACAGCGTGATCAACGCGCCGAGCAAGGACTGGTTTGCGGTGTCTTTGGCGAATGCCTCACGCAGCATCCCGATTGCCTCGTCGGGGTTGTCCTTGCGGACCAGCACATCGGCGCGAATGATCGCCACCTGGGCGTCGTTCAGCCTCGGTGAGGCGCCCAGCAGATCGACGAGGGCATCCACCTGCGTCCAGTCACGCTCCTCCGACGGCTTGGTGAGCTGTTGGTCGATCCGGAGTTGCAGCAGCGGGTTCCAAAGTTGCGCAAACGCGGAGACATCCTCCGGAGCCATGGCGTTGAAGATCACCTCATACTCGCCTCGCGCCTGTTCCTTGCGGCCGGTGGCGGCCAGGGCTGATGCGGCGCCAATTCGAGCGGCTACCGAGTTGGGGTCGTCGCTGAGCACTCGCTGGTTCGCCTCGAGTTGGCGGTCAAACTGCCCGAGTTTCTCATAGCATTGGCCAAGATAGAGGTCGATCTGCCGAACCGTGTCCGAGGTGGGATTGGCCTGTGGCCGAACCTCTTCAAGCAGCTGCTGCGCCTCGAGCCAACGCTGCTGGGCCATGCTGACGCGTGCCCGCAGGAGGCCCACGGCAGGGTTCGACCCTCCGGTGACGTTCGTCAGCTGCTGGACGGTTTTTTCGGTCTGTTCGATGTCGCCAATTTGGAGTTGGGTGTCGGCGAGCATCAGCAGCAAGGCAACCTGGCCTGGCATCCGCGTGAGCCCTTGCTGCAAAACGTCGATCGCTTTTTCCCGGTCTCCTTGGCGAAGACTGAGCATCGCCTCGGCCCGCACGACCCGTTCTTCGGTTGGGTACAGCTCGGCGGCGCGGGCAACCGCCTTCTCGGCGTCGGCCAACAGCTGCTGGTTGAGCTTGAGTTCGAACTCCGCCAACAGCGCTTCGCGGTCGTCTGGCGCGACCTCAATCGCTCTTCGGACGTCGTCGGCGGCTGCCTGCATATCACCCCGTTGGGCGTGCCACCCGCGCATCGCCAGCCACGCCCGTGGGTCGGTGGCATTCACCTGCACCAACCGAGCGAGCACAGCCTCTGCCTCGGAGGTGGCTCGCAGTTCATCATTCATGATCGCTGCGAGCAGGATGTAGGCGTCGGTGTCTCCTTGCGTGGCTTCTTCGGCAGGTACCGGGAAGGTGCGGGCCGAGCGGTCGTAGCCAAGCCGCTGGGCAAGCACTTCCGCGGCCTCGTCGAAGCGGCCCGTTCCCAGCAGTGCCCTTGCGAGGAGCACGTCGATTTCCCCTGCGGTCATCAGCCGCTTCGTGTTGTCCCCCTCTCCCTCGCTCGGCACCTTGGTGTCGGGGTTTGCCAGCCGATCGCGGAGCACGATCAGGTGCTCACGGGCATCGCCGGGGCGATCGATAAAGATCTGAAACTGGGCCAGCCGCTGCCTGAGGTAGAGATTGTCTGGATCGTTGCGTACCGCCGTTTCCAACGCGGAGTAGGCACGGGAAAACTCCGAGCGACCGGCGCCAGGGGCTTCGGCAGCCTCAAGCAGCAACTCGGCGAACAGGCTGTAGGCCTTCGCGTCGTTGGGGCGCATCCCCACGTAGCGGGAGAGGAGCTGCCCGGCCTCGTTTTTGTCGCCTGCAGCGATGGCCGCTTCCGCGCGGGTGAGCAGGGAGCCTGCGTTTCGAGAAACCTGCCAGCGGTTCAGGGCAAAAATGCCGCCGCCTCCGAGCACGACAAGGAGGGCCAAGATGATGACGAACCTGACATTGATCTGCCGCATGCGATTCCACCGTAGGGGGGCAACTTCACGCCGGGCCTGGTCTGCCCAGCAGAACACCAGTATGCCGTATCTCAGCCGGATTTGGGATCAACGAGCCCCGGGGAAAGATAACGATTGAAGCGACTGTGCCGATTGTGCCGATACTTCCAGAGAGGTAGTCCGAAGGGCTTCTGGCATGCCTCGTCGTCGCGATCGCTTCGCGGCGGGTTTGCCGAGCCCGGCCCATGTGGGAAATCACCGATGAAACGCCGCTCCTCCCTCGCTCGATCCCGGAAAAACGCTGTTGCCCTCGGCGCGTGTCTCTCTGCGGTGGCCTTCGTGGGCGTGGCTGCAGACCTGGCTTCGGCCCAGCAGGCAGCGCGACCGATCGCGTCACCACGAGCGTCGCAGGTGCGTGTGGCGGTGGCGGAAGCCCCCGTGAGTTCTCAGGCGACTGCGGGCACCGTTCATCGCGACCCTCAGGTGGTTCAGGCGGGGGCGATTCTGCATCACAAGAAACGCGTCTGCCCGCAAGGTGGCTGCGGTCTCGGAACGCAGTGCCAAGGGACATGCGTGGTGCGGCCGGGCCGCTTTGGCTACTACGCGACGCAGTGGAGAGCGTGGCCGGGTGATCAAGGGGTGCAGCAGGCAAGCCTCGAGGAAATGACACCTGTTTCCCCTCCCGCTTCCGCGATTCCTGCGGTCGACGAGGAAGCGCTCATGCCCAGCAGCCTGATGCCGGCAGAGGACGATGTTCCCTTTGGTTCGGACAACTTCGGGTTTGAACCGGTTGAGCCCGCGGAGCCCTTGCCGCCCGCGATCCCCGGTGAGGAGGGCGTGCTACCGGACGGGCCTGGCCCCGCCGAACAAGCCCCAGCCCCCAGCAAGCCGTCACTGTTTGACCCAGAGCCCACGGCCCCGGACGCAAACGCGACGCCCGAGTCGGAGGAGAAGCCGAAGGAAACGCTCGACAACCTGTTTGACGAGTTTGGCCGGACGAGCGCCAACCGCAGCGGGGCCCAACTCCGTCACCGGCTGACGGTCGCCAACCAGGAGTTTGCCCGTCGCAAGGCGGAGCAGATGGCGGTCGCGGAACCACCCGCGGCCCCTTCGGAGACGTGGAAGCCGAGGCAGCTTCCTTCGGCGGCCCCTAGCCGTCCGCTCGCGGCCGCTCCCGCCGCATCAAGTCGCGTCGTTCCCGCGGCTGCCCAGCAGCGTGTGGCGCCAAGCGGCAATCCACTGAGGTAACTGCGAGAGGCGGGAGTCGAACCCGCACGCCTTGCGGCACTGGAACCTAAATCCAGCGCGTCTGCCAGTTCCGCCACTCTCGCCTTGCGTGGTTAAGCCAGTTGCCTTGAACGTTGCTGCGTATAGGCAACCACGTCACTCTACCTCACGCCGCTGCTTTTTGGCTCCGGCGAATCGTGTTCTTCCAGCCACCGGTCGAGGTTGCCGGTTCCTTTCGAGTCGCGAGGAGGCCACGTGGCGACCACGAGCTCGTGGAGCACGCCCGGTTCCGCGTCGGTGGCGGTGAGGGCAGTCAGGCGGGCGAAGCAGATTTCCAGCTTCCGCAGGTGCTGCTCTGGGCCATGGCGGGCGTTCCAGTCTTCCGCGAGCGCCCGGGCGATGCTTGGAGAAAAGACGCGGAGCGACGGCTTCGGAAGCACCCACAAGAGTTTGTGCCAGCGATGATGGGGGAGTGAGTTGAAGCCGCCGGCAGGTCGCTCCCGCTGCAGCGGCTGCCCGCCGCGGAGGAGGTCGACTTCGCTGCCATCCACCAGCACGCCTCGTGCGTAGGTCCATTGCTCCTGGTGGAGCACGGTGCCAAACATCTCCCACTCTTGGCGGAGGCAGGCGAGGTTCATCGCGGTGCGGAGCGTGGTCGGCAGAGGCGGCTTGTGAGGCAGCAGCTGGCTGGTGGCGTCGATGATTCCGAGCATGAGCAGCCCGCCGCAGATGCCCTGTGCGGCGAGACTCACCCAGCTGCCGTTGGTGGGCATCGCGTCGACGGCGTCGTTGTCGCAGGCTGCCGGCAATGGGCCGGGCGACACAGTGCGAAGGCGATCCCAGGCTGAGCCAGGGATCAACGCGAGCCAGGCGACGAGCCCGATCGGCGCAAACAGCCCCACCGTCATGAAGGCCGCGACGGAGGCGTGGAAGGCCATGAACGCGAACACGACCGCGGCACGGATCCGCGGCTGTGGGGCGACGAGAAACAGGAACGGGCCTGCGAGTTCGAGGGCCACGACCAGCACGCCCGCGAGCGTTGCGACGCCCGGCAGGCCGACGACCCATGCGCCCAGCGCTGTGCCATGGTCGTGCACGGAGAGGGCGTCGCGAACGGCGGTGCCCGTGAACCAGTGCTCATTGCACTTGGCGAGGCCGGCGGCGAGGTAGACGACGAGAACCTGGAGCGTGAAGGCCAACGAGGCGATCCGCGTGGGGGAGGGCGATGGGCGGCCGGGAACGCGTCGTGCGTCGAGGCTCGCGCGTGCTCCAAGCGGGAGAAACGTGCCCCACAAGAGGAGGCACGCCAGCCAGAGATCACCCGCGTTGGTGGCCGGGGCGGTCCGCCGGATCACGCTCACCAGGGCCACCCAGGCCACGAGCGTGGCCAGTCGTGTCTGGAAGCCTGCGGCGAGCACGAGGCCACTCACGCCCTCGAGCGCCAGTACGGCTGCATCCCACCAGGCGGCGTCGATCAGAAAAGCGAGCGACCAGCAGGCTGTCGAGCCGTGGAATGCCCGCAGCGCCTGGTGGGGAAACATCCCGCTGGGGGTGAACATCAGCCCAAAGTCGCGGCAGCGGAGCAGGGCGTCGGCCGCGAGAAGCAGGCCGGCAGCGATGCGAAATGCCGCCAGGCTCCGAACGTCGAGACGAAACCGGGAAGAGCGCATGCCTGAGGCCTCTGCAGAAAGGGGGCGTGTTTGATGCCGCCTTTGATGCAATACTCCAGGGAACCTACAACAGCACCGCCGGGTTCATCGAGACGATTTTTCCCGGCAACACATGTCATGAGGATCGGTGATGCAGTCTCCCCTTGTCGTGCTCGGCGGTGGCCCCGGTGGTTATGCCGCAGCGTTTCTTGCCGCCGATTTGGGAATGTCGGTGACCCTCGTTGAGCGAGAAGAGCGGCTCGGTGGCACCTGTTTGCTGCGTGGATGCATCCCTTCGAAGGCCCTTTTGCATGTGGGGAGAGTGCTCTCGGAGTCCCGAGAGATGGCGGAATGGGGCATCGACTTTCCCAAGCCCACGATCGACGTCGATCGGCTGCGGGGCCGCAAAGATCAGGTGATTTCGGCCCTGACCGGTGGTCTCGGGCAGTTGGCGAAGCGGCGAAACGTGACCATCGTGCAGGGGGAGGCCCGCTTCTCCGGGTCCCAGACGCTCGAGGTGGCGCTCGCCGGTGGCGGGCATGAAACGATTCACTTTGAGCACTGCATTCTCGCAAGCGGGTCGCGTCCTGCTCGTATTCCCGCGTTTGCCCTGCCCACGCCACGGGTGATGGATTCCACGACGGCGCTGGAGTTGCAGGAGATCCCGGAATCGTTGCTGGTGATCGGTGGTGGCTACATCGGCCTTGAAATGGGGACTGTCTACGCCGAACTGGGAAGCCGCGTGTCGGTGGTAGAACTGACCGACGGCCTTCTGCCCGGGGCGGATCGCGACCTGGTGAAGCCGCTTGCCAAGCGTCTGGGAGGCCTTTTTGAGCGGATCATGCTCGGCACGAAGGTCGCTGCTCTCGAGGACCGGGGCGATTCGATTGCCGTCACGCTGGAAGGGCCCGACGGCACCGAAACAAAAACATTTTCCCGCGTGCTGGTGTCGGTCGGCCGCCGCCCGAACTCCGACGGATTGGGCCTGGAAAACACCGGTGTCACCGTGGATGGCAAAGGTTTTGTGGGAGTCGATGCGAGTCAGCGGACCAGTGATCCGGCGATCTATGCCATCGGCGATGTGTGCGGCGAGCCGATGCTGGCCCACCGGGCGAGCCACCAAGGCAAGGTCGCCGTGGAGGCGATTCATGGTGAGCCGGCGGTCTTCGAGCCACGGGCCATTCCCGCGGTGGTGTTCACCGACCCGGAAATTGCTTGGGCTGGGCTCACGGAAAACGAGGCTGCTAAGCAAGGCCTGACGGTTGAGGTCAGCAAGTACCCCTGGGCCGCTAGTGGTCGAGCTCAGTCGCTCGGGCGGACGGAAGGCCTCACCAAGATTCTCTTCGATCCTGAGAGCGAACGGGTGCTGGGGATTGGGATCGTTGGCCCTGGCGCCGGCGAACTGATCGCCGAAGGCACGCTTGCCATCGAGATGGGATGCACGGCGGTCGACCTGGCCGACACGATCCATCCTCATCCCACCCTCGGGGAAACGGTGGGCTTCTCGGCCGAAGGCCAACTGGGGACCGCGACCGAAATTTACCGGCCGCGACCCCGTTCTTGAGTCGTTTCAGCGAGAGAAACCCCATTTTGGGGCACGTCCGTGCGTGAGCGGCCGGCGGAACCGGTCGGTCTTTACGCTCAGGGAATGTGTCAGAATAATGGGGTAAGGAAAGATCTCCGTCCTCCGGGAGTAAGCAATGTCCAGTTCGGAAGCCGACCAGTCCAGCAGTACTCGGGTGGGCGGCGTCGGATCCGAGGGTCCCCTCGTGCGGGGCGCCGTCTCAGGCGTCGCTACCTACGCGCCAGCATCTTCAGCCGCGGGAGCGGGCCCTAACGGCGATATTCCCGGCGGTGGGCATGCCCCAATGGCGATCCTCCCTGGCGGACAACCGCAGGTCGTTGACGGTACCAGCGGCATGGATAGCGACCCCTCCGAGACCAAGGAGTGGCTCGACTCCCTGCGATACGTGATGGAAAGCCGCGGTGGCGACCGAGCTGCCTACCTGCTGCAGGCGATTGAGCAGGAAGCCTATCGGCTGGGTGTGCCGATCCCGTTTTCGGCGACCACTCCTTACATCAACACCATTCCGCTCGAGAAACAGCCCGCATTCCCGGGGAATCGCGAGCTGGAGCGGCGCATCAAGAGCATCATCCGCTGGAACGCGATGGCGATGGTGGTGCGGGCCAACCGTGAAGACAAGAGCATCGGTGGCCACATCTCGACCTTTGCCTCGTCGGCGACGCTGGTCGAAGTGGCGATGAACCACTTCATCCGCGGGCGCGGAGACGACTACTCCGGCGACCAGGTCTACTTCCAGGGGCACGCCTCGCCCGGGATCTACTCACGCGCCTTCGTGGAAGGTCGTCTGAGCGAGCAGCAGCTGGAGAACTTCCGGCAGGAACTCGCCGAGGGCGGGGGGCTCTCGAGCTACCCGCACCCTTGGCTGATGCCGACATTCTGGGAGTTTCCCACGGTGTCGATGGGGCTCGGCCCGATCATGGCGATCTACCAGGCCCGCTTTAATAAGTACCTGCAGGATCGCGGGATCAAAGACACCAGCAAGCAGCACGTCTGGTCGTTCATCGGAGACGGTGAGACCGACGAGCCGGAAACCCTCGGCGCGATTTCGCTCGCGGCTCGAGAGAAGCTCGACAACCTGGTGTTTGTGATCAACTGCAACCTGCAGCGGCTCGACGGGCCGGTTCGCGGGAATGGCAAGATCATCCAAGAACTCGAAGGCATGTTCCGCGGTGCGGGCTGGAACGTCATCAAGGTGATCTGGGGTGAGGACTGGGATCCGCTCCTCGATAAGGATGACGAAGGCCTGCTCGTAAAGCGGATGAACGAAGTCATCGACGGCCAGTACCAGAAGTACACCGTCATGGGTGGCGACTACATTCGCGACCACTTCTTCGGCACTGATCCGCGTCTGTTGGAGATGGTGGGGCATCTTTCTGACGAGAAGCTCAAGAAGCTCAAGCGCGGTGGGCACGACCCCGAGAAGGTCTACGCGGCCTACGCCGCAGCGATGAAGTGTCATGGCAAGCCCACCGTGATCATCGCCAAGACCGTGAAGGGCTATGGCCTCGGCGAAGTGGGTGAAGGCCGCAACGTCACGCACCAGCAGAAGAAGCTCAACGAAGACGAGCTGCGGGCCTTCCGTTCGCGGTTCGGGATTCCGATTTCAGACGACGAGGTCGCTGAGGCGCCGTTCTACCGGCCTGCCGAAGATTCGCCGGAGATGAAGTATCTCCACGAACGGCGGAAGGCTTTGGGCGGCTATGTGCCTGGTCGTCCTGGGCCCGAGCAGCAGCCAAAACTGCAGACGCCCAAACTCGATGACTACCGTTCGTTTATTTCCAAGAGCGCGGGGCGCGAAGTGTCGACCACGACCGGTGTGGTGACGCTGATGGCTTCGCTGCTGAAGGATAAGACGATCGGCAAATACATCGTGCCGATCGTTCCGGACGAGTCGCGAACGTTCGGTATGGATCCGCTCTTTAAGCAGTGCGGGATCTATGCCCACACCGGACAGCTCTATGAGCCTGTCGATTCGGATCAGCTTCTCTACTACCGAGAAGCCAAAGATGGGCAGATTCTTGAGGAAGGCATCACTGAAGCTGGCAGCATGGCCAGTTTCGTGGCGGCGGGCACTGCCTACGCCAGCCATGGCGTGCCGATGATCCCGATCTTCATTTACTACTCGATGTTTGGCTTCCAGCGGATCGGGGACCAGATCTGGGCTGCGGCGGACTGCCGAGCACGTGGATTCATGATCGGTGGCACCGCTGGCCGGACCACGCTCAACGGGGAAGGCCTGCAGCATCAGGATGGCCACAGCCACCTCTTCGCCACGGCCTACCCAACGGTGCGTGCCTACGATCCAGCGTTCGTGTATGAATCCACGGTGATCATGCTCGACGGGCTCGAGCGGATGTACGGCAAGGGCGAGGACTGGATCTACTACATCACCGTCTACAACGAGAATTACGAGATGCTTCCCATGCCTGAAGGGTGTGAGGAAGGCATTCTCAAGGGGATGTATCGTCTCCGCGAAGTACCCGTTGCGAGCGGTGCGGCGACTGCCAACGTGCAGCTCTTTGGTTCGGGGTCCATCCTGAGGGAGGTGCTCCGGGCTGCGGACATTCTCGCCGAGAGGTTCGGCGTCTCCAGTAACGTGTGGAGCGTCACCAGTTGGAAGGAGCTCCGCAGGGAGGCTCAGGAGTGCCGCCGCTGGAACATGTTCCACCCCGAAAGCCCCGCGAAGCGGAGTTACCTGGAGGACTGCCTCGAGGGCATCACTGATGTGTGTGTCGCGTGCAGCGACCATGTGCGAGCGGTGCCAGAGCAGCTCGATCCTTGGGTGCCGGGCGGGCTCTTTGCCATGGGGACAGACGGCTTTGGCCGGAGCGAAACACGTGGCGTTCTGAGACGGCACTTTGAAGTTGATGCGGAGAGCATCGTTGTGGGAACACTCTGGCGGTTGGCCGAGAAGGGCGTGATCGGTATGGATCGCGTTTCGGCCGCCATTCGCGATCTTGGCATCGATCCGGAGAAGATCGATCCAGCGTTGGCCTGAGTCGCCAGTTGATCAAATCTGTCCGAACGCGGGTGGTTGGCGTGATGCCAGGTGCCTGCGTCTCGGGAAACCAGCACGAAAGGTGAGGACGGTCCGTTCATGGCTACCCCATTTAATCTTCCGGACTTGGGTGAAAACATCGCGTCGGGCGACGTCGTGAGCGTGTTTGTGTCGGCGGGCGACGTGCTCAAGCCTGGGCAGGCGCTGCTGGAGGTGGAAACCGATAAGGCCGTGATCGAAGTGCCCTGCACGCCCGGCGGACGGGTGGCGGAAGTGCTCGTCAAGAAGGGCGATACCGTTCAGGTGGGACAAGCCCTGGTGACGCTGGAGGCTGCGGGGTCTGCGCCAGCCGCTGCGCCCGCGGCCGCGCCGCCTGCTGCGGCCCCGGCTCCCGTTGCGGCGGCTCCCGTTGCCACGCCAGCCGCAGCAGCGCCCCAGCCTGCTGCAGCTCCCGCTGCTCCCAAGCCTGCTGCGGCCCCTGCCGTGGTTCCCGAGCCTGTCGAGGCAGCGCCTGCGGCGGCAGCCCTGGAGCCTGCCGGCCCTGCGGTTCGCCGCTTGGCCCGTGAGTTGGGCGTGGATCTGGCTGGAGTCGCTGGCACAGGTCCGCATGGCCGTATTCTCCGTGAAGACGTGGTGGCTGCGGTCCGCGAGGCTGGCAAAAACGTCGGCGGGCGGAAGTCGGCGGCGGCGGGTGAGCGAGACGATTGGGGCCCGATCCGCCGTGAAGCCATGTCGCGGATGCGGCGGACGATTGCCGCCAACATGGTGCGGAGCGTGACTGAGATTCCGCACCTGACGAACTTCGACGACGCTGACGTGACCGAACTTGAGCGACTGCGGAAGGCGAGTTCCAAGGAATACGCCGAAAGCGGGGTGAAACTCACGGCGCTGGCGTTTGTGATCAAGGCGGTGAGCCTGTCGCTGCGACAGCACCCTGGCGTCAACGCCACGGTCGACATGGAAAACGGGCAGTTGATCTATAAGGACTACGTGAACATAGGGCTCGCGGTGGATACGCCACGCGGCCTCGTGGTGCCCGTGCTGCGTGACGTCGACGAAATGTCGATTCCCCAAGTGGCCCGTGCGATCGTGAGCACCGCCGAGAAGGCAAAGAACGCGAGTTACGCGGTGGAGGATCTCCGTGGCGGCACGTTCACGATCTCCAATCTTGGTGCGGTGGGCGGAAGCTACTCGACGCCTATCATCAACTACCCGGAAGTGGCGATTCTGCTCGTGGGACGTTCGCGGAAGCTTCCGATGGTGCGTGATGACGTGATTGAGCCAAGGATGATGATGCCGCTCTCGCTCTCCTACGATCATCGCGTGATCGACGGAGCAATGGCCGCTCGATTCCTGAACGAGATCATCGGCTACCTGGAGAGCCCTGGCAGGTTGCTGTTGGCGATGTAACGTCGGCACTTACGCGGCGGCGACGTGTTGGAACTTGAGAAGTGAACAGCATCGACACGATCGATTCGGCGGGCACGGCAAGTGCCGCGTTTCTCGAAGAGCTCTTCGAGCAGTACCAGCAAAACCCGGAAAGCCTCCCACCTGACTGGAGGGCGTTTTTCGCCGCGATGGTCGACGGCAGCGGGTGGTCGCAGGTGCAAGAACCCGCTCCCCGCACGACGCATTTGGGACCTCCCGCCGCGCCCGCAAACGGTCAAGCAGCCCGCCCGTCTCCAGCAATTCACGAAGACGATCTCGTGGCTCCAGATGGCATCGCCACTGGCCACGCGGTTGCGATCGCCGGTGGCACCGTCCATCTGCCCTCGGCCGCACCTGGTGAGCAGGCACCGCTTCCTTTGCCGGTGTCGTCGCCCAGCCAGGGCGAGGATCGTGTCGCGTTTCTTCAGGACCGCGTCGATCAGCTGGTTCGGGCGTATCGCGTCCGCGGGCATCTGATGGCAGAGATTGATCCGCTTGGTCGGCCACGGCCCGGGCTGCCCGAGCTCGATCCGCACTTCTATCACCTGACCGAAGCCGACCTCGATCGCAGCTTTTCGACTGACACGATCGAGGGGCCTCAGTCGATGTCGCTGCGGCAGATCATCAAACGGTTGCGAAACACCTACTGCCGAGCGATTGGTGTGCAGTTCATGCACATGGATGACCTCCGTGTGCGGCAGTGGCTCCAGGTACGGATGGAGGGCACGGAAAACCGCATCCAGCTCGACCGCCGCCAGCAGATGCGAATCTACAGGCAAATGACCACGGCAGCGGTTTTTGAAGAGTTTATTCAGAAGCGGTTTCTCGGGGCGAAGAGTTTCTCACTGGAAGGGTCGGAAACCCTCATCCCGCTTTTGGAGATGGCGATTGAGCGGGCGGCGTCGCACGAGATCGATGATGTTGTGCTGGCAATGGCCCATCGCGGTCGACTAAACGTCCTTGCCAACATCATGGGCAAGAGCCCGCAGAAGATTTTTCGTGAGTTCGCCGATCTCGATCCGGAGTTGCATGTCGGCCGTGGTGACGTGAAGTACCACCTTGGGCACTCCACCGACTACAAGGCTGCCAACGGCCGAAGTGTGCACCTCTCGCTCTGCTTCAACCCGTCGCACCTGGAGTTCGTCAATCCTGTCGCCATCGGTCGGATGCGGGCGAGGCAGGACCGTTCCGGAGACCTTCAGCGACATAAAGGAATGGTCATCCTCGTGCATGGGGATGCCGCCTTTGCTGGCGAGGGGATCACCCAGGAAACGCTCAACCTGAGCGAACTCGATGCGTATCGCACCGGTGGGGCGTTGCATGTGATCGTCAACAACCAGATCGGCTTCACCACCGGTCCTCGAGAATCGAGAAGCTGCGTCTACGCGACCGACGTGGCCAAGATGCTTCAGATTCCGATTTTCCATGTGAATGGAGAAGACCCAGAGGCGGTGGCCCAGGTCGTGTCGCTGGCGATGGATTTCCGTCGTGAGTTCCAGCGGGATGTCGTGATCGACATGTACTGCTACCGCCGCCGTGGACACAACGAAGCCGACGAACCGGCCTTTACGCAGCCTGCCCTCTATCGGGTCATCGAGCGGCGGCCGAGCGTGCATGAGAGCTACTTGGAGAAACTCCTCAAACTCGGCGAACTCACACGCGACGAGGCGGACCGGATTGCGGAAGAGCATCGCGAGCAGCTCGATCGTGAACTCTCGGTCGCGAAGAGTGACGAGTTCAAGTACCGCAGCGAGTTGGCCGGTGTCTGGGCTTTCTACCTCGGTGGTCGCGAGAAGGAAACGGCCGATGTGGAAACCGGCGTGGCGCGTCCTGTGATCGAGGATCTCCTCGGCAAACTCTGCGACGTGCCGGAAGGCTTTGAGCCGCATTCCAAGATTTCGAAGATCCTTGAGCAGCGGCGGAAGATGATCAGCGGCGAAGTGCCGCTTGATTGGTCCGCGGCGGAGTCGCTTGCCCTCGCGAGCCTCGCGGTGCAGGGGCTGCGGATTCGGCTTTCTGGTCAGGACAGCCAGCGAGGCACGTTCAGTCATCGCCACGCCGTGATCCACGATGTGGTGACAGACGATACCTACTGCCCGCTGGAACACGTGTCGCATGAGCAGGCGCCGGTGGAGATCTACAACAGCCCTCTCTCGGAAGCAGGCGTCCTCGGCTTCGAGTACGGCTACAGCCTCGACTGTCCCGATGGGCTGGTGATGTGGGAGGCCCAGTTTGGCGACTTCGTGAACGCGGCCCAGGTCGTGATCGACCAGTTCATCGTCAGCGCAGAAGACAAGTGGAACCGGCTGTCTGGCCTGGTCATGCTCCTACCGCACGGCTTCGAGGGCATGGGGCCCGAGCATTCGAGCGCCCGCCTGGAGCGGTTTCTGATGCTGGCTGCCAAAGACAATATCCAGATCGTGACCCCCACGACCCCCGCGCAGATGTTTCACTGCCTCCGGCGTCAGGTGCTGAGGGTGTGGCGGAAGCCGCTGGTGGTGATGACGCCCAAGAGCCTCCTGCGGCATCCCGAATGCACGTCGTCGATCGACGAGTTGGTCGACGGCAGTTTTCAGCGGGTGCTCGCGGATCGTGGGGGCAGAGCTGCTCGCGACATCCGGCGAATCCTGCTCTGCTCCGGAAAAGTCGCCTACGAACTCGAGAAGCGGCGTGAGGAAGACGGCCGCCACGACGTGGCCATTGTGCGGGTGGAGCAGCTCTACCCACTGCCACGACGTGCCCTGGAAGATGCGCTCAGCGGCTACACCACCGGCACGCCCGCGGTGTGGGTGCAGGAGGAGCCGGAAAACATGGGCGCGTGGCGTTTCTTCCGAATCCACTTTGGCGACCGCCTGCTCGATCGCTTTCCGTTTTCCGGCGTTTGTCGGCAGAGTGCTGCCAGCCCGGCGACGGGGTCCAAGCGAAGTCATGATCTTGAACAACGCGAGTTGTTGACCGCGGCGTTTCAGAGTTAGCACACAGCTGCGCCTTTCATCCAGCCATCAACCGAAGTGTCTGCCATGCCTATCGAACTGAAAGTCCCTGAGGTGGGAGAGTCGATCACGGAGGTCCAAATCGGGCCTTGGAAGAAAAAGGAGGGCGACACCGTCAAACTTGATGAGACGGTGGTGGAAATTGAAAGCGATAAGGCGACCGTAGAGCTGCCCGCGCCGGCTGCCGGCACGATCGTGCGGATTCTTAAGGCGGCTGGCGAACAGGCGACGGTTGGTGAAGTCATCGGTTTGATGGAGCCGGGGCAGGCGACCGCTCAGCAGGCTGCCAGCGCACCCGTCGTCGATGTGCGGCGGAGCGACGACAAGACAGTGATCGGCTCGGTGCAGCCACCGCCGGCTGCGGCACCGCCGCGGGTGATGCCGTCCGCGTCACGCGTGCTCGCGGAGGCAGGCGTGCCAGTGCAGGGGGTGGTGGGGACCGGCCCGGGAGGCCGCGTCACCAAGCAGGATGCGATCTCCGCGACGGTGGCCCAGCAAACAGTCGCTCCCGCGCACGCTCCGCCAGCGCCTCGCGTGACCGCAGAGACGCACGTCAGCCCGCACGCTGCGCGTGGCAGTCGTGAAGAGCGGCCGGTGGTCATGAGCCCGATTCGTCGGCGGATCGCCGAGCGGCTCGTGGAGGCGCAGCACGAGGCGGCACTGTTGACCACTTTCAATGAGGTGGACATGTCGGCCGTGATGGCCCTGCGGGCTCGCTACAAGGATTCCTTCCTGAAGAAGCACGGCGTGAAACTGGGGTTCATGTCGTTCTTCGTCAAAGCGGCCGTTGAGGCACTGCGAGAGATTCCACAGGTGAACGCAGAGTTTCGTGAGCCGCACATTGTGTACCGCGACTACTGCGACATCGGCATCGCGGTCGGTGGTGGGAAAGGGCTTGTCGTGCCGGTGATTCGCAACGCCGAGACGCTCGGCTTTGCCGACATCGAATCGACGATCGCTGAGTTCGCGGTCCGTGCGGCTGAGAACAAGATCAAACTTGAAGAACTGCAGGGAGGGACGTTCACGATTTCGAACGGAGGCGTCTACGGATCCCTCTTGTCGACGCCGATCATCAATCCACCGCAGAGCGGCATTCTTGGGCTGCATGCGATCCAGGATCGACCAGTGGCCCACGAGGGGCAGGTGGTGATTCGCCCGATGATGTACATCGCCCTCTCCTACGACCATCGCCTTGTGGATGGTCGCGAGGCGGTGACGTTCCTCAAACGGATCAAAGAAACGATGGAAGACCCAAGTCGTCTGTTGCTTGAAGTGTGACCCGGTTTGTTCCTGCGGCGGCCGGTTGGGCCGGACGGTGAGTCGCCGTTCAGGAGAGCCAGAAGATTTTGCGAGCGTGTTCCATGCAGACTCATGATCTCGTGGTGATTGGCGGCGGTCCCGGCGGGTACGTGGCGGCGATCAGGGCGTCGCAGCGAGGCCTCAGTGTCGCGGTGGTCGAAGCGGAGGAGCGTCTCGGGGGCACCTGCCTCCGCGTTGGCTGCATCCCATCGAAGGCCCTGCTGGAGTCGAGCCAGAAGTTTGAGGAAACCCGTCATAGCCTTGCCCAGCATGGGATTCTCGCTTCGTCCATCGAGCTCGATCTTGCGGTGATGATGAAGCGCAAGGCCGATGTGGTTTCGACGCTGGCCAAGGGGGTCGAGGCTCTGCTGAAGAAAAACAAGGTCACCCGATACCGTGGCTTCGGTCGGATCGCCGGGCCTGGCTGCGTGGCCGTGGTGTCCGCCGATGGGGAGGTAACGGAACTCCGCAGCGAGAGGATTCTCTTGGCTGTGGGGAGTACGAGTGTGGTGCTGCCGGGCGTTGCCGTCGATGGCGATCGGGTGGGCACCAGCACCGAGGCCCTCTCATTTGAGACGGTTCCGCGGCATCTGGTCGTGATCGGTGGCGGCTACATCGGGCTGGAACTCGGAAGCGTCTGGCGGCGTCTCGGAAGCCAGGTGACCGTCCTGGAGTATGCCGATCGGATCCTGATGGGGATCGATGCGGAGATCGCCGGGCAGGCTCTAGAACTGTTTCGCAAGGAGGGGCTCGACATTCGCCTTGGCCAACGCGTGACCTCCGCAAAGGCCACCGGTGCTGGGTGTGTGGTTGAAGTGGAGGGGAGCGACCCGATTGCCTGCGACCGGGTGCTCGCCGCGACTGGGCGGCGCCCCGCCACCGAAGGCATTGGCCTGGAGACGGTTGGGATCACGACCGACAGTCGCGGGTTTGTGCCGGTCGATGACCAGTTTCGGACGCAAGCCCCAGGTGTGTGGGCCATCGGTGACTGCGTGCCGGGGCCGATGCTCGCCCACAAGGCAGAGGAGGATGGGGTCGCTGCGGTCGATGGCATGACCGGGGGCTGGTGCCACGTCGACTACGACCTCGTCCCTGCGGTGGTCTTCACGCATCCAGAGATCGCGGCAGTCGGGAAGACTCAGGAGCAGTTGGAAGCAGCCGGTGTGGCGTTTCGCAAAGGCCTGTTCCCGTTCCGCGCCAATGGACGTGCCAGGACGATTGCCGAGACGTCGGGGATGGTGAAGGTGCTCGCGGACGCCACGACCGATCGTGTGCTCGGTGTGCACATCATCGGCCCTGACGCGGGGAACCTGGTTGCCGAAGCGGCCGCGGCGATGGCTTTTGGTGCAACGGCCGAAGACATCGCTCGGGTCTGTCATGCCCACCCCACGCTCACCGAAGCGCTCAAGGAAGCGGCCATGGCCGTGCACGGGCAGGCAATTCACGCCTGACGCTCGTGAGTTGCAGGCGTCAGTACCGGAAGGCGAGGCCTGCGTCGGAGAAGAAGTTGGCGGCGTCGCGGGTGAGCCCCCACCCAAAACGCCAACCCAGTTCGGTGTGTTCGCTCAGCGCCACGTGCCCACCCGGACTGAAGAACGGACGATTGACGTCGTCGATCAGTCCCTGCGTGAAGGTGCCGAAGTATTCTGCGTGAATTTCAATCCGCTCGGTGAGAGGGATTCGGGCGACGACCGACGGTCCCCAGCGAGAGAACCACGTCACATCACTCTCGGCATAGGCATACCGGAGCGCCGCATCGAGTCGCCAGTTGGCGGGCATTTCCCAGCCGAGGACCGCAGTGGCCACAGGCTCGGTGCCAAACTCCTGGCCAAACATGGGGGTGGTCGCTTCCATGATGAAGCAACTTTGAGGAATCAAGCCATCCTGTTCGGTGGTGGCGAGTTTCAGCCCGTAGAGCACGTTCGACTCGTAGAGCGTGCCTCCGTCGATCGGCAGTTCACCGGCTTCGACGCTCGTGACGACATTGCCTTGTGAGCCGACGGAGTAGTTGACGCCAAGACGCCACTCGAGCCGCTCGGAGCCACCGATACGAACAATCAACTCGGGGTAGTTGTTGGTCGGGAGGCCGGCTCGGTTGTCGATGTAGACATGTGATCCTTCCACCAACACGCGCCCTGGATCGACAGCAAAGGTCGACGGCGTAAACGCTTCGCGATCGGTGTTGAGTTCGATTGGCTCAAGCCCCGCTGCTGCCCGACAGGCCAACAGCAGTGCGGTGCTGAGGAGCAGTGTGGTCAATCGACGTCGCATCGGTGGACCGCGTTATCCAGGGCTTGCTATCTGGTCGTGGGCACGGTGGCGGAGGCGCTCCGCCCCGCCGCCTCGCCTTCCTGCACGACTTCCGTGGTCACGGCCTTGAGCCGTTGACGATCGACCGTGATGTCGACGTCGTTACCTGACGTAGAAATGTGAATCGCGCCGGCTGCCACCAGCCCGGCGAAGATCAAGCCAAGAATGAGGACGGTTCGCATGGCAACGCTCCGAATGTGTCGTTTGCTCCAGCGCGTCTTGAGACCGATTTCGCTGGCGGGCCGGGAGGATCGCAGAAAGGGCGAGAGGCGACAACGCAGGTTTGTCGCCCGAGCGGGGAAGGCGGCGGGGAAGGGCAGGCAAACCAGCGGCTTTACAGCCCTTGGATGAATCGCAGGAGCAGTGGGTGGGCAGGCCCTGCCATCTGGCCGTGGTCGTAGCCTTCGAGCTCAAATAGCTCCACCTTCTCGTGCCCCGCCTCCTTGAGCATCCGCCACAAATAGGCGGTTTCCTCGTATCGCCCGAGTAGTTCCATGTCGCGGTCACCGGTCACGAGCAGGATCGGAGGGGCGTCCTTACGAACGTGGAAGAGGGGCGCCAGGTCATCGACGACCGGTTGGGTGCCGGGGATCCCACGCTCCTTCCGAATCGTGAAGTGGGTGATTGCGTGGCCGCTGTAGGGGGCGATGCCCGCGAGCCGGTCGGCGTCGATGTCGTGTGCCGCAAGCCAGCGTTTGTCGAGGCCGACCATGGCGGCGAGGTACCCGCCCGCGGAGTGGCCACTGACGATCACGCGTTCGGCGGAGCCGCCAAGCTGCTCGATGTTCTGCAGGGTCCAAGCGACGGCTGCGGCCGCGTCCTCAATGTAGGTGGGCGAAGCGGCCTCCGGAGCCAGCCGGTAATTGGCTGCGACGACGGCAATCCCCTTCTGCTTGAGTTCCGCGGGGATGAAGCGTTCTCCCGAGGTCAGCCCTCCTCCGTGGAACCACACGACTGTGGCGTAGCCGGGGTTGTTGGTGGGGGAGTAGACATCAAGACGGCAGCGAGAAGTCACGCTCTCTGGGAGGTCGTCACCGGATCGGTAGAGGATGTTGTGTTCGATGCGGTAGCCATCGGCTTCGTTGCCGTCGTCCGCTTCCGCGACAGACGCGAGCAGCGAGAAGCCAAGCACCGCGATGGTTCCCAGCAGACGGAGCCGTGTGGTGATGCAGCGAATAGGAAAAGAGAGCACACGCAGCGTGGACGGCATCTTGGACTCCAAAAACTAGGGGATCGAATTGGGGGCCGGAGCCTGGAGCCGTTCGCACAAACGCTGCAGCCAGTGCGCGGCTGGGGCTCCATCGGTGACGCGGTGATCGAATGTCAGGCTGAGCGTGATCGACTGCCCAGCGACGATCGATCCGCTGCGAACGACGGGTTCGCTCACGATGCGGCCAATGCCAAGGATCGCAGCTTGCGGGAGGTTAAGAACCGGTGTGAAGGCGTCGATGCCATACATGCCCAGGTTGGAGATTGTAAAGGTGCCGCCAGTGAGCTGGTGTTGGCCGAGGTGTCCGCCGCGGGCCAGCACCACGAGTTCCCGCGTGGCTTTCGCGAGTTCTGGCAACGTCAGTCGGTCCGCATTGCGCACCACTGGCGCGAGCAGGCCATCCGGGGTGTCGACCGCAGTGGCCACGTGGACGGCGTCGTAAAAGTGAATCCCGTTGCGGTACCAGCAGGCGTTGAGGTCGGGGTGCTCTCGGAGCGTCGCAGCGACATGAAAGAGCAGGATATCGTTGTATGTGGGCTGAGGCTCGTCGGTGGCCGCGGTCTTCAGTTGGTTTCGGAATGCCACGAGTGGCTCGGCGTCGATTTTTGTTGTGAGCGTGACGGGCACGGCCTGGTGGAGACCGGCGGCCATTCGCAGAGCGATGGCTTGCCGGAGTTTTGATGCGGGAACAAAGCGACCGGGTTCGGTCGGTGGGATTTCGGGGAGAGGGCTCGGCGGACGCGGGGTGTGATTCGTCGAGGCCGTGAGCACATCCCGCTCACGGATGCGGCCGTTTCGACCGGTGCCCGTGAGACGCCTCCAGTCGACGCCTGCTTCCTCAGCACGCCGTCGAGCGCGGGGGGTGGCGACAGGCCGTGTTTGGGTTGGCGAGAGTGGCCGTGGGGCGGCGTGGGGCCGCGTTGCCTGCCGCACATCCTCGCACACGACGCGCCCCGTTGGATCCGGCGTGGCGACCGAATCGAGATCGATCCCGAGTTGGCGTGCCATGCGTCGGGCGGCTGGGCCCGCGGCACGGGGTAGGGTGGGTACCGTGCGGGGTGAGTTGGCGAGCGTCGCCGGCTGCACGTTGACAGTGGTGGGCGCGTCTTCCCCGTCCGCCAGGAGGAAGCCGATCACGTCGCCGACCTTCACCGTCGTGCCTGGCTGTGGCGCATCAGCAGGCACACACAGCCGACCGGCGTCAAACGACTCAATCTCATTGGCGGCCTTCTCCCCTTCGAGCACAAACAGCATGTCGCCGGCCTGCACAACGTCACCAGGGGCTTTCAGCCACGCACTAAAAACGCCTTCCTCCATCGACCAGCCGAGACGAGGGATCGTGATGGGCTGCGGCATGGAGTTACTCCCGCACCAGGTCGAGAATCGCCTGTACGATTTGCTCGACATTCGGCACCACGGCGTGTTCGAGCGTGGGCGCATATGGCGTAGGGGCGTGTGCCCCATGCAGTCGCTTGATGGGGGCATCAAGGTCATCAAACCCCGCGTCCGCCACCTGGGCAGCAATCTCTGACGCAATCCCACATGGGCCGAAGGCTTCGTCAACAATGAGGATCCGTCCGGTCTTCGAAACCGAGGTGAGAATCGACTCGAGGTCCAAGGGCGACACGGTACGAGGGTCGAGGACTTCGACCGAGATGCCGTCGGCGGCAACCTGTTCGGCGGCCTTGAGGGCATGCTGCACCATCAGCGAGATCGCCACGACGGTGACATCGGTGCCGGGGCGATGGATCCGCGCTTTCCCGAAGGGAAGCTCGTAGGGCTCCGTGGGGACATGTCCTTTGAGCTGCATCAACTCGCGATGTTCCAGGAAAAGCACCGGATCGTTGCACCGAAGCGCCGTGGCCATCAGCCCTTTGGCGTCGTATGGGGTGGCCGGCAGGACCACACGCAGCCCCGGGATATGGGAGTAGATCGAGTGGTAGAGGCCGGAATGATGGGTCGCGGCCGAGTGACCGACACCACCGCATCCGCGGAGCAGCACCGGCATCGCAAGCCGACCGCTGCTCATGTACTGCATCTTGGCGATTTGGTTCACGATTTCGCCAAATGCGTCGTTGATGAAGTCGATGAACATGAAGTCGATGATCGGCCGGGTGCCCGTCATACCCGCGCCGCACGCGAGCCCCACGAAGCCCCGTTCGCAGATCGGCGTGTCACACAGGCGAGTCTCGCCGTACTTGGCATAGAGCCCCTGGGTGGTCGTGAAGTTGCCGCCACGCACACCGATCCCTTCTCCCATCACAAAGATCGAAGGATCGGTGGCCATGGCGTGGTCGAGCGCTTCGAGGGTGGCTGCCACGAATGAGATCGGTCGTTCGCGTGCGGCGTCCGTTGGTGGAGAAGACGCCGCGGGGGCCAGGCAGGGCGTCGGCTCAGCGAAGACGTGCGTGGTGGCGGACGCGGCCTCGGGCAGCGGGCTGGCTTCCGCAAACGCCCTCCCTTCGCGAACTAGGCTCGCGACCTCCTCTTCGATTGCTGCCAGACGTCGGGCCGACTCGTCGGCCTGCGTAGAGCGCTCGAGGATCCACGACGTGAGTCGTGCGATCGGGCACTTCTCCTTCCAGGCGGCGACGTCTTCCTTCGTCCGGTAGGTAAAGTCGCCCATCCCCTCGGCATGTGCCCGAGTGCGATAGGTCTGGCACTCGATGAGGGTCGGACCTTCACCGCGTTTCGCGCGTGCCACGGCCTCGCCTGCGACACGGAAGACGTCCAGCACATCGTTGCCGTCGATGGTCACGCCCGTGAGGCCGTAGGCCGTTCCGCGCGAGCCGACGCTCGGATTCCCACTCGAATAGGAGAAGGGCACTTCAGTGGCGAAGAGGTTGTTCTCGCAGACAAACAGCACGGGGAGCTTCCAGATGCTGGCCATGTTGAGCGCTTCGTGGAACGCGCCATTGTTCACGGCGCCGTCGCCAAAGAAGGCCACCGCCACGCTGCCATTGCCGAGAATCTTGGCACTGTATCCCCCGCCGCAGGCCTGCAGCGTGCAAGGACCGACAATGCCGCTCGTCCCCATCATTCCGATCTCGGGGGCAAACAGGTGCATGCTGCCGCCGCGTCCCCGAGAGCAGCCGGTTTCGCGACCAAAAAGTTCGGCCATCAGTTCACGTGGTGGCATCCCCTTTGCGAGCGCGTGCCCGTGGCCTCGGTGAGTCGAAAAGATCGGGTCGCTGTCGAGGAGGTGCGCGCACACGCCCGTCGCGATCGCTTCCTGGCCGACGTAGGTGTGGCAGGCTCCGTGGATCAGCCCCCGCTGATGGCAACGGGCGAGTTCCTCCTCCGTCTGCCGGATGATCTGCATCGTCCGGAAGAGGGCAAAAACCTGGTCGTCTGCGAGAGATTCGTCGTGATGCATGCGCGTGCTACTCGCCCTCTGGATGCAGCGACTGCACGGGCCGCTCTTCGTGCCCTGGCGTGCCTCCTGCGTTCATCGCCATGTTGCCGCCGTCGAGAGCAATCACCGCGCCGGTGATCCAGGCCGAACTGTCCGACGCGAGGAAGACCGCGAGGCCCATGATGTCGCTTGGCTGGCCAAGCCGCCCGGCTGGGATGCCTTTGAGGAACCGGGTTTCAAGCGTGGGGTCGTCCACCATGCGGGCCTCCAGCCCAGGGTTCACGACCTGAGCCGGGGTGACGCAATTCACGCGGACGCCTCGGTAGGCCCATTCGGTGCTCAGCTCGCGGGTCATCTGAACGACCGCACCCATGGCCATGCTGTAGGCGATGTGGCCTCGGCCGAGTGCCGTGGAACTGGCGAGGGAGCCAATGTTCATGATCGAACCGCGCTCCTGGGCGAGCATCCGACGGCCTGCTTCCTGGCACATTGCGAATCGCCCGATGACGAGGTTTTGCAAGACGCGATGCAGGTCGCTGATCGTCAGGTCTTCCGGTTTCGCGAGGTAGCCGTCGCCAGCGATGTTTCCCAGGAAGTCGACACGGCCGAAACGGCTGTCGATCTGGTCGAACAGTTCGGCGATCGCGTCTGGGTTTGAACAGTCGGTGGCGGCCGCCATGGTCTCACGGCCCAGTGCCTGGATCTCCGTGGCCGTGGCTTCGACGCCCGCGCGATTGCGATCCACCACGACGGTGTGCGCGCCGTGTTGAGCGAGGGCAAGTGCCGTCGCCTTGCCCAGGCCTTGTGCGGCTCCGGACACCACCGCGACTCGGTCGGTCAGTGAAAACAGATTGCTACTCATCACAAACCTCAGGAGCAGACGAACGGCCGGTGTTCCAGTTCTGTAAGACGAAGGCCGCGACGAGTCCTCCAAAAAGGAGAATCCCCGCCATCGACCAGAGGCCCAATTGGCCCAGGATCGACGCGCCGAAGAAGCCGCCAATATTAGCGACGGAGTTGATCAGTGCGATGCCACCCGCGGCAGCAACGCCCGACAAGAAGGATCCCGGGAGGGTCCAGAACACCGGGAGCATGCTCATCATCCCCGCCTGGGCAAGGCACAGGCCGATCAGGGCCACGACCGGCGACGGCCCCCAGGCCACAAGGGTCCAGCCGGCAGACGCCAGAATCGCCGCGCCCGTGAGATGCCACCGCCGCTCCCCCGTGCGGTCAGAACTGATGCCGACCAGCGACATCAGCGCAATCGAGCAGAGGTGCGGCAAGGCGGTGAGGAGGCCGATCTGAAAGTTGGAGGCCTGCTGAAATCGTTCTTTCAGGAGGGTTGGGAAGTAGGCGCCGCTCGCATTCGTGCCAACCGCGACAGTGAAGTAGATGGCGATCAGCCACCACACACGGGGCTGCACCATCGCCTGCCAGCGATCCGGGCCATGCTGCTGACGGCGAGCCCGATCTTCTTCGGCGAGGTGGTTGACCAGCCAGGTCCGTTGATCGTCCGAGAGCCAGCGTGCGTCACGAGGGGAGTCTTGCAGATAGAAGAGCACCGCCAGCCCGACCAGCGAGGTGGGCAGCCCTTCGAGGACGAAGAGCCACTGCCATCCATGCAACCCGTTCACGCCATCAAAGTGATCCATGATCCAGCCGGACACCGGATTTCCAAGCACGTTCGAGAGCCCGATCGCGAGCATAAAAAACGCGGTGGTCTTTGCTCGCTGTCGATCGGGAAACCAATCGCTGAGATAGAGAATGATGCCCGGGAAGAAGCCCGCTTCCGCGATGCCGAGCAATGTCCTCAAGGCGTAGAACGTCCACACATCACTGGCAAACATCGTGGCCGCCGACACAAGGCCCCACGTGATCATGATGCGGGCGATCCACACCCTCGCACCGAACCGCCGCATCAGCAGGTTGCTGGGGACTTCGAAGAGGATGTACCCCACGTAGAACATGCCGTAGCCGAGATCGAACGCAGCCTGGCTGAGGCCGAGGTCGTCCTGCATCGCAAGGCGTGCGAAACCCACATTCGCGCGGTCGAGAATGTTGAGCACATACAGCAGGCAGATGAAAGGCACGATCCGCCATGTCACGCGTCGGATTGTGGTGTGTTCCGTTTCGTTCGACATAAAACGCCCCTGTCGCGTTAGTGCAACACGATCGCACGGCCAGGGCCGCCGTGACAATCGCGAACTTTGATGGCGGCAAAGAGGAAGTAGGCCTCTTGCGGAATCGTGTCGACATTCACGAGGAACTCAACGCCCACCATGTCGCGGCTCCCGAGCGCCCAGTAGGTCATCAGGGCGCGACGCGGATCCACGCCCCCAAGATCGGGAGCGTCGCTGGCAATGCATCGAATCCCTTTCTCCTTGAGATAGACCACCACGTCGGGGCCTGGGGCGGGCCATCCTTCAGCCTTTCCTGCGAGTGGGGCTTGCCACAGGGCGGAGCCATCGGGGGAGGGGAGCAGCTTTCCGTCGTTGTAGCCGGTCTGGAAGATCACCACGTCTCCCTTTCGCAGCGGGCCCGTTTTCTCCTCGTAGGCCTGTACCTGCTCTACGGTGATCTCTGGTGACACCGGCCAGCGTGTGGGCGGTGTGGATCCCACCAGCGACCGCACATCGATCACTCTCGCTTCACCGCAGGTCCACTCAAGCGGCACCTTTTCGGTCGTCAGGGAACTTACGCCGCGTGGCCCATAGCGCTGTTCGTACTCTTCAAGCCAACCTCGCACCTCGGGGGCGTAGGCCACCGGCGCACTGTCGGGGGGCAGGGCATACGCCGGCGGGACGAGGTGCGTGCCTGTCATCGCGTCCATCAGGTGGCCGTGGTGCCACATGTCGAGGTATTCGGAGTAGAGGAAGTCGATTTTTAGATACGCCTGCCGATGGTTTCCCGTGCCGATGCCTGGCGAGGTGAGGGGCATGTTCGGCGAAAGCGTGGGGGACAGGTCGATCGCGCGTTTGTTTTTGCACGCCTCAATCAGCCGCTGTGGTAGGTCGCCTCCCACGATGGAGAAGGCACGGCCTTCGCCGTAGGGGCCACCGGCATGTTTGGGGCCAAGCAGACAGTAAAACGCTCCCGTGGAAGGGAGGGCTTTGAGGTTCGTGGCCCCCTCGGTCCAGATCATGCCGTGCTTCAGGCCCGCGTAATGCGTCGGCTCAGCGAGATCGGGGAGCGGTCCCATGCTCGCACTGTCGGTCCCGAGAGTCAGGACGCCGCGTTTCCCGAGCAACTCCATGCAGTCCGGGTCGGGATCGGGATAGCCGGGCGCTTTGCGATCCAGCACATCGGCGATGAAGCGGCGTCCCTCAGGGAGCGGTCGGTAGTAGGTGTCGGAGTAGTCGCTGCGAAAGAGCACGACGTCGCCGAAGCGGACGGGGCGATGCTGCTGTTCAAACGCAACGACATGCTCTGACGTGACGAGTGGGCTGACGCCTTTGGGAGCCTGGTCGAGGAGGGTGCGCACGTCGACCACGCAGGCTTCGCCCCCAAACTGCCAGGGCTCGATCGTGTCGGTGTAGGCAAGCCCTAGCGGCCCTGATTTCTCACGGTTCAACTCGGGGCGGGCGACGGAATGCGGCGGCACATCGAGCTGCGTGCCGGTGTTGCCGTCGATCAGCAGCGTGTCGACGTTGAATGCAGACTCCGGCCCAATCGTTCTCGCGTGCACGATCGCGAAGCGAGGAAAAGGCTCGCTCGGCCAGGTGCAGGGGTAGTCGGGGGCGATGAGGAGCGAGTGGTCCACAAACACAGGCTCTTCGCCTGCGCCGCGGTTGGTGTGTGCGACTGCCACGAATGTGGTCATTGCGAGAAAGCCTCTGACCAACAGGCATGCCGCTCTGTTCGCCTGCGCTCGGTTCATACGGGGACTCCTTCCGTCAGATGCCACGACGGGCTGATGGTCAGACAGAACAACAGGATGCGGTGGTGAGGTGCAGTCGCTCTTCGGCTTCCCGAGACGTGCGTGCAAACAACGTCGCGTTGTCGTCACGCGTCAGGTCTTGGTCGAAGGTTGGGATCATCTGTCGCATGCGGTCCTGCCCTGCGCTGGTGGAGAGCATCTCTGGCCGGCAGGATCGAATGACGTCCAGTGCGATGTTGACCGACACCGACGCACCTGGTGAGGCGCCGAGCAGTACGGCGAGCGAACGGTCGGCCGGCGAGAACACCTCGGTGCCAAAGGAGACCTCCCCGCGGTCGCTCCGCTTGAGGGTCTGCACGCGGATGCCGGCGTGCACGAGTCGCCAATCCTCGAGACGGGCCTGCGGATAGTAGGCCCGCAGCGCCTCGAGACGCTGCTCCATCGTCTGCAGCCCCTGTGAGATCAGGTACTGCACGAGCGACCAATTGCGAACGGCCGTGTGGAGCATCGAGGGAAGGTTGTGGAGACGCAACGAGCGCGGCAGATCGAGCCAACTTCCGGAGTGCTTGAGGAAGCGGGTTGTCCACGATGCGTAGGGGCCGAACAGCAGCCGTTTTTGGCCATCGAGCCACCGCACGTCGAGATGCCCGGCGCCCAGGCTCGGTGCTGAAGGGGGCGTGGCCCCATAGACCTTCGCGGTGTGTCGCGAGCAGATGGCGGGATCATCGCACACAAGCCACTGGCCACCGATCGGGAATCCCGCCAACCCAGCGACCTCCGGCAGGCCTGTTGACTGGAGCAAACGCAGACTCCCGCCTCCCGCACCGACGAAGACAAACCCAGTGGACTGCTCTCGCACCTCTCTTGAGGCGACATGCCGCAGCCTAACCTGCCAGCGGCCGTTCCGCCGCCTCAACCGCTCGACCTTCCAGCCGGTGGCAACGCTGCAGCCGTCTTGGTCTGCGAGCCACGCGCACAACCGCCGCGCGAGAAGACCATAGTTGACTTCGGTGCCAGCTCCTTCGGTGGCGGCCACTGGGCCGGGAGCCCGACCCTCCATCACCAGCGGCGTTGTGTGTTCGATGGCCACGCGGTCGGTGGTCAGGTTCATGCCACGAAAGAAGTGATGCGCGGTCATCGCCTCGTGGCGGGCTCGGAGAAAGTCGACGTTCTCCTGCCCCTGCACAAAGCAGAGATGTGGTACCGGGTGAATGAAGTCGGTGGGATCGCCAATCACGCCCGCGACCGCGAGGCCCCCCCAGAACTGCTTCGAGTGCTCGAACTGCTCGAAGATGCGGAGGGCCCGTGCGACCGGGACACGGCCCGAGGCGTCGCGGTGTGGGGTGTAGCTGATTTCGCACACACCGGCGTGGCCGGTACCGGCGTTGTTCCAGCCGTCGGAGGCCTCAGATGCGAGGCTCGGGGCCACTTCGATGACTTGAAGTCTCAGCCACGGATCGAGCCGTTTGAGCATCACCGCCAATGTGGACGACATGATCCCACTGCCGATGAGCAGGACGTCGGGGGCCTCCACGAAATGCGTGTTTCCGCCGATGGGGCCAGCCGGCACGAGGCGACGTTGGTTCGTGGATGGTGCGCGCAAAGTACTGCCCCCCGTCTCAATACGATACCGAAATCGGCACGTGTGTGGGGATGCGGTGCCGTCGTGAGGTGCCGTGGATTAGGCGGTATGCCGGTTCACCACATTGGGCAGCGGTTCGCCGCGGAGGGCCATCACGGCAAGGGTGGCCGCCGTCTCCCGCAGCGTGCGAACTGCTTTCGGACTTGCCGAGGCGATGTGGGAAGCGACGATCACGTTTGGCAAGGTCCGCAACGGGCTGTCGAGCGGGATGGGCTCGGGATCGCAGACATCGATGGCGGCCGAAGCGATGTGTCCCGACTGAATCGCCGCGACGAGCGCGGCAGTATCGATTAGGTCGCCACGGGCGAGATTGACCACCACGGCGCCCCGCTTCATCCGCGAGAGGGTCGTGGCGTTGAGCAGCTGTTTTGTCTGTGGCGTCGATGGGCAGTGCAGGGAGAGCATGTCGGAGTGCGACAGCACCTCGTCAAGGGTGACGGGTTCGCAACCGGCGGCGCGGATGGTTTCGGCTGAAACAAACTCGTCATGAACCAGTCGCCGACACTTGAACGGGCTGAGTCTCGCGGCGACCTCGCGTCCGATGCGCCCAAAGCCAATCAGGCCGATGGTTTGGTCACGCAAGGTCCGCATTTGATCGAGCGGAGTCGCCAGCCCCCACTGACCCGCACGCACGTGCAGTGTGTTGGGAACAACCTGCCGCGACACGCCGAGAAGAAACGCCAGCGTGTGGTCGGCGACTTCATCGATGCAGTAGTCGGGGATGTTGCAGACGGGAATGCCACGGTCGCGGGCTGCCGCGATGTCGACGTTGTCGTACCCGATGCCGTATCGCACGATCACTTTGGCGCGTTGCATGGCTTCGATCACCTCAGCGTTGATCGGTGCGAACTGCGTGATCACCGCATCGGCGTCTGCGACGAGCGTCTGGACTGCGGCAACGTGCTTGTCGTTCCCGTGTGTGAGTTCAAAGCCAGCCTCAGACACGATCGCCTGCTCGATGTCGAGATTTGGAAACGTGAAGTCGGTGATCGCAACCGTGGCCATGATGAGCGCTTTCCTCAAGAGCGGTGTGGAGAGAGCGTGTCGACGGAATCGACACTCGGACCGCGTTCTTCATGGAACGGCACCAAAATCCCGTTCATCGTTGGTCCGGCGGTTGAGGCGAGGAGAGTACGCCCGACAGGACTCGAACCAGTGACCCTGGGATTAGAAATCCCATGCTCTATCCAACTGAGCTACGGGCGCGTTGTGAACGCCCGTTTTTTTACCACAGCAGGGCATCGATCGGCACGGGGTGAACGAAAACCTGCGGCGACGACGGCAGCAATCGCCGCGGCGGCGAGCAGCATTGCTCCGCTGGGCTCGGGGACGGCGACAAACGTCACCACGTCATCGTAGGTCCGTCGTTCCCAGTTCAGGATCTCACCCGGATTCGTCGGCGAGAGCACAGGAAAGGCGTACACGGGCGTGATGCTGACATTCCATAATCCCGACTCTGCGAGGACGACATCGATTTCAAGGTGGCCGTAATGCTTGCCTCCTGAGAGAAGGACGTCGCCTGACCAGAGTTCGGGGGCGTCGGTGTGCGCCAAGAACTCTTGGTAGGGATTGCTGAGATCGGCTTGCGGGCCGCGCAGTCCGTCTCCACTTGCCCCGACATCGTAAAAGTGGATGCCATCGACGAGCGAGTGCTCGTACATCTCATCGTGGCCCGAGAAGACGGCTGCCACATCGTAGGCATCAAGCAGCGGCGTTAACGCCCGCAGCGGTTGACCTGATTGGGTGTCGAAACCCGTTCCGGAACCTGCGGGAGCGCCGTGCGGACCAACCGAGTAGGCCGCATGGTGGTACTGCACGAACACAATCTGGCCAGATGCGCGGGCCGACTGAAGCTGCGATTCCAGCCACAGGTACTGTTCCGACCCGGGCATGTAGTCAGGGATCTGGGGATTGAGCGTGTTGTCCAGAAAAAAGTTGGTATCGGTGGACGTTCCTTGTGTGCCGCCGTTGCTCGAGTCGATCGTGAGCATCGTGACGGGGCCAAAGTCGACGCGGTGATAGCGACCCGTGTGGTCCGCGTAGCTGGCCGCGTTGTCGGGCACTTCGAAGTACGTCAGGAACTTGTCTGCTGCGGCGGCTGCTGCGGCCGGGCTGTATCCGCCGAGTGTGCCCGGGCCACCATAGTTGTCGTGGTTTCCCAGGCCAGGCACGATCGCCGTCGAACTCGCAACCGTGCCAACGGACCCTGCGGAATGTCGCCAGAACTCGTCCCAGTCCCGTTGCTCACCGCCGCTTTCCACAAGATCCCCGGGGAGGGCGATCATGGTGGCGCGTCCCAGTGCATGCGCTTCTGCCGCGCGGGACGCCACGATCGCGAGGTTTTGCGTGTAGCCCTCTGTCTCGGTGGAAAGGTAGGTGCCGCCGACCCAGGCAGGGCGGTTGGCACCGGTAGGCTCCGCCCAGGCCACTTTTGATGTGCGGCTCTCGGGCTGCGTTTCCGTGTCGGAATAGACAAAGAGCCGCACACCGCTTCCTGTGGCAAGGCCAGGGGCCAGCGCCGATTGCAGGGGCGTCACGACGGAGCCCGTCTTCGTGGTCGACCCTTGCGTGACCGCGTAACCGTAGGAACTGTTGGGGTTAAGTCCGCTGACGCGAACGGTGTGGAGCCAAGGAAGTCCGGTGGCTCGGTTGTCCAGCGGTTCGTCTGCTTGATAGTCGAGGGCGTCGGCACGCACGGGTGTTGATGAAAAAAGACGTCCATCAATGGTCACCGAGCCGGCATTGCTCGTCTCGCTCAGCCAGCGGAGCGTGATCGCCTCGCTGGTGGGGTTTTGCAGGTACGGCTCAACGCGAAAATCCTGGCCTGCAGCGTTTGCTGCGAGGCCGCTCGTCGCGATCGCGATGAGGAGGCCGGCGAGAGCCCCACGTTTTTTTCGGTGCGGTGGTATTGGGCGCATGGTTCACGCGACACGGGCGGGCTATGGCGCGCGGCCGACGGATTGCAGGCGTTCGTTGATCACTCGCTGCGGGTCGTCTGGCACGAATGTGGGATCGATGAAGTCGCGGAGGTCGCGGAGGGCAAGCACTCGGTAGCCTTCGGTGTGCAAGTAGCGAAGGAAGGCCTCGAAGTTCACTTGCGAACTGCTGACCCAGTCATGCGCGGTGTCGGGCACGCCATGAAATTGAATGATGGCGATGTTGCCATCGCGGGCTTGCGTGACGGCGCGGACGAAGTTGTCGAGCGACCAGTTGGGCCGAGCATCTCCAGCAGACGGCAGCAGTAGGGGATGGTCACGGCCCGGTGCGAACGCAAACCCCTCGCCAGTTTCGTAGGGATGCTCAGGAGCACCGCCGCGCCTTGCGAAAAGGATGCCGTTGGCAGCGAGGATCTCATAGGCCTGTGGGGTCGTGGCATTGCCGGGCCAGGCGAAGGTTACCGGCGTCGGGATGCCGTGGGCTTCGCACTGTGCGGCGATGCCCGCCAGCTGTTCTTCCAGTCGCCCTACGGTGGCGTCCGTGATTCCAAGGTGGTCGCGGGTGTGGTTACCGATCTCAAAGCCCGCGTCATGCAGGCCGCGGATCTCATCCCAGGTCATGTAGTCGCGTTTGTTCTCACGGAAGTCAAAGCCCTCGGTGATGAAGAAGGTGGCGCCAAAGCCGTACTTCTTCAGCAGCGGCGCCGCGATTGTGGCATGCGACTTTGCCGAGTCGTCAAAGGTGAGGACGACGAGTTTGTCTGGGATCGCGTGTCGAATGGGCGGGGCCGGCGTGGGCGTGCTGCCAGCCTGAGGGGACGCGGTGGTCGCGTTTGCCTCCCGGTTCCGCTCTGCGGCCTGCTCTCGGATCGCCTTGCGGGCGGCGTCGAGTCGCTCAGGCCAGGCGAACGTGGGGGCCGTGCTCGGATCGTAGCCTGCGAGGTGCCCATGCAGCCTTGCCTTGGGCTTTGTGTACCGCAGGTGCGTGTCGCCAAAAACTTCATGGCAGAGGTCCGCGAGACCGCGGTCGTAGGCAATCAGTTCCTCACGCGTGTCGACATGGTTGTGGTCGTGGTCGTTGGAGCGATTGTTGTCGAACCACGACTGCACGCCTTCGGCAAAGTACTCGTGGTGATTGACGCTCGCATACACGCCCGTCCAAAGCCCCGCAGCCATGGCGGCGTCGTAGGCGGCGCGGAGCCGCGTGTCGAAGGTAGGGTCCAGGTTGACCATCCCTCGCAGATGGATGTTGTGGGCCAACTCGTGGATGAGAATGCACTCGGCCGCGTACGGATCTCCGGGATAGCCCAGCAGGTTTTCTTCAGCGCACGAGCAAAACGGGTCGCGTTCGCTCCCTCCCATACCGCGGGCTCGGGCATCCCAGTAGTCGGTGGCAGGGAGCGTCGGGAGCCCTGGGGCACGGTGTTTGGCGAGCCGCGCAAACTCTGGCTGATCGGTGGTGAACTCGTTGTGCGCCAGAATGCAGAGCCGAGAGCCACTCGCAGTCATCGCCTCGAGGACATCGGGCCGTTGCTTGAGCATCTGCCCAATCAAGTAGGCGGCTTCTTCCAACGCGAAAGGATTGACCTCGGCGGAGGCTACGATCGGATACCCATCGACATCTCGCTGCTGGGTGTAGAAGGCTGGAATACCCCGTGGGTCGGGGGGGGCAAAGCGGACTGCCTGCACGGGCACGACACTCGTGACCTCCTGCTCGCAGCCGTCGAGCTGGCCAACGAGCAGAAAGCGATGGCCGAGCGAGGTCTCGATCACCGTCTGCTCGCCCGGCTGGAGTTGACCATTGCTGACACGCTCATTCGCTGGATTGAGCCACCAGATGTCGATCGGCTGTGGGCTGCCGTTGAGGACTTGCAGGGCAGGACGCGAAGGGCGGGGAGCGTCGGCGGCGGCGGGCGTCGCACTCACGGCAGCAAGCAGGAGGCCCCAGAAGAAGGCGCGGTTCATGAGGTAGGGCCCTTCAAGAAATGTTCGAAAGCCACGAAGTGAGCGGGGCAAGCACCGCCCAAATCGTAGCAGCCAGAGACTCGCGATTTTTCGATCCGGGTGCTATCTTCCTGGGCGACCTTGGGGAAGGTCTTTACGAGGAACGAGCTTCCTAGGGGGTACACCAAAAACTCATCACGAATTCTCGGGGCACTCGAGTACAAGGTTGGGGCATGAAAAACATCTACAACTTGCTTGCTGTTGGTTTGCTCGGACTTGCGGCGACCGCGAGCTTCGGTCGTGAGCCGGAGGCAGTTTCGAAGACGGCTCTCGATCACTACATCGCAGCCGACGACCCGAGTTACTCGTGGGTCGTCGCAAAAACCGCGGGGGGCAACCCTTCGGAGACGTCGGTCATCAAACTCACGTCCCAGTCGTGGCGTGTTCCAGGTGAAGTGGATCGCACGGCCTGGGAACACTGGCTGATTGTGGTGAAGCCACAGCAGTTGAAGACCGACCACGTGTTTCTGATGGTCGGCGGCGGTGGCATTCCATAGGGCTGTCCAGGCGGCCTCTTCTTTGTGCAGGAGATCCAGCGCGGGGGGCCGGCGTACGGGAGCTCGCTGGCGGTGGGCGACATGCTCATCCGCGT
>JAPOIM010000080.1 GCA_029978905.1 Planctomycetota bacterium
TTCTACTCGGTTGATCTCGCCAGCCCCATCACGAGCTTCACCGAAATCACCGCCTCGCCAGGCAACGTCCGCACGGTCGGCCTGCAGCTCTCTTTTGACGAGTCCAGCAGCACGCTCTACGGCACGAACTACACCAGCGGTGACTGGTACACGATCGACACGAACACCGGTGCCCTGACCCAGATCGCGGGCTTCAACACGCTCGTCTCCGGCGGCCGCGGCTTCCGTGACCTCGGTGGTGCGGCGGTCAACCCCGTGCCAGAGCCAAGCACGATCGGTCTGGCCGCTGTCGGCCTCGTCGGTGGCCTTGGCTACACCGGCATCCGTCGCCGTCGCCGCAAGGCTGAGCTGGCCGACGCGAACCTCGCCGCCTAAGGCGAGAGGGGCTTCGGCCCTGTGACTCGCTCGACCTGTGGTGGTGTCGGGCGAGTCACGGGGCTGAGGCCAGGCCTGAGTGCCCGGCGGCTCGGGCAGGGGTGACCTGTGGTGGTGTCGCTCCTGCCCCAGCCGCTGACGCACAACAACACTTTCGGCCCCCTGATCGAGTCAGCCTGTGGTGGTGCTGGCTCGATCAGGGGGCCGGAGGCAATTGCCGAGAGAAAGCGATTCTGATGCCACGCGACCCCGCTGACAGCCGCCCCGAAATTCGCATCGCATTTGTCGATTTCTGGGGCACGTTCGATCCGCGAGACAACTACTTCACGCGGCTCCTTGAGCCCCATTTTCGGCTCGTGCAGACCGACGAGCCGGACTACATCATCTACTCCTGCACGTACAACCGAGAGTCGCCCGGGCCTGGAAATCCTGAGGGAGGTGTTCGCAAGAAGCATCTCCTCCACAACTGTGTGCGGATTTTCTACACGGGTGAAAACATGCGTCCGGAGTGGAGTGCGTGCGACTGGGCGTTCACGTTCGACTACGACCCACACCCACGCCACTACCGACTGCCGCTGTGGGCGATGTACACCGACCCGGCGTATCTCGTGAAGTCGCCGCAGCAGCTGGCGGCCGCTCCTCCTGAGCAGCCAGAGTTTTGCAGTTTCGTCGTTTCCAATCGGCTCTGCAAAACCCGCAACCGCTTCTTCGAGAAGCTCTCGAAGTACAAGCACGTCAACGCTGGTGGAAAACTCTTCAACAACGTGGGTGGGCCAGTCAAAGACAAGCACGCCTTCCTTGCATGCCACCGATTCACGATCGCATTTGAGAACAACTCGCAGCCGGGCTACACCACGGAGAAACTCATCGAAGCGATGCTCTCGGGCACCACGCCGATCTACTGGGGGGATCCGCTGGTCGGCCGCGACTTCGATACGCGGAGTTTCCTCTCGGCACACGACTCGCCGACGCTTGACGACCTTGTGGACCGAGTGGTGGCCGTCGACCGCGACCCGGAACTCCGTCGACAACTCTTCCGCCATCCCTGGTATCGCGACAATCGCGTGCCGGCGTGTGTGGACCCTGCGAAGGTTCTTGCCCAGTTTGCACGGATTTTTAACACGCCGATCCTACCTGTGGCTCGGCGGCGAGACTTCCTCAGGCTGTCGGGGATCGATCGCTTGCCGGCAGTCGGCCGCAGCATCCGTCGCAGGCTGATGGGGAACTACCGAAAGGCAACGGCGGATGTTCCGCCCTGATCCGGTCTTCCTCGGCCACCCTCCCAGCGTGGTAGACTACGAAACTGCTTTGTTCGAACTCACATCTCATGCAGGTGCCAGGAGCGATTCATGCGGCTGTCCCGGACCCTTGTCACTTTTTGTATCGCGACCCTCGCAACCTTGCTGACACTCCAGCAGGGGGTCGCCGACGAACAGCAGGATCGGGCTGCGATCGAGGCGGCCACGAAGGCGTATCAAGAAGCCTTGGGAAAAGGTGACGGCGAAGCACTCGCTGCCTTTTGGACCGAAGATGGCGACATCATCGATGCCGACGGCAACGTGCTCAATGGCCGTGAAGCCGTTGCAGGGACGGTCGCTCCTGACGAGGGTGAACTTCGCCCCACGATGAACATCCACGAGACGAACCTCCGCTTTGTGTCGCCTGCGGTGGCGATCGAGGACGGGACGGTGGAAGTGCTGTTTCCTGGTGCCGCAGCGCCCATGACGGGCCGATTCTCGGCGGTGTGGGTCAAGCAAGGCGAAACGTGGTTGCTCTCGGCCCTTCGGGAAGACGCGCTTGGCGAGCCCTCAGGCCCTGAGCAACTCGCCGATTTGGATTGGATGACCGGCGAGTGGGCTGTCGTCAACAACACGGCCATCGGTACGGCGGAAGAAGACGCACAGCCCGAGATTACAATCACGGGGCGCTGGAATTCCGAGAAAACCTTCCTGATCCGTGACATGCGAATCCGTCGTGACGGTCGCGTGGTGATGCACGTGACGCAGCGGGTGGGTTGGGATCCTTTGCACAAGGAACTCCGCAGCTGGCTGTTCTCCTCTGACGGGACCCATGGAGAGGCCGTGTGGGGCCGGGACGGTCAGACCTGGCTCGCCAAGTCGACGGTGACTTCGCCGGATGGCACGCAGCAGTCGTCGCTCAATATCTTCACCTACGACGGCAAAGACACCTGCCACTGGAAGGCTTACCCAACCCACATCGACGGGCACGGTTTGCCTCCGCTCGACATGACGCTCACCCGCACCAAGCAGGACGTTTCCGTCAGCCCGGAGGCTGAGTAGTGTGAAGACGGCTTGGCAGGCAGTGCAGGTCGCCACGCAGTGCGTGGTTGGTTGCGTGAGCCTATGGGCCTGCCTGTCCGAGCCGTTTGAGTTGGGCGCACGCAACGTTTCGGCGAGTGAGATTGAGGGCAGCGGCGTTGAGAGACGCGGCGTTGCGACTCGTGAAGACGACGCAGGCGGGCGGTTTTTTACCGAGACGATCGAGCCCATCCTTCAGTCGAGGTGTTTTGGCTGTCATTCTCACGTCGCTGGGGTGATGGAAGGGGACCTTGCGCTCGATTGGCGTTCTGGGTGGGCGACTGGTGGGACGCGAGGCCCCGCGGTCATTCCTGGTAACCCGGCCGAGAGCCTGCTCATTCAGGCGGTTCGTCACGAGCATCCCGATCTGGCGATGCCGGATGAGAAACTGCCCGACGCCGAAATCGAAGCGCTCGTGCAGTGGGTCGCATCAGGGGCGACCGATCCTCGAACCGCGATCCCCGTCGAGTCGCAGGGGATCTCGACGGAGTGGTGGTCGCTGCAGCCGTTGGTGCCTCCTCCGCTGCCGAGCCACGAACCGCATCTGGTGGATGCGTTTGTCCGCGCGGAACTCCACCAGCAGGGGCTCGACCTTTCGCCAGAAGCGGACCGCCGCACATTGATTCGGCGACTGACGTTTGATCTGCATGGCCTTCCTCCGAGCCCGGCCGAGGTGGAGGCATTTCTGGCAGATGAAAGCACCGACGCCTACGACGCGCTCGTCGAGCGACTCTTGGCCTCACCCCGGTATGGTGAACGCTGGGCTCGCCACTGGCTCGACACGATCCACTTTGCCGATTCCCATGGTTTTGAGCATGACGTGTTTCGGCCGAATGCCTGGCGGTTTCGCGACTACGTGATTGACAGTCTCAATGCGGATCTTCCCTGGGAGCGATTCGTTCGGGAACAGCTTGCCGCGGATGTGTTCTTCCCGGAATCCACGGATCGTTTCGTGGCCTTGGGGTATCTCGGAGCCGGGCCCTACGACCACAGTGCGGCCAGCACGGCCCCTCGCAACTACGAAAACCTGGACCGCGATGACCTCGTGACGCAGACCCTTGGCGCGTTCGCCAGCACCACGGCGAGCTGTGCGCGGTGCCACGCGCACAAGTTTGATCCGGTCTCCCAAGAGGACTACTACAGCCTGCAGGCAGTGTTTGCTGGAATTGGCAAAGGGGATGTGCTCTTTGATGCCGATCCGCAGGTGGCTCGCGATCGTGAGCACTGGGAGACGTTGGTCGCGGCTGCGAGCGCTCGTAATGAGTTGTTGCTGCTTGCCGACGATGCGCGGGAGTTGGTTTCAGCGTGGGAAACGCAAGGCGGTGCCGGGGCGGCCTGGCAGCCATTTGACCTTGAGGTGGTGGCCTCGGGACATGGTGCAGAGCTTGTGCTCAAGGACGACAACTCGGTGCTCTCCTCGGGGCAGCGACCAGAGGTCGAATCCACCACCGTTGTGGCGACCACGGCGCTTGAGAAGGTGACTGCGATCCGCCTCGAGGTGCTCACCGACGACTCACTCCCGATGCAGGGGCCGGGGCGAACCGACAACGGCAACCTGCACCTCAGTGAGGTGTCGGTCCGCGTGGTCACGCCGGGGCATCCCTCCGGGACGCCCGTGGCAATTCGACAGGCGACCGCAGATTTCAATCAGGATGGCTGGACGATCGACCATGCTATTGATGGAAACCGCAAGACGGCCTGGGGCATCTATCCAGCGGTGGGTGTCGCGCACCATGCGGTGTTTGAACTCGCCGAGCCGGTGGAGATGGTGGACGACGCCCACCTCCTGATTCAGTTGGAACAGGCGCACGGCGGCGGTCACGTGATCGGTCGATTTCGTCTCTCGGCGACCGACGCCGATCCGCAGGCTGCGGTGGCGCTCCCTTCGCACACGCTCGCCGTTCTGCAGAAGCTGCCAGGGGAGCGTTCGCACGAGGAACGGCTCACGCTCCATGCCGCCATCGTGGAACATATCGCGCGACGGGAACTCGCCGCGCTCGCGCCGCAAGTGAAGATCTACGCGGCCGCAAAGGTTGCCGAGAATGAGCGGGGGGTGATCCGCTACCCAGAGCCACGGGTGATCCACGTGCTCAAACGCGGCAATATCGATGCGCCCGCGGACGTGGTGGAGCCGGGAGCGATTGCGTGCCTCGTGGAGCTGAAGAGGCACTTCGATCTTCCCGAGGGACACGACGAATCGGCTCGTCGCGCGGCCCTTGCGCGGTGGTTAACGGATCCCGCCAATCCGCTGACCTGGCGGAGCATCGTCAACCGGGTATGGCAATTTCATTTCGGCCGCGGTCTTTGTGACACGCCTGGCGACTTCGGGCGGATGGGGAGCCTGCCGAGCCACCCAGAACTGCTCGATGCCTTGGCGTGTGCGTTTCGCGACGGCGGCGGCTCACTGAAGCAGCTGCACCGTCTGATCTGCACAAGCGAAACCTATCGCCAGGCGTCGCAGGGAGGACCCGATGCAAAACTGCGAGATCCTGAGAACCGACTGGTTTCGCGAGCGAACCGCCATCGGCTCGATGCTGATTGCCTCCGCGATGCGATCCTCGCGGTGAGTGGGCAGTTGGACCTGACCATGGGCGGTCCTGGCGATCAGCACTTTTCCCAATCCCCCGGGCCGCAGTTGACCCCCGTTCTTAACTACGACGCCGTCGACTGGGCAGCGCCAGGCATGCAGCGTCGCAGCATCTATCGCGTGGTCTGGCGGGGCATCGCGGATCCGTTCTTTGAAGCGTTTGATTTTCCTGACCTGGGGCTGCTCGTGGCACAGCGCGGCGAGTCGGTCTCGCCGCTGCAGAGCCTGACACTTCAAAACCACCACTTTGTGCTGCACCACGCCGAAGCCATGGCGGCCGACATCGTTCTGCAGTCGCCGACGGCGTCACTGCAGCAGCAGGTGGAAGAGGCAGTGCGGCGGGCGTGGTCGCGACGTCCCACCTTAAGCGAACGCAGCCAATTGGCTTGGCTCGCTGAGCACCATGGGCTCGCCGCCGTGTGTCGGCTGCTCTTCAACAGCAATGAGTTTTTGTTCGTAGACTGAGCACGAATGATCCACGTCTTCTGGATGCGGACTTGCCGGGGGGGCGGGGATGAGCATGGAAACAGGAGTGCGACGCGGGCTTCTTCACGCAGGCCGCCGTCGCTTTCTCGCTGACGCGGGAGGTGGCTTCGGCGCGCTTGCGGCCTCATGCTGGCTTGCCCGCGAGCTGGCTGCTGTGGAGCCATCGCGATCTTCAGCCGATGGCCTTCACTATCCCGCACGCGTGCGACGGGTGATTCAACTCTTCATGAATGGTGGCGCGAGCCCCATGGACACCTTCGATTACAAGCCAGAACTCGAGCGACTGCATGGCCAGATGCTCGGTCCGAAGGAAAAGCCCGAAGGTTTTACGGCCGAGGCGGGCGCCGTGATGAAGAGCCCGTTTTCCTTCGCGCAGCACGGCGAGAGTGGGCGATGGGTCAGCAGCGTGTTTCCGCATCAAGCGGGCATTGTCGACAAACTCGCGTTCTTGATGGCGATGACGAGCAAGAGCAACGTGCATGGGCCCGCCAGTTACATGATGAACACGGGGTTTACGTTGCCTGGCTTCCCGTGCCTGGGCGCGTGGATTTCGTATGGCCTCGGCAGCATCTCGGACGAACTTCCGGAGTTTGTTGTGCTGCCTGATGCACGTGGACTGCCGTACAACCAGAAGGCCAACTTCAGCGCCGGTTTTTTGCCGGCCCGACATCAAGGGACCGTGATTGACGCGGCTGCTGCGAAACCCGTCCCGAATCTCGTGGCGGATCCTCGTTACACGTTTGCTCAGGGAGACTCGGATCGCGAGGCCCGCGATATCCTCCACTCGCTCAATCAGCAGCACGCCCTCGCCCGTGAGGGCGACTCGCGACTTGAGGCTCGGCTTGCCGCAGGTGAGCTCGCTGCGCGGATGCAACTCTCTGCCCCCGAGACGTTTGACCTCACCACGGAGACTCATGCGACGCATGCGGCCTACGGGCTTGACCGGCCTGAAACGGAAGACTTCGGCCGCCGATGCTTGTTGGCCCGGCGCTTGATCGAGCGTGGAAGCCGTTTTGTGCAGGTCTGGAGCGGCCCACAGGGGGCGGTCAACAACTGGGACAACCACGGCAACATTCAGACCGAACTCCCTCCGATCGCGTTGAGTGTCGATCAACCCATCGCGGCGCTGGTCAATGATCTTGAGGCCCGCGGTCTTCTGGAAGACACGCTCGTCGTGTGGTCCACCGAGTTTGGCCGGACGCCTTTTGCCCAGGGCAGTCTTGGGCGCGATCACAACGGAGGCTGTTTCGTGACCTGGCTCGCGGGGGCGGGGGTCAAGGCCGCCGCCACGTATGGAGCCAGTGACGAGTTGGGGTATCAGGCAGCTGAAGGGAAGACCAGCTGCTACGACCTCCACGCCACGATTCTGCACCTGATGGGAATCGACCACACTCGCCTGACGTTTCGAACCGCAGGGATTGACCGGCGTCTGACCGACGTGCACGGCCATGTGATCCATGACGTGCTGGCGTGAACCCATGGGGAGAGCCCCACGCTCGGCATCTGCCCGAGACGACGGCTTACGACGGTTGATGCGCGGGTTCACCAAGCATCGCGTGTGCTTCGGTGAGGAGGGCATCGGTCTCATCCCAGCCAATGCAGGCGTCGGTGATCGACACGCCATAGGTCAGCGTGGATCGTTCGGCAACCGGCTGGCTCCCAGGAAGGAGGTTGCTCTCGAGCATGAGCCCCACAATCGATCGGTCCCCCTCGATGCGTTGGCGAAGGACGTCTCGCCACACCACCGACTGCCGTCGATGATCCTTGCCGCTGTTGGCATGACTGCAGTCAACAATGATTCGCTCGGGCAGCCCTGCCTTCGCGAGCCTCTCACGGGCTTCCGCGAGAACGTCAGGCGAGTAGTTGGAGCCACTTCGGCCGCCTCGCAGCATCAGCACACCCCAGGGATTACCGGCGGTGCGAACCACGCAGGTGCCCCCCAGTGAGTCGATTCCCAAGAAACTGTGTGGAGCACGGGCGGCTTGCATGGCATCAACGGCAGCCTGGAGCGAACCGTCGGTGGCATTCTTAAATCCCACAGGCATCGACAGACCGCTGGCCATCTGGCGATGAGTGGGGCTTTCCGTGGTGCGAGCGCCGATGGCGCCAAGGACGACGGTGTCGGCGATGTACTGCGGGGTGATCGGCTCCAGAAACTCGGTGGCGGTGAACAGCCCCATGCCGCCGATCTCGATCAGGAGGCTGCGGGCCAGCCTGAGCCCAGTGGCCACATCAAAGGAGTCGTCGAGATGTGGATCGTTGATCAGACCTTTCCAGCCAACCGTGGTCCGCGGCTTCTCAAAGTAGACCCGCATCACCACCAGCAGACGATCCGCAAGTTTGTCAGCCAGGTGCTTGAGCCGCTTGGCGTAGTCGCGGGCCGCGTCGAGATCGTGGATCGAGCATGGGCCCACGATGGCCAGCACGCGAGGATCCTCTCCCGAGAGCACCGCTTCAACAGCCTTCCGGCCGGCCACGATCGTCTGCACGGCCTCCTCGCCGAGCGGCAGAAGGGCCGTCAGTCGTGCGGGAGGGACGAGAGGCTCGAGGCTCTCGATGCGGATGTCGGCGGTGGGCTGCGTCATCGGATCCCAAAATGCTGCGGAGGGAAAAGCGGGCGGAGGGGCATGTGGCCCCGTTCGAGGATACGTCAGATCCCGCGAATTGCAGACACGCGGGCCGGAAAACGCTGGAAAACGAGCCCTCACGCCTCAGCGGCCGTGGTCGCCAGCCCCATGCGTGTGGAGGTGGCAACTGGAATCGACCCCGCTGGCCGGTGGGGAATAGACTGTGGGTTCCACGTACGCGAAAGGAGTCGCCATGCGTTGCCTGACGAATCGTTGCCTTGCCGTTTTGCTCACGGTGACTGTCGCGGCCGGCCTGAGTGTCGTCGCCCGTCCTGCCTGCGGACAGGTGCAGTTGGATCCTGCGGTGCAGGAGATTCAGACGGTCAACTCGTCGCGAGCCACTCTGGATCAGTTCTGTGGCCTGCAGATCGAGTCGATTCCGCAGGGCCTGCTCGCCCAGGCCGAGGGGATCGCGATTTTCCCCAACATGATTAAGGGCGGTTTCATTTTTGCGGGCAACTACGGCAAGGGCGTGTTCATGATTCGTAACGCCGACCGGTCGTGGAGTCCGCCCGCGATGTGCGCGATGGGAGGAGGCAGCCTTGGCTTTCAGGTTGGGGTGCAGGCCGCCGACATTGTGCTGGTTTTCGCGACCCCGCAGAGTCTGCAAAACCTGTTGCAGGGCAATAAAGTCACCCTGGGAGCTGACGCTTCGGTGGCGCTGGGGCCGATCGGTCGGCAGGCGAACGCCGGGACGGACGCACGGCTGGGAGCCGAGATCTACTCGTACGCCAGGAGCCGCGGCCTGTTTCTGGGGGTGTCGGTGTCGGGGGCGGATCTGGCGATCGACAACGACGCCAACGCCAAACTCTACGGCCGGTTTGGGGTGACCCCCTATGACGTGTTCAACAATCGTGGGCTGGCGATCCGGCCGGAAGTGGTGCAGCTCGTGGTCGATCTGAACACGCGCTCAGCCGTGCAGCCGCAAGCCCCGGTGTCGGCGGCTCCCGGCCCTGCGGTGGTGCCAGCTCCCGCGGCCGTGCCCCAGCCAGTTCCGGTGCTTCCGCAACCTGTGCCGGGCGTCCCCTCGCAGCCACCTGCCGCTGCCGTGCCGACGATTCCCCAGTCGGCCGATCCGCCGCTTGTCCCCGTGAAGCCAGCGGGTTGATTTGACCGGTCACGCCATCACTGCTTCAATCCGGACGGCCGCACGGTGCAGGGCCGTGCTGAAGGCCGGTTTGCCACCCCTCTGGCGAGCCACCCGGGAAGGAAACCGCAGGCGTGACCAAGCATATTTTCGTGACCGGGGGCGTCGTAAGCTCTCTCGGCAAAGGACTGACGAGCGCATCGATCGGCATGCTGCTGGAATCCCGCGGCTTGCGGGTGAAGATGCAGAAGCTCGACCCCTACATCAACGTTGATCCGGGCACGATGAGCCCGTTTCAGCATGGCGAGGTCTACGTCCTCGACGATGGAAGCGAGACGGACCTCGATCTCGGCCACTACGAGAGGTTTACGTCGACGCGGCTCACTCGCGACAGCAACTACACCACCGGGCAGATCTACCTGTCGGTGATCAATAAGGAGCGGCGCGGCGAGTTTCTCGGCAAAACCGTGCAGGTGATTCCTCATATCACCAACGAGATCAAGGAAGTCGTCAAAAAGCTTGCGGACGACGAAACAGACATCGTGATCACCGAGATCGGGGGCACGGTGGGGGACATCGAGAGCCTGCCATTTCTGGAGGCCATCAGGCAGATCCCGCTCGACGTTGGTCGTGAGAACTGCATGTTCATCCACCTCACGCTCGTGCCCTACCTCAAAGCTGCGGGTGAACTCAAGACAAAGCCAACGCAGCACTCAGTCGGCATCCTCAGGCAGATCGGGATCCAGCCAGACGTGCTGGTCTGCCGCACGGAGCGGGCTTTGGATGTCGATGACCGCGAAAAGATCGCCCTCTTCTGCAACGTGCCGCTGGAGTCGGTGATCGAGGAACGCGACAAAGACTTTTCGATCTACGAAGTGCCGTTGTCGCTGCAGAGCAATCGTATCGATGAGATCATCCTGCGACGTTTCGGTTTAACCGCGCCTGCTGCGAATCTCGACCCATGGCACGAGATCTTGCACCGCCTGCGGAATCCCGAGCACGAAGTCTCGATCGCGGTGGTGGGCAAATATGCGGATCACCGAGATGCCTACAAGAGTATTTACGAAGCGCTCGACCACGGCGGCATTCACCGGCGAACGCAGGTGCGGGTGCAACCCATCAATAGCGAAGACATTGAAGAGGAAGGGGCAGAGCGTCTCCTCGCCGGCTTCGACGCCTTGCTGGTACCGGGCGGATTTGGCGAGCGTGGTGTCGAAGGCAAGGTGAAGGCCATCCGGTTTGCCCGGGAACGGGGGCTGCCCTTTCTGGGGATTTGCCTCGGAATGCAGTGTGCCGTGATTGACTTTGCCCGGCATGTGGCGGGCCTCGAGGGAGCTCATTCGACTGAGTTCGATCGCTCGTCGGTGCACCCGGTGATCTGCCTGCTCGAGGAGCAGAAGGATGTCACCGACAAGGGAGGCACAATGCGGCTCGGGGCGCAACCTGCGACGCTGCAGGCCGACAGTCGAAGCGCCGAAGCCTATGGCACGTGCGAAGTCTCTGAGCGGCACAGGCACCGTTACGAGTTCAACAACAACTACCGAGGGCAGCTCGAGGCAGCCGGCTTGAAGATCGCCGGCACGAGCCCGGACGGATCACTCGTCGAGATTGTCGAACTGCCCGACCACCCGTGGTTTGTGGCGGTGCAGTTTCACCCTGAGTTTAAGAGCAAGCCCACCGCAGCGCATCCGCTGTTTGCTGGGTTGGTACGAGCTGCCGTGGCGCGGCACGCGGGGAGCGCTTGGGTGGCCGAAACGTGAAGAGCCGTGGGTGAGGTGGGCTTGCCGACGGAGAAGGAACACAGAGGAGTCGTGTGATGACGGACGAACAGGATCTCTCGCCAGAAGAACTCGTAGAACGCATGGCAGCGGCCGCGGGAGAAACGCCGCCCGCCACGCTCGATTTTCATATCCAGACGCTCTTTACACAGGCCCTGATGGCGCTCGGGCGGGTGCCCAATCCGATCACCGGAAAGCCGATCCGCAATCTGCCAAGCGCTCGCCACTTCATCGACACGATTGCGATGCTGGAAATCAAAACTGCGGGCAATCGCACCTCGGAAGAGTCGAAACTGTTCGAAGAAATCCTGCACCAGTTGCGGATGCAGTTTACGCTCGAGAAGACGGCGCCGGTCGCCCCGATGGTGGTTGAAGACAACGACGATGGGGACGACGACGAAGCGTGAGGTCGCAGCCAACTGCGGCATGGTCAAGGGCGACACCAGAGGGCTGATCATGACGACGTGGACAAAGCTGGGGACGGTGTGTGGTGGTGTGGTGGCTGCATGGTTGATGTCCGTCGCCGTGGTTGCGGCAGCGGATGTCACCTTCCAACACCGTGATGATCGCGTCGACGTGATGCTCGACGGGAAGCCGTTCACCTCGTACATCTTCGCGGGCTACGCCAAGCCGATTCTCTATCCGGTGCTGGGGCCGGGTGGCATTCCGATGACCAGGTCGTATCCCGTCGAGGAAGGCGTTGCCGGCGAGGCCACCGACCACGTGCACCATGAGTCGCTCTGGTTTACGCATGACGAGGTCAATGGCGTGGACTTCTGGGCGCATCGCCCGGATGGCGAGGGCAGACACGCCCGCATTGTCCAGCAGTCGATGCCAGTCTGCGAAGACGGCGTGATTGTGACGGAAAACGCATGGACCTCGCCCGACGGAACGGTCGTGCTGACCGACACCCGACGGTTCGTGTTTGGAGGTGACGACGCGGAGCGAACCATCGATGTCGACGTCACCCTGCATGCGAGTGAAGGAGACGTGCACTTTGGCGACACCAAAGAAGGCACGATGGCGATTCGCGTTCGCACGCCTCTGCAGTTGAAAGACGGTTCAGGGTCGGCTGGCGCAGCCGGTCACATCCGAACGTCGGAAGGTCTCGTCGATGGAGATGCGTGGGGGAAGCGAGCAAAGTGGGTCGATTACTTTGGCGTGATTGATGGAACGCCGGCAGGAATCGCGCTCTTTGATCATCCCGAGAATCTCAGGCACCCAACGCGCTGGCATGCGAGAGACTACGGGCTGTTTACGGCAAACCCATTTGGCGTGAAACACTTCACAGGCAACGAGGATGAGACAGGTGGATACACGTTGCCGTCAGGAAAGGATCTCACTCTCAGGTACCGCTTTGTGTTTCACGGAGATGTGGACGCACGTGACCTCGAAACGCAATGGAAGGCTTGGGCAGGTCGATGATGAGTGGGGAGGAATCGCAGGGAGGCAGGTTGCTCGATGGAAAGGCGCTTGCGGCCCGCATCGAGGCAAGCCTCGCGGCTGAAGTTGAGACATTCGTGGAAGTGTGTCACCGGCGGCCACGGCTCGTGGTGGTGCTTGTCGGAGACGTCGCAGCCAGCGCGTCGTATGTGAAGAGCAAACAGGCTGCGGCAGCTCGTGTGGGAATCGACTCGGAAGTGCTGCAGGTGGAAGCCAGCGTGCAGACAGTCGACCTCGTCACCCTCATCAAACGCGTCGCTGCGGAAGAGCATGGCCCTGCCGACGGGATTCTCGTGCAACTCCCGTTACCCAAGCACGTTGATGAGCGGGCGGTGCTCGATGCGGTGCCACCGGATCGCGATGTCGACGGCTTTCATCCAGAGAATGCGGGGCTGCTTTCCCAGGGGCGGCCTCGCTTTGTGCCCTGCACGGCGGCCGGCGTGCAGCGGATGCTGATCGATGCGGGAATCGCGACCGCTGGAAAACACGCGGTCATCGTGGGCCGCAGCGACATCGTCGGGAAGCCTTTGGCGCTGTTGCTGGCTTCACGCGGAAGCGGCGGCGATGCGACGGTCACCCTGGCCCACTCGCGTTCCACGGATCTCGGCGAGATCACCCGGTCGGCGGACATCCTGGTGGCGGCCGTCGGTCGCCCAGGGCTGATCACGGCCGACATGGTCAAGCCGGGCGCTGCGGTGGTGGATGTGGGGATTAACCGCATCACCGATCCCGTCTCGGGGAAGAGCCGACTGGTGGGCGATGTGGACTTCGACGCCGTGCGACCACACGCCAGTTGGATTTCGCCAGTCCCCGGGGGCGTCGGCCCACTCACCGTAGCCATGCTTTTGGCCAACACGCTGGTCGCGGCCGAGCTCCGATTGGGGCACCGTCGCGGAAGCTAACGCGGACGCAGATTGCCTGTCTTGCCCAACTTGCGGAATGCTGCGCGAACCTCCAGCATTTTGCAGATCAGGCCGCTTGTGGGCCTTGGTCAGCGTGCGTGGATTTCGCATGGGGCCCCCTTTTTGCAGGTGTCACGCGTTTGGACGGCATGTTCATTTCTGCCGCTCGCAGCCGATACCGCAGGAGCCGAGGGAGTCGGATGCCCGGCGGAGGATCCCGCTGCTGCTTCGACCTTGATTCGGAGGCGTGTTTGCCTCTACCGTGCCGCCTCCCCCATTTTCCACGCGCTCCATGAGAGGCTGATCAGAGGCATGACCGACGCCGCTGCTACCGTGAAACCCCGCAATCCAAGCGCGAAAAAGACTTCGGGCATTGGTGCCCTGGCTCGAGCCCTTCGCGATGCCTCGAAGTACTGGCCGATCCTGGCGGCGGCGTTTTTCTGCTCGGCAGGCGTGGCAGCCCTGTGGGGCGCCAACATTGCCGCGCTCTTTCCGATCATCGAGGTGACGCTCAACGGTGAGTCGTTGCAGAGTTGGAACGAGAAGCGGATCGAGCAAGCCCGGGTGACGATTGAAACGGGTGATGCCCGCGTTGCCGAACTGCGGCAGCAGTTGTCAGACGGGGAGTTGGACGAAGCTGAGAGCGTAGTCGCACAGGCCGAGATCGATCGTCGTTCGCTTGAACTTCAGGCAGAGCACGCGACGAAGTATTCCGCCGAAAAACTGAAGCCGTGGCTGGACAATTGGCTGCCTAAAGATCCGTTTCAGACGGTGCTGCTGGTGGTTTCGTTTGTCGTGCTGAGCACCTTCACCAAACACGTGTTTCTTTTGTCGAGTGCGATGCTCGTCGGTTGGGTCGCGATGAACATCAGTCGCAATATCCGCCTGAAGATCTTCGACAAGGCTCTTGAGCTCGATCGAGCGCAGTTTATGGCCCGCGGTTCCGCAGGCTTCATGGCGCAGGTGACTCACACGACCGACATGCTCGCCGGAGGCATCACCAGCGTGTACGGCGGAGCCGTGACTGAGCCGCTCAAGATTCTGGCCTGCCTCGGTGGCGCGTGGATGATCAGCTGGCAGTTGACGCTCGCCTGTCTGACGCTGGCTCCCGTGGTCGGTTTCCTCATGGTTTGGCTCAATCGCCGCATCCGAAACGTCTCAAAGACGGTGCTGAACCAGGCGATGGGGTTCCATCATGTGTTGTTTGAGGCGCTCGGCAATGTGCTGACCGTCCAGGCCTACACGATGGAGAACTTCGAGAAGGAGCGGTTTCGTGACTGCACGAAGCACATGATGAAGATGGGCCTGCGGCACACCTTCTACTTCACGCTCGCCAACCCCATCACGGAAATCCTCGGCATCGGCATGGTCGCCACGTCGATCGCTGTGGGAGCCTGGCTTGTGATCAATCAGGAAACGCACATCTTTGGCATCACGATGACGGAGCGGCCTATGACCGTGCCGGGCATCATGGTGTTCTTCGGGATGCTGATCGGAGCGAGCGATCCGGTTCGCAAACTTTCGGGCATCTTCACCGGGCTGAACCTCGGGACGGTGGCCGCCAGTGCCCTCTACGAGCTGCTCGACTTGCCCTCCAAGCTCACCGAAGCGGAGAACCCCAAGAGTCTCCCGTCGCCGCACCGTGAGATCCGGCTGCAGAACGTCTCGTTCTCCTACGACGGCATCGACACGGTCCTCAGCGATGTCAATCTCGAGATCGGGTTTGGCGAGCGGGTGGCGATCGTCGGACCGAACGGCGGTGGCAAGAGCACGCTCATCAACCTCATCTGCCGCTTCTACGATCCCACCAAGGGGCATGTTCTGCTCGATGGGGTGCCGCTGACGGAACTCTCGCTCTACGACCTGCGCCGGCGGATCGCCATGGTCACGCAGCAGACCGAGCTCTTCAACGAAACGATCGAATACAACATCCGTTACGGTCGGTGGGATGCCACACCGGAGGAAATCGAAGAAGCGGCCCGCAAAGCCCACGCCCACGAGTTCATTTCGAACTTCCCGCAGGGCTACAAGACGATGGTGGGGCCGAGCGGCTACCGACTCTCGGGCGGTCAGCGTCAGCGAATCGCCCTCGCGCGGGCCTTCCTGCGAGACGCCGAGATCCTGGTGCTCGACGAAGCGACCAGTCAGATCGACGTCGAGAGCGAGCGGCTGATCCACGAGGCACTCGCACGGTATGTCGAAAACCGTACGGTGATCATGATCACCCATCGTGCGAGCACGCTGGCCCTCGCCGATTCGATCGTCACCGTCGAGCACGGGAAGCTCGCTAAAAAGCCGGCTGGCCAGTTACAGGCGGCTT
>JAPOIM010000081.1 GCA_029978905.1 Planctomycetota bacterium
CTTGGCTCAGCAGAAGCGTGGCGAGGAAGTTGCGGACCTGCCGGCTGCGAAACATCGAGAGTTCGCGTTTGCGGCTCGGCCCTTCGATCCCGTAGTTGTCAGAGAAATTGTTGTTGTCACCGTCGCGATTGCCTTCGCCATTGGCTTCGTTGTGCTTCTCACGATAGGTCACGAGGTCGTTGAGCGTGAAGCCGTCGTGGCTCGTCACGAAGTTGATGCTGTGATACGGCTGGCGGTCGTCGTCGCCGTAGAGATCGCTAGAGCCTGCGAGCCGCGTGGCGAGGTGCCCTGTCTGTGCGTAATCACCGCGCCAAAACCGACGCACGTCGTCGCGGTAGCGACCATTCCACTCCGCCCAACGCAGGCTCGCAAACGAGCCGACTTGGTAGGCCCCGGCCGCATCCCATGCCTCGGCGATGATCTTCGTGTCGGCGAGCATCGGATCCTCGGTGATCACCTCTACAATTGGCGGGTTGGGCAGAATGTCGCCGTTGCGGTCACGAGAAAGGATGCTAGCCAGATCGAATCGAAACCCATCGATGTGGTAGTTGTGCACCCAGTGACGCAGGCAGTTGAAGATCAACTCGCGTACGATCGGATGATTGCCATTGATCGTGTTGCCACAGCCGGAGAAGTTGCGGTAGTAGCCCCCGCCATCCCCAAGCATGTAGTACACACGGTTCTCCAGCCCTTTGAAGGAAAACGTCGACCCGAGTTCGTTCCCCTCGGCGGTGTGATTGAAGACCACATCGAGAATCACTTCGATGCCCGCCGCGTGGAGCGCCCGCACCATCTCCTTGAACTCACGAACCTGGCATCCGGGCTCGCTCCCCGAGGCGTAGCCCCGATGCGGTGCGAAGAACGCAATGGGGTCGTAGCCCCAGTAGTTGGCCGGTCGCAGCACCGAAGGGTCAATGTTCCCCGTGGGAAACTCATGGATTGGCATCAGTTCCACAGCGGTCACGCCGAGGGACTTCAGATACGGAATCTTTTCGATGACTCCGCGGTAGGTTCCGGGATGCTCGACACCGGAACTCGGGCTGCGGGTAAAGCCCCGCACGTGCATCTCGTAGATCACGGTGTCGGCGAGACCGCGACGGAGATGACGGTCGCCCTGCCAATCGAACGCGTCGTCGATCACCACACACTTCGGTGGCCGCAGGACGCCATCCTCTCCGGGCGAAAAGTGCCCCGCCAAAGCGCGTGCATAGGGGTCGATCAGCCGTGCACGCCCGTCAAAGCGGTGGCCTCGGTCGGGGTCGAATGGGCCATCCGCCTGGAAGTGATACAGCTGCCCATGCTGGAGCCCGGGCACAAAAATGCTCCAGATATCTCCCCAGCGATCCTTGGACGGATCGAAGGCAATCACCTCCGTCGGCTCGGGATCGTCGACCGCGTCGTAGAGCAGCACCCGCATCGCGGTCGCCGAGCGGCTGTAGACCACAAACTGCACGCCGCGTGGGCCGTAGCAGTGCGGCTCCCCTTCGGCCCCTTCCGAGAGCGCGGGGCCATTGTGGAGAACCGCCCCATACGCGAGGGGGTAGGAAAACTGCAGCGGCGGGAGCGGGCCGCCGGCGTGCAGACGTTGTTGTGTGGGGCGTGGGGGAAGGGGGCTCATCGGATGTGATCATACCGCACTTCGTGAGCCAGGAGCGTGGTCCACACGTGACACTTGCGGGACGCGAGATGCCGGCGAAGATACCGGGGTGAGCGGAGCCACCTATTCCAGCGCCGGTGTCGACCTTGAAAGCTATCGTGATGCGATGGCCAGGATCCCGGCACACCTGCGTCGTACCCAGTGCCCGCGTGTCGCTGGGCGTGAGGGCAGTTTTGCCGCCCTGTTTCAGCTCGACCTGCCAGGCCTGTTCCGCCGCGGCTACGAAGATCCCTATCTCGTGAGCTGCACCGATGGCGTGGGCACCAAGCTGAAAGTCGCCACCCTCGCTGGCATCCACGACACCGTCGGCATTGACCTCGTAGCGATGAGCATCAACGACGCGTTGTGCACCGGTGCGGAACCCCTCTTTTTCCTCGACTACGTCGCCATGGGGCGAGACGACCCACCGCTGCTTGAGAGCATCGTGCGGGGCATCGCCAACGGCTGCGTGGAGAGCGACTGCTCGCTCGTCGGTGGTGAGACAGCCATTCTTCCCGACATGTATCAGGAAGGGGACTACGACCTTGCAGGTTTCTGCGTGGGCGTGGTGGAACGCAAACGGCTGATCGACGGGAGCCACATGGAGGCTGGCGACGTGGCGATTGGTCTCGCCTCAAGCGGCCTGCACTCCAACGGCTACAGCCTCGTGCGAAAAGTCGTTTTCGAAATGGGCGGACTTGCCTGCACCGATACCGTGGCCGAACTCGACAACCGCTCGGTCGCCGACATCCTCCTCACGCCCACCCGGCTCTACGCCAGGCCACTTCGCCGCGTGCTGAGTCGTTACCGGGTGAAGCAGGTCGTGCACGCGATCTCGCACATCACCGGTGGCGGCATCGCGGAAAACCTCGGGCGAGTGGTTCCCGATCACCTCCAAGTCGAGATCCGACGCGATGCCTGGGAGGTCCCGGGAGTGTTCCGCTGGGTACAGCGGCTCGGCAGCGTGGAGCAGAAAGAGATGGACCGGGTGTTCAACATGGGCATCGGCATGGTCCTTGTGGTCTCCCAACACTTTGCCGCGAGCATCCGCAGCCAGATCGCCGACTGCGGCATCGAGACGTTTGATCTCGGCGTCGTGAAGCCATCTGCCCCGAGCGACGAGCGGGTCGTGTTGGTGTAACGCCGACCACGCTGTGCCATGCGTCACGGGAGCGACGCAGCGCGGATCTCGGGTTCGCACTGCTGCGAGGGCCCCGCTTCACGGATCGCGGCGAGCACCTGCGACTCCGTCAGCAGATCACGGAGGATGATCGGATCCCGCATCGGCTCGCCAGGCAGACACCCGGGGTAGATCGCCAGCAGCGGAATCGACCGGCTCTGCAGACTCTCCAGCATCCGTTTGATCTCGTCGTTGCCATCGGTCCAGTCCGCGAGGAGCGGCCGCACGCCGTTCTCATCGATGAGGGCCTTCACGTCGCTCGTCTCGATGGCGGTGGCGAGGTTGAGTTTGCAGGTCAGGCACCAGTCGGCTGAGAAGTCGACCAGCACGGTCGTGCCCTCCGCTCGCAACTCAGCCAGTCGCGATCGCGAGAATGGCTCCCACTCAATCAGCGAGTCGACCGGCCCCAGCAGCGAAAACGAGACACTCCCCAAGGCCCCCGCGATCCCCACGGCCTGAATCCAGCGGCCGGTCTTGGGCGACGTTGGCGCGAGCGTCTGCCCCCGACCAATCCACCAGCACCCCATCCAGATCGCAAACAGCAACCCCAGGGTCGGAATCACGTAGTCCCCATCAAGGAACGTGAACAGGAAGACGACGGTGCCGAGCATCACAAAGCCCATCACTTCCTTGACCGTTTCCATCCACGCCCCCGGCTTCGGGAGGAAGCGGACAAGCCCTGGAAAGAGCCCGACGAGCAAGTAAGGGAGGGCCATCCCTGTCGCGATCGCCCCAAACACGGCGTAGGTCACGCCCGTGGGCTGCGACAGCGTGAACCCAAACACCGGTCCCAAAAAGGGGCCGCTGCAGGGCGTGGCGAGCACGGTGCTGAGCACGCCCTTGAGAAAGGAGCCAACCGGCCCTTCCTTCGACTGCACATGCCCCGCCTTCTCGCCAATAAACCCGGGGATCGGGATCTCCCAGATTCCCAAGAAGGACAAGGCAAAGGCGAACACGATCGACGCCATCACGATGTTGAAGTTGGTCGACGTGAACTGCTCGCCCCAGGCGAGGTTTGAGGTGCCGAGCCCGAGGTTGGCAGCGACACTCGCCGTCGCCAGCATGAAGAAGACCGCAAACAGGCCCGCGACATACCAGAGGTTCATCTCAAACACTTCGCGACGAGCCCGCCCTGACTGCTGCGCGAACGCCATGAGTTTCAGGCCAAGCACCGGCAGCACGCACGGCATGAGGTTGAGAATCAGCCCGCCGGTGAGGCCCATCAAGAGCACCAGCGGCAGGGAGAGCGCGGCCGCAGGCGTCCCAAACACGGTTTCCGTGGCGATCGCCGGGGAGGGCGGAGGCGTGCCCACAGAAGGCGAGGTGGTGCTGATCACGGTGATGGCCGCAGGTGCCTGCGCCACCTCGGCGTAGCGGGCGGCGGTGATCTCCACGCTCGGTGCAGCCTCCCCCAAGGGAAGGCTGGCCCGCACTCGCGCGGCCCAGGGAGGATCACACGAGGTGTCTTTACAGGTCTGAAAACCGACCAGACACTCGAAAACGGCCTCATCGGCCGGCGACGCGGGCTCGGCCGCATCCTCAAGTTCCACGATGAGGGAGAGGCCCCCAACCACCGTGGGCTTGCCTTCGACGGGTTCGATGCCGTCGCTGGTGGCCGTCACGCCCACCACCTGAAGGCCCCGCGCCTCGACCACGGAGAGCAGCGTGGGTTTGCCTTCACCAACGTCGCTCGTGTCGGCGGAATCGGCCGGGTAGAGGTGCCAGCCTTCCTCCGGCACAAGCCGCATGCGAAGGCTTCGGCGGCCGGCCGAGCGTGGCATGCCCATCGCCTGCGCGGGCGGCCCTTGGCGTGGGCTGACCACCGCCTGCAGTGTCACGTGCCCGCGCTCGGGCACATGGGTCACTGGTTGCATCACGGCCCCAGAGGACGCGCTCCCTCCAGCACTGCCGCCGCCAGCCTCGGCGGTAAAGTCGATGGTTTCCGGGGGCAGACACGAGGTCGCCTGGCAGAGCTGGAAGGTGAGCGATCCGGTGACTGCCGAGCCGCTGCCCGTGGGATTGGCCTGCAGCGGGGCCCGCCAGACCACCGTCCCCTCGTGCTCGCGGAGTTCCAAGCCTTGCCAAGCAGGAATCTCATCCACCTGGTGTGACAGCGGCGGCTGATCGGGCACAAAGGGGCCGGCTGCCACCAGCGGGGAGTCACTCTCCACGCGGATCACCGTGGGGATTGGCCCACCCCGGGCCTGATCGATTGCGTAGAGGTGCCAGCCCGGTTCAATCACCGCGGTGACGACGAGCTGCCCAGGGCCTCCCTCTCCGTCCGATTCGACCGCTGCGGTGACCGACACGCGACTCTCGTCAAAGCCAAACCCGTCGCCGAGGCCTGCCGCACCACCGAGCGTGAAGCCACCCAGGCCGCCGGCCTCGTCACCCGGGGCAGCCGCCCCGTGCTGCGGTGCGACCAGCGTCAGCACGACCGCGATCACCACCAGCCCACGCACCCACCTGCTACGCAACGTCATGTCTTGGTTTGGCCCGCCAGATTTTGCAGAAAATGCGGTCAGATGGCCCGCTGGCACGAGTCACGAACGCCCTTACACGCGAGTCTAGGGGAGCCGTTTTTCGCGGGTCAACGCCGACCGGGGGCCTAAACCAGGGCAGGCATCGTCGCAAGTCGTCGAAACGCGGCCGCCAGCGCCCCGAGATGCGTTTCCACCCTCGCGAGAACCGCCTCGCCATCAGGGAACTGCCGGTCGTCCTCAAGCAGCCAGCGAAACCAGTTGTCGAGGCCCAGAACGACGCCCGTGGCGGCGAAGAACCCAATCAACGCGGCGAGTTGCCGCGGGTCCTGAGTTAGCGTTACGCCGCAGCTCGCTTGTGGATGGTACCAGGCCACCGCTTGATCGATTGCCTCCTGCGACGGCAGACCGGCATGCCAGCTGCCGAGGAGCCTGGCGAGGTCACAGGCGGGGCTATCCACGCGCGCCGCGTGAAAATCGATCAGCCCGGTCACCTCCGGCGTCCCCGCCCCACGGCCGCCCCCCACGAAGTCGCCGGGCTCGTGCGTCTCACTGAGCAAGAAGTGGTCGGCAGTGAGGTCGCGGAGCACAGGCAGGCAGGGCACCGGCCGTGGCTGCCAGTCCAGAACGCGGCGGAGGGCCTGCTCCCCGTCGGCCTGCAGGATCTCGGAGGCGAGCCGCACCGCGGCTGCAAGACGTGCTGCCTGACCTTGCGCCGCCCCCTTCCACGAGCACGATGACCGCGTCTGCCCGTACCGCCCATCCCAGGGATCCCGCAGGAGCCGCCGACACTGCTCGAGCCGATCGCCAACCGCCTGGGAAACGCGCATCCCTGCCGGCGTGTGGGCCAGGCTCGCGGCCCGCGTGTGGAGGGCGCCAACGGCCTCGATCATTACCTGCTGCGTCTCGCCAGAGGGCGCTGCCTGCGGCTGGCCGGGCATCCACGAGAGCATCTCCCACAAGCCGCCCGAGCCATCTCGCCATACGCTTCCTCCGGCGCCGCTGGCCACCTCGGGGATCCAGCGCAGCGGGGCTGCACGCAGATGCCGTATCACACGGTGAAGCCAGACAGCCCGCTCGGCATCGCACGCGGCGGGAAACTGTTTCAGGGCCCACGCCGCCCCCGACGGCAACACGACCCGCAGCACCTGCGAGCCGCTGAACCCCCAGCCACCCTTTCGACTCGTGAGCCGGCGGCCTGCCGGGGGAAAAAAAAGTCGATCGCCGCATGCACCGAGGCCGCCTCGCGGCCGGCACCCAGCATCGGAGTGGTCGATTGTTCTGGCATCTCGCCTGATGCTACCCTGGTGAACATGGGCAAACGGGACCTGTCGTAGCGATTATTCCAGCCCGGCAGTCTTCGATGCCATTCGGTTTTCCGCGTTGTCTTTCCGGGAGAGGACCCCACATGTCGTTTCGTCTGCTGACTGGCCGCCTGAGTTCAACGCTGACGGCCCTCGGAGCGGCTCTTTTGCTCGTCACCTTCGTCGGGTTCGCTGCGGCCGACGACAGTTCGGCAAGCGACGCCCCACGCTCTCCCCAAGCAAACGCGGGGGACGACGCGAAGGCCCCAGGAGAAACCGCCGCCGACACCTCCGAAACCGCAGCAGCCAAGCCAGCGAGTCCTGCTGGCTCGGCTAGCAAAACGCCCGACTTCGCCACCGTCGTCAAGGACTTCAAGAAGGTCAGTGGTCTGCTGACCCTCTACCAGACCGACGACAAGGTGTTTGCTGAGCTGCCTGCATCGATGCTCGGCAAGGAGTTCTTCGTGTTGATTTCGATCGCCAAGGGCATCGGCGAGCGTGACCTCCTGGGTGGCATGACGTGGGGAGACGGCGACGACTGGATCTGGGAGTTTCGCAAGGTTGACGACAAGATCCAGGTCGTGCGTAGGAACGTGCGGTTCTTCGCCGACAAGGGCAGCCCCGAAGAGAAAGCCGTACGTCTCGCCTACACCGACAGCGTGCTCTACAGCGTGCCGATCGCAACCAAGAGCCCAAGCGGCGCTGATGTGATCGACCTCACGCCGATCTTCCTCAGCGACCTTCCCAAGATCTCGCGGTCGCTCGCAGGCTTTTCCTTTGCCCGCGACCGCTCCACCTGGGCGAGCGTGAAGGCATTTCAAGACAACGTTGAACTCGAGGTTGCCGCCACCTACGCGTCGAGTGGCAACGTCTCCTTTGACACGGTGCCCGACAGCCGCGGCCTGACGCTCAACGTGCACTACTCCCTGAGCCTGCTACCCCAAAACGACTACACGCCGCGACTGGCCGACGACCGGGTGGGCTACTTTGTGACCGCCTTGAAAGACTTCTCGCAGGACGTCGACGAAGACCGTTTCGTGCGGTACATCAACCGCTGGCGACTGGAGAAAGCCGACCCCAAAGCGGACGTCTCTCCGCCGAAGAAGCCGATCGTGTTCTGGATCGAGAAGACCGTTCCGTTTCGCTACCGGCAGCCGATTCGTGAAGGGATCGAAGCCTGGAACGACGCCTACGAGAAGGCCGGCTTTGCCACCGCGATTGAGGTGCGGCAGCAGCCAGAGTCCACCGACTGGGATCCGGAAGACGTCAACTACAACACCTTCCGCTGGATCACCGCGGGAGCCGGGTTTGCCATGGGGCCCTCGCGGGTCAATCCCCGCACCGGGCAGATCCTCGACGCCGACATCATCTTCGATGCCGACTTCCTCCAGTTCTGGCGAAGTCAGTACGAAACGTTCACGCCCGAATCGATCGCCCGCCTGACGGGCGGTCTGTTTGCCGGTCGCGAACACGTGGCAGGGGACTGCCTCGACTGCGCGGGGCACGGCCTCTTTGGTTGCCGCCTCTCCGATGGCCATGCACGTGAAATGGCCCTCGCCTCCACCGTGCTGGCAGCCACCGCAGCCGCGCCGCTCTCCGAAGAAGACAAGGAGAAGCTTGTCGTCGAGGGTCTGAAGAGTGTTGCCATGCATGAAGTGGGGCACACCCTCGGCCTGCGGCACAACTTCAAGGGGAGTGCGCACCTCTCGATCGATGCGATGAACGACGACGCGCAGACCGCCACGAGTGGCCTGACCACGAGCGTGATGGACTACATGCCGGCCAACATCGTGCCCAAGGGGCGAACGCAGGGTCGGTACTACACGCCCGTGCTCGGGGCCTACGACTACTGGGCAATCGAGTATGGCTACAAGCCACTGCCCGGCGGCTCGGCCGAAGCGGAACGCGGCGAACTGGAAAAGATTGCGTCCCGGAGCGGGGAGCCCCAGCTGGCCTACGCGACCGACGAAGACACCACCTCCGGTGACCCTGATCCCATGAGCAACCGGTTCGACCTGGGCAACGACCCGGTTGCCTTTGCACGGATGCGTGCCGAACTCGTCGCACAGGTGATCCCGTTGATCACCGAACGAATGGCGACAGGTGACGGTGGGTACGAACGGGTCCGCCAGGCCTTTGGCGTGCTGCTGTCGGCACACGGGCAGGCGATGTACATGGCGTCACGGCTGGTGGGCGGCCTGCACACATCACGCAGCCACCGCGACGACCCGCAGGCTCCTCCACCGTTCTCTGTCGTAGAGGCGCAGCAGCAACGCGACGCCCTCACTCTGCTGGAAGAGCAGGTCTTCAGTGAGAAGCCCTTCTCCTTCACGCCCGATCTCTACAACCAGTTGGCCACCACGCCATGGCTGCATTGGGGCATGGAACAGGTCAGCCGGGATGACTATCCCGTGCATGAGGTTGTGCTGATGTGGCAGGAGCGGATCCTCGCCCAACTCCTGAGCCCGCTGACACTCTCGCGGATGCTCGACAACGAGCTAAAGGTGGCGGCCGATGCTGATGCGTTTACCGCGGCCGAACTGCTGGAACGTCTCACGGCGGCCATCATGACGGAAGTCAGCACGATTGAGCCGGCGGAGTTCACCAACCGCAAGCCCGCGATCCCGAGCCTGCGACGCGCCACGCAGCGGGCCTACCTCGAGAGGCTTTCCCAGATTGCACTGGGGAACGCCGGCGCTCCGGCCGACTGTGAGGCGGTGGCCTCGCTGCAGCTGCGAGAGCTGCGTGAAAAACTGGAGGGACTGCTGGCCCGTGACGACGTGGCCCTCGACACGTATTCTCGGGCACATGTTGAGGACGCCCGCGAACGGATCGATCGGGTGCTCAATGCAGACCTTGTGAAGAATCGGCCGTAAGGCAACGCCAGCCTGCGACTGCCTTCACACCCTTCGTCAGGACATCCCCCATGAAACTCGTTCTGGCGGTGGTGCCACCTTCGCGAATGGAGGCGGTCAGGCAGGCGCTCGCCGAAGTGCACGTGACGCGACTGTCGGTTGTGGATGGCCATGGCTACCAGACGCGGACTTCCTCGGCCGCCGAGGGAGCGTCGCAGCGGATCGTGCGGCATCTCGTGCTCGAAATCGCCGTCAACGACGACTTTCTCGACCGCACCGTCGAGGTGATCGAACAGGCCCTGCGACTGCGCGCACCTGCCGACACCGACCTCGCGAGTGAGTCCTCACAGGACTACGTGATTGATCCCGGTGGGATCTACGTGCTGCCGATGGACACGGCCGTACAGATCTACCGCGATGTCCGAGGCCCCGAGGCTCTGTAAACCACATCCGCACCACGTGGGGAACCGCCACCATGCCAGACCACCTTCGCTCCATGCTCCTGATCTCGCCCGACCTGATGCTCACCAGCCGTGTGGCAGGGCTGGCCGCGGCTGCAGGCTGGAACCTGGAGGTGCGTCCGGCAGCCAGCACGCCGCCAGCCAACGAGCGCTACGACCTCGCTGTGCTCGACCTCGGCGGGCTCCGCCCGCAACCCGCGGAACTGATCGAGCAACTCCGTGCGAACCTTTCCACGCAGCACTCGATCCGCATCGTGGCCTTTGGCCCTCATGTGCAGCACGAGCGGTTGCAGGCGGCGGTAGACGCGGGCGCCGTCGACGCCGTCAGCCGCGGGGAGTTTCTCGGCAACTTCGCCGCATGCCTCGCGCGGTGGGACGGAAGCGAGTGAGCACGTGCGGCCCTGGGGTCGCCGAGTTCACCTTTGACGCGCGCGTCGGATAGGCTCTGTGTCATGACGCAAGAAACAGAGACCTCGGCTCCGCCGAAAACGTTCTGGGAAAGCCTCGCGCACCTGGGGCCGGGCATCATCCTCGCGAGTTCCATCGTTGGGAGTGGCGAGCTGATCGCGACCACCACGGTAGGGGCTGAGGCGGGGTTTGCGCTGCTGTGGCTGATCGTGATTGGCTGCGCGATCAAAGTCGCTGCTCAGGTGGAGATCGGTCGCAACACGGTGACCTGGGGCCGTACGCCCCTGGCGGCCTTTGATCGGGTGCCAGGGCCCAGGATCGGTGGCCGCAACTGGATCTACTGGGGCTGGGCTGCGATGACCCTCCTGATCGTGGTGCAGCAGGGAGGGATCGTGGCAGGCGTGGCCCAATCGCTCGCAGCCGGCGTGCCACTGACGGCCGATGGCCGAGCCTACAACGACGCCCACAACGCGATGGCCGCCGCCGAAGTCGAAGCCGCGGTGGCCCAGCGCCAGGGCAACTTCGAACTGGCCGACGCAGCCACCGCGAGGCTCGCCGACCTGACCGCCCGCGCCAGCGAACTTCCCGATCCGAGCGACGTGGCGTTATGGACCGTCCTGGTGGGCGTGGTCACGGCCGTGCTCTTGGCGGTGAGCCAGTACTGGCTAATTGAGCGGGTGTCGATCATTCTCGTCGGCACATTCACACTGATGACCATCCTGGCGGTGGTGCTCTTGCAGGCCGACCCCACGTGGGCCATTTCGTCGGCGGAGTTTATCAGTGGCGTCGTGCCGTCGATTCCACCAGCGACCAACGGGCAGTCGCCAATCACGACGGCGTTGGCTGCTCTGGGCATCATTGGCGTGGGGGCGGCCGAGCTGATGTTCTATCCCTACTGGTGCCTGGAAAAGGGATATGCCAAAGCGATTGGACCACGCAACGAATCACAGGCCTGGACGGCTCGGGCACGGGGATGGCTGCGGGTAATGCAACTCGACGCCTGGGGCTCGATGGTGGTCTACACCGTGGTCACCATCGCCTTCTACCTGCTCGGCGCGGCCACTCTGGGGCGGCTTGGGCTGCGACCGGCGGGCAGCGAGATGGTGCGGACGCTCGGCCAGATGTATGTGCCGATCTTTGGCGAATGGGTGCGTGAGGTTTTTCTGCTGGGGGCTTTCGCGGTGCTCTACTCCACGTTTTTTGTGGCCGCCGCGGGCAATGCCCGACTGATCACGGATGGTTTGATTCTCTCTGGCCGCCTCAATCCTTCTGACGCGAGTCGCGCGACGTGGGTGCGACGGCTGTCGATGGTCTGGGCCCTGGTGGCGATGGGCCTGGCCCTCTTCTTCAACAACCCGGTGGCGATGGTCCTCGCCAGTGGCATCGCGCAGGCGATCATGCTCGCGGCACTCGCCGTGGCGGTGCTCTTTTTCCGCTACCGCGACCTCGACCCGAGGCTGCTTCCTACGCGGGCGTGGGATGTCCTGCTGTGGATCTCCGCCGGCGGGTTTTTCATCATCGCAGGCTGGACCATCTGGCAGAAAATCGGTGACGTCCTCGCGCGCTGACGCGAGCGGGAGCAACCACGCCCCGCGTCACGCCGCGGCTTCACCAGGGAGTTCGTCGAGGACCACTTCGTCGAGTTCGGTGCCGTCGACGTCTCGCCGCAGCAGCATGTACGCCGCCGTCACGATCGCCCAGAAATAGCCCCAGGCGAACGACCCAAGGAGCGTCTCGATGCAGTCCTGCCAAAACAGGATGGCACGGAGGCCGAAGGGAGCAGCGTGACTGGAGTCGGTGATCGTCGCCGCGGCGGTCTCGAGGAGGCCGACGGTGCGGGCGTGCCCCATGCCAAAACTCGCGGCCCACACCGCGAGCGACGTGGTGCTGTCAGCGAAGAGCCCCGCAGCAAACAAGGCCGGCACGAACACCACGCCCGCGACCACACCGTAAAACGCATACTGCAGCGGTCGCTGGTAGAGGTAGGAGAAGGCGGTCGAGATCGCCTGGAAACTGTCACCCCGCTCCACGCCAACCGCGGCCACCATGAGCGGCCACCCCGCCACGAGCCCGATCACAAGGATCGCCAGCACGAGGGCGCCTAGGAGCACGAGCGGCCACAGCACGCCGGCGACGGCCAGCCCCCAATCGGCTCGCATCACCACCCCTAGCCCTGCGCCAGGGAGAGCGAGCACGGCGATGCCAAGCAACACGAAGGCGACGGAGTTGAAGCTCGACGGCCAGCGGGAAATCCCGTAGCGCAGCCCCCCGAGGAAGCCGGGAGACTCTTCCCCAATCATCGTCACCGCAGCATGACGGGTGATCGCCGTGCCGAAGAGGGACCAGGCGAGTACAAACCAGAGGATCCGCGCGGTCGCGGCTGTGGCCTGCGACAACGTCACGGCGGGATGGAAAGGCGCCGTGAGCAGGCGGCCTGCATCCGAGAGCGGCGCGGGCAGGGCGGTGAGCAACGCCGAGGCGTTGGGGAGGGCCCTCGGCGAGACGACTGTGGCGGCCGATGCGGGAAGGTCGAGCGTGGCCACCGGGCCGGTCAACGAGCCGAGCATCGCCCAGCCGGCCCATGTCGCCATCCCGCCAAGCGCTGCCAGCAGGAGCACCGTTGGCGAAAAAGCCATGCCCGCGGCCCTAAACAAAATCCACCAGGGCAGGGCATCCCGCCAGTGAACCTCATGAACCGCCGACCCAATCGCAGCCGTCGCGGCCACGGGATCGGTGGTCGAAGATGCATCGCTCATCAATCGCTCCAACTGGGAGAGTCATAGGGCCGTTCCGCATGGTTCCGTCCAAACGCGAAATCCCTCGGGCGGCAGTATACGAGTCCGCGACAAAAACGGCAGAAACCGAGTTTTCGCAGCCGAGTCGGCGACGTTCGTGCGTTCGCTCACGGCATCGACTACAACACGGGTCCACAAGGGAGGAACCAATCATGATTCGATCGACCGTGGGACGTTTCGTTGCCGTGCGCGGGTGGGTAGGCGTGGTGGCAGGCTGCTTCGTGGGGATGGCGTTGACCGCCGCCGCGGACGAACACATCGTGCTGGACCTCTGGCCCACGGGCACACCCACGCCGGCGGCCGCCGACGTGGGCGAGGAGCGTGAACTCCAGCGTGATCCACCCGATGGCGTGATGCGTCTCACGGGCGTCAGCCGCCCCCAGATCACGGTCTACCGGCCAGCAAAGCCGAACGGAGCTGCAGTCCTTGTCGCCCCCGGTGGCGGCTACTCCATTCTCGCCTACGAGCACGAAGGCTCGCAGGTCTGCACGTTCCTCAACGAACACGGCGTGACGGCCATCCTGCTCAAGTATCGTGTGCCGGCGGCCCGTGAGATCGCCTTGCAGGACGCTCAGCGGGCGATGGGGCTGATTCATCACCACGCCGACGAGTGGGGCATCGACCGAGAGAGGATCGGTATGCTCGGCTTTTCAGCCGGCGGGCACCTGACCACGATGACCTGCCTGCACGGTAAAGAACGGACCTACGACATGGATCCGGCGCTCGACGTGGAAGACCCGACGCCAGCCTTCGCCATTCCCGTCTATCCCGCCTACCTGGTGGAGCGGGGCACTGAAGGGCCTTTGCTCGACAACGTGACCGTGACCGGCGATGCTCCGCCGCTGTGCCTGATTCATGCGGCGGACGACCCCTGGACCTCAAGCGCCAGTTCTCTCCTTGCCGTGGAATACAAGAAGCACGGCATCCCATGCGAGGTGCACATCTACGCCAAGGGAGGCCACGGATTCGGCATGAAGACGACGGGCTTCCCCGTCGATGCCTGGCCGAACCGCGTTGTCGAGTGGATGGATTCGCTGGGCCTTCTCTCAGGGGCAGCGGCTACCCGCTAAGCCACGCGTGCCCCTAGCAACCCATCGGCAGCTCCACCGATCCTACGGGGTCGGTGGAGCCACCCCACCGCCATCGGCACGAGCGGAGAGTGCTCGATGGACGTCTGGGTCAATCGCGAACGACATGGTCTGAACGCGACCGTCACCAAACGCCATCGCAAACGTGTCGGCATGAGCGCTCCCGAAAGCCATCGGCCGACTCACCCCAACCGCGTCTGGTGACGGTGGGAGGCCGCCCCACCGCAGCGTGTTGCCTGAATACCCAGCCACCATCGGCTCGGCGTCTCCCTCGTCCACGGGAGCGTCGTAGGCATCGACCATCACATACTTTTCGCCCACCAGATAGGTGTTCGAAAGCCCGTCGCGGATGTGAGCCGGCACGACGCGGCTCATCCGGTGCACAAACCCGTCTTGAAAATCAGGGGCGCCGGCATCCGACCGCATCATCTTTTCGATCGCGTTTTCTTGCCGCCATGCATCCCCTTCAAGCAGTGTTGTCGGGTTCGTGACGAGTGGCACGCCCTTGTCGCATGCCGCACAATCTCCGAGCGTGTCCTCGTCGTGCTGTGCGTGACCATTGACGATCGCCTGGATTGGCAGCGTGAGGGTCCGTGCGTTCGCGGGGTTGCCCGGGGGACGATGGCAGAACGTCACCCGCGCGTTCTGAGGGGCCGTCCCGGCTGATGAAAGGAGTCGCGAAAGGGGAGGGCAGTTGGCGGATGACCCGCCATTTGCGGCGTAGTCGGTACGAGTCGCTTCGCGCAGCGTGACGGAAACACCTTCGTCACCCCGATACGACACCACCTGCAAAGGGATTGCGGTCGACGATCGACGACTTGGGCAGTTCAGCACCGACAGCGGGGTCGAAGCGAGCGTCGCATACGCGGTGTCGATGTTTCCGGTCGACGCCGCTTCGACGGAATCAAAGAGCGGCCGCTGCTCAAGGTAGGGGAGAAGCGTGTAGATCCATCCTCCCGGCTGAGCCACACCCGATCCACGCTCGGCAACGCCGAGCCAGGTGTTGCCCCAGCCTCCGGAAGGAAAATGCTGCAATGCTGACTCGTGGTGCAGCATCGCCTTCGCCAACTGGGACACGTTGTTCGCACAGTTGAGTTTGCGTGATGTTTCGCGAGAGCGTTGCACCGCCGGCAGGGTCAAGCCAATCAGCGTGCCAAGAATCGCGATCACGACGAGCAACTCCACCAACGTGAAGCCGCTCCGCGAACGAGCCACCAAACTGGTGGTTCCTGAAGACCTCTGCACCGTTCCCCCTTTTGCTCGCGTCGATTCGCCTTGCCGTGCAAAAATACCACGCTGCGCA
>JAPOIM010000082.1:0-12695 GCA_029978905.1 Planctomycetota bacterium
GGAGGTCGCGAGTTTTCGAGCGTGTGCATCGAGCACGGTTCTCACGGCATTCGTTCACACCGTGAATGACAACCCCGCCTGCCGCAGGAGCATCACGCCGCAGTGTGCCAACTGCCGACGATACACGAGTTCGCCGAAGTCTTTATCGGCAGTTAGAAGCAGCACGCCCTCACTATCGGCGCTCGCAAGAACCTCCTCGTCGGCTGCCCCCGGGCTCGCCTAAGCGAAGGCCAGAACATCGTGACCAGCGAGCCGCAGCCCGTCGATGATCCGGCCATCAAAGCTTTCATCGGCGACGATTTTCATGCCGATTGTCGCGGGAGCGGCAACAGCGTGTCTGCCCGGAGCGCGCCAGCTGCAAACCGCAAGGCCGCCGAGATTGCCTCCGGGGTGAGTGACGGATGGCCCTCGATGAGTTCGCTCACGGTCATGCCTGCGGCCAGTTCATCAAGAATCAGATCGACGGGAATCAGTGTGCCTGCGACCACCGGCTTGCCCATCATCACGTTCGGGTCAGAAACGATCAGATTTGGGGCATGGTTGTCCTTTCGCTTTCAGTATCTGCCGCGAAGGGCAACGGTGCCACCCGATGACCGACAAGGGGTTTGTGCGGAGACGGTCGACGCCCTTGAGCCGCTCTCCTGCGGGGGCGGGCCTCGGGGGTCGCAGTCCGGGCGGATTTTCTTTCGCCCCCCGCATGTTGTTCCTCATGATCCGCCCCGCTCGGCCGACGCTGGCCGAACTACCTCGCCGTTGCCAGCCGGCCAGCCTTGACGATTCCGCCTTGCACGACGGCGATGAAGGTGTTGCGGTCGGTGAGGAGGTCGATCGACGTGGCGACGTCGCCATCCACGACGAGCACGTCGGCGAGCTTGCCCACTTCGAGCGTGCCGATTTCGTGGCTTCGGTCCAGGATCTCTGCCCCAGTGCGGGTGGCACAGGTCAGCACCGTGAGCGGCGCGAGGCCGACGTAGTCGACAAAGAAGGCCAGTTCCTTGGCGTAGTCGCCGTGCGGATTCCAAGCAAATCCGTAGTCGCCTCCCATCCCGAGCCGGCCGCCTGCAGCCAGGATTTTCCGGGCGCTCTCGGCACCTCCTTCGAGCGTCTCTTGGTGGCCATCAATCACAGCCTGTGGCATGCCGATCGCGGGACCGTGTTCCACGCTTGCCTTTTCGAAGTAGAGGGCAGGCACGACCGGCACGTCGCGAGCGAGCAGAAGGTCGAGGGCCTCGTCATCCATGAATGTGCCATGCTCGATCGCGTCGTAGCCGGCTCGGAGAGCGTTTTTGATTCCCTCGGTCGCACGGCAGTGCCCGGTGACCTTCATGCTGTGGTTGTGCGCGGTCTGCACCACCGCGTGCATTTCCTCAAACGTCATGCAGAGCGTGTGGTGGTCATTCACGTCGGGTGCCGCGGCGTCGCCGGTGGGGTAGGTCTTGACCCACTCCACGCCATCCTTGACGAGTTTGCGAACAGCCGACCGCGCTTCATCAGGCCCATTCACGAGCAACACGAGCCCGTCCATGCCGATTTTGCGAAAGTCAGGGTTCCAGTCCATCAGGCCACCGACGCCGCAGATCTCGCGACCGCTCGCCGCCAGACGCGGCCCAGGCACGAGATCGTTCTCGATCGCTTTCTTGAGCCACACGTCGATGTTGAACAGGCTGCCGCCGCTGCGGGCCGAGGTGTAGCCACACTCGAGTGCGAGCTTCGCGTTGCAGGCGGCGAGCAGGGTCACATATTCCACCGGGTATTTGATGTCGAGGTCTTCCAGGGCCGCGACATTGAAGTAGGTCGGGTGGAAGTGGGCCTCGACGAGGCCTGGCATGATCGTGCCACCGCCCGCATCGATCCGCACGGCATCCGCTGGGACAGGTGGGGCAGCTTCCGCGGAGCCCACATAGGTGATCAGGCCGTCGGTGGCGACGAGGCAGCCGTGGTCGCATGGCGTTCCCCCGTTGCCGTCGAGGAGCCGTCCGTTGCTGATCACGAGCGTGCCGGTGGCAGTCTTCATGGTGAGGGCCTTTCGGAGGTTGCGCGGAAGGAGGCGTGCGGAAGCGATTCTAGGAAAAGCGTGGCTTCACGAGTGAGCCAGCCGGGATCGGCCCAGTGCATCTGATGGCCGACACCCGGTTGTCGCACACGGATGACGTCGGCAGTGTGGCCGATAAACATCGTGGCGTCGTCGTCGGTGAGCATGCCCCCCTGCCGTGTGTCGGCCTGAATCAGGAGCGTGGGCGCCTGCAAACGGCGGGCAACCTGTGACACGTCGTAGCCGTCGAGCCACTGCTGCGCAACGATCGGGGAGAGCACCGCCGGGGCGACGTCGGCGAGGCAGGAGGCCATGAACCGTAGGGCCGCCTGGCTGCGGGTCTCTCCCAGCCTTGTCACCGAGCCGGTGTGCGGGTCGGTGATCCCCAGCCGACTGAGACGCCGACCGCCGCTGCCCGCATCGGCGGGTTTGTTTGCCACGTACTCAGCGACTCCCGAGAAGTAGCTCAAGAGCGGCGTGTCGCCGATGCGTTCGCCCATCGTGTGAAACGGTGGGTCCTCCAGGATCACCGCAGCGACACTCGCGGGCTCCCGGCCGGCAAGATCTGCCGCCACCATCGCCCCAAGCGAGTGCCCATACAGCACGACCGGTTCGGCAAACCGACTCGTGAGCCATCCCTGCAGGGCATCCGCGTAACGCAGGACGGTGAACGGCTCGCAGTGGGCACGCGACCCACCGTGGCCCGGCATGTCGACGCCATGCACGTGCCAGCGGTTGGCGAGTGTTTCCATCACCGGCAGCAGGCATTGCCACCGCCGCGTCACGCCGTGCAGGCACACGAGCGGCGGGCCGTGGTTTGGCCCGATGGCGACGTTCAGGCTGCCGAGCGGGGTGTCGTGCTGCTCCTCACGAAACATGCTGATCGCGGCTCAGGGGGCCACGCCTGCTTCTGCCTTGAGACCTCGCAACTCCGCCTTGCCCCCTTCGCTGATCGTGAACACAAAGCGAGCGAGGTCGAGGAACGCTTGCCGATCCTCCAACTGACCGACCAGGCCCGCCGGCATAGTGGACTGCTCCTGTGGGATCAGTTCGTCGATGTCGACTCTAGCAACGGTTCGCTTGGCGCCCTTGTCAGCTGGCAGGCTCAGCACCACCTCGTCATCGGTCTGCGAGACGAGGAAGCCGGAGAGCACCTCGCCGTCGGCGGTGACGACCGTGACAGATTGGTAGCCGTCACGAATCTTCGCCGAGGGCTTGAGGATTGATTCGACCAGATGCGCGTGGGTGGCTTCGCTGCGTACGTCGGTGAGGTGCGGCCCAAGTTGATACCCGTAGTCGAGCGCGTGGCAGGTGGCGCAGGCAACCTTCTCACTGAAGAAGAGCTTTGCTCCCCGGACAGCGTCGCCGAGGCGGAGTGCATCCTCCACGAGCTGGTCGAATGGTTCTGCCTCGAGCTCGGCTTGGAGGGCCGGGTTCAGCGGTGCGTCGTCCATCAGGGCCGGACGGCTCCCCTCGGGGAACGGATGCTCCGCGAGCAGTTCGTCCGGTGAGTAGAACTTCTTCCGTAAGCGGGTTTCCTCGCGGATGCGCGCCACGTCCGCCTCATCAACAACCGATGCGTCGTTCCCCCAGCTGTTGCGGACGTAGGTCAGCACCGCGGCGATCTCCTCGTCGGTGTAAAACATGCCGACAGCGGTCATCGGCGGCACGCCCCCCGCGGGGGCAAACTGCCGCCCGGCCACCTGGATGGGGCCCCACAGCCCGTGCAGCGTGAGTTTGATCAGCCGCTCCGGTTCGCCGGTGACCCACTCACTCTCCACGAGCGGCGGATACATCCCAGGAATGCCCATCCCGTGGTCGCGGTGGCAGGTGTTGCACGAGCCCTCTTCGTAGAACACCCGCTGCCCCAACTCGTAGGTGTTCACAAATGGCTTTCGCTCAAACTTGGGCGAGGCCGTGCGGACGTCCTTGGGCTTGGCCGCCCCGGGGAGCGTGCTTGCAAGAAGTGTGTCGAGATCGACGGTGAGCCGGTTGGGGTCGAAGGAGGCCGAGTCGATGAGGGCTCGGGCGTCGCTGCCGAGGGTGAGCATCGCGGCATTGAGGGCATTCCGCAGCCACTTGTCGGTGGGGTATGCCGCTACGTTCAGGGCGATCTCCGCGCCAGCCGGACCACCGAGCCAGGTCGCTGCCGAGAGCGCCTCCAGCCGCACGCGCGGGTGGTCGTCGCCGGATGCTTGCAGCAGCATCGGCACTGGGTCGTCGAGGAGATGCAGGCAGTGACGGATCACCCGCACGGCTGCCGCTCGGACGCGGTGGTCGCGCGCTGACAGGCATCGCTTGAGGAGCGAAAGGGACGGCTGCTGCTGGCCCCAGGTTGCCCACAGGGCTTCCAACTGCAGACGCTCGTCGCCGGGATTGGCGGCCGCGAAGGCCTCTGCTGCCTTCAGCACCTCGGCAGCGGGGCGGCCGCGAAGTTCCCGCTGCGAACGCTTGCGGGCGTTCATCTCGGGGAGGGTGAGGTTGGCAAACAGCGTTTCGAGGGTGGCGCCTTCCACGGCGGGTGGGGCGACCAGTGGCCGCGCCGGATAGGTGATCCGGTAGATCCGGCCGTATTCGCTGTTCCGCATCGGGTCACGGGCGGAATGCTGCATGTGGCCAATCAGCGTGTTGTGCCAGTCGACGAAGTAGAGGCTGCCGTCGGGGCCGATCTCAAGATCGCAGGGGCGGAAGTTGCCGTCGTTGGACTCGATCAAGTTCTGCCGGAAGTGTCCTTTGATTTCGGCGCCATCCTCGACCACTTCAAAGTCTTTGATACCGAGGAAGCCGATCGTGTTGGCGTAGATGTAGTCACCCTGTACGTCGTCGGGGAAATGCCGAGACCAGATGAACTCGGCGCCCGACGTGGGGCGGATGTGGTGCTCGTAGTTGAACTTCGAGACCTTCGCCATCTCGGCGGCGTGCGGAATCTTGAGCGAGTAGCCGAGCATCCAGATCTGCTCTCCGCCCGACGCGTCGTTCACGAACGTTTGACCGTAGGCGTCGTGGGCTACGCCCCAGGGGTTGTTGACGTCGAGCTGCATCACCCGCTCGACCTTCCAGGAGTGCGGATCAAACCGCCAGACGCCGCCGTCGGTCATCCGCTCCGGTCCCCAAGGGGTTTCCACCTGTGAGTGCAGGAACCGCCCTTCGCACATGTAGATGCCGCCACCGTGGTCAACATCGAAGGCGGAGATCGCGTGGTGCGTGTCGTGGGGATCAAAACCGTCGAGAAGATACTCGGTGACATCGGCCCGGTCGTCGCCGTCGGTGTCTTTGAGGAGCATCAGGAAGGGCTCCTGCGAGAGATAGACACCCTCCGGGGCAAGTTCGAAGCCAATTGGCATGTGCAGGCCATCCGCGAAGACTGTCTCCTTATCGGCGCGACCATCACCGTCGGTGTCTTCGTAGATCAGGATCATGTCGTTCGGCTTGGCATCGCCCGGCTTGTAGTGCGGGTAGCTCGGGAGCGTCGACACCCAGAGCCGCCCTCGGTTGTCAAACCGCATCTGGCAGGGATTGCCGAGGTTGGGGAACTGCTGCTCGGAGGCAAACAGCGATGCCTTGTAGCCTTCCGGGAGCGTGAAGCTGCTCAGGGCTTCTTGCTCTTCGATGATGTAGTTGGGCGGGCCGTTCTTTTCACTGACGGCGTAGTTGGTCTCCACGGCGGAGAGGCCGCGGGTCTTCGAGTCATCGACCTGAATCGATGTCGCCTCGCCTTCCGCAATCGCCCAGATGTTTCGATCTCGCAAGACCGTCATCTGGCGAATCTTTTCAATCTCCTCCGGGTAGTTCACATTGCCAAACGGGGCCCACCGCCGACCGTAGGCATGCACGCCATTGAGCATGCGGAAGTCGTTTCGCCAGAACCACGCCTTGTCGGCGATCGCCGCGTGCAGCAGGGAATCGGTGGCTACATCGCCGGGCGAAGTGCCGAAGAGTTGCTCAAAGAGTTCTGGAGCGAGGCGGCGGTAGCCTTCCTGCGAGAGGTGCACGCCGTTGATCGTGAGCGGCTCAGTAGCCTCCGCAAACCATCTGCGTGTGGGCGTGAAGAGGTCCACAAACCCCACGCCGTTGTCGCGGGCCACTTCTTCCATCGCCGCCGCATAGGCCGCAAGGATCTCGTTGCGTGCCTCGGCGTCAGGAATGGCAAACGCAGGATGGGCTTCGGCGGCGATCGGTGAGGCCAGCACCAGCCGCGGTGCCTCGGTGCCGCCGAGTTGATAGCTCAGCGAGCGGGTGTGGTTCACGAAGGCAGTCAGTTCATTCTTGAAGTTCTCGACGCCTGCGAGCCCATCAAACGACTCGTTGAAACCGAAAAAGGCGACGATGGTGGTGCCGCCCACGATGGTCAGCCACTCATCCGGTTTCGGGTAGTGGCCGATGCCGAAGTGCCCCTTGATCTCCGGATGAAAGGCGGCAGCGCCTGGGAAGGCCCAAGGGTCGTCGTTGCCCGCCTCGGGGCGGTAGCCCGGCGTGTGCCCAGGGAAGCCCATGTTGCGGAAGGTGATCTGCTTGCCGGCAAATTGCTGCTGCAGCAGCGTCTCAAAGAAGTTGTAGTGCTCCATTCGCTCGGCCAGTCCGTTCCCCACAAACACGAGGGTTTCGCCGTCTCGGAGCTCGAGCGGGAGCGTGGTGTTGGGGGCTTTGCCGGCAAGGGCGACCGGCTGGTGGAACACGGGCCGCTGGGCATCGATCTGCTGCTGTTCCGTGGGCGTCACCGTGGAGAGCACTTCGATCGCATCCCCTGCCCCACTGGCGTCGGCAGCACGTGCGTGGCGGGCCGTTCCCACCAACGCCAGCGCCATCACCAGCAAGAGAGCCACTCGCCGACGTGCCCAAAGATCGTTCCCGCGCATCGCATTCCCCTCGCAACCAAAGCCAATCCAATGCCAGGAGGGTACGTTACGCGGGAGTGGTCGGCAATGAAACCGGCGTCGCTTGCAATACGAGAGGGTGTAGAATCTCGAGCTGCACACGCAGGCACAACCCATGGGGATGGAGAAGCACCGATGACGCGCCGCTGGCGGCTCCTGGCCGCAGTCCTTCTTGTCGTGTCTGGAATGCAGGCGGGAGGCGTGCGAGCGAGCGAGAGCGAAGTCCCCCCGACGGTCGCGGAGCCTGTTGACTTTGCCCGCGAAGTGCTCCCAATCCTGGCGGCCAACTGCTTTGCCTGCCATGGACCAGATGAGGCGGAGCGGGCAGCCGACTTACGGCTCGACACGCGCGACGGGGCGACGGAGCATGTGATCGTGCCCGGCGACGCCGACCGAAGCGAACTGATTGCCAGGATCACCTCTGCGGATGACGAACTCCGCATGCCTCCTCCCGAAACGGAGCGGCAGCTCTCCTCCGAAGAGGTCGATGTGCTGCGACGCTGGATTGGAGAGGGGGCGGCGTGGGCGCGGCACTGGGCGTTTGTGCCGCCGGTGTTGCCAGAGGTGCCGGCGTGTGTCGACGAATCATGGCCGCAGTCGGCAATTGATCATTTTGTGCTCGCACGCTTGGAGAGGGAGGGCCTTCAGCCGAGTGCACCCGCGAGTCGCACCGCTTGGCTGCGGCGGGTGTCGTTTGACCTCACGGGATTGCCCCCGACACCTGAAGAGGTGCGTGCGTTTACAGCCGACGCCTCGCGCGATGCCTTCGAGAAACAGGTCGACCGCCTGCTCGCGTCACCACGCTATGGCGAACGGATGGCGGCCGACTGGCTCGACATCGCCCGCTTCGCCGACACCAACGGCTACCAGAACGACTTCAACCGCAGCATGTGGCCGTGGCGCGACTGGGTGATCCAGGCCTTCAACGCCAACATGCCGGCTGATCAGTTTCTTGTGGAGCAGCTGGCGGGCGATCTCCTGCCGGAGCCCACGCAGGACCAGCTCATCGCCACCGGGTTTAACCGGAATCACCGCATGGTGACCGAAGGCGGATCGATCGATGAGGAATGGCGCGTGGAAAATGTGGTCGACCGTGTGGAAACCACTGCCACGGCCTTCCTGGGGCTGACGATGGGCTGCGCCCGCTGCCATGACCACAAGTATGACCCCGTCAGTCGCCGCGACTTCTATCAGTTCTATGCCTTCTTTAATAATGTCGACGAACAGGGCGTCTACAACGAGCGGCGTGGCAACGTGCCGCCGATGATTGAGGTGCCAACTGCTGACGAGCGGCAGCGGCTCGCGGAAGCCGACACCGCCTTAGCGGAGGCTAAGCAGCGGCTCGCCGACGCACAGGTTGACCTTGCTGCCACCTTTGCTGGAGAGCCACCGGCGAGCGAGGCACCGGCAGCCCGGCTTAGGGCCCTTCGTGACCGACTGCTCGTGGCCAAAATCGAAGGGGAGATGCCCGCGAATGCTGCCGCGTCGGCAGTCGCTCCCGAGGAGCCCGCCTGGGTGGCGAGCCCTGTTGGCGAGGGCGTCGACCTCGTGGGGCGCGAGGCCTCGCACGTGGACCTCGGGCAGCTCATCACGCCTCAGGCTGACGACCCTTTGAGCTGGACGCTCTGGGCACGTCTGGATGCCGACGGTGCCCTCGTCTCAAAGATGGACGATGGGGCTGGCTACAGAGGCTTCGACACCATCGTGCTTGGCGACAAGCGTCTCAAAGTGCATCTGGTTGCAGCCTGGCCGAGTGACGCCATTGCGGTTACGACGAAAGTTGCAGTGCCACGGGAGCAGTGGTTTCATCTCGCGGTGTCGTACGACGGGTCTCGCACCGCAGCAGGGGTGAAGATCTGGCTCGATGGCGTCGCACTCGAAACCAACCTCGAGCAGGACAGCCTCAAGGGGGAGATCAACACGGCAGAGCCGCTGCGCCTTGGGCGCCGTTCGAGCGGCCTCTTCCTCGATGGCAGTCTGGCGGCGGTCGCTTTCTTCGATGCGGCGTTGACCGACGACACCGTTCGGCAGCTCCGCATGGCTGATCTGCGGAGGCAGGTGCCCGACCTGACGGTTGCGATCGATGCGATCCCTGAGGCAACCCGGGCCTACCTGCAACGCGAAGCGGCGGGAGGATTGAGGCTCGAGGTGGAGCGTTTGCAAAAAGAACGTGATCAGCTCGCCGGCTCCGTGCAGACGGCGATGGTCATGCGAGACCGGAGTGACGTTCGCCCGACCTACATGCTGCATCGCGGGCAGTACGATCAGCCGGAAGAGTCGGAGCCGCTCTCACCGCAGGTCCCGGAAACGCTTGGAACGCTCGGCGAAGGTGATTCCAAGAATCGCCTCGATCTCGCCCGTTGGCTAATCGAACCAGAGCATCCGTTGACCGCACGCGTGGTGGCAAACCGGCTCTGGAAGCAGTTCTTCGGTCGAGGGATCGTGGCCACGCTCGACAACTTCGGCGTGCAGGGGGATTCGCCGAGCCACCCCGAACTGCTTGACTGGCTGGCGGTGAGGTTGGTCCAGAGCGGCTGGGACATGAAGGCGCTGCAGCGAGAGATTGTGCTTTCCGCGACCTATCGACAGTCCGCCGCGACGTCGGAGTCAGTGAGGGAGCGCGACCCAGAGAATCGGCTGCTAGCCCGCGGTCCACGGCGTCGGCTTTCGGCGGAAATGATCCGTGACAATGCGCTCGCGGTTTCGGGGCTGCTCGTGGAACGGCTCGGTGGGCCATCAGTGAAGCCGTACCAACCGGCCGGGCTCTGGGATGACCTCGCCGGTGGTGCGAATGGTGGGCCGTATGTGCTCGCCGAAGGGGATGATCTCTACCGCCGTAGCCTCTACACCTTCCGCAAGCGGACGGTGTCGCACCCAACCCTGGCCACCTTCGACGCACCGAGTTGGGAGATCTGCCAAGCGAAACGGGGCACGACCAACACACCGCTGCAGTCGCTGGCCCTCCTGAACGACACGACCTACGCGGAAGCGGCGGCGCACCTCGCGGTGAGGATGCAGGGCGACGAGGAAGGCGATGGTGATCTCGCCGAGCAGATCGGCCGAGGGTTTCTGCTGACCACCAGCCGCCTGCCCGAGGTGGCGGAACAGACCTCGCTTACACGCGGCTACGGCCATTATCTCGACTACTACCGCGAGCACCCGGACGACGTGACGGCCCTTCTGTCGCACGGCGGCTCACCGATCCCTGCCGACCAACACACGCCAGAACTCGCAGCCCTCACGGCGGTGGCTGCAGTCCTGCTGAACCTTGATGAAACGGTGAGTCGATGACTCCTTTCCCCTGCAATCGCCGCACATTTCTCAACCGCTCGGGGCTCAGCCTGGGGAGCGTGGCCATGGCATCCCTCGCGGCGCGTTCCTCGATGGCCGCGGCCACGAGCAGCGGGGCCCTCCCCGGACTGCCGCACTTTGCCCCCAAAGCGAAGCGGGTGATCTATCTCTTTCAGTCGGGGGCTCCCTCGCAGTTTGAGAGCTTCGACTACAAGCCGCGACTGGAGGAGCTGCAGGCGACCGAGTTGCCCGACAGCGTGCGGATGGGCCAGCGGCTGACCGGCATGACGGCGGGCCAGGCGAGCTTTCCCATCGCCCGGTCAAAGTTTGCCTTCACGCAGCACGGTAGCGGCGGCACCTGGATCAGCGAACTCTTTCCTCACATTGCCAAGCAGGCCGACGACCTCTGTGTGATCCGCTCGATGCACACTGAGGCGATCAATCACGATCCGGCGATCACCTTCTTTCAGACCGGGAGCCAACTGGCGGGCCGGCCCAGCATGGGAGCCTGGATCGCCTACGGCTTGGGCAGCCTCAACGACAACCTGCCGTCGTTTCTGGTGATGGTCTCACGCGGTACGGGGCGAGCCGCCGGGCAGCCGCTCTACGATCGCCTCTGGGGCAGCGGTCCCCTGCCCTCCCGCTACCAGGGCGTGAAACTGCGGGCCTCGAGCGAGCCGATTCTCTACCTCGCGAATCCTGCCGGCTGTCCGCCGCAGATTCGGCGACAGATGCTCGATGACCTGCGAGGCCTCAACCAGCAGAGCCTGGAGCGACTGCACGATCCCGAGATCGCCACCCGGATCGAGCAGTACGAACTGGCCTTCCGCATGCAGTCGGCCGTGCCGGACCTGATGGAACTCGCCGACGAGCCCGAGCATGTGCTGGAGATGTATGGGCCTGAGGTGCAGAAGCCCGGGACGTATGCCCGCAACTGTCTGCTCGCGAGGCGGCTTGCTGAACGCGATGTGCGGTTCATCCAGCTCTATCACATGGGCTGGGACCAGCACGACAACCTGCCCGATCACATGTCGAAGCAGGCCAAGGACGTGGATCAGCCAACTGCCGCTCTGATCGCAGACCTCAAGCAGCGGGGCCTGCTCGACGACACGCTGATCATCTGGGGGGGCGAGTTTGGCCGCACGGTCTACTGCCAGGGCACGCTCACCAATGAGACCTACGGCCGCGACCATCATCCCCGCAGCTTCTCGATCTTCATGGCGGGGGGCGGCATCCAGGGGGGCATGACCTACGGTGCGACCGACGACTACGGCTACAACATCGTCGAAGGCCCAGTGCACGTGAACGACCTGCACGCGACGGTGCTGCACTGCCTCGGTATCGACCACGAACGGCTGACCGTTCCCTTCCAGGGCCTCGACCTACGGCTCAGTGGCGTGGAAAAGCGGCGGGTGGTGGAAGAAATCCTGGCCTAAAAGCACTGGCCTGATTTCTACCGCTGTGACGACTGCTGAGCTGCATTCGATGTATTCATCGGCTTCGCAACCCCATCGCTCCTCAACCCTTTGAGGAAAGCCCGTGCAAACGCGAGCTCGCGATGGGCTGTCGTGCGGCTGGTGCCCATCGCAGCGGCTATTTCATCGATCGTCATCTGGAAGAAGAGGGAGAATCGCAGGGCCTCTGCAGCGACGGGCCGGCGCGACTCCAGAGCTGAGAACTCATCACGTATTTCGGCAGCCACCTCTGCTGCGGGTTGGCCGGCTGGTGGCTGCTTCCAGAAGAGTTCGTCGAGTGCTCGCTGCCTGAGTTTCCGACGGCGCAACCGCTCAATCAGCATGCGATACATCACCTTGCTCGCAGTGTTGAGCACGTGGCGATGGGATTCGTAGACCTTTCCCGGCATACCGCCAAGCATTCTGGAGAGCGTTTCCTGCACGAGTTCTGTCGCGGCATAACTGTCGGAGTGAAATCCATCGATGCGAAACCGCAGGGCGATTTCGCGAATGTGTTCGTAAACGAGGCAGAGCGTTTCGTCGTCGAAGTCTTCTATAGAAATCCCCGCCGAAACCGTTTCCTCGAGCTGACGGGGATTCCCCGCTTGGTCGGAGTGTTCAGACTCTTTCTCGAGGGGCGTGGTCATCGCCTGATGGCTCTCGCCGCTGTAATTCCGCATCGGCTTCGTTGGTCGCATGAACGCAGGAACCGTGCCTCTGCAACGATTTCGTGGTAAAAAAACTCCCCTTCAATAGTTTTTCGAAGGCGTCTCGACTTTATGCAAACCACAGGTAGGCATCCCGATGACGGCGTCACTTTTGAGGCCGAAAAGGTCTTTTTTGACCACCTCGATTGGTCGATCGCCCAGTGGCGAGAAGCCTTGGCGGCCAAGCGGATTGACGGACTGGAACTTTCAGCTGAAGTCATCGCGGCCCTCGAAACCCTGCTTATGGAGTGTGAGTTGCTCGAGCATGGGGGCCACGCCTCCGCTCGGCGTGGTGAGGGGCTGCTACCCGCAACGCCAGATGTCGAGTTACCCGACT
>JAPOIM010000082.1:12703-15432 GCA_029978905.1 Planctomycetota bacterium
TATCAGGCGACGCAGCAGACGCCGTTTAGGCAGACAGTCGCTGTCAAGATCTATTACACAGGAGCGTCGGAAAACGACTCCATCGAGAGCCTTCGTGAACTGCAGGCGGTGCGTCGTCTCGACCATCCAGGTGTCTGTAGGGTGCTCGACGGGGGGATCACTCCCTGGCAACAGCCTTTTTTGGTGCTCGAATACGTCGACGGATGTCCGCTTGACCGCTTTTTGCAGACTCATCCCGCTTCGCTGGCCGAACGACTGGCTCTTTTTCGAGAACTCCTGGAGATCGTGGCATACGCGCACAGGGAAGGTGTCGTCCATCGTGATCTCAAGCCGCACAACATCCTTGTGCACGCGGCAAGTGGGCGGCTGAAGCTGATCGACTTCAGCATCGCCGGTGTGTTTGACCCCGACGCAAACTCACGCACAAGCCACACGGCCCGCGGCTACGGGACTCGCGAATACCAAAGCCCCGAGCAGGCAGGCCTGATTGATGCGGCGGTGAACGCGCGCAGTGATGTTTTTTCCCTCGGCTGCATTTTCTTTGAGTTACTCAACGGGGAAAAGGCGTTTCCGCGGCAGTTCGTGGCGAAGGAGGCCCCGTCGGGCCCTCAGGGCGACGACCTCGATCGCCGGCTGCTGGTAGGCCTCCGGCGGAAAATGGGCAACGAGGCCTCCGAGACTCGCTTGCGCGACCTGGCAGCCATCGTTCTCCGCTGCCTTGCCGAGCAGCCTGCTGATCGTTTTGGAAGCGTGGACGAAATCCTCGCCCAATTAACAGCCTGGCAAGAGGGAAAACCTCTGGCGCGTTGGCGACGGATTGGTCGTGGCTCGCGGCGACCGCGATGGTCGCAGGCGGCGCTCTGGATTGCGGCGGTAGCGGTGGTGAGCTTGGCGGCAATGGCACTGCGAGGCCCGACAGTATCGTCCCTGCCGAGCCCTCCAGTGGCCTCCACGGCTGTGCTCCCGCCGCCGCTCGCTGTTGCCGAATCGATCATGCTGTCGGTAGTGGGGCGAGCAACGGATCCGATTCTCAGCACGGATACTGATGAGGCTGATCAAGCGCGGCGAAAGCTGATGGCTGAAATCACGGCTCGGATTGATGCGGAGCCTGCGGGTCGGTGGGACGCCATCGGGGTGCAGGTCGTGCAACTCTCCTACGAAGCAGGCCTGTTCGATCTCTGCCGCTCCGTGGCGGTGCACATGCAGGCTCGTTTGTCTGGAGAGCCCGACTCGCTGGAAACCCGTGCCGAGTTGATGTCGTATCTTCTCAGCCAGAATATGGCGCGTGGTGACACGCAGCAGCTGATTGGAGAGGCTCGGGCGTTGCTTGAAGAGCTTCGCCAAGCGGACGCTCTGCGAACTCCGGCAGGGCTGACGGTCCTTGCCCGTTTCACGCACCTGCTGATCGAGGCGGGATCGGAGGGCCGGCTGGAGGCGGCAACGCTACTCGATCCCTTTCTGGACGATTCCGACGAGCTCGCTGCTGCCGATCCACACGCAGCGATCGAACTGCTGCTCAACGCGGTCTACCTGCGAAGTCGTGAGCAGCAGTACGAGGAGTGCCTCACAATAGCGGCCTTGCTGCGGCACGATGCCGCCCTGCAAGGCGGCTTCGGTGCGGAGCAGCGGGTGCGTCTGGCGATGCTTGAGGCTGGGGCGCTGAGACGTCTCGGGAAGCCGGAAGAGGCAATCGCCGTCCTCCGCAAGGAAGTGGATGGCGGGGCTCCGTTGCCGCGTGGCCGCCGCTCGGCACTGCTTGTGGATCTTGCGGAGATCTATGAGATGCATATTTCCGATGGGCTCGAGGAATCGCTCGCGATCTTGCTCCCCCTGACGACCAGGCAGCCCCCTGCCAGGGTCGTGGATGCGCACTGGACATTTCTGGCCAACCTTCAGGCGGGGCGCGTCCTCGTCAGACTCAAGCGGTTTGCCGAGGCGGAACCGCATCTGGAGCAGGCGATCGACTGCCTCGCAGCCTGGCCCGATGCGATGCCGACAGATGCCCCGGTGTGGGCGCACGTTTGGCTGGCGGAGTCGTTTGAGGGCGAAGGGAGGCGTGCGTTGGCAGCTGATGAGTTTGAGGTGGCTGCGGGCAACCTCGTTGCCCTCTGCGATGCTGGCACGCTGCCAGAATCGATGCGGACGGGTGTGGGAGACCGGTTAGCGGAGCGGATTTCCCGACTTCGTGAGCCGCCGGTGGGCGATGCGAGCGCCGGCGAGCCCGACTCGCGGCCCGAGTGACGATTCCGCACTGAACCCGAGGCCGCCTCCGCCTCGGATGCCCCTCAACGCGCTGATTTTTTCCCCTGCCGGAATTTTTTGGGCACTCGCGCGTAGAAGGTAAGCGTCGAAGTCGTTTTTCCCGGAAGTCGATTCCTCGCCCGGCTTGTTTTCGCACGTCCGCATTTGAACCGGCGGCGCGAGAAGTCGGCGTCCGCGACGTTGGAAGGGGATGACGATTTCCGTGTCGTAATCGAAACCTTTCAGCACGCCGAACCCAAGGAGCCGCACATGGCTGCCCGATCCCGCAAGGCCCATGCCATTCCCTCCGCAGCGTCGCTCGGGCGACCGAGCTCTGCCGGCCCCGCCTTTGTGCGTGTGGTCATCGCGGGATTGATGACCTGCCTCACCGGCCCACTCTTTGCTGGGACCGTGTTCATTGACCTCGTCGAGAACGGAGGTGGGGCTAATGTCATCACGGCGACGCTCAGTGGATCCCTGGACTTCAC
>JAPOIM010000083.1:0-11945 GCA_029978905.1 Planctomycetota bacterium
TGATTAAGATGAGCCACGTTGATTGTCTTGGCAACGTAGTACTCATCTTGGAACATTGACTTCTCGTAGTCGTTCGCTATGGCAGCATTTCGTCCCGCGGCCACCTCTGCCTTCTGCCGCTCTTGCTTGGGAACCTTGCCCATATCGCGCAGACGCGTGAGCAGGCTCGCCGCAATGAGAGAATTCTTGACGTTGATCACCATGAGTTGGTGATCTGCATCGGTCGCGGCTTTGATTTTTTGCACACCCCAAATCTGGCTCTGATTATCGGCCCCTACAGTCCGAATCTTGCTGTCCCCCTACGCAAGGCAGCAAGCATCATTGAGAGCAACATGAAGAGTGGGCGAATTCCCGATGACGGTTTTCTTTTACTCGCTTCTTCACCCTACGACGAGATTGGCGTTGACCGGGCTCGCGCTGAGCTCAGGGCACGATTCATGGCAAAGTTTGCGGCCGATGTGATCCGTAATGAATTTGGTGAACTCTCCACACGCATGACGCAGCGGACGTCGGTGCTCGACTGGTCGTCACGGCAACTCGATCTGATCGACGAGTGACTAGATTGACGTGCCCCAGGCGTTCTCACTTCCACGTGTTTGGCTGCACGGGCTCGCCGTTGGTGGTCAGGATCTGAAAGTGGTGGAAACCGGCGTTCATGCCGCTGTAGCGCCACACGACCTTCTTGTCGCGAGTGACTTCGCAGAGCTTCACCCGGTCGCCGGTGGCGTGGTAGCTCGTGATCACCGTGTTGCCATTGGGAAGCCGCTGCACGCCGCAGGCATCGTCGAGGATCGGTTCGCCGAGATCCTCGTTGGACACGCTCCACACGATGGTCCCTTCGCCATCAACCTCAATCACCCGATTGCCGTTGGTGCAGCCGATGAGCGTGTGGCCGTTCTCAAGCCGGATAGCGGTGAAAGGCCAGTCCCGCTTGTCGCGGCCGCGGTCATCGGTGGGAAACACATTGAGCACATCGCCCGTTTCTGGGTTGTATTCCTTGACAGCGAAGTCGAGCAGATGCGGCGCGAGGAAGTTGCCGTTTGGGAGCACACGCAGCATCCGCGTTTGCATGTGGGCGTTTTCCTTCTGGCAGGCGAGTGGGGTTTCCTTGAGGAGGGTACCGTCGGCTGCCACCACGATTACCCGCGGCTTGGGGCCGAGTTCGGCGATCAGGTAGGAGCCGTCTTCATGTTTGATCGCGGTGCTGATTTCCGACTGCTGCCCCTGATAGCGAAACACCACCTCGTTGGTTTTGGGCACGACCTCAATCACCCCTCCGCCGGGATACTCTGCCGTTGGATACACGGCGAGGAGCACGTTGCCGTTTGGCAGCACCCAACCGTCGCTGGCGGGCACGGGATAGTGCCAGAGCTGTGCGTTGTCTTCACCGATGATCACCACCTCGTTGGCTTTCCCAACGCCAAGGAATGAGTGGGTGACGGCCTCTTCGGCGGCCTGCAGTGGCGTCAGGCCACAGGTCACGGCCAGCACATTCGTGGCGAGCATCGCGAGCAAAGTCTGGCGCAGCGCGTTGTAGCGAGTCGGCTGTGCCCGCTCCGAGCGAAACTGAGCACATAAGGGCCGGGAAGCGAGAGGCATGAGGACAACTCCGTGGCGACGCGTGAGCGGGATGGCAAGGGAGAAAAGATCGGCCCGTGAGCATAGCGGTTAGGGAATCTCCGTGTGGGAAGGAACGGCCTTGGGGCCGGCGAGATTGGTAGACTGGTCGGCAAACCCTCACACGTCACACGGAGTTTCGTCTGATGCCCGCCACTCGATGTGCTCGCCTTGTTTCGTCGCGATGCGTTGCCCACCGTGCGAGTGTTGCGATCGTTGCCGCGGCCCTTTGGCTGCAGGCGGGGGCCGCGTGTGGCGTGTGGGCCGGCGAGTTCAATCCCGATCGGTCGATTGGCGATACGGTGCCCGCCTGGAGCGGCCTGCCCGGCACGGACGGTGCGGAGCACGGCTGGGACGAAGTGGCGGATCGTGACTTTGTGGTGGTGGTGTTTACCTGCAACAGCTGTCCCTACGCCGTCGACTACGAGGACCGGATCAACGCCCTCGCCAAAACGCATGCTGCCGAGGGGAGCCGCGTGGCGGTGGTGGCGATCAACGCCAACACGATCCCCGAAGATTCGCTCGCCGCGATGAAGAAACGGGCCGAGAGCAAAGGCTTCGTGTTTCCGTATCTCTCGGACGTTTCGCAGGAGGTGCCAAAGTCGTTTGGCGCACTCCGCACGCCTGAGGCCTACCTCCTCAATGCCAAGCGTGAGATTCTCTACATGGGGGCCATCGACGACAACACCGATGCCTCGAAGGTGGAGTCGCACCACCTCGAAGCGGCGCTCAAGGCTGCCTTGACTGGGGAGCCCATCCCCGTTGCCGAAACACCACCCGTGGGATGCCTTATTCGCTTCAAGCGGCAGCGTCGATAGGAGGGGCTCGGCTGCAGAGGCGAGACGCTCGTCTGTGCTGAGACGATGAGGGTGCTCGTGTGCAGAACGTAGGGACGGAGGGGGCGATGACGTCAACGATGAAGACGGCTGGCCACGGTGGCTGTGACCGTGGCCGTTTGGTGCCGCCAGGCTTGCTTCGAGGTTTTCGCTGGCGGTGGTTTTTGCTGCTGGCGTGGCTGTCGATCGCGGCGGTCGGTTACGCAAGCGACGTGTGTCGCATCGATCTCGTGGATGCTGAGAACCGCTGGCCCGTGCCACTGGTGGAACTGCGAACGACGAATCATCAGCGGTTTGTCTCAGACAATGCTGGCGTGATTGCGATCGACGCTCCTGACTTGCTGGGCCGGGATGTGTGGTTTGAGGTGCACGGGCATGGTTACGAGGTGCCGGCCGACGGGTTTGGGATCCGCGGCGTGCGGCTGAGGCTGGCCGCGGGTGAGCGGCGCGAGGTCCAACTTCAGCGGACGTCGGTCGCCAAGCGGATTGGACGACTCACGGGAAGCGGCCTTTTTGCGGAAAGCGAGCGGGCTGGGGAGGCCATGGCGTGGCAGGAGTCGCCCGGGATCTTCGGCTGCGACAGTGTGCAGACGGCCGTGTATGGCGGTCGACTGTTCTGGGCGTGGGGCGACACAAGCGTGCCTTGGTATCCGCTGGGGCTGTTTGACACGCTTGCCGCAACGAGTGCGGTGCAGCCACTCGCAACCGGTGTCCCGCCACTCACACTTTCGCTCGATCACTTCCGGGAGGCCGCTGCGGTCGGGCTTGGACGGGTGCGGCCGGTGTGCCGTATGCCGGGCGAAGGCCCCACCTGGATCAGCGGTCTGACCGCGGTTCGCGATGCAGATGGCAACGAACGCCTCGGGGCGATCTACACGAAGATCGCGGGCCAACTCGATGCCTACGAGTCGGGCCTCTGTGTCTGGAACGATACCGCTGCAGCCTTCGAGCAGCACCGCGTGCTCTGGACGAAGGAAAGCGGGCAGCCACGGCCCTCGCTCCCCGAGGGACATGTCACAAGGTGGCAGGACAACGCTGGGGCCGACTGGTTGCTCTACGGAGATCCGTTTCCGCTGCTGCGGTGTCCCGCGACGTTTGAAGCGTGGGCCGACCCGGCGAGGTGGCAGGAGGTGACGCCCCCTGCCGATCCGCTCGCGGCAAGCGATGGCAGGCGAGTAAAGCCCCATCGCGGGTCGATCGTGCGGGTGCCATCAGGCGGCACGATCGAGCGGTGGGCGGCGATCTTCACCGAGTCGTTTGGGAAGCCCTCCGCGTTTGGCGAAATCTGGTACGCCGAAGCAGCAAGCCCCATGGGCCCTTGGGGCCGCGCCGTGAAGGTGCTCAGCCACGACAACTACTCCTTCTATAACCCGATGCTCCACACCTCCCTCACGGCAGAGGAGGGCGTGCTGCTTTTTGAAGGGACGTTCTCACGCACCTTCGCGGATCATCAACAGCCCACGCCTCGCTACGACTACAACCAGATCCTCTACCGCCTCGATCTCGACGATCCGGCCTTGGCTCCCGCGGCGTTGGCACCTGCGAACATGGCCGTGGCTGCGGCGGATCCGCCGGTGCCCCTCGAGGTGACCGCCGACACCTCGCTCGATCCCACCGTGACCTACGGGCAGATCGTGGTGAAGAAGTCGGGCGTCGTGATCGATGGGCAGGGGGCGCTTTTGCTCGGGCCGAAAGCTGACGCGGAAACGCCCGCAGGCTTCGAGGGGATCGCCATCCTCGCGGAGGGAGTCAGCGATGTGACGCTGAAGAATGTGCGTGCCCGCGGCTGGGAGACGGGGCTCGTCGTTCGCGACGGGCATGGGTGGCACATCGAAGGCTGCGATTTCTCCGACAACTTTCACGACCCTGCCTTTGGATGGGGAGAGAACGGCCGTCGTGGCGGAATTCTCTTGGAGCGAGTGCGGACATCCACGCTTCGTCACAACCGAGCCAATCGCGTGTGGGATGCGTGTGTGCTGGTGGACTGCCGCGACACACTGCTGGAAGACAACGATTTCTCGCACACCTCCAACACGTGCCTCAAGCTTTGGACGAGTTGCGGCACGCGAGTGCTTCGCAACCAAATGACCCACGGCATCCGCATCGATCCGGGGGAGGTGCACGCCCGCGACTCCACGTGCGTGCTGATCGAGAGCGGCTCCAACGACAACCACTTCATCGACAACGTCTGCACGCATGGTGGCGACGGAATTTTTGTGCGGGTGCTCAATGGCTGGAACAGCACCGGCAACGTGTTTCAAGGCAACGACTGCTCGTACGCCAACAACAACGGCTTCGAATGCTGGGCGCCGGGAAACACGTTTGTGGGGAACAAAGCCAATCACTGCAGCTATGGATTTTGGCTTGGCGGCTCGGACCGCACGAGGCTCATCGGTAACGAGGCGTCGTGGAATGGGCTGCCTACGGGCCATCACAACTCCCCGCATCTTCCCGACGGCGGGCATGCCGGGATCGTGTTCATGTTTGGTTCGTCGAGCCACGTTCTCGCGCGGGGCAATCGCTGCGAAGGCAACCACGGGGCGGGGATTGCTCTCGTGGGAGACCTTGCCGAAGGGGGGCCAGCCTGGAAGGCCTCCCACTGGGTGCTGCAGGGAAACTGGCTCCGTGGTAATCGCCAAGGGATCTACGCGAAGCATGCCGACTGGGTGGTGCTCGATGGCAACGCCTTCGAAGACAACGTTTCTGGCACGTTGGTGACCGAGGGAATCATCACGCGGCTGATGGAACGCGGTTCTCAAACGCCGCGAACTGACTGGAAAGACGAAGAAGCATTTGCGCCACCGCTCGTTTCGCTGAGCGGCCCAACGGGCGTGACTGTGGGGCAGGCAGCGGCGTATGGGGTAGCGCTTGAGTTGGCAGTCCGCGAGGCCCTGCTCATCGAGTGGGATGACGGTGCTGGGCGGCTCTTGAAGGGGGACGAACTGCGGCGTCGTTTCGAGCGGGCGGGGGTGCACACGGTGGCGGCGAATGTGGCCATCGATGGACGGCTGGAACCGCTCGCGGCGACGGTTTTTGTCACGCATCCGGGCACCGAGATCGGTACGGAAGGACAGGCCGACCGCTGGGCGTTGACCGACTTCCACGAGCGGACGCAAAGCCCAGAGCAGGTCTCGCGAGCGCGTTTTGAAGATGTCGAGCAGCCGCATGTGGTCGGGGAGCGGGCGGTGTCCGTTGCGATCAACCCGTATGCGGGCTTTCGCGCGGCGATGACCTACCCCACAGAGGGCTCCCTTGATCTTCCACTTGCCACTCGACGCGAGATTTCCTTCTGGATGAAGGCCGTCAACGCCGACACGACCGGCTGGCAAGGCGGTCCCTTTCTCACGCTCTATGGAACCGATGGGTCGATCTGTCATCTCGAACCGACCGAAGGGCGTGACCTGATGCGCGAACTGGCTGCTGGGGAGAAGGCCGATGACTGGCGACTGTTTGCCGTCCCACTTTCTCCAACCGATACAGATGGGCGAGCGTTGTGGGCGCGGACGGGCACACTGCCGTCGAGGCTTGCCCGCGTGAGCATCGCTGTGGATTCCTGGGGAGCGCCGCCACTTGCCGTGTGGCTTGATGGTTTCATGCTTCCAGAGGTGCCGGCGTTGGAATGAGGCCGCATGGATTTCGATGCGACTGTGGTATACAGGGCTCGGGGCTGAGGCGACGGACGAGGAGCGTGGCCGGATGACGTCCCAGCGGGGGTACGTCTGATGAACCAGGTTGATGAACTGCTCAATGCCTACGCCCCGTGGGCGAAGGATGACCGCACCTGGCCGCTCACCCCGCTAGAACGCTTCATGTGGAGTGACGACCGGCCTCAGACGCCGCTCGTGTTTGAGGTGGCGCTCTGCTTCGATGGTTCGATCGATCCGGCCATCATGCGGGAAGCCTTTCGCTTTGCCTTAGGGCGGCATCCCCTCCTGCGTTCCACGATCCGCAGCCGAGGCAAGGCGGCCGAATGGGTTGCCTCGGCGAGTGGTTGGCCAGAAATGACGGTTCATGCTCGCGGTGCGCACGACGAGCCCGGGTTGGCGGCGATCGATCTCACGAAGTCGACCGGGCTGCGCGGGTGGTTGCTCGAGACGGCCACGGGCTGGGATATCAAGCTGCTCTTCCATCATGCCTGCTGTGATGGACAGGGGGCGCGGATGTTTATCCAAGACATGGTGCTTGCCTACGCGCTGATGTGTGGGTCGAGCCGGGAGACGTCCCCCTTCTTCACGATTGATATCAGCCACCTCGACCGTCGTGGTCTCTACCCGCAGGCCACAGGGCGGGCGACGACGCTCGCCTGGAAAATCCAGCAGATCGTGGAGTTTTTCTTTCACCCTCCCAAGCCAACGGCGATCGCCGTCGAGGACGATGCTGGCTCCGCCAAGGCGAGCGAGAGTGGCTTGAAGGTGGGGATGTGCTCCTACACGTTTTCCCCTTCAGAAGTCGCGCAGCTTCAAGACCCAAAACGCCGCGAGGGGGCGAGCCTCAACGATGTAGCGGTGGCACTCCTCTTTTCGGTGATCAGCCAGTGGCAGCAGCGGCATGGCATGAGCAGGCGGTCGTGGACGCGGATCACCGTACCGTGCGACCTGCGAGGCCGCGAAGATGAGCGGATGCCCGCGGCGAACCGCTACACGTATGTGTTTCTCAACCGGCGACTCCGCGACTGCAGCAACTGGCGCATGGTGCTCGAGGGCGTGCAGAAGGAACTTCAGGAGAAACTGCAAACGCGGTTTGGGGTGAACTTCTTGGCCAAGCTCGAAATCCTTGCGCGTCGGCCACGGCTGATGCGGTGGGTGCTTGGGGGGCGATCCTGCTTCGCCACGGCCGTCCTTACCAACCTCAGCGACCCTTCACGACGATTGCGGAAGCGTCTTCCGGTGGATGCCGATGGGTTTTTCTGGCTCGCCGGTGCCCGCTGCCACGACCTACAGGTCCGCACGCCACCTCTCCGCCCGAAAACTCACTGGGGCGTGGGCATCTTCGAATACGCCGGGCGGATGACGGTCACGTTTCGCTACGACACCGACACGATCACCGCTGCTGACGCCGAGCAGGTGCTGGCGGACTACGTCGAAGGCTGGCGGCAGTGGCTTGCAGAGACAGCACGCTGAGTTGCGTCTTCGGGCAGCGGCACGATTTGCCCAAGTGTCTTTGTCGGCGTGGTGGGGCGACGGACGCCCGGAGCGAGCGTCGACGTGGGGCAAGGTGTCGTAGATGGATTTGTGTGCCCCCTTTAGAATGCGGAAGTGAGTGCGGTGCGCGAGGTGCGTTTGAAAAGGTGCGCCAGATGCTACTCTGCCGAGGAAACACGGGGCCCCCAGGTTGCGATTCTGCATCGCGGCCGCAGGTCTGCTGGGTGGCGGTGGTCTCGATCGCATTGCCGCTCGCCGCTCTGGTCCTGCGAGCGGTTGTCCCCTTGTTTCAGCGACCGACCGCGGAAGCCACCTCCCTTGTCGATGAGGTGGTCCCCATCCTCTCTCGGGACGAGGTGATTCGGTTTGGCGTGGTTCCCCAGCAGGCGGCCACGCAGGTCGTCGTGAACTGGGGGCCTCTCGCCGAGCGGCTGAGTGAACTGACCGGCGTGACCTGGGTCGTGGAAACCGCTCCCTCCATCCCGGAGTTTGAGCAGCGGCTCGCGGCGGGGCTGTACGACACGGCCTACATGAACCCCTATCACTACGTGGTGTTTAGTGATCGCGTTGGCTATCGAGCCTTCGCCAAGGAGAAAGACAAACAGCTTCAGGGGATCCTCGTCGTCCACCGCGACAGCCCCTATGAGACGGTGGCCGACCTCGACGGAGCGTCGGCGGCGTTTCCGGCGCCTGCGGCCTTCGCCGCGAGCGTGCTCACCAGAAACTTTCTGCGGACCGCGAGCGTGCATGTTGATGTGCACTACGTCGGATCGCACGACTCCGTCTATCGCAACGTTGCCAACGGCGTGCAGGACGTGGGAGGCGGGGTGGTGCGAACCTTCAAGGCGATGGATGCGGAGGTGACCGACCAGCTGCGAATCCTCTGGAAAACACCGGAGTACACGCCTCACGCATTTGCACACCACCCCCGTCTGCCGGTGGCCACCGTGGAGCGGATCCAGGCTGCGGTAGAGCAGCTCTTTGCATTGCCGGAAGATCGTGCGGTCTTCGCGTCCATCGGCTTTACGGGACTCGCCCCCGCTGGCGATGCCGAATGGGACGACGTCCGCGCCTTGGGGATTACCGAAGAAGACGAGACCGGTCTCACTCCGTCCGAAATGTCATCGCCGTGATCATTCGCTGGACCCATGCATCGCTCAGGACACAGTTCCTCGTGGCGCTCTCAGCCATCGCGGTGACGCTGGTCGTGACCCTCGGCGTGTTTGTGGGGGACCGCGAAAGACAGCGGCTAGAAGAGGGGGAGGAGACCCTCTACCGCGCCAGGCTGGGAAGCCTTGAGTCGAGCATGCTGGAAAGCGTCGCTGGGGATGATTCCGCAGTGATCCAGGAAATCTTGATTCGCACCGGCGAGCAGGACGAAGGAATCGCACATCTTCGCGTGACCAATCGATTCGGCGCGGTGCTGGGGGATTGGCCCCGCGCGGGGGTGACGCCCGACCAGACACTCCGCGTGATGCAGCAGAATGTCGTGGTGGAGGGTGACCCTCTTGGCACGATCGAACTCAAACTTGATCCCAGACCGTTGGAACGTGAAGTTCGCATTCGCGTGCGGGAGGTGCAGGCGGCGCTGACGATGTCGTTGCTCTTGATGGTGCTGTGCGTTGGCTGCCTGATCTATCAACTGGCGATTCGCCCCCTCCGTCAGATCGACCAACGTGTGCGTCTGCTTCGCGAGGGAACCGCAGTGGCACCGCTGGGCTTTCAAGGAGCGTGTGAGCTCGAGAATGTGGCGTCGGCGATTGATGCCCTTGCGGAGCAGACCCGCCTGCAACGTGCGAGCGATCTCGCGCATCATCGGGAACTCGAGCGGCTCAATGCTTCCTACTACCGGTTTGTGCCGAAGCAACTGCTCTCGCTGCTCAACCGCGACTCGTTTACCGAGGTCTTGCTGGGGGATCAGCGGCAAGGCGCGGTGACGGTGCTCTTTTGCGACATCCGTTCCTTCACGTCGATGTCGGAGCGACTCGGTGCGGAGGCGACGTTTGCCTTCATCAACGACTTTCTCGGAAGGCTCGGGCCGGTGGTGCGAAAGCACGGTGGCTTCATCGATAAATACATGGGCGACTCGATCATGGCACTGTTCACGAGCCCGGCGGCGGCGCTCGACAGCGGCGTCGAGATGCAGCGGGTGGTGGCCAAGATCAACGAGGAGCAGGGGAGACAGGGGGGGGAGACCATTCGGATTGGGATTGGTGTCAACTCAGGCACCGTGATGCTGGGCGTGATCGGTGAGGACGAGCGGCTTGAGGGCACGGTCATCGGCGACGTGGTCAACCTCGCCAGTCGGCTCGAGGAGTTGACGAAGAAATACCTAGTGTCGTTCTTGTTTGGGCAGGACACCCTCGACGCGCTTGCTGCGGATGGCCACGCGGGGGGCGGGAATCGCTGGGCGTACCGCTATGTGGGGCTCGTGCAGGCGAAAGGCCGGGAAGCGCTGACGCCCGTGTATGAGTTGCTTTCTGCCGATCCGCCCGACGTGATCGAGCGCAAGTTGCGGTTGGCACGGTGGCGGTCGAGCCAACTGGAGGTGCCCCCCACGGAGCGAAGCATGCCTCCGGCGGATCTTGAAAACGATCCGCTGTACGCAACCTACTGGAGCGAGGTGCTGGGCATGCCAGTGCCGTCTGGCTCTCGCGACGTCCAACCGCCCATGAGCGATGAGCGCATCACCATGTCTGCCTGGTAGACGCCGCGGCACGCGCGAGTGCTCTAGAGAATCTCGCTGACGACCCGCGCGGTGCGGCCTGCGGTGGCGAGTTCTGCTCGACCGGCGTGCGGGAAAACGAGCTGATTCACATCGAGCCCAAAGAGGTGCAGGAGCGTGGCTTGGTAGTCGTTCGGGGTCACGATGCCTTCCACTGCTCGGTGGCCAAACTCGTCGGTTGCGCCGTGCACCATGCCCCCGCGGATGCCGCCCCCTGCGAGCCAGATGCTGAACCCTTGGCCGTTGTGGTCGCGGCCATCTTTTTCAGGGCCCCCCTGGTTTTGGGTGACCGGGAGGCGACCGATTTCACCACCCCAGTGGACGATCGTTTCGTCGAGCATGCCACGCTGCTTGAGGTCCTTGACGAGCGCTGCGGCTGGTTTGTCGGTCCGCTTGCAGATGGCTGGGAGCGCGGAGGGTAGGCTCGCGTGGTTGTCCCAAGGCTGGCCGGCAAGAAACAGCTGCACGAAGCGCACGCCCCGTTCAACGAGCCTGCGAGCGATCAGGCATCGCGTGCCATATTCGCGCGTGGGTTCCTCATCGATGCCATACATCGCGAGCGTCGACTTCGTCTCTTGCGAGATGTCGAGCGCATCACGGGCTGCGGTCTGCATCCGTGCGGCAAGTTCGTAGCTGGCGATTCGTGAGTCGAGGTCGGGCTGGCCGGGGAACTTTGCAGCGTGAAACTGATTCAGTGACGCGAGCAGGTCGAGGTTTTGCCGCTGCGGGGCGCCGGCGAGGTGCGCCGGGGGATCGAGGTTGATGATCCGTGGTTCGGTGGGGCGAATCACCGTGCCTTGGTAAATCGGCGGCATGAAGCCACTCGACCAGTTCGTGACACCGTCGACGGGGAGCCCACCCGGATCGGTGAGCACCATGTAGGCCGGCAGGTCCTGTGTCTCGCTGCCAAGACCGTAGAGCAACCAGGACGCGAGGTGCGGTCGCCCCAGCACGCCGGGGATGCCGCCGTGGAAGTAGCGAATGGACACCTCGTGGCCGTTGGCTCCCGTGTGCATGCCTCGCAGTAGGCAGACATCGTCCACGATTTCGGCGAGGCCGGGGAGGAGTTCCGAGACTTCCGTGCCACATTGACCACGCTTGGCGAAGGACCAGCGGCTGCCAAGCAGTTTCTTGCTGGCTTCGTTGACGAAGCTGTAGGCAATGTCGCCGGGATACTCGGTGCCGCTGAGACGGCTGAGTTCTGGCTTGGGGTCGGTGAGATCCATGTGCGACGGGCCGCCATGCATGAACAGTGAGATCATCGCCTTGGCCCGCGGCGGATGGTGAGGCGCACGCGGGAGGAGGTCAACCCGCGGCGGCGCGATCGGCAGCTTTGCCGGGGAGGCGCTTGCCTGCTCTTGGTTCAGCAGCCAGGCGAGGGCGAGCGTGCCAATCCCGAGGGAGCCGTCACGCAAAAACGCACGGCGGTTGGCCTCGAGGGCTGCGTCGGAGGTGTCGTGCATATCACTCAATGGAGAGGAACTCGTTGGAACTCAAAAGCACCTGGCAGAGGTTGATCAGTGCCTGCTCGCGCGGAGCCCGGGCCTCAAGTCGCTTCGCGGGATCAGCTGCAAGGGTGGGCATCTGCCCGGCCGCAAACGCCGCCACGGCGGTGAGTTCGCTCGC
>JAPOIM010000083.1:11955-15018 GCA_029978905.1 Planctomycetota bacterium
TTACCAGTTCGCTGAAGGATGCACCTGGACCTGCCATGGGTAATGGCGCCGGCTGGCCCTTGGCATCCAGAAAGCTTTTATCCCGCCGCCAGGCAGCGATCACCCAGGCTGGGTCGAGGTCCTCGGGCCCACGCGCACCTGCGAAGGCATCGATGCCCGGCACGGCCGCGGTGTTGATGGCCGCGGAGAGCTGCATCGCTCGGTCGGCAAGCGCCCGGGCCTGGTCGAGGATGAAACTGCCATTGAGGAGAATGAGCGACTGCGTGGCCACAGTGGAAATGGGCCTTGCTTCACAGTTGGTCTCCATCACCGGGGCATCAAACGCCTGGAGCATCGCCACTGGTTGGCTTCGCCGCTGCTGGATATAGAGGCTGCGGCGGTTCTGGGGGCCATCGACCACCGTTTGGCCGGTGTCATCTTCCTTGACGGGAATCGACGGGCCGTAGAGCGTGGGATCGAGGTTGCCAGCGACGGCGAGCATCCGGTCGCGAAGGGCTTCCGCTTCCAGCCGCACGAGTTTTGCCGGCACGCCGGGGTGCGTGACGCCGTCGCGCACCTGCTGCCAGGCAGCCGACTGCATGATCACGCGATGCAGATGTTTGAGGCTCCAGCCATGGTCCATAAACTCCGCAGCAAGCCAGTCGAGGAGCTGCGGATTGCTCGGTCGTGCGCCTAGCGTGCCAAAGTCGGCTGGCGTGGAGACGAGCCCTTCGCCGAAGTGGTGCATCCAGATGCGGTTCACGATCACCCGGGCGGTGAGTGGGTTGGTAGGCGAGGCGAGCCAGCGGGCCAAGGCGAGCCGGCGGCCGGAGGTGGGGAGTGCCGTGTCGTCGGCAACGAAGGTGATCGGGGCGTCTTCTGGCATCGCGATCAGCGGCGGCGCCGGCTGCACGACCTGCTTGGGCTGCGCATGATCGCCGCGATGAAAGAGCTTCGTTTCCGGGGCATGCCCCGCAGGCTCGACGAGCGCTCGCACAAACACCTCGGCCGGCTTCGTCGCCCGAATCTCGTTTGCCCTCGCATCGAAGCCTTTGAGTTCTTCGGCAGCCTGAGGCAGATACTGATAGAGCACGCCGGGGGAGACGTTGACGCTGGGGTGGGCGGCGAGGAGCTGCGTCTGTTCGTCGGTCCGCTGGTCGGCTGGGGTGTCGCGGGCTGATCGGAGCTGTTCGCGGAGTGGCTCGTCAAACTTGGCCAGTTCCATCTCCACGGCCTGCGCGATGAACGCCTGCTCCTTTTCCGCTCGCTCAGCAAGCACTTTCTGTGCTTCGGCTTCGATGTCGGCGGCCTTGGCCCGGTCGGCCTCGGTTTGCAGCGAGATCAGTCGGGCTGAGGGGGTTTTCCAGGCTTGCCAGTCGAGAGCCGGCTCGAAGACGGCCCGCAAGGCGGTGTAGTCGGTCTGGAGAAAGGGGTCGTAGCGGTGATCGTGACACTGGGCGCAGTGCACGCTCAGGCCAAGAAACGTCGTGCCCACGATCCGCACCGTGTCGGCAACGGTTTGGTTTCGCCCCTCAGGGGTGTCGCCGCCGCTGCCTGTGCCGTCGGCCGCCATGCGGAGAAAGCCGGTCGCCGTCAGGAGGCGGATCTGTTCGTCGCTCCAATCGCCTTGCCGTGGGCCGGCCAACTCATCTCCGCCGAGCTGCTCGGCCATAAAGCGGTCGAAGGGCACGTCCTGCTGAAAGCATTGAATGACGTAGTCCCGATACTTCCAGGCCCAGGGCCGCACGGCATCGGCTGTCGTGGCGCCTTCGGAGTCGGCGTAGCCCGCGACATCAAGCCAGTGCCGCGCCCAGCGTTCGCCGTAGTGCGGCGAGGCGAGGAGTTCGTCGGTGAGCATGGCAAGCCAGTCGTCGCCCGGGTGGGCCTCCCACCGCTGCACATCCTGGAACGTGGCCGGTAGGCCGGTGAGGGTCAGGTGGGCCCGTTGCACGAGTGTGCGGCGGTCGGCACGCGGCGCGGCCGTCGCCGTGTCGCCCTCGCTAGCCGCCGCCAGCAGGTGGTCGATCGCGGAGGTCCGCGTGGTTTCGTCTGCCGCCACGTGCGGCCGGGAGATCGGCTGGTAGGCCCAAAAAGCCCGCTCTTCGGCGGTGATCCCCTGGCCAGAACCGATCGACTCCGGTTCCGGCCGCTTTGTGGGGGCGCCCGCGGCCACCCAGCGGGTGAGGCGGTCGAGTTCGTCGGCAGTGAGTTTGGCATCCCCCGGAGGCATCTCGCCAAGCCGAACTCGCTCCAGGAGGAGGCTGCCCTCGCCATCCCCTGCAATCAGGGCAGGGCCGCTGTCGCCCCCTTGCTGCATCAGCCGTACGAGACGGAGGTCGAGCGAGCCCTCGAGGTCATCGGTGGCGCCGTGGCAGTCAAAGCAGTGCGCTTTGAGGATTGGCCGGATGTGCTCCTCGAAGGTGAGGGGCTCCTGAGCGGCGGCACTCAGCGATGCGACGGCGAGGCAGACGGCGATGAGAGGGCGTTGCATCCGGGAGAGCACCACGTTGGTGAGGGACGGCGAGGCAGCGAACTGTCGACAGAAATCCTATCTCGGAGGGGCTTTTCAAGGCAAAACCGCCCAATTCGCCAGCGTGCCGTTTCGTGCCACGCATGCCGCCGGGCCGCTCACCACGTTGGTGAACCCCCCACCAGCATGGTGAAAGTGGGGTGGCGTGCGGCTGGGAGCAAGTTTTTCGGCACAAAACAACGTTTTCGTGGGTGGCCCCTCACCGTTGTGGTGAATCGAGGTGGTGGGCGTCAAAAGACTCCTGGAAAAGATCGGGAGTTCGTAAGTCTCTGCAAGGAAACGACTTGCGACTTCTTTTTTGGCGTGCTGAGAGTTTGGCACGCGTCGTGCATTTCCTCTTTCTTGTCCCGCGAGCCTCAAGCGAACGGGACGCCGCGATGGGCCTGATGGAGGCCGGTCGCACAAGAAACACAAGCCGGTGGATCAACGCAGGTGGGGCCTGCTGAGAGACCCGGATCAAAGGAGGTGCGAAATGATGGTTGTTGCTGTCGGCTTCAATGCCGAAGTGCTCAACAGCCCGTCTGCTGAGTCGCTCACTGCTGCTGGCATCAGTG
>JAPOIM010000084.1 GCA_029978905.1 Planctomycetota bacterium
ATTTTGTTACCTCCAAGGAGGAAGAATTCTTGGCCTTCAACAAACGCGAAATGTCCATTTGGGATGCTTTGGACTATTTGAATACTCTGGTGGATGACAGTGATCCAGACATAGAACTGGATCAATTGCAACACCTGCTGCAAACCTCCGAGGCCATTCGTAATGACGGACACCCCGACTGGTTCGTCCTTACCGGATTGCTTCACGATTTGGGAAAAGTACTATGTCTCTTTGGCGAGCCCCAATGGGCCGTGGTGGGGGATACCTTCCCCGTTGGCTGTCGATTTTCAGAAAAAATAGTGTATCCCGAATTCTTCAATGCCAATCCTGATTATAGTGATCAACGTTACAGTTCCAAAATGGGGGTTTATACTGAAAACTGTGGATTAGATAATGTTAAAATGAGTTGGGGACACGACGAATACCTTTACCAAATACTCAAAGACTACCTCCCCAAGCCCGCCCTGTACATGATCCGCTACCACTCCTTCTACGCCTGGCACCGCGAAGGCGAATACGACTGGCTCTGCGATGACCACGACCGAGAGATGCTCCCTTGGGTGCAGGCCTTCAATCCGTTTGACCTCTACACGAAGGCCCCGCAGGAGCCCGACTGGCAAGAGTTGCGGCCGACCTACGAGGCGTTGATCGATCGCTACCTCCCACCGACGTTGATGTGGTAGGGGGGGGCGCGCGTTTCGGCAGGCTGCCTGGCAGAGATTTTTGTCAGGCGAATGTGATTTCCAGGTGCGTGTTCGAGGCTGAAGCACGTTAGTTGGCGGGCTTCCTCAGCGGTTCGAGTGCTTCGTCAATCGCGACGGCGAGCTCCTGCAAATCGGTGGGGCTAAACGTGGAGAGGGCAGCCACCTCGCGAAGCCCAGCCGTCCAGCTCAGGTCGAGTCCTGGCGGAAGTGATGTGAGGGCGAACGCTTCGCGAGTGGGCATGCCGAAGAAGAACTCGTCGTCGTCGACGTGGATCGCTCGGTTGTCTCTGGTGCCTTCTTGAAGCCACCGCGGCGGAAAACCAGCGAGGGCATAGCCGCCTCGTGGTTGTTTCGTCAGCAGCCAGACGCAACAGGTGCAGCGGCCCGAGCGAGGCTCCACCCAAATGTAGTGACGCATGACCAAAGGGGAGGTGCGGCCGCGATAGTGGAAGAGGGCATCGAAATCCACGATCTGCGCCGTCGGAGAGAGGCCCACTCGGCGAACCTCACCGAGATTCCGTCCGTTGGCTGAGAGTACCTGCCGGCCGAGATAGTCAATGCCCGCCTGAGGCGGAGGGTTGTCCGTAGAAATGATGGTCAACTTTCCGCCAAGTGGAACCGCGTAGCCAGTTCCAACCTCCGTGAGTTGATAACTCGGGGGCTCTTCCGGGCCGTTGGGATTGTTCACCGTGGCGAGCAACGCCAGTGTGAATCTCGACACCCGTGCACGAACTTTTTCCGGTACGGAGTCTGCGTCGCCGTGCGTGATCCGCGCGACGGCGAGGTAGATCACTCGATTCCATCGGGTCGCCTGTGGGTCGGGGACCACGACGCCCGCCGGAATTCTCGGAACTGGCGTGGCTGCCGTGTCCGCAGCAAGACTCGCACTGCTGAGGAAAACACTCGTCGCCAAGATGACCAGGGCCACACCTCGCGAGGGCGGCAAAGTTGAAGGCACGATCGAGTGGACAATGGGCATGGCGCATTCCGCGAATCACGGTCTCTTCGGCAATCGTCCTTGAGGAGGGTTCGCGGAATCAAGTGGAATGTCTCTGGGGAAAGGGGGGCGTGGAGCGAGCCTGGCAGACGGCGAAAATTGGGGCATTCGGGGCGAGTGAAACCGCCCGGCCGCGATGCTACCGTTGAGGTTCGACCACGATCGTCGTGGTGCTTTCGAATCGACCCTTTGGGGGAGTTGCACGCATGTCTGCAAGGTTGCAGCGGTTTGTCGCGGTGGTTGGGCCCTGCCTGGGTTGGCTCATGCTCGCCACGCCCCTCCTCGCCGCCGCCCCCTCGATCCGGCCGGTCGAAGGCTTGCGGGAGCACACCCCCCAGATCCACGCCCTAATCAACGCCCGCGTGGTCGTGGCGCCGGGGAAGGTGCTCGACAAAGCGGCCGTGGTGATTCGTGATGGCTCCATCGTGTCGGTTGGGGAAGGGCCGATTCCGCCGGAGGCTCGCGTGTCGGACCTCGCCGGCAAAACGATCTACGCCGGGCTGATCGATGCCTTCACGGAGGTTGAGGTCGACACCGCTGCGGCGCGTGGAGGGGCCGCGCATTGGAATCACGAGGTGACGCCGCAGCTGGATGTCACCAGCAGCCGTTTGGCCGAGACGGCCCTCAATAAGAAGTTGCGATCCCAAGGGATCGCCGCGCGGCTTGTCGCGCCGTCGGGCAGGATTCTCAAAGGCTTCAGTGCGGTTGTGCTCACTGATGACAGCCAACCGGAGCGGGTGGTGGTGAAAGACAAGACCGCCGCGCACCTGCGTCTGACGGTGTCGCCGCGTCGTGAGCGGGATGACTATCCCAGTTCACCCATGGGGGCGGTCGCCCTCGCTCGGCAAACGTTCTACGACGCCGACTGGTATGGACGGGCCTGGAGGGCGTACGAGGCCGACACGTCTTTGCCACAGCCGGAACGTAACGACGCGCTCGCCGCACTTGGTGCGCACGTGGCCGCTCAGGGGCTCTTCATCTGCGATGCTTCGAACGAGTTGTTCGTGCTCCGTGCCGATCGGTTTGCACGGGAGTTCTCGCTGAACCTGCTGATTCGCGGCTCCGGCCACGAGTACAAACGCCTCGATGCGATTCGCGACACCGGACGTGCGGTGATCGTACCGGTGGACTTCCCCAAGCCACCCAATGTGGCCACGGCCGAAGCGGCCCTCGCAGTCGATCTCAGCGAGCTGATGCATTGGGAGCTCGCGCCGGAGAATCCCGCGAGGCTTGCCGCGGCGGGTGTGCGGATGGCGCTCACTACCCATGGGCTCGAAGACCCTGCCGGGTTTCTCAAAGGGGTGCGTCAGGCGGTCACGCGAGGGCTCCCGGCCGATGCAGCCTTGGCGGCGGTGACCACCACGCCAGCGAGCTTGCTCGGTGTGGACGCAGAGCTTGGCTCCGTGGAGCCAAGCAAGCATGCCAATCTCGTGGTAACCGACGGCGATCTGTTTGACGCGAAGACCAAGGTGCTTGAGACCTGGGTCCGCGGTGTGCGGTTTGAAGTGGAGCCGGAGCCGCAGCTCGACCTCCGCGGCGAGTGGTCGCTGACCCTTCTCGATCGAAAGGAGCCAAGCCCAGCGCTCCTGCTGTCGCTCAAGGGGAAACCGCTTGCGCTCACCGGGGCGATGAAGATCGGTGCGGCCGCGAAGGAAAGCGACGACGGGGAGGCCACAGAGCCCCCCTCGGCGAAACTTGATCGCGTGGGAATCCGTGGTGGACAGTTTTCCTGCACGTTTTCTGGAGAAGGGCTCTTGGGGGATGGCGTGGTTCGGCTCACGGCGGTGGCGATGCCGCTGGACGACGACGGGCACTGCCTCGAAGGTACGCTGACGCTTGCCAATGGCGAGCGGATCGTGTTTCTCGGTAACAGGCTCGCCGGAGAAATGGGGGCAGCCGACGAGGTCGCCACCGCCGAGGAGCACGCCGCGCCTGAGGGATCGGCGGAGGATGAAGCAGAGGATGTCGCAGCCACGGCGACCGCCACGACGCACGAGGCCGTCTTTCCGCTGGGCAGCGTGGGGCGGAGTGCCTCACCCGAGCAGCCCGTGGCCGTGCTCTTCCGCAATGCGACCGTCTGGACGTTGGGTGAGCGGGGCGTGCTCGAACATGCCTCGGTGCTGGTGGAGCAGGGACGGATCGTTGCGGTCGGCCGAGATTTAGAGGGGCCGAGTGGGACCGTTGTGGTCGACCTCAAGGGCAAGCATGTCACGCCGGGCATCATCGACTGCCACTCGCACATGGCCACCGACGGCGGCGTGAACGAGGGCACGCAAGCGATCACTGCTGAGGTGCGAATCGGTGACTTCATCGACTCCGACGACATCACGATCTATCGCCAACTTGCCGGCGGGGTGACGTCTGCGAATGTTCTGCATGGATCGGCGAATCCGATTGGTGGGCAGAACCAGGTGATCAAGCTCCGCTGGGGTGGGCTGCCGGAGGAGATGAAGTTTGCGGGGGCACCGCAGGGGATCAAGTTTGCCCTTGGGGAAAATGTGAAGCAGGCGAACTGGGGAGATGAACACACCACACGCTATCCGCAGACACGGATGGGCGTTGAGCAGTTGATGCGTGATGCCCTCAACGCCGCGCGAGAGTATCGCGAGGCATGGCAGCGGTGGGAACAGACGGGCCGTGGGCTGCCACCACGCCGCGATCTCGAGCTTGACGCGCTCGCCGAAATCGTGGCGGGCGAGCGGTGGATCCACTGCCACAGCTATCGCCAGGATGAGATTCTCGCCCTGCTGCGAACGCTCGACGAGTTTGGCATCACGATCGGCTCCTTCCAGCACATCCTCGAGGGCTACAAGGTGGCCGATGCGATGGCAGAGCACGGCGCGATGGGATCGGCGTTTTCCGACTGGTGGGCCTACAAGTTTGAGGTGTTTGACGCGATCCCCTATGCCGGGGCGCTGATGCACAATGCAGGTGTGGTGGTGTCGTTTAACTCCGACGATCGCGAGCTCGGACGGCACCTCAATCAGGAGGCGGCTAAGGCGGTGAAGTATGGCGGTGTTGCACCGGAAGAGGCCCTGAAGTTTGTCACGCTCAACCCCGCCAAGCAGCTTCGCATCGATCACCAGGTGGGCTCTGTCGAAGTTGGCAAAGACGCCGATCTTGTGGTGTGGAGCGGAGAGCCGCTGGCGATCACCTCACGAGTGGAACAGACCTGGATCGACGGTCGTTGCTACTTCGACATCGATGAGGATCGCGAGATGCGTCTTCGCGACGCGCGTGTACGGAACGCCCTTGTGCAGAAGATTCTTGATTCGGGCGAGTCGATGGCGAGCGACGACGAGAAGCGCAAAGACGAGAGTGAGTTGTGGCCACGCGAGGACATCTTTTGCCATGGACACGATCACGGGCACACGCACGTGGCCAAGTAGAGAAGGTATTCCCAATCAGCTTCCACGCAGTGGTGGAAGCCTCCTGCGATCCGGTTTTGCTGAAAGGTGCTTGTTCATGGTCTGCAGTGTGGTGCAGCGATGGAGTGTCGCGGTGATGGTGGCGATCAGCCTCCAGGGCAGTGCGGCGCGTGGCAACCCAGAGATTCCAGGCGACGCGCCACAGCGCCCCGTGGCGATCGTGGGTGCCACCGTGCACACGGTCGCCGATGGCGTGCATGAGAATGCCACGCTGATCATGCGAAATGGAAAGGTCGCGGCGATCGGCCCAAACCTCAAAGTGCCAAAGAAGGCCGTGCGGATCGACGCAGCAGGGAAGCACGTCTACCCAGGGCTGTTTGCCGCCCACAGTGATATCGGGCTTGTGGAGATCAATGCCGTGCGGGCCACGCTCGATTTCCGCGAAACTGGGTCGATCAACCCCAACGTGAAGTCGTGGGTGTCGGTGAACCCCGACAGCGAGATGATTCCGGTTGCTCGCAGCAACGGGGTGTTGCTTGCCTTGACAGCCCCCAACGGTGGACTTGTCGCTGGGCAGTCTGCGGTCATGCAGCTCGATGGCTGGACCTACGAAGATCTCACACTCGCCCCCGCCGTGGCCATGCATCTGGCGTGGCCGGCGATGGCGCCGGTGATCGACTGGGACACCGAGGCGTCGGCGAAAGATCAGCTCGCTGCTCGCGATCGTGCCTTGGAGAACCTGCGGGAAGCGTTTGAGGATGCGCGGGCCTACGCGAAGGCCCGGGCCGCGGATCCCGCGACGCCCAAAGACGCCCGCTGGGAGGCGATGCAGCCGCTTCTGACTGGTGAGATGCCGCTGGTGATCGATGCCGACGACCTGCAGCAGATCCAGGCCGCGGTGGCGTTTGCGGTGGAACAGAAGGTGTCGGCCATCATCCACGGCGGCTACGACGCGCCGCTGTGTGCCGATCTGCTGAAGAAACACCACATCCCGGTGATCGTGAGCGAGGTCTACCGGCTGCCACTGCGGCGATGGGAGCCCTACGACACGGCCTACACGCTGCCGGCTCGCCTGCATGAGGCAGGGGTGACGTTTTGCATTTCTGGCGGAGGACGCTTCGGGGCCTCGATGCTCCGCAACCTTCCTTACCACGCCGCGATGGCGGTGGCATTTGGCTTGCCTGCCGACGTGGCTCTGCGGTCAATTACGCTGGCCCCTGCGGAAATCCTTGGGGTCGCCAATCGCGTGGGATCACTTGAGAAGGGCAAGGATGCCACCTTGCTGATCACCGACGGTGATCCACTCGAGACGGCCACGCAGGTTGAGGCCGCGTTTGTGCAGGGGCGGCCGGTCGATCTCAACGATCGGCACAAGCGACTCTGGAAGAAGTACGAAGAGAAGTACCGGCGACTCGAAGTCCAGCGCTCCGCGAAGGAGTGAGCCTCCTCACTTGTTTTGACGCAGCTGCTGATTCTGCGGAGGCTTTTTGCCTTGGGATTGTCTGTTGGCCTGGGGGGCGTTCTTTCGCTTCCCACCGCGGGCGTCCGCCTCGGCTTGAAGGGCATCGATCTCCGCACTCACAAACGCCGCATCCTTCCGCCGCTGAAACAGCTCGAGGAGCGGGTCGTGTGAGGTCTCCATGATCCGTTGCATCTCCTCGCGGAGTTCCTTGAGCACGTCTGCGTAGGCCGGGTCGTCAATCAGGTTGTGAAGGGCGGCGGGGTCGTGTTCGTAGTCGTAGAGTTCCTCGGGCACGCGATGCTCAAACAGGTCGAGCCGCGCGGCGATGGCACTGTCGCTGGCCGCACGTCGCTGCATCGTGCGGTACGAGAGTGTGCCCGTGGTGGCCGTGCGGAACACACGTTGGCCATCCGACCAGGGATTGAAGATGTAGCCAAATTGCTTGGTCTGCACGCTCCGCATGGGGCTGCGGTTCCGGCCTGAGTTCTCGTTATGGAAGGTGTAGACGACGTCGCGGTTCGCCTGAGGTTGGCCGGTGATCGTGGGAAGGAACGAGCGGCCGTCGAGGTCTTGGGGGCAGGCGAGTCCAAGCCCTTCCAGAAGGGTGGGCAGCAGGTCCACGGCTGAAACCATGTGGTCTTGGTCGACGGAGCCGGCCTTAGTTTTTCCGGGCCAGCGAACGATCAGCGGTGTGTGAGTGCTGTGGAACCACACACCCGTTTTGGCAAATGGCAGCGGCATGCCGTGGTCCGAGAGAAAGACCACGATCGTGTTTTCATCGAGGTTGGCCTCGTGCAGCACGCTCAGGATGCGTCCAACGCAGTCGTCGGCCCGCCGCACCGAAGCGTAGTAGCGAGCGAGCTCGAGGCGGATGTCCGGGTCGTCAAAGAGAAATGCGGGAATCGGCACCTCGCTGGGAGAGAAGACCGCGGTTGGCACAAACGGATCATCGGTGGCGGTGTTGTTGTTGGTGGTGCCGTAGAAGGGCTTGTGGGGATCGGAGACGTTGATGTTGAGGCAGAACGGTTTGCCCGCCTGCTTCGCGAGAGCGATCCCACGGCGCGTCGAGGTTTCGTACGACTCAGGGTTTTTGATGTGCAGCTTGCCTTCATCACCACTGGTGAGGTCGACGTCCCAGCCGTATGGGCTGTAGGGAGTGGAGTGGCTGACCTTCCCAAAGATGCCCACGAAGTAGCCCGCGCTTTGCATCAGGTCGACGAAGTGCGGGTACGTGGCGTTGGGAACCTGGTAAAAGCCCTCCACGCCCGTGTTGTGCGAGTAGCGACCGGAGAGAAGCACGTTCCGCGAAGGAAAACAGCTTCCGGTTTGCACATGGGCGTGGGCGTAGCGAAGCCCGCTCTCGGCGAGCCGGTCGATGTTGGGAGTTGTGGGGAGTGGGCAGCCAAACGCCCCCACGGAGTCGCAGCTCATATCGTCGACGGTGATCAGCAGCAGGTTGGGGTGCTCCTCGGCGGCGTTCAGCGGCGGCACGATGGCGAGAAACACCGCGGTCAGGGCGATCGCACAAATCACGCACCGCGCGAGAGGCATCAGCATCAGAGACTCCTAAAGGGCAACGGGGATACAGCCTATTCGGCGGCGAGTTGGCGGCGGATCTCTTTCTTGTCGATTTTGCCCACGCTCGTCCGCGGCAGGGCGTCGACAAAACGGATTTCGGTGAGGATCGCCCGCTTGTGAATGGAGCCGTCATCAATGAAGCGGTGGAGAAACTTTCCGAGGTCGCGCGGCGTCAGGCTGCCTTCACTGCCGGCGTGGAGCACCACCAGGGCGCAGGGGTGTTCATCCCACTTGCGATCGCGCTTGGCGACGACGGCGACCTCACGCACACTCTCATGACGGCTCAGGGCGCTTTCCAGTTCTTGGGAGGAGATCCATTCTCCTCCCACCTTGATCACGTCCTTGAGGCGGTCGGTGATGCGGATGTAGCCGTCGGCATCGATGTGGGCGATGTCACCGGTATGGAGCCAGCCACCATGCCAGAGGTCACGACTCCGCTCTTCGTCTCGGTAGTAGCCCTCTGTGAGCCACGGGCAGCGGAGCACGAGTTCGCCGGTTTCGTCGCTTCCCAGCGGGACGAGGGCGTCGTTGGTCCCCCAGATGCGGGCGGCCACCAGCGGAAAGGCAAAGCCTGTGCGGCAGAGGATGTCGAGTTGGGTGTCGGCCTCAGCGGCCACGTGCTCGGGCTTCCAGTGGGGGGCGGCCACCACCGGGCAGGTTTCCGACATCCCGTAGCCGCCCATGATACTGATGCCGCGGGCCTGGGCGGCCTCGGCAAGACCCTTGGGCAGGGGCGCTCCTCCGATCACAAGCTTGAGCCCGTGGTAGTCGATGCTCTCCGCGGCCGGGTGGTTGAGCAGCATCTGCACAAGCGTCGGCACGCAGTGGGAAAAGGTCACGGCGTGTTGCTTGAGGAGCGAGGCCAAGCGGTCGGGCTCATAACGCCCCGGGTAGACCTGCTTGAGGCCGAGCATCGTGGCGAGGTAGGGAATGCCCCAGGCGTGCACATGAAACATCGGCGTGAGCGGCAGGTAGACGTCGCCTGCGTGGATGCCGACGGGGTGCTGGTGGGCGGCAAACCCCGAGCAGGTGGAGAGCGTGTGGAGCACGATCTGCCGGTGCGTGAAGTACACGCCCTTGGGGTCGCCAGTGGTGCCGGTGGTGTAGAACAGCGTGGCGACGGTGTTTTCGTCGAGGTCGGGCCACGCGAAGCCGCTCTCCACGTGCGGGCGCTGTGCCTCAAGCAGTGGTTCGTAGTCTCCCGCGAGGGCGAGCGTCGTCTCAGGAGGAAGCCCGTCATCCGAGAGGGAGATCCAGGTGCCGACGCTCGGAAGCGACTCCGCAAGGCCTTCCACCACCGGTAAGAAGTCCGGATGGAAGAGCAGCACGGAGTCGTCGGCGTGACGGATCGTCCAGCCCATCTGCTCAGGCGTAAGCCGCACATTGACTGTGTGCAAAACCGCACCCAGCATTGGGATCGCAAAGAAGAGTTCCAGGTAGCGATGGCTGTCCCAGTCCATCACGCCCACGCGATCACCTGGGCGGACACCGTGCGCCACGAGCATCGCGGCAGCGCGGTCGATGCGGGCCAGAAACTCTGTGTAGTCGTGCTCGCGGAGGTCGCGGTAGGTGATCGTCTGCTCGGGCGACCACGCCCGTGCTCGGAGCAGCAGGTCGCGTATCAGCAGCTGCTGCACAGGCTTGGCGATCCAGGGCGTTCCAGGTTCAGGTGCGTGCATGCGGCGTCCCGTGCATGTGTTGCGGCCCCCCACAGGCCCAAAGTACCTACGAGCCGACACTTTACACCGCCTGGCGGGATGTGTGGACAGGCGTGGCCCTCCTCGGCTTGTGACGCGGCGGCCGGCGGCGGACAATCCAGCGGTGGTCCGCATCCACGTGCACACGGGAGAGTCGATGGCTGACGTCAAAGAGACCGCGAAGAAGCTGATTTCAAACGTCGAACGTGCGATCGTCGGCAAGCGGCCGCAGTTGATTCTTTCGCTCGTGGCGTGGCTCTGTGAGGGGCACTTGCTGCTGGAGGACGTGCCGGGCGTGGCCAAGACGATGCTGGCCCGGGCGCTCGCACGCAGCGTGGGCGGCAGTTTTAAACGCATCCAGTGCACGCCCGATCTGCTTCCCACCGATGTGACGGGGGGATCGATTTTTAATCAGAAGACGGCAGAGTTTGAGTTTCGCGCCGGGCCGATCTTTTCCCAAATCGTGCTCGCCGATGAGATCAATCGGGCAACGCCGCGCACCCAGGCAGCGCTTCTTGAAGCGATGGCCGAAAGCTGTGTCACGGTGGACGGGGAGACCCGTCGGCTCCCCCAGCCGTTTCTCGTGATCGCAACTCAGAACCCGGTCGATCATGAAGGAACCTTCCCGCTCCCAGAGGCCCAGCTGGACCGTTTTCTGATGCGGTTCACCCTCGGATACCCGAGTTTTGAGGATGAACTGAAGATGCTCAGCGTGCTGGAGGCGGAGCACCCCATCGATCGGCTCGAGCCTGTCGTGACCACCGAAGAACTGGTGGCGTGCCAGCAGGCGGTCCGCGGTGTGCACGTCGATCAGAAGGTCCGCGAGTATCTGCTGCAGATCGTGCATCTCTCGCGCGATCATGAAGAGCTGAGCCTGGGGGGCAGCCCGCGGGCGTCGATTGCGCTGTTTCGCACGTCGCAGGCGATGGCGGCAGTGCGTGGGCGGAACTACGTGCGGCCTGACGATGTGAAGCGGATCGCGCCGGCGGTGCTCAACCATCGCCTGATCCTCAAGCCGGAGAGTCGGCTGCGGCACGTGACCGCCGCGCAGGTGATCGACGAGATCCTCGATCAGGTGTCGGCGCCCACGGTCGAGTGAACGCGAGTAGCCATGCTCCACTGGATTTTTATCGCCGCGATCGTCCTCGGCTTCTCGCTCGTCTTTGAGTTGACGCTCTTGGCGTATGCGATGGAGGCGCTGGTGCTGCTCTTGGTAGGCAGCCGGCTGTTGGCAAGGCAGTGGATTGGCAGCCTCACCGCAGAACGGGAAACCAGTCGGACGGTGGCTGATGTGGGGGACACGGTCGAGGTGGTGGTTCGCGTTCGCAACACGGGCGTGCTGCCGATTCCGTGGTGCCTTGTCGAGGATCTCCTGCCGCGCGATGCCTTGATGTTTGAGCCACCAAACCTCGGCCAGCGGGGACGGCGGACCAAACTCATGATGCTTGCTCCGCGGAGCACCACCGAACTCCGCTACGAGCTTGAGTGCAACCTACGGGGCTACTACCAGATCGGGCCCACGGTGCTCGAGACCGGCGATCTGTTCGGCTTGCACCGTCGCTACCGGGTGGCCGCCGCTCCGCATTTTCTCATGGTGTATCCCAAGGCGATTCCGTTGCTGGGGTATGACGTGCGTTCGCGGCGGCCGCTGGGGGATGTGCGGCTCACGCACCGCCTCTTTGAAGACCCGACGAGGATCGCTGGTGTACGGCCCTACGCCGCTGGTGACTCGATCCGCCGCGTGCACTGGCGGGCGTCGGCCCGCACGGGCGTGCTGCACAGCAAGGTATTCGAGCCGTCCGCGGTGGCTGGCATGACGTTGCTCGTCGACTTCCATCAGCTCTCGCACGATCGCCGCCACGAGCCGGTGCGGAGTGAGTTGGCGATCACGGCAGCAGCGTCGCTCTCGCAGGCGGTGTATGAGATGGGGCAGCAGGTGGGATTGGTGACCAACGGTCGGGATGCCGCCGACCGTATCCGGCTTCAGGGTTGGGGCTTCGACATGCGGACGCGCGATGCGGCGCGGAAAGCCGCCGAAATGCTGCCAGTTAGCGATCGGCTGCAGCCGGTGGTGGTGCCCACGCGGGTGGGGGCCGATCAACTGCTGCGGATTCGGGCCACTCTCGCCCGCCTGGAACTCACCGATGGGCTGACGCTCCCGCAGCTCGTGGGCGAGTGCATGCATCGGCTGCCTCGCAACGCCACCGTGGTTGTGATTCTGCCGATGGTCGACGATGCCGCAATAGTGGCCATGAGCATGCTCAAGCGGCAGGGGTTTGTCGTGGCGGCGGTGGTCAATCTTTGGGACGACTACGCCTTTTCGGTGGCGTCGGGGCCGCTCCGGGCGGCGGGTATCGATACGTATCAACTCAAGGACGAAGCTGCCATCGCGAGTGTGGTGGCTCCCCTGGTGCATGCGGCGGCTGCATGACGTGCGGCCAGGGCAAGGCGTGGTGGACGAGAGTATGAGCCGACGCAAGCGAAAACGCCTGGAGCCGACACTGGGGGACTACCTCGCGATCGCGGTCGGCCCGCTGCTGATTGGCCTGCTCGTGGGGAGCATGGTCTTCTTCTTGATCGAGGTTTTCTATCAGGGCCAGTTTGGCGGGCGGCTGCAGTTCATCATGGCCTGGTTTGTCGTGGGGGCGGTCGGTATCGGCCGCATCTCGATTTCGGATGGCCGGGAGTACGCCGCTGTGTTTGCCGCTCCACTGGGGATCCTCGTCGCGATCGCTGCGTGGCGGTACGTGGAGTTTCAGGGGCCGCTGCAGGCGTTCAGCCCCGTGCTGAGCATCGGGCTGGTCGCCTTGATCTGGTGGTCGACCGACTGCCTCACCTGGGACTGCACGGTGCTTGATGATGAAGATGAGGATGTGGATGCCGGAGCCGGGCTGCTCGAAACAGCGGGGCTCGTGTCGGTGGACGCCGCTGCGGCGCGAACGCCCGATGCCGATGCGGTGACGACGCACGAGTCCCCGCGGAAAACACTCTGGGAGCGGTTTGTCGAGTATCGACGTCGACCGCATGCTCCCGGCGTGTGGGTGCTCTATTTTTCGCTCGCGGCGCTGCCGCTCTTTGGGCTAGGGCAGGTGGCGCTTGCCAACCGCGATCTGGCCCGGCAGCGATTCGTGTTTCTGTTGTTGGTCGTGTACGTGGCGAGTGGCCTGGGACTGTTGCTGATCACGAGTTTTCTCAACCTCCGTCGATACCTGCGGCAGCGTCGGCTGACGATGCCGGTGACCATGGCGGCCACGTGGGTGGCAAGTGGAACGTTCGTGATCGCAGCCATCCTTTTTGTGTGCCTCATGCTGGCGGGGAGCGGTGTGGGCTACACCGTTGGGGACCTGCCGGTGTTTGCGGCGGCCCGCGAGGCGCTTGCCACCTCCAAGTGGGCGAGCCGTGGGGAGGGCCTTGAGAAAGAGGACGGCACACAGCAGGTGGCCCGCGACGATGCCTCGCGCGTGCGTGATGGCGATGATGAATCGCCAGACGGGGAACGGGGCGGCGAGGGTGAGCAAGGGGGCCAGCCCCGTGACGAACAGACCGCGGCGCGCGACACGCGGCCCAAGAATGAGCCGCAGCCGCAGACAGACCAGGCCTCGCGGCCACGGCCTCGGGCGACGCAGCAGGCTCAAGGGGAGCAGGCTTCGGGAGAGCAGCAGGCCTCGCAGGAGCAGGGGCAGCCGCAGGGGCAGGAGCAAGACGGGGAGGCCCAAGCTCAGTCCGATGCAGAAGCGGAGCAGCAGGCACCGCGCGAGGAGCCTGGTGATTCTCCTCCGCAGGCGCCGCCGAACATCCCCGACGTCAGCGTCGGCACCGACTGGCTGAAGGTGCTCGGTTGGGCGGTGTTGGCACTCGTTGTGGGCACGGCCGTATGGTGGTACCGGGCAGCGCTTTGGGGGGCACTCGCGGGGCTCCTCGAACGGTTGCGTGACCTGTGGGCGAGGCTGTTTGCCGGTGGGGTGGCCCGGTCGGCTGCCGAGGCGAGTGGTAAGGCGGAGGTAGCCACGCGGCGAAAGACGTTTGCGGAGTTTTCTGACCCGTTTGCGTCAGGTGCTGCAGAAGGGGCTTCGACCGACGAGCTGATTCGCTACAGCTTCGAAGCGTTTGAAGCCTGGAGTGGCGACCTCGGACTTCGGCGGCGACCTCAGCAGACCGCGCATGAGTTTGTCGAGGTCGTCGGTGACCGTCGTCCAGCGATCGCCCGCGAGGCACACGAACTTGCGGAACTTGTGAGCTGGTCTGCGTTCGCACATGAGCCGGTGCCCCGCGGTCGCGTGAGGCATCTCGAAAAACTCTGGAAACGCATGCGACGCGAGCAAAGGCCCACAGCGGTTACGAGCGACTCGTGAGCAGCCAAGCGAGGTAGGCAATCGGTCTGACGATCAGCACCGCAGGCAGTTTCATCCCTGGCCGTTGTCGCAGGCGGGTGTAGAAGGTGTGCTGCCGCGAGCCTTTGAATCGGCGAGTGGGGGGCGGCAGATCGCGAGCGGCGACGGTGGCTGTTTCGCCGTGTGCGGACGACGGCCGCAGCCCCACTGTTTTTCGCTGTTCGCTCAAGATGGAGTCGAGGCGACTCTCGGGTTGCCGTTTGGCGATCACTTCCTCGTACACGGCAATGATTCGGGAAACATACGTGTCTTTGTTGTAGTGTGTTTCGGCGATCCGCCGGGCTCGTGCACCCATCTCACGGCGCTCGTGCGGCGATGCCACAAGCCGTTCGATGGCCTCGGTAAACGCGGCCACGTCGCCTGCCGGAACGACCATGCCTCCTTCTGGGGCTTTGAGAACTTCAGGGAGGGAGGTGCCCTCGCACGCGATCACTGGCTTGCCGCACGCCATCGCTTCCATCGCCATCATGCCGAAGGCCTCGGCAACGGACGGCATGAGGAAGATGTCTGCAGCGTGGTAGATGTCAAGCATTGCTCGGTCGTTGGTGAGCCAGCCCGCCTCGATCGTGTGGAAGGACTTGGCAAGTTCGGGCACCACGCCTTTCTGCGCCACGGTCAGGAGGGTGATCTGCTTCGTGGAGGTGACACGCTGGAGGGCCTCTTTGATCAGTGACAATCCTT
>JAPOIM010000085.1 GCA_029978905.1 Planctomycetota bacterium
ATGTTGTCAACGTCAGATGTTTGTAGGTATAGAGCAACCACTTCAAGGTTGTAGCCCGTGGAGGTGGTCGAAAACCGTTGCGCTAGACTGTGGCCCGGCAGAATGTTTCCGCCGGATATTGTGGTGTTATTGCTGTTATTTAGGTTGTTGATCAGGACGGTGCTCGCGGTTGCGTTTGCTGCGAAGGCCACAATCGCTGCAACGGTAAAAAACGTTGTGAAGCCAAGGTTTTTGCGTGCCGTTGGCGAGGCAAGAGCATTTGCGAACATTGACGTTCAATTCCGATAAGGTCGTAGTGGGGATGTTGGTTAACGCGGGCCGGTTTCAACGATGTCGTCGGTGGATATTGAGAGGCAGATTGCGTGCCAATGTCCGAAAGGCGACACGCATTTCTTCGGGAGAGACGCGAAAACACTTCAAACAGCGTGTTTTCCGCGTTTATGTGTTCTCGCTCCCTCGCCGGGAGGGTGGTGCGAATCGCTCCAGAAGTCCTGGCGTGCTGGGGCGATTCGCTCCACCACTGCTGCCGCGCTGGGGCGATTCACGCCAGGAGGCGGTGCGAATCGCTCCAGTTGGCCCTGTCCGATTTGCGACACTTGGCAACCGCTGGGTTGCGTGGTCATAGTTGGGGTATGGGGCCTTCTTCACCCGATCTTTTGACCCGCGTGCCGCTGATCGCGACGGCGGACTTGAACGTCGCGCAGCAGACGACTTCGCAGTTTTGGCCGGCCCACTCGAGCGAAGTGTTGGGGCCTGATGACTACGACCTGGTGATGAATCGCGCGCTCCTCGGCCAGATCGCGATCACCTACGTCCGCTGTACGGCTCGCGTGCGTGTGGTGCCAACCGAGCCGTGCCACGAGGCCTGCCTGGTGGTGCCCCTCGAAGGCAGTGTCGAGATCGAGACCGCGGCTGGCACATTTCGAGCGACACCCGCTCATCCGCTATTTCGCGCCCCAGTGTGGGTCACGCGGTTTGAGGCGAGCCCGTCTGCGTGTCTGCTGGTGGACGTGCCTGCGGTGGCGATCGAAGCGGCCTTGGCCAGTCACGGCGATCGTCGCTCCCTGGCAACCGGGCCACTCGCAACGAGCCTCGCGAAGCCGATCCGCCGCGAACTGCTGAGCCTGGTGCGGATGATCAATCGCAACGACCGGGTCGTGGCTCTGCAGCGTGTTCCGGAGGCGCAGCGTGGCCATCTGCTCTCTTCGGCGGTGCGGCGACGGGAATGGATGCTCTTGGCGAGCGTCGCTGCGGCGCTCGCGTCTGATGGCGCGGAGTCGTCTTCACGCGTCTCCCTCACCGAGATTGCGTCGCTGCAAGAATGGCTCCGTGAGCAGGCCTTGCGAAATCGATCACTTGCCGAGATTGCACAACTCGCAGGCACAAACATGCGAGCTCTGCAGCGGGCGTGTGCTAGGGCAGGCTTCACGCCGCAGGCCTTCATCCATGCCGTGCGGCTCGACCGGGCGCGAGACCTGCTTTGTGATCCAACCTCTGCCACCACGGTCGCCGATGTGGCGACCGCGGTCTGCCTGCCCCACCTGGGCCGCTTCTCAGCGTATTACCGCGAGCGGTTTGGGGAGCAGCCCTCCGACACGCTCGCCAAAGCACGCCTGCGAGCCGCGCTGGATGCGTAGCGATCAGGCCTTCGCGGCTCGCGATTCTTTCCGCCGCTGATGCTCGGAGAGGAGGATCTTGCGGAGGCGGATCGCGTCGGGGGTGACTTCCACGACTTCGTCGTCTTCGATGTATTCAAGGGCTTCTTCGAGCGACATCTTCCGCGGCGGCTTCAAGAGAATGTTCTTGTCGCTGCCGCTGGCCCGCATGTTGGTGAGCTTCTTTTCCTTGGTGGGATTGACCACCATGTCGCCGCTGCGGGCGTTCTCACCAACGACCATCCCCTCGTAGACCTCGTCGCCGGGGCCAATGAAGAGGTCGGCCCGCTCCTGCAGGCCGTCGAGCCCGAAGGCGACCGCCTTGCCTGGCACCATCGACACGAGCACGCCGTTGGCGCGATCCGCCATATCCCCTTCCGCCTCCTGCCACGACTCAAAACGGTGGTGCATGATCGCCTCACCCTTGGTTGCGTTGAGCACCCGGGTGCGGAGGCCGATCAGGCCGCGAGCGGGAATCGAGAAGACGACGTGGGCGAAGTCGCCGCGGCTGCCCATGTGCACCAACTGGCCGCGTCGGGATCCGGCAAGTTCCATAACCGGCCCCAATGCATCCTGCGGCACTTCCACCACAAGCGTTTCAAACGGCTCGAGAAGTTTGCCTTCCTCGCGGCGAAGGATGACCCGCGGCTTGCCCACCGAGATCTCGTAGCCCTCGCGGCGCATCGTTTCGATCAGCACCGAGAGGTGCAGCAAGCCGCGGCCCGAGACGCGGAACTGGTCGGTTCCCTCCACGGGTTCGACGGTGAGGGCGACGTTCTTTTCAAGCTCTTTGTTGAGTCGGTCGCGAAGATGCCGGGTGGTGAGGAAGGTGCCCGAGCGGCCTGCGAGCGGGCTCGTGTTCACGCCGAACACCATCGAGAGCGTCGGCTCGTCGACGGTCACACGCGGCAGCGGCTGCGGGTCGGTGGGATCGCAGATCGTGTCGCCGATCTCCACCTTGTCGAGACCGTGAATCGCGGCGATGTCGCCCGCGGTCGCTTCTTCGGCGTCGATACGGCCGAGCTTGTCGAAGGTCTGCAAGCCGACCACCTTGGCTGGCTCGAGGTTGCCGGCCGCCGTGGAGCGGACGACCTGCATGCCCTTCTTGAGCCGGCCCGACTCGATGCGGCCCACCGCGATCCGGCCGACGTAGTCTGACCAGTCGAGGGTGGTGATCAGCATCTGCAGCGGGCCTTCTTCATTGACAGCTGGCCCTGGGATGCGGTCGAGGATCAGCTGCAGAAGCGGATCCATCGTGCCTTCCCGATCGGTGACATCGTGGGAGGCGTAGCCATCCCGGGCGGAGGCATACACAAACGGGAAGTCCGCGAGCGAGTCGTCGGCGCCGAGTTCGAGGAAGAGTTCGAGCACCTCGTCGAGCACGGCTGCGGGGCGGGCGTCGGGCCGGTCGATCTTATTGACCACGACCACTGGCTTGAGGCCCGCTTCGATCGCCTTGCCGAGCACAAAACGGGTTTGCGGCATCGGGCCTTCGGCCGCGTCCACCAGCACGAGCGCCCCGTCCGCCATACGGAGCACGCGTTCCACCTCGCCGCCGAAGTCGGCGTGGCCCGGGGTATCCATGATGTTGATCTTCACGCCCTGCCACTCCAGGGCAATGTTCTTCGCGAGAATCGTGATGCCGCGCTCCTTCTCCAAGTCGTTGGAGTCGAGGATCCGCTCGCCCGACAGCTGGCTCTCGCGGAACTGCCCGCTCTGACGCAGGAGGCAGTCGACCAGCGTCGTCTTGCCATGGTCGACGTGGGCGATGATCGCCACGTTGCGGATGTCACTGCGGCGGGATCGGGAGGCGGGGGCGTTGGTCTGCACGGCGGGCGCGGTTGGCATAGGTGGGACGCGGCAGTCGGGCCGCGCGAAAGGGGCGGGGCTGGTGGGGAGAGAGGCTTACGGGCGGGAGAATCTTGAAGCCTCGGAAGTATTCAAGATGCCCGCACGCTTGCATAGGGACGATTGCGGAATTCACCCGACGTGGTGCACGTCGCAGAGGGGAATGCCCAGCCGGGCCTTCGCTGCCGCAATACCAAGAAAAATGGAGACGATGGGGATCGAACCCACAACCCCCGCCTTGCAAAGGCGGTGCTCTCCCAATTGAGCTACGTCCCCGAACAACTGCCCCGCAAGGAATGCGGACTACGTTCGAAAACGCTCCGAGTATCCCGTTTGGGCGCCGTCTGGGCGAATGCGCGCGCCTGGATTCGAACCAGGGACCTCCACCTTATCAGGGTGGCGCTCTAACCAACTGAGCTACGCGCGCGTCCCGGTTTTCACGAGGAAAACGACGGTTGTCAGACTCTACGACGAAAACCGTGTCCATGCAATCATCCCACGTTTTTCACTTTCCTGAGGAAAGGAAAACGGTGCGTGCCATGCGGAAACGTACACGTGCCCCCGCCCCACCCGCGAACGGGACGTCGTGGCAGCCTGGCTCGCCCAGGGTGGCTGGTCGAGCCAACTCTCCGCGACGAACTGGCGCTGGCGCCCACGTGGGGGGCGGGTTAGATTCAGCGGTGCGGAAAGGTGTGCTGGCCGTCTCGCGAAAGGTTTCTGTCATGTTCGCGACGCGCCGCAAGCAGCGAGATCAGCAAGAGTTTCCAGGTTCCAGGGAGGGATCCACCGTGATCGTCAGGCGTTGTCGACGGGTTTTGCAAGCTCAACTCCAGTCCGCTGCATGGGGTGTGCACGCGTGCGTCCACGCCACCGCGGCCTTGGCCGCATGCATGCTCGGAATCGCCGCCCCACTGGCCTTTGCCGCGCCGACTGTGGAATACGCCCTCGGCCTCGAACCGTTTCAGCCGGGGGTTGAGTACGACCAGCTTTCCGCGGGCGAGGCCGACAAGGCCACGATCAGCATGGAAAAAGGGGCTGGTGGCTCGGCCTGGGTGGTACGGGCCGAAGATGGTCGCGTGCTTCGGACGTTTTCTGACACCAACAACGACCGCGTTGTCGACCGTTGGAGCTATTTCCGAAACGGAATCGAGGTCTATCGCGACATCGACTCCGACAACAACTCCAAGGCTGACCAGGCCCGGTGGCTCGGTGAAGCCGGGACGCGGTGGGGCGTGGACGACAATGAAGATGGCGTGCTCGATCGCTGGGAGTCGATCTCGGCCGAAGAAGTGACCGCCGAGATCGTGGCGGCCCTCGCCGAGGGCAATGCCCGTGCGTTTTCCCGGCTCCTGCCCTCCCGCGATGAACTGGAGGCAGCCGGATTTCAAGGAGAACGGCTGGAGGCGTTGACGGCCCGCACGGCTGCGGCCGCCCAAGGCTTTGCCGATCTCGTGGCCGGCCAGCCGCCCGTTGAGCGCGATGCCCGCTGGAACAACATGCTGGCGTCGCTGCCGGGTGTGCTGCCCGCGGACGGTGACACGATGGCCAAAGATGCGGTGGCCTACGACAACGTGGTGGCCCTGTTTGAGGCGGGCGGGAGCACGGGGCAGGTGTTTGTGGGGTCGCTCGTGAAGTGCGGTAACGCCTGGCGGCCGCTCGACATGCCTCAACTTCCTGGGAAAACCGGTGAAATCAGTGAGCCGCTGGCGTTCTTTTCGCCGCGGATGCCGGCGGCGGCTGCGGCCGGGCCGCAGATGAGCGATGCGATCAAGCCGCTGCTGGAGTCGCTGCGGACGGTGGAAGAGGCCCTGATGCAGGCCGGGCCCACGCAGCGGCCGCAGCTGATGGCTCGTCAGTTGGCGGTGTTGCAAGAGATCGCCGCGGAGGCGCCGGCCGAGGATCGTGATTTCTGGATTCGCCAGCTTGCCGAAACGATCGCGGCGGCGGTGCAGGAGTCCGCCATCGAAGACGGCATCGAACGGCTGCAGCTGCTCGGCGAACAGGTGGCTGGCGACCCCGATCTCGCTGGTTTCGTTGCATTTCGCCTGGCTTCTTCCCGGTATGCCGCGGGCATGCTCGCGGAAGATGCCGACCTGGAGGCCGTGCAAACGGCGTGGCTGTCGGATCTCGAAGCCTTTGTCGAGGCCTACCCCGCCTCGCAGGATGCGGCGGAAGCCATGCTCCAGATTGGGATCGCAGAAGAGTTTTCCGGCAACGAAGAGGCCGCTGTGCAGCGGTATCTGCAGATCGCCGACGCGTTTCCAGCAACCGCGGCTGCCCGGAAGGCCGCCGGGGCGGCCCGCCGACTCGAAAGCGTGGGCAAGCCGCTTCCGCTCACGGGCACCACGTCCGATGGACGGCCGTTTTCACTGGCCAGTCTCAAGGGCACGCCCGTGCTCGTGCATTACTGGGCGACCTGGTGTGAGCCGTGCAAGGTTGACATCGCGCGGATTCGCGAACTTCGCGAGAGTATTGGGCCAAAGCGGTTTGCTGTCGTGGGGATTTCTCTCGACGCCGATCGGGACACGCTCACCAGTTATCTCGGGAGCAACGGCATTCCCTGGGTGCAGCTCTACGAAGAAGGGGGCCTCGACGGGCGACTGGCTGAGGAGTTGGGGGTGCTCACGCTCCCCACCATGCTGCTGCTTGATGCGGAGGGGAACGTGGTCGACCGCAACGTGATGATCACGGACCTCGAAAAGAAGCTCGGTGAAGTGCTCAGCCAGCCGTAGCACGCATTTGGGGGCATTGGGCGACCCTGAGCCGGTGCGACGCGTCCGCCGAAGTGCCTTTGTCGGTGGTCGCGTGGCCTGCTACTGTCTGCCCCGCCGCTGGGTGGCGAGCATGCCACACCGGCCGGGCGACGAGGAGTGAGCCATGTGTGTGCCGACGATCGCATCTCTGTTCGCGGTGGTCACCCCTGCGGTGAGCCCTGCTCTTTGTGCCGTGGGTTTGGTGCATGTGCTCACGCTCGCTGCGGCATGGTTTTCCCGACTTTCGACGGGCAGTCGCTATGAGCGAGGCTGCCAGGCCGCGTGCCTCACGCTGCTGGCAGTCACGGGGCTTCTCTGCGGCGTGTCGCTCCATCTCGGCCCAGGAACCGCGGTGGCCTCTGCGGTCACGTTGACGATTGCCACCCTGATCGCCATTGCCGATTTTGGCGGAACGGCCGGTGCGAGCGATCGTCCTGCCTGAAAAGTCTGCCTAAGTTGCCGCATCGAGGCCTGATTTGCGGCAGTATCGGTGCGAACGGAAAAAATCCTCCCGTCGGCACAGGCAGTTGGCCGATGAATCCTCCCGGGTCGGCCAATGCTGCTGATCCCGTTGCCCGGCGGATGCATTGGCACGCCACCGACTGGAGGAGTCATTCATGTCGATTTCGAAATACACGTTCCTCGTTGGAGCGATGACGTCGATCCTCGCGGCTTCGACAGCTGCGGCCGACGACGTGGCTGCCTCGGTGGCTGCCCGGCTTCGCGATTCAGGTCAGCTCGAGGATTACCGCGTTAATGTCAAAGAGAGCGAAGGAACCGTCTTCCTCGAGGGAGAGGTCTCTGACGCCCGGCAGATCGCCGCAGCACTCGCCGTCGCCGAAAACACCGAAGGTGTGGAGCGGGTGGTGAATCGGCTCTCGCTGAAGACCGCCAAGAAGCGGTCTGGCATCACGCTGAGCCTCCCCGCGTCGATGCGATCGATGCTCGGCGTGTCGGCGGAGCCCGCTGTGGTGGAAGCCACGGGTGAGGCCGCCTCGCCGCAGTTGGTTGCTGCCGGGCAGGAAGACACCAATATTTTGGCGATGCCAGCTTCGGTCAGCAGCCAGTTTGGCGAGATCGAACTCGTTCAGGAATCCCGGCCGATGATCGAGCCGCCTGTCGAGGCGATCGTTGAGGCTCCCGCAACAGCAGCTCCTGCCGAAGAGGCCGTGCCGTTTGCTGAACCGGTGGCTGAGCCAGCCGTGGAAGAGTTGGTGGTGATGGAGGCGGCTCCAGAGGCCGTCGCTCAGCCAGAGCCCCAACTGGAGGCTTTCGCTGCCGAGCCGGTGGCGACGCCAGTGGCAGCCCAAGCTCCGCGCGGCAACACGCCACGGCCTGTGGCGATGGCTCGGGCGTCCGCGATTCCCACGCAGTCTGACGCTGGGCAGGCCGAGCATGCGGCTACTAAGCAGCCCTCGGGCCTGACCGCCTGGGTCAAGCAGGTGGCCGGCGTGATGGGTGGTGGCGAACGGGTCGTGCCAGGCTCTGAGCGAGTGGTTGGCGACTACGGCCCAGGCGAATACGTGCCTTCGGCTCGTCCGCAGGCCCAATACGCAAGCCAGGCCTATGCCGCACCACCGCAGCAGGTGCCAGGTTACGTGCCCGTTGGGAATGGTCTCGGTCGGCCGATGCCGATGGGGGCCGCTGGGGTTGGCATGCCGCCGGTGCCGATGCGTGGTGATGGGCCGAACATGCCCAACTACGCCTGGCCAAGCTACGCCACGTACCCCAACTACGCAGCCTTACAGTACCCTACGCAGTACTCGCCTACCGCCTGGCCGTACATCGGCCCGTTCTACCCCTACCCGCAGGTGCCACTCGGCTGGCGTCGCGTGTCGCTGGAGTGGGATGACGGTTGGTGGTTCCTCGATTTCGACGACCGTGCTCAGCACCACTAGTGCTGACTGACCGCCTCCGGGGCTCTGTGGTGGCTGGCTAAGGTTTCGCGAGCCACCACAGGCACCGGCTCTCTCAAGGCAGGCTCGGCGACCGTCACCATCGGGGGGCAGCGGTTGCCGGGCCTGTCCTTTTTTGCGCCGCTAGGCAAATCGGATTTTTCGGAAAAACCCGCAAGGTTTGCCAGCCCTTCAGTCGATATATCCGGTATCGCTTGTCCGGATTCCCCAGGGACCTGACCCCATGAGCACGCGACCGAACATCACGCGAGCCGCCTCGTTGATCCTGACCCTCTCCATCGCCGCTGCTGGCGTGTCGCAGAGTGGTTGCTTCTGGCTGACCAGCCAAGGCCCTAACCTTGGCCCTCTGGCCATCCCCGTACCTGTGCCCGTTGGGATGCAGAAAGAACGGGAAGACAAGTTCTGGGAGAAGGAACGCTACGGCCGTGTTCCCGTGCTGGGGGCTATTCCTCCTGGCGGCCCCTGTGAAGCTGTCGACGAGCCGAGCGACGACGAAGTGATGCGAGCTCTGGAGCGGAGCCGTCCGGTGGAGGGCAACTGGCCCTTGCTGTACGAAGTGCAACGCAACAACGTCCGCATCACCAAGACCAAGATTGCTGACTACATCGATCCGCCGCGGCACTACCCGCTCGCCGGTCCTGCTCAGCAGCATCATGCTCACTACAAGTGCACGATCTACTTCCAGGAAATCCGTCGCGTCGGTTGGCCCGTGCCTCACACCCTCGTCGACGAAGACTGCCGCGAAGTGGTCTATATCGACCACAACCACCTGCACATGGTGGGTGACGTGACGGGTGGGGCGCAGGCGGATTTCTAGATTCACGCCGGCAGGGCCATCCATGGCCCCTGCCGGCTTGCCCGTCCGGTCAGCAAGCCCGAGGTTGCTGACGTCCGGGCTGCGGCCTCGTGCCGCAGAGGAGACGCCGGCAGCGAGGCATGGCCCCTGCCGGCGGTGGCTGCATGGTGGTGAGATGCCGGCTGGTGCGTCTCTGCCGATTACGCCGGCGACAGCCGCTTCACTGATGCGACTCGCCGCCGCCGACGGATCTGTCCGATGACCCTAGAAGAAGGTCGGCTGTTTTGGCAGTCCGGCCTTTCAGCCGCGCTGATGGAACGGCGGGCTCTCGCTAGCAGGGATCGGGCTCGCCCATGTTCTCGCCACGCGTCTGCGTGATTCACGGTCGCCTCGTGACGAGCGTTTTGCTGGTCGCGGTGTGGCTTACGTGGTCGAGTGCGGCCGTCGCTCAGAACCCGCAGGCGTGGGCCGGCGCCGATCCCCTGCCCTCCACACGCGGGAGCGGATCCTCTGAATCCGCCGCGGGGGCGGATGGTGTGCGGATCGCACGTGCCTCCCCGCCTCTGGAAACAAGCCCGGTCGACCTGGCGACAACGTCAGCTTCGCCGCCGGCCCCAAGCCAGCAGGACGCTGCATGGCCCGAGCCAACCGCCGCGGAAGCGGCCGAGTTGATCCCGACCGGCAACCTGCTCTCGGTTGTCAGCGAGGGGGGCGTGCTGATGCTGCCCCTTCTCTGCTGCTCCTTTGTGCTGGCTGCGTTCGGGATCGAACGCCTCGTGGCTTTGCGAACGGGGCGAGTGTTGCCAAAGGTGTTTGTCGATCGCTTCATCGAACAGCTGGAAGCGGGCGAACACGATCCTGATTCGGCACTCGAGGCGTGCGAAGCCAATGGCAGTCCTGCGGCAACAGTGGTGGCGGCTGCGGTTCGCCGGTGGGGGCGGCCCTCGGTGGAAATCGAACAGGCGGTGATCGACGCGGGCGAGCGCGAAATCGGCCGGCTCGGAAGCCACCGCCGGCTGTTTCATGCGATTGCGAGCACGGCCCCGATGCTCGGGCTGCTGGGCACCGTCTTCGGCTTGATCAGGTCGTTCAACGACGTCGCCTCTGCGGGGGCGATGGGGCGGCCCGATCTGCTCGCGAAGGGGTTTGGTGAGGCGTTGATCACCACCGCGATGGGGCTCCTCGTGGCCATTCCTGCGATGGTGATCCATTCCTGGCTGACGAGCCGCGTGGAGTCGCTTGCTTTGCGGCTCGACGAGGTTTCGCAGCGCGTCGTGCATGAGATTTCGCTCGAGGCCACCACGACGTCGCGAAGGCCAAGTAGCGCATCAGGTTCGTCAAGGAAGCAGGCCGCTTGAGGCATTGGGAACGTTTCGTTGGTATCCGTCCTCGGCTGTGACAAACTCCCATGCCACTGCGTTCGCCCTACCGTCACGAAGACGACCCGACCCCCAGCCTCACGCCGATGATCGACGTGGTGTTGGTGCTGACCATCTTCTTCATGTGCGCCACCCGCTTCTCGGGTGACGAGCGGCAGTTCGAGGTGGAGCTGCCGAGTGTGTCAGCGGCGGCTCCAGTCACCGCGGTGCGTCCCGAGTTGCTTGAGATCACTGCGACCGGTGAGGTGCAACTCGGAGGGGAACTGGTCACCAGGGATGAGCTCTCCGCACGCTTGGCGACGCTCTGCAATGATCGCCCGGATCTCACGGTCCTGGTCCGCGGAGATCGGGCGGTGAGCCACGGCCAGATGGCGGAGATCTATGAAGCCTGTCGGCTCGCAGGCATCCGGCATGTCGGCATCTCGGTTGCTTCAAAGGCCGCCGGCACGGTGTTGCGATGAGCGCGTCGCCGACAGGGTTGATGGTTGCGGGCGGGCTCGTGGCCGCCGCCTTGGTTGGCTTGGTGTTTCTTGCTCGTTCGAGTTGGCTGCAGTCAGACACGCTCAAGAAGTGTGTCGTGCTCTCGGTGGGGGTGCATCTCCTGTTGGCTGCGGTGGCGGCGGGGATCGGCGGCATGCGGCCGGCCTCGTGGGGCACGCAAGACGACGGCCGCATGACGATGATGGTGGTGCTGACAGACGAACCCGTCGACGAGGTTTCGTCGGCGCCGGTCGCCGAGCCTGCCCTTTCCGACGACGCGGTTGAGGAGATGGCATCGGCAGACGCAGGAGCAGATGCGGCAGTACCGGATGCCGAGGCCGAGGTTCCGTCAGACGTCACTGCTTCCGAAGCCCCCGCCGACCTTGTCCCTCTGCTCGAGGCGGTCGCGAGCGACGTCAGCGAGACCGACGCGAGTCCTTCAGTGGACGACGCGCTCGCGGACGTGCTTGATGCTGGGGCCGAGGAGGGCGCGGCGCTCGACGCCCCTGAGGATGGAGCGTCCGAGGATGCGGGGAACGCTCCTACTGAGCCACCACCCTCGTATGCGGATCGCTTCGGCGAGCGACGGCAGGCCGCGGCAGCGGCTCGTGGTGGGTCTGATGCCACCGAACGAGCCGTCCGTGAAGGGCTTGCCTGGCTTGCAGCAGCGCAGTCGGCAAATGGCCACTGGGATGCCGATCGACATGGAGCGGGCATCGAGCGGTCGATTGACGGGCGGGATCGTCAGGGGGCTGGGAGCCGCAGCGACCACGGGGTCACAGGGTTGGCGCTGCTCGCCTTTCTGGGCGCGGGCAACACGCCACAGGTGGGGCAGTATGCCGAGACCGTGGCGCGGGGGGTCAACTTTCTGGTGGACCGCCAGGCGGCCAACGGATCCCTTGCGGGCGATGCCGAGTTCTTTGCAGCCCTCTACTGCCACGGCATGGCGACGATCGCGGTCGCCGAGACGCTGGCGCTGACAGGCGATCCCACGCTTCGCGAGCCTCTGTCGCGGGCGATCAACTACACGCTGTCGATGCAGAGCCCGGCCACCGGTGGCTGGCGGTATGCAGCTGGTGACGCTGGCGACACGAGCCAACTCGGCTGGCAAGTGATGGCTCTGCACAGCAGTCGACTCGCCGGGGTCGCCGCGCCGGGGCACACGGCAGCTCGAGCCTGGTCTTTCTTGGATCGCGTGTCGACGGGCCAGGCTGGCGGGCTGGCGTCGTACCGTCCGGGGGAGCGGCCAAGCGTGGCGATGACTTCGGAGGCGTGCCTCTGTCGGATGCTCTTGGGGATGGACCCCGCGCACCCGGCGGCGGGCGAGGCCATGGCGATGATCGCACAGGCGCCTCCCGATGCGGCCCATCCCAACGCCTACACCTGGTACTACGCCACCCTCGCCTCCTTCCACGTTGGCGGCGGACAGTGGGATCAGTGGAACAGGCAGATGCAGACGGCGGTGCTGAGCCTGCAACGGCATGACACGGGCCCACTGCAGGGGAGTTGGGATCCAGACCCGGTCTGGGGCGGGCATGGGGGGAGGGTCTATTCAACGGCCCTGTCGGTCATGACCCTTGAGGTCTATTACCGGTATCTGCCGATGCACGCCAAACCGGGCGGTCAGGTGGCGGCGGCAGCGGCGGGCGACGGAAGGATGCGCTGAGCGACGGCTTGGCAAAGCCGAAACGGAGTGGCTGTCCGCAACGGAACGCGGGGCGTTTCTCGCCGGCGACGGGGGCCCGTTTGACCGGTGTTGGTGGGAGAATAGACTTAGGACAGGCGTTTTCAACGGACTTTTTCGGGGAAAGTGCTTGCAGGCGTGGGGGTGCCCATCGCCCCCGGCCAATCTTCATGGAGGCTTCAGCCGTGATTGTGCTTTCCTCGGCGTTCCTAGGTGTGCCAGTGCTCGGCTTCATGGGCCTTGGCACGGTTGAGTTGCTCGTTGTGTCGGGGGTGATTCTGCTTCTGTTTGGTTCGCGACTCCCGAAGGTGATGCGGTCGCTTGGGCAGGGAATCGTGGAGTTCAAGCGAGGCGTGCAGGGTATCGAAGACGACAGCAACCAGGACGCCACCGCCAAGTAGGCGACGAAGCAGCATGTTCGGACTTGGGCCGCTTGAGATCTGCGTGATTGGGGCGATTGCCGTGATGATTTACGGCAAGCGACTGCCCGAGGTGGGGCGTTCGGTGGGCAAGAGCATCGGTGAGATGAAGCGGCAGATGCAGTCGATCACGAAAGAGGTGGATATCTCCGCGTCGATGCGTGGGGATATCCCGGCTGCGGTTTCGTCTCAGCGGCCCGCCCGCCGCGACGACGACAGCGCCTCCTCGGCTCCGCGGTTTGACCCGCCCACGTGAGGCCTCGAAAGCGGCTCTTGCCCGAGGACCGCACGATTGGGGCGGGGGCTCCCCAAGCCCAAACCCTCTGCTACACTCGAGTTCCCAGAAGAGACAATAGGTCTGATCTGATAAAGCTGATCTGAATCGGGCGGCTAGCTCAGTTGGTTAGAGCGCTACGTTCACACCGTAGAGGTCACAGGTTCGAATCCTGTGCCGCCCATTACGCCGACCTCAAAACCCGCGGACGTTGAGTTCCGGCGGGTTTTTCTTTTTGGTGGGGGCGATGATCGATTCCAATCCCTTTGCCGTTCTGTCGCTGATAGCCGCACCGGCGGTTCTTACGAATGCCACTTCGGTGCTGATCATGAGCACCAGCACGCGGCTTGCCCGGGCGATCGATCTGTCTCGCGAGCTCTCGCGCGATCTCGAGAACGTCACCGATTTGGCTCCCCCAGCCCAGCAGAGGAAGCTCCGCGAACTTGCGGCGGCAGGCCAGCGGGCCCTGTTGATCTTACGTGCCCTGCGGAGTTTCTATCTCGCCCTGGGCTGCTTCGCGGTCGCCACCCTGCTCGCGCTCTTGGGCACGGTGGCGGTGCTGATCGATTTCCGCGAGGGGATTGCTGCGACTGCGGTGCTCGGGCTTGCCGCTGGCGGCATCGCAATCACTTCGATCGTGTATGGGCTTGTCATGCTGCTCGGCGACACGAGGCTCGCGGTGACGCTCCAGTGTGAACGAGCGGAACTGCTCCTGGCCCACACCAAGCGGCTTGGGGCCTGAGCGGTGTTGGCCTGCGAGCCGCAGTTTTTCGCGAGGCTACGGACACGTGTGTCGCCTCGACAAAATCACACGGCGATGGGAACGAGACGAGTTTGATCACGTCAGATCGCCGGGCACGTTTCGTTTCCAGAGCACCAAGCGGACAGGCCGTGCGGCCGCATGCGGCCCACGCACGTTCCTTGTTGCCCCTGTTCAAAGGTGCTTAAGATAGCGTGAGCCGTCTGTGGCGGTAGGGTTTCTCACTGAACGCCATTGGCCACCCATCCCAGCAAAACTCCTCGTCAAACCGCTCAACGGCGAACGGTACGCAGTCGATATCGGCAATACGGCGACGATCGGTCGCACGCCCGACAACACCGTCGCCCTGAGCGCGAACGAGCAAACAACTCAACAGAAGCGTCATCTGCTCGGACGACTTCTGTGCCCGGCTTTCCTCCCACGACGGCTTTGCCGACCTTGGCGAGCATGAACTGAAGGGGAAAAGCAACCTGGTGCGGGTGTTTGGGCTGGATAGTGTTTGGAGCGAACAGACCCATTAAAATTGGCAACTGCCTTGATGCGAGTGGAGGGGCGAAGAAATGAATCGTTTCTGGCGATTAGGGTTCACGCTGGTCTTCGTCGGTGTTTCCTCTCTCGGCACTCTTTCTCGAGCCGAAGATCCGCTTCCGTCATGGAATCCCGGTGAAA
>JAPOIM010000086.1 GCA_029978905.1 Planctomycetota bacterium
GTGTCCGAAAAGCTCTCAGAGACGTCCGGAAAGCTCTCCGAGACGTCCGATGAGCTCTCCAAGACGTCCGATGAGCTCTCCAAGACGTCCGATGAGCTCTCCAAGACGCATCTCGAAGCCGCCGCGCTCCGAGGCGAGCTCGACGCCACCGCCGTTGTTCTGTCGGACGGTCAGGATGCTGCCGTCGTCGCTCCAGGTGCGGAAGCGGTAGTTCCCGGTTTCGGGAATCCGAACGTAGCTCTCCCACCGCATCGCGAAGGAGTCGTAAAAGCCCTGCTGGTTGAACCCCGCTTCCGACTCATTGATGCCGTCGGTGTCGAAGATGAGCGTGTCGGCATTGGTGTTGAAGTCGGCGTTGTTCGCCGGCAGCGTCTGCGACGAGCCAGCCGTGTAGGGAGCGCGAATGAACTGGTAGGCGCCCTGGCCCAGGCTCAAGAGCGGCTCGTCGTCGAAGATCCAGACCTGGCTCGTGGCGTTGCCGCTGATGCCGTAGATGTTCTCGGCGCCATCGCCCCCCAGCGAGGCGGTGATGGTCCTGGGGGCCTGCCAGGTGTCGTTGTTGCGGGGCGTGAAGGTCAGCACCACCGACTGCGTGTTGCGGACGTAGAGGCGGCCATTGTGGAAGTAACTCCAGCCGCCGCTGACCGTCATGTCGTAGTCAACGCCGACCGTCGCGGTGCCGCCGAAGGTGATCGGGATGTCGATCAGCGGCGTGTTGTCGCGGATGTCCACGTAGTCGCCTGGCACATGTCGATCAAAGCTGATCGTCATCGTGGCCGCATGGTCATTTTCCGCGCCATTGCGGGTGCCGCTCTGGCCGAGGGCGGCGAAGCCGGCGTTGAACTCGACACCAGCCCGCCCCCACTCTGTGACGTAATCGGAGCTCTTCCAGGCGACGTCGTTCCATCCGCCGCCGGGATTTATCACCAAGAAGTCTTCATTGCCCTTGTTGTCGGGCTGCCGAGACTCCCAGTTCGAGTAGCCATAATTGTTCCCAGCGTCACGGAAAATCACTCCGTGGTCCGGGTTGCCTTCTCCCGTGTACCACTGCCACTTGCCCTCCCAGGTTCCCAAATCCGGCGGGTCGCACCCCGCAAGAAATGCCCGCCATTGCAACGCCGTGCCACCGTAGTTGGGCTGGGAAGGATCGCTCCTCCCGGTGGCGTAGTTGGCGATGAAGGCGTTCTCTTCAGCCGAGGTGACGGTCGCCAGATAGCCCGTGATCCCTAACTGGCTCAGGGTCGTCGCTCGCGACTCTTCGTAGCCGTTGCCCCAGCCAGCATTTGCGCGCGTGACGGCGTAGTAATGGCCGTTGCCCCAGAAGGGTTTGGCGCTGCCCGTGTCGGCGGCCAAGGCTAAGCGGGGCTCCAGCACCTGCATGTGGAGGCCCGCGAGTGCTGACCCCTCCGCCTGCCGACGGGAGCGCCGCCGCCGTGAAGTGCACGAGGATGCCGCCAGCGTCCGCCGAAAGGCTGCGCGGAGCAGGGAAAAATCCATAGGGATTGTTCATCCGAGGGTGAGCGGACGCGCGCGTCCGACACCAAAATAAGAACTTCGAATCTTTTTTTGAGCAAGCACTGCCCGGCAAACCTGGCCGCCCGAAGTGTGGTCACTTCGAGCATCGCGTCTTTTGCACGCGGTTTTTGCCGGGTCAACTGAGCCTACCTTCGCTGGCATCCGGCATCTCGGCGCACCGCTGCCGTGGCGAACCGCAGCAACTGCGAATCATGAGAGTACGCGAACGACGCCTTTTTGTGGTCCTCGATGGCTGCCACCCAACCTCCGTCGGAACCGGCTCCGTTGACCAAGACGGCTGTGGGCCGAACGTGGTCTCAGACACCCCTAACGAGTTGCCATTCGCTCTTGCTCACGACAGCCCTTGCACGATGCTCGACTCGGCCGCGACGTCGGAACTCCAGTCGGGCACTAGGACGTCGCAATCGACAAACGCACCAGCGAATTTCTCACTGACATGCACGGCTCTGCATACAGAGAACTCGGGAGCAAGAGTTGCTCCAACCCTTTGTTGACCTTGCTTGGCCAGAGCCAGAACTCGGCGTCTGGAAAGCTGCCTCTCCAGCAACTCAAACGGTGGAGTCCGATGTGACCGCTCTTGACGGTCGCCCGGAATGGCCGCAGCAGGATCCTCGGGGTCGAATGGAATCGTTGCACGAAACTGGTCGCGACCGCCGCCACGACCGCCAACAGTGCTCGCCCGCAGTTCGCACGCGAATGGAACGACAGCTGCTGGTCCTACTCCCCCCTCGACCGCAACCACGCTCGGGCAAACGGCCAGTAGACCACCATCGCCAAGCCGATCGAGACAGCCCCCCACACGGCCGCCCGCCAATCTCCGCCCGTCACCAGGTAGTGCCCAATGATCGGCGGCGTGGTCCAGGGAATGCCCACCACCGGTCGCCCCACCAGCCCCCATTCCATCAGCAGAAATGAGGTCGCGGTCAGCAGGAAGGCATTGAGCACATACGGCACCATCAACACCGGATTGAGCACAATCGGCAGGCCGAAGAAGAGGGGCTCGTTGATCTGAAACACCTGCGTCGGCAGCGAGAGCCGACTGATGCGACGCGTGCCCGGATCGCGGCAGTTGAACAGCACCAGCGCGAGCGCAATCGTCGCCCCGGTTCCCCCCACGTTGACAAAACTCGTGAAGAAGCCGAGAGCGGTGGAGTAGGGGGGCGTGGTGCCGGCCTCCCAGGCCTCCACGTTTGCCGCGAGATACTGCAGGAACACCGGTGCCACCACCGCATCCAGCGCATTGTCGCCGTTGATCCCAATCGACCACAGGAGCGTGACCAGAAACGCGTACACGCAGATCCCCGGCAGCGTGTTGAGGGCAAAGATCAGTGGCGTGAAGAGCCACTGCACGGTGGCGGTCAGATCGACGCCAAGCAGAAAGCGAATCGCCCAGAAGCTCGCCAGCAACACCGTCAGCGGCACCAGCGAAGCGAACGACTCATAGATCACCTTCGGCACACCGTCAGGCATGCGGATCACGAGATTGCGGCGAGTGAAGAACGCCTGGACCTCGACCGCAGCAATGGCCACCAGGATGGCGGTCAGGATGCCCTGCGACGCGAGAGGGTCGGGTGAGAGCCGCCCTGTGTCGGGCTCCACCGCCAGCAGCAAGAAGCTGGAGCCGGCCAAGATCACGCTGGAGAGACGATCTTGCCCGCGCCGTTCGCCGAGGTCGTAGGCAACCGCCAGGCAGACAAACAGGGCAAGCAGGCCAAAAGTGGCGGCGACGGGGATACTCAGGATCGCGCTGAAGGGCGCCACCCACGCCTCCACCGCGGGAATCGGCGGGTTCGCCAGGAGCATGAACACGCCGCCCACAATCGTCAGCGGCACCACCGCCACGACTCCTGCCCGCACCGCCGCCATGATCGGCGTTTCAGCGAACGCTGTCATCCGCAGCGCGACCCGTCGCCCCACACTCAGCGATGCGATTGAGTCTGAAATGGGTGTCACGTTGGCCGCTCCTGCTCTGCGGCAAGCTTCAGTCCGAGATAGATCACCTCAGCCCCGGGTGCCCCCGTTTTGCCAAGTTCCTCAAAACCGAGTCTCGCATAGAACCGGAGCGCCCGTTGGTTGCGACCACTGACCCCAAGATGCACGCCCGGAACACCGCGCCGGTGCAGCTCGGCGACAATCTGCCGCATTATCGGCCCGCCGTAGCCAAGACATTGGGCCCTCGGCATGAGATCGATGTGGGCATGCGCCGGATACTGCTCGTAAGGCTCAGGGCAGTGGTAGTCAGGATGGTGATACTCCCAGTGCACCTGCTGGGCACGCGTCCAAGAGGCCGCGTCTCCCACGGGCTTCGGGAAGTGGGCGACGAGGTCTGGCCGCCACTCGCGTTCGTACCGCTCGAAGAACCTGCGTGAGTCGGTCGTGGCAAGCACATACCCACAGACGCCTTGGTCATCCTCAAGCACAAAGGAGAGCTCGGGGGCGAAGGCCAGGTAGGGCCCGACGAAGATCCGGCCGAGGGCATCGGGGTCGTCGGTGTAAAAGGGCGTGCCGTCGGCCCCGTGATCACCCGTCTCAAGGCAGACTCGGTAGCAGGCGGCCTGGTCGTCGGGCCGTGCCAGCCTCAAGAGCGGTAGGCCTCCGCCCGCACGCCGTGTCCTCGCCGCGGGTTGGTGCGTCTGGCCACTCTGCAATGGCAGAAGACGACGAAGGTCCGCGACGAAGCCCCCACGAAACGTGCCCGGAAGATGGTCGTCGTCAGGCCGAAGCGGAGTGCCCCTGCTTGCCCGTTCGAGGTTGTCGAGCTGCTGCCGTACGAAGGAAAGCTCTTCACGCAGGGCCCACAACCGGCGGCTCATCGCATGAAACAGCGGTCGCTCTCGCAGGTCTGCAAGCCGCGTCGTGAACTGCTCGAGGTCAGCGAGCCGTTGGCGAGTCACCTTGCCCGCCTCCCCCCAGGTGCATGGAGGGGTGTGCAGCAGCGTCGTCACCTCCGAAAGCAGCAGCGCGGCCGTGTCACCATGCTCATGCGGCAGGTAGAAGCAGTCGGCCAAGAGCAGCAGTTCGTCTTCCGTCACGGCCGCGGCTTCACTCGAGAGCAGGTCGAAACTCAACCGCCAGTCGCCAACTGCATCCAGCAAAGCCTGTCGCGGCCGCCAGTCGCTGGCCGGCGCTTCGGCATCGAGTGCCGTGAGGTACCGCCCCAAGGTGTGCAGTGGCACAAAATTGAGTGGCAACTCATTGTTGGGGTTGAGCAGGAGGCCTCGGACAAGCGAGGCGATCTCCACGGGTCTTCCGGCGTAGGGCCCCACGAAGAAGCGATCGGCGTCGTAGTCGTTGGCAAACAGGTTGTCCCAGATGACGGGAGGCCGCTGCAGCAATCTCCCCACGCCGGCAAGGTGCTCGGGGCTGAGCTCGCGGGAGATAATCTCGGGGCCAGTCCAGAGAACGTCGACCTCCGGGTGGAGCTGCCGACCAAGGTCTGCCAGGTAGCCCTCGCCACCAAGATGGGCGTTGGCCATCCTGGTGCAGTAGGCCGTCGGGCAGAGCAGCAGTCGCCCATCTTGGCCTTGGGCGGCAAGCCAGGCCTGCACTTGATTGGCAACGTTCGCCTGCGCCGCGGCCAAGGAGTCGAAGCGCGCCGCGTCTGCCGGCGCCAGCGTGCCAGGGATGTCGTCGAAGAGCACGGCAAAATCTCGCCCACCACGTTGCAGCACCTGCTCGAAGCGGGCGATCAGCAGGGCCACATCGCGCTCTGAGCCGTAGCAGATATCGAGCCCAGGATGAATCGCGAACACCAGGTCGATCCCGCACTCGCGGCAGGCGGCGATGCGAGCCTCGAGCGTCTCCACCTCAGCAGCAGGCAACGGCACCCGCCACATGGTGCGGTGATGCGGGTCATCCTTCGGTGCGTGGAAGTACGTCTTCAGGCCGAAGCGGACCATCCACTCAAGGAGAGTGCCGCGTTCACGCTCCGACCAGGGGCGACCATAGAACCCCTCGATCACTCCCCCAGACCATCGCAACGTCGACGACATCACACGTCACCCCACCCCGGGCACTCGCACCGCCATCCGCCTGCAAGGGCGACGGCCGGCCCCGACTATAGCGAACCCGGGGCAACGCTGCCCCCCTCGGGCATGTGCTATAAACCGGCCCGGGGGCGGTTCCCACGCCACGCTGTCTGTCACTGCGCTGTCCTTCACCAAACCGAGGAGGCCATCACGTCATGGCACGCATCTACTACGTTGGCGACTGGGCTGTGCTCACCGGCCCCTGGTTTGCCGAGTCGCCGTTTCAAAACGCGATGAAGGGCCTCGATGTCTTCAACTACGGGACTTGGCTGACCGAAGCCCTTCAATCAACGGGGGAGCACGAAGTCACAAGTGTGCCCTCGTGGGACTTCTACAAACTCGGCCCTGGCGACTACGAAAAGGTGCTGGACGAGTACGACGTCGTTATTTTCAGCGACGTCGAAGGCAAGCTCTTTCAGCTCGCACCCCACTTCTTCGACCGCTCCAAGTTTGGAGACGGTGTGCTCACGTTTCCGGACCGTGTCCGGCTCACGATTGAAGCCGTGCACGCTGGCAAAGGTCTGATGCTGCTGGGGGGCTGGTATTCCTTCACCGGCGAACAGGGGAAGGGCGGATGGGGGCGGACACTTCTCAAAGACGCAATGCCGGTGATCTGCCTCGATCACGAGGATTTGATCGAAAGCACTGAAGGCTATCATCCAGTGGCATCGGACGAAGGACGCCACGCCTTTGGCGATTTGGATCTGGCAAGCTGCCCACCCATCCTGGGCTACAACCAAGTCCGCCTGAAGCCTCCCGCCACGCCGCTGCTCACCCTCGCCGAAACGGGCGACCCCCTGCTCGTGAGCCACGCGGCTGGACAGGGGCGCGTCGTCTGTTACATGTCAGATCCGGCGCCCCACTGGGCGTGCAATCTCGTCTTCTGGCCACACTACGCCGACTTCTGGCTGCGGTGTCTCGACCTCGCACTCGGCCGTCGGTGAGCGCCCGCCGCCCCGCGTCACTCGTTGTTTCCAAAGTCGTTGCTGCTCCGCGTCTCCACGCGATGCCTGAGGTCGATAAGTTGCTCGGTCAGCTGATCGATGTGCCACTGCATCTCGTCAATCTGCGAAGGCACGTACGACGGGTTCCGATAGAGTTCGAGGCGGATTTCAGCGATCTCGAGTTTCGTTTCGAGCCGCTGCATGTTGATGTCTTTGATCGCACCGGGAGTGCGGCTGTTGGCAGCCCGGGCCGCATCAAGGTCCGACTGGGCCGTCTCACAGGCCAGTTCGGCCGCGGCAAGGCCAACTTCACGGGCCGATGACTGCGGCTTCCCTTGAGCAATCTCCAACTGACGCTGCATGAGCCGCACATGATTCGTGAGCCGCGCGATCTCCAGCCCACCGATGGCGTTTGCCAGCGGTTTGTTAAGCGTGACCGCCCGCTGGAGGTCGAGTTCGGCAAGTTTCAATCTCGCCATCGCGTAGCGAATCTGCACGTCGAGCAGCGCGCCTTCGGCCTCTGCGTCGGCAGGTTCCTCCTGCTGAGGAGTGTCGTCATCAGCCGCCGCAGCACCGGCGGGGCACACGCCTGCCGTGAGCACAAGCAGGCCGACCAACGGCAGCACTGTCGAGATCGCCCAGGCACGCACGTCACCCCGCACCGTTCGAACGCATGACACCGTCTTCATCGTGATCACTCCTCGTCGTCATCATGACGGCGGCGGCGGCCATTAACGCCTCGTCGACCGCACTCGCCCTGCCTTCAAGTATACGTTCGCCCTCAAGCCGGCATGCCACAATCTCGCCCCGTCCGGTATTATGTCGCAGCGTTTTTTTCCTCACTCCCTGCAAGGCCCCTCCACGATGTCCGACACCCTCTCCGAACTCAAAGCCTGCGATCTGCTGACCCAACTCTTTCGCGCACGTGGCTTCAAAATCGAGCGCAACGTGATGTTTCGCGAGTACGGTGTGGTCTTCCACATCGACGGCTGGGATGCCAAAGCTCGGGTTGGGTTTGAGTTTCTCACCAGTGAGGATGACGATCATGACGACCTCAACCTCGAGGAATACAAGACCCTGATGATGGCCCAGCAGCGAGGTGAGCTGTCGCTGTTCATCATGGACGAGGTGGAGCCGGCGTCGGAAGCGGATCTGATCGAATCGGTCAACGACTTCCTCGACGAACTCGCCCTCGCCCGCCAAACCCGAGGCGGCAAGCCGCGGGCTCCCAAAAAGAACCCCGCCCGCAAGACTTCCTCACGGAAGCAGGCAGTTCCCGTCGCCGGCAAGAAGAAGCCCGCTGCAAAAAAGGCAGCTTCAAAGAAGGCCACCGCCAAGCGGCCGACCGCGAAGAAGCCTGCCAAAGCGGTCAAAAAAGCCGCCAAGAAGTCGGCCAAGGCTCGCACGCGATAACCCCTTGCTCTCGCCGGGCGGTCCCACTGCCGACCCAACGGCAGCGGCCGCTCCGGCCAATACGCCCAGCGAGGGCTGAGCCCGGTGCTGACTCGACGGCGTAGATATGCGAGCGAAGCCTGGAGGGCGAAAGCGAAGCAGATCTTCGAGTGAGCGAGGGCCTGGAGGGCCCGCAGCAAACGTCCGGCGAGGCAACACTGGGCTCAGCCCGAGCGACCCTACGGTCGATGCAGCACGAAACCTTCGAGCGCGGCATACTCGGGAAGCCCGAGCTTGTCGTACAGCAGCGCGGTGTCCCGATTTCGGTCCTCCGCACGCTGCCAGAACTCGCGTGGATCGGTTGGGCCCGGAAAGAGTGCTCGGTCTTTTTGGCTCTCGTGTTTGAAAATCGCCACGCGCTTGCGAACGACCTCTTCCGGGGAGAGCGGAACGGCCATATCGATCTCGTACGGCTCCCACTCCTGCCAAGCGCCACGGTAGAGCCACAGCTCGCAGGCCTTTGCCCACTCGCTGTCGGCGACTTCGGCCATCGCCCCAAAGATCGCCTGCAGGCACACGCGATGGGTCCCGTGCGGGTCAGAGAGGTCGCCGGCGGCATACACCTGATGCGGCTTCACGGTTTCCAGCAATTTCACCGTGATGGCGATGTCTTCTGGGCCGATCGGCATCTTGCGGACACGGCCGGTCTCGTAGAAGGGCAGGTCGAGGAAGTGGATGTTTTCGTTCTTCACACCTGAGTAGCGAGCCCCAGCCCGGGCTTCAGTGCGACGAATCAGCCCCTTCACCATCTGAAGTTCGGGAATGTCGACTTCACCAGGCGATTTCGTCTTCAGGAAGTGGCGAATCTTGTTGGCTACGTCCGTTGCCGCATCGCCACTGCCGAACGCCCGCTCAAACTCTTCCACGAAGTCGACATGACGATCCGCCGACTCATCCCAGACGGCAATGTTTCCGCTGGTCTGGTAGGCGACGTGCACCTCATGTCCTTGTTCACACAGGCGAATGAACGTGCCCCCCATGCTGATCACATCGTCGTCCGGGTGCGGACTGAAGATCACAATCCGCTTGGGGAATTCGGCGGCAGCATCGGATCCCGGCAGATTTCTGAGCACCCGTACGCGACGCTGGTGGCCAGGCCCACCAGCAGGCCATCCGGTGATCGTGTCTTGGAGAGCCTTGAAGACATCAATGTTGATGTCGTACGCCCGCCCCTTGCTGGAGAGCAGGTCCTGCAAGTCGTGCTCGTTGTAGTCGGCGTCGGTGAGTTTCAGGATCGGCTTGCCAAGTTTGAGCGCCAGCCAGGTGACCGCCTTCCGTGTCAGCGATTCGGTCCAGGTGAGGTCCATCGAGGCCAGCGGCCCCACCACCCACGGAGCCTCAAACCGGGTGAGCCGATCCGCGGCCGCCCGGTCGAGCACAAACCGGGCGTCCGGATGTTGCTGAAGCGCACTTGCCGAAACGTGACTCGACGGCGGGTCTTCCACCGCACGCCGCACGATCGGTGCCTTATGCTCGCCAAACGCCAGCAGGATCAACTTGCGAGCGTCAAGAATCGAGCCAACCCCCATCGTGATCGCCTGACGCGGCACGTTGGTCTCACCGAAGAAGTCACTCGCCGCGTCGGCCCGCGTCACGTGGTCGAGCGTGATCAGACGGGTGCGACTTTCGGCGGTGCTCCCCGGCTCATTGAACCCGATGTGCCCAGTGCGGCCGATCCCAAGGAGCTGCAGGTCGATGCCTCCAGCCTCCTTGATCATCTCCTCATACCGAGCGCACGCCTCAAGGATCTCCTCACGAGGAAGCGTGCCATCCGGAATGTGGATCTGCTCCTCGGGAATGTCCACATGATCGAAGAGGTGCTCCCGCATGAAGCGGTGGTAGCTCTGCAGCGCCCCCGGCTCCATCGGGTAGTACTCGTCGAGATTGAAAGTCACCACCGTCCGAAACGAAACGCCTTCCTCGCGATGCAGACGAATCAGTTCGTCGTACACGCCCACCGGCGTGCTGCCGGTCGCCAACCCCAGCACTGTTCGCTTCCCCGCCGCAGCTCGTTCGACCACCAAGTTGGCGATCTCACGAGCGACCGCTCGACTTGCGTCGGTGGACTGCTCGTAGACCGTCACCGGCAGGCGTTCGACCGTCTGAACGTGCGGCAGGGGACCTCGGTAGATCGGCGTGGAGTTCACTTCAGTGGTGCGTTGCGTCATTGAGAAAGGCTCGGAAAACTAGTCACGGAACTCGAACTGGTAACGGCCTGGCTGCGGCGTGGGATAGCGGCCATCGGCATCAGCCAGCAGCGGAGCAGGGGAGTCATCCCGCAACTCTGCCACACCAGCCGTGAGGTCGTCGGGGCACTCCATCATTTCGTCGAAGGTCACAAGGCGGCCGGTGTGGGCGGCAAACCGTCCCATCGCAGTCACCAGGCTGGCTTCGGCCCCACGCTTGACCTCGTTGTAGGGCGTGTTGTTTTCGATCGCAGCGACGAGGTCGACCCACTCCGTGCGGTAGGGGTTTGGCTCAGGCTGTTCAGCAGCCCACAGCACGTTGTCGTCGGACATCTTCTGGCTCTTGTAGATCACGCTCTTGGCCGGCGAGTGGCCACTGCCCGAGATCGTGAACGCACTCTTTGTGCCCTGGCCAAAGACCCCGAACTGCTGGAGGCAGTTCTTCATCACGCGACCGGAGTAGAAGAACTTCGAACCGTCCGCGAAGGAGTATTCCACCGCGTAGTTGTCGAAATTCTGGTCGTCGATCACGCCCTTGTAGTGACGGCCGCCGGTCGCCTGTGCCGAGACGGGCCAGGCATTCTTCATCCAGCAGACTTCGTCGACATGGTGGACGTAGTAGTCGCTGTAGATGCCACCGCTTCCCCAGAGGAAGTTGTGGAACCGCTTCACCTGCCACTGCAGTTCGGTCATGCCAGCAGGCACGCCGGGAGCCAGGTCGAGGTTGTGCGGCGGGTTGTGCTGACGGTAGCCGTAGAAGTTTATCAATTCGCCGGCCTGCCCGTCCTGCAGACGATTGAAGAGTTCCTGCCGGGCCACACAGTGGCGGCACATCAGCCCCACGCCGACCTTGAGGTTCTTCTCGTCGGCCTTGGCAGCGAGGGCGATCATCCGCTTCGTGCTCGGTCCGTCGATCGAAACCGGCTTCTCCATGAAAACGTTCACGCCCTTCTCAATCGCATAGGCGAAGTGCACGGCGCGGAAGGCGGGCGGTGTGGCGAAGAGGGCGATATCGCCGTTGGCGGGGTCGAGGCAGTCGACCGCCTGCTTGTAGGCCTCAAAGCCCACAAAGCTGCGATCGTCAGGCACATCCACTCGCTCTTTGAATGACGACGAGAGCGAACGCTTGATGATGTCGATCTGGCCCTGGAAGACGTCCGCCATTGCGACGACCTTCACGCGGCCACCAGGCACGGAAAGGGCATCTGCTGCAGCCCCGCCCCCACGACCGCCACAGCCGATCAGGGCAACGTTGATCGCATCGCTTCCGGCAGCGTGCACGGGAGGAATCACGTGCCCCGAAAGAAGCGTCCCGGAAACACCCGCTGCCGTCGCCGCCTTCGCAGACGATGCCAGAAAACTTCTTCGCGAGGTTCCTGAGGATGGTTGCTCGAGTGCCGACGACGGCACCACGGAATCAGAACCTGCAGGCTGGCTGTTGGGCAGAGACGACATCGAGATCCTCATCAATTGGTTGCGGTACGGGATGACCCCTCAAAGACACACTCCCCGAACGTGGCCAACGCTGGTTAGCCGACGGGGCTCATCATACTCGATTGCCCTCTGTCGACAATTCTTTGCCTGCCACGCGAGCGCCGCCTCGTGCGAGTGAGGTGGGCACCACACGCCGCGTGCCGCCGGGTCCGCGAGATTACGACAGTTGCTCTGGCTCGCCACCTGAGTCGGCAGCGTGGTAGAGACGCAGCAAGGCCTGCGTACCTTCGTCACCACAGCCCCCCTCATCGAGGAGGGCGTAGAGCTGCTCAGCGACCATCAGCCCCGGCAGTTCGGTATCGGTTTCGTCCGCCGCCTCACGCGCGATGCGGATGTCTTTCACGAGATGCCGTACGAGAAAGCCTGGAGCGAAGTCACCAGCAAGTGCACGCGGAGCGAGGTTGGTCATCGCCCAACTGCCCGCGGCCCCACCGGAAATCACCTGCTGCACGAGTGCCGGATCGAGCCCACCCGCTTCCGCATGCGCGAGGGCTTCGCACCACGCCACCATGCCCACCGCAACGGCCACTTGATTGGCCAATTTGCAGCGCTGCCCAGCCCCAGCCTCGCCGAGCCGCGTGATCGATTTCCCCAGCCGTTCGAGCAGTGGCCGCCCACGCTCGAATCCTGATGCATCGCCGCCAACCATGATCACGAGCGTCGCATTCCGAGCCCCAACGTCTCCCCCGGACACCGGCGCATCGAGCGCCGCCAGCGACCGCGATGCCGCGGCCTCCGCGATCCGCTCCGCCAGCGATGGGCTCGACGTCGTCATGTCGATCAAGAGGCTGCCCGGCTTTGCCGAAGCGAGAATTCCCGCGTGGCCGGCGGAACCGAAGTACACCTCCTCCACGTCATTCGGCATCCCCAGCATCGTGATGACCACGTCCGACGCCGCCGCGACTGCGTCGGCCGAGTCATGCCAAACCGCCCCCGCCGCCAGCAATGCCTCGGCCTTGCTGCGGGTGCGGTTGAAGACATGCACAGGATGACCGGCTGCCAGGAGGTGGCTCGCCATGCTGGCCCCCATGATGCCGGTGCCAACAAAGCCAATCGTAGGAAGCGGGTGCGTCATGCTGTGGTGTGTGGCAAAGGGAGAGGAATCGGCGTGCTAGCGACGCCGAACCTTAAAGCTGCGGAAGGCGACCGGGTCACTGTGGCCGGCAAGTCCCACCAAACCGCTGCGGCGATCGAGTCCCTTCGGAGGATGCTCGATCTGCGCTCGGTCAAAGGTGTCGATGTCGACATCAAGAATCTTCGTGCCATTGAGCGTGACACGGATCCGCTGCCCGTCGACGTCAATCTCTTGGAAGTTCCACTCGCCAGCCGGCCGCAGGTAGCCCGTCTTGGCGCCCACGCAGTGGTAGAGACTGCCGTGCGTCTGGTACGGGAGCAACTGACCACCGCCATTGGCGGCGAGCCGCTTGTTGTAGCCGTCGGTGTCGATCACCTGCAGCTCGATCCCGTCACTGGCCGAGTGGCCGCCGAGCGGCGTTCGCAAGGCGATGCCGTTGTTGCCTGCCTCGGGAAGCTTGAACTCAATGCGGATCGTGCCGTTTTCAAACTCCTCTTTGGAAAGCAGATCGCCCCCCTTGCCGGGCTTGCAGACGATGGCACCGTCCTTGACTTCGTAGCTGTCGACGGCGCCCTGCCACGCAGAGAGGTCTTTCCCGTTGACGAGCTCTTCAAAGCCGCTGGCATCGCGAGAGGCGAGCCACGCGTTGGCCTCATCGGCACCGATCTCGCGCACAAACACATTCTTCCAACGCACTTCACTGCCGTGCGTCTGCAGCTGGATCGGACCCATCGGGAAGGCGGGATCGGGGAAGTAGCCGTTCGGCACCGGATCGGGCTTTTGGTTGCGCGTGTAGTAGTTGCTCAAGGGAGCGTCGTCGACGACCAGTTCGCCATTGAGTTCAACCGTGACCCGCTCGCCAATCATGGTCACGTGCACGGTGTTCCACTCGCCAAGCGGACGGTCCATTTTCTTCAGCGGCCACTTCCCCTCGTCTGGGTTGTTCCAGAGGGCGCCCGAGCCTTTATCGGCTCCGTTCTTGAACGCTTCTTCGTTGGTGGGATCCCAGATCTGCACCTGCGGAATGCCGCGGAGATACACACCGCTGTCTCCCTTCGGCAGGATCTTGTAGTCAACGTAGAACTCGAAATCGCGGTAGTCGCGGTCGGTCGTGGCGTAGAGCCCGGTGCCGTCGTTCACGAGCTCACCGTTGTCGACCCACCAGTGGGCTTCGAGATGGTCCTTCGAGTCGCCGCCCCCCTTGATGCTCCGTGTCTTGTAGGCCGCCTGCTCTTCTTCGGACATGTTCCACAGGTCACGAGGATCACGGGTGCCCCACCCATAGAAACCGGAAAGATCCTTGCCGTTGAACAGCGACGTGAAGCCTGGCGGCGGCACGTTGTCTTCCGCCTGAAGCGGCATCACCACCAGACACGCCACCAGCGCGGCCACACACGTTGCAACTCGAAGCATCATTTCCCCCCACCAGCCACAAAGGAAAGTTTGGAAGTCCCAAGAACCCGTCGGGCAGCAGCATACCCCCGTGGCCGTGCCCGATACAGAGCCCTCACGGCTTCACACGCAAAGCGACCCGCCTCGACAGCGCACGAGGAAGCCCGGGCCTCCGCTCCCTAAACCACCCAGCGAGGGCTGAGCCCAGTGCTGACTCGACGGCGTAGATCCGCGAGCGAAGCCTGGAG
>JAPOIM010000087.1 GCA_029978905.1 Planctomycetota bacterium
CCAGAGTTGATTTACGCCTACCCGCTCGACACCGCGCTTGGAGACCGCTGGACGCTGCGTTACGCCGGTGTGTCGTTGAACCACCAATCCAACGGCCAGGCCGAACCCTTATCGCGCAGCTGGAACCGGGTGATCCTGCTGGCGGGCATTGACAACGCCGCCGGTACTCAAATCAATGTCCGCGCGTGGCAACGCATGCCCGAGTCCATCAATAACGACGATAACCCCAACATTGCAGACTACATCGGACGAGCTGAACTCAGCAGTCTGTGGTCCATAAACGCGCGACATAGTTTGGGGCTGACCGTACGACATAACCTGCGCCTCAGCGGCCGCGGTGCCGGCACACTCGACTGGACCATCAAGCCGCGTACCACGTTGAACAACCCCAACGCAGGTTTGCGCTACCACGTGCAGCTTTTCTCCGGTTATGGCGACAGCTTTGCGAGTTCGACCTTCATCCCTTCTTCCAGCTCACGATGGAAGAGATGCGAAATGTCTGGCCGGAAGGGATTGAACGCAGGGCCAAGGAAGCCTGGCCGCGCGCTGTTGCGGGCAAGCGGCCGCCCCTGCATCAGGTCGACAAAGGCGGGAACCTGATCTGCAGGCGTGCCCAGAAGTTTATTCACCACGCAGCCGATCGCAGGCCGGCCACCGAGCCCCTGCAAGTCTTTGGCACTGAAGCCCGACATGCACTGGAAGGCGTCATGATTGCCTTCTGCGCCCACGAGCGAGCGGATAAAGACGGCTTTGTCGGCGATCGATGCCATCTTCGGCATCAGTTCCGTCACATGGAATCCCGGAACGGATGTGGGAATCGGGGCAAACCCGCCACGCACCTCGGGAGGTGCCTCCGGTTTGGGGTCGATCAGGTCCATCTGCGGCGGCCCGCCATCAAGATGAATGTTGATGATCGCCTTGTTCGATGGGCCGAGGCCAGCCGCAGCCTCGGCACGCAAGAGATCGGCCAGCGTGAGGCCACCAACGCCAAGCGCACCAACCTTCAGAAAGCTGCGGCGGGAGACACCGTCGCAGCGAACCTGCCCGGAAGAACCAGTGTGGAAAGTGAGCATGTGTCCGAGTTTACCCGCCACCGACGAGCAACGTCCAACGCACATGTCTGAGGTGGTGCGACATTCTTTCTGCAAGTCGACGACGTGTTCTTGACCGAGGCGAGCTGCGAACAACGTACGGACTCGAACGCCTCAACAAAAAGACAGGAGCCTCCGTTTCCGCGGTCCGCACCAGCGCCGCCCTCCAATATCAGCGACGACGGGCAAGAGGCTTGCCGTACGGCCTCGATGACTACACCGAAGGCCGAATCGTCGGAGCAGCAAACCTCGGGCGAAAGATCGCGGCAATTCTCAGGGGGAACGCCGAGCTCACGCATGGAACGCGGCGCGAGTTTCTCGAGCTGGCTGATTTGGCCAAGGGGTCTACGCTACACGCAGGGAGTTGCTGCAACCTCGCATTTTTACGACCCATGCCCCACGCGGAATGGCATCTCGTTCGTGCTGGCCACGTTCAGATCATCGGCTCTCAGAAGCGAGTGACCGGCGATCCGTTCTTATTTGTTCCTTTGTTCAGAACGCATGGCGAGGCAAATCAGTACTGCCGCCACTCGACGCTCTGGAGGCAAGGCGTTCGGCCCCGCCACAACCGGTTCACGACACGCCAGCAACCAGCAGAGACGCTTCCGAACGAAGATGCTGATTTTCGTGCGTTGCTCGACGCGATCAGTGCCGAGGGAGTTTCGGTGATCGGCCTCTTCGTGGGCTTCAACACCGCCCACGAAAGCTGCTGGGACTACTTCAGCATCTCGACGGGCCTGCGTCCGCTGATGGATGATGAGGGGCCCGTGTAGGTTGGCGGCGACCTTGTCACGGACCGGCCTTGGTTGCTTGCCTCTGGTCAGGAGGCTTGCGACGATGTGTGGCGGATTGTGCCACGAGCTGGAATGATGCCAGCCGCGGTGTTTGTCTGGTGATCACTGCTGAATCACTTGGCCACGAAGGGCGCTCCCGATGATGTCGTTGCATGAAAGCATGTTGCGGAAAACGCTGCAGAGCGATCCGCAGTCCCGGCGGTGGTTTCTCAACGTCATGGGGCGTGTGTCTGCATTGTCTGTGGCGGCTGGGGAGTTACGAGCCGGCGGACCGGCCAGGCTCTCGGCCGACCCGTTCACATTGGGCGTGGCTTCTGGCGATCCCGACGAGAAGAGCGTGGTCCTCTGGACACGGCTGGCACCGGAGCCCTTGCAGCCCGGTGGCGGGATGCCGCCAGAGTTTGTCGACGTTCGCTGCGAGATCGCGACAGACGATGCGATGAAAAACGTCGTGCAGTCGCGCACCATCGCCGCCACGCCGCAGCTGGGCCACTCAGTGCACGTGGAGATGGAGGGCCTCGAGCCCGACCGCTGGTACTGGTATCGCTTTCGCTGCGGTGATGCGGAGAGCCCTGTCGGCCGCACCCGCACGATGCCCAGGGCGGAGGCGTTGCCGCCGCATGTTCGGTTTGCGGTGACGTCGTGCCAAAACTACGAACAGGGGCTGTTCACCGCCTACGAGCAGATGGCCAAGGACGATCCCGATCTCGTGTTTCACCTTGGCGATTACATCTACGAATACGAAGCGGGCCGCAACGGCAAGGTGCGAACCCATCTCGGCAAAGAGATCGTGGGCCTCGACGACTACCGCATCCGGTATGCGCAGTACCGCTCCGATCCGGCGCTCCGTCACATGCACGCCCAGTGTCCCTGGATGGTGACCTGGGATGACCACGAGTTCGACAACAACTGTGCTGGCGCCGTGTCGGAAGAGCTGGACGTGGATCCGGTCGAGTATCTCGTGCGGCGAGCCAACGCCTATCAGGCGTACTACGAGATGATGCCGCTGCGGCCGAGCCAGATGCCCCGGAACTGCGACATGGAGCTCTATCGCAAGGTGTCGTTTGGGCGGCTGGCCGACTTCCTCATGCTCGACACGCGGCAGTACCGCTCCGACCAGCCCAACAACGACCGGAAGAGCCCGCTCAACGATGCCGCGTTGGACACGCGCCAGACGATGCTCGGCGCGGAGCAGAAGGGATGGCTCTACCAGAACCTGATCCGTTCCACGTCGTGTTGGAACGTGCTGGCGCAGCAGGTGATGATGGGGATGGTGAACCGCAGTGGCGATCCCGAAGTCCTGCAGTACTCCATGGACCAGTGGCCAGGCTACGCCTACGAACGGATGCGGCTGGTGGAGTTCTTACGCGATCGCCACGTGAGCAATCCGGTCGTCTTAACCGGCGACATCCACACCAACTGGGCCAACGAGCTGCGTGTTGACGACCGACGAGAAGACGAGCCCACCGTTGCCACCGAGTTTGTGGCAACATCGCTGACGAGCGGTGGGAACGGTGTGGATCGGCCAGGCAATTGGGAGGCGGTCGTTTCCACCAACCCTTGCGTCAAGTTTCACAATGCGGAGCGGGGTTACATTCGCTGCGAGGTGACACCGCAGGCGTGGCGGTCCGACTACATGGTGATCAGCGACGTGCTGCAGCCCGGGGGGGAAACCACGGTCCGCCGCTCACTCGTTGTCGAATCTGGTAAAGCCCGCATTCAAGAAGCCTGATGCTGGCGGAAGAGGGGCTTAGTGGCCGCCAGTCGGGGAGAGGCCAAGTGCCTGGCGTAAGACCGGTGCAAACACCTCAGCCTGTCGCATGAAACCGAGATCGCTGGCGTGCGAGCCGTCGGTGGCGCCATCGCTGTCGTCGCCGTAGAGATGGTCGCCTTCGATATAGAACAGGCCCGCGATCTTCTCGGCCTGGAGGGATGTGAAGGCTTCCCGCAGGGCCGCGTGGTTGGCGGTGTGGTGGGCATCGCGAGCCGGCGTGATCCAGCTGTTGGTGTTGCGACGATCTTCGACCAACACGATCGGCGTGTCGGGTTTGGCGGCGCGAAGCTGTTTGACCAGGGGGACGCATCGCTCCGTCACGAGATCGGCATTCATGTTGGGCAGGCAATCGATGACGTACACCGCGGCATCGAGTTGGATCAGATACTCCCCAACTTCGGCGTCCATCTTCCCGTTGCCCGAAAACCCAAGGTTTACGACTGGCATGTCGAACTGTCTGCCGAGGATCGCCGTGTGCACCATCCCAGGGCGGCTGGCGCATGCGCCGTGGGTGATGCTCGTGCCGTAGAAGACGATCGGACGTTCGCGAGGCGGGAGCGGCTCAAACTCGCTTCCGTCGGCGACGCCGATGCTGAGGAACTCCACGCCGTTGTAGAGCGGGAGGTAGACCGCGTATTCGCGGAGGCCAGGCTTCAAACCGCTGGCCAACTCCACATTCATCTCTTGCTTCGATGGTCGCGTGACCTGCACCCACCGCCACGTGCCCATGTCGTCGCGGGCGTAGAGATCCACACCGCTGACCCCGGTTGCTGGCATATGCGGCATAGCCAGGTTGGCGTTCGTGACTTTGTAGTGAACGTGGATGGCGGTGGCATCGGTTTTGAAGCGGGCCATCATGCCGGAGGAGTGCCGGCTGAGGTTCCACACGTTTTGCGTCACGTGACCCTCAGCGCTTTGGGGAAATCGATCAAACCAACTTGCCCGCGGCTGATCTGGCAGGATTCTCCCCTCGACCCCCCAGTCCGTGACCGGGTGCCAGGCAAGACCATCACCGGCGGCTTTGCGGGCGGCCATCTCAGGATCGAGTTGGCCGATCGCCGTGGGTTTCTTGTCGTCGGCGTAGGCAAGGCTGCCGAGGACGAGGCCACAGGCACACAGCGCGATCAGTGTTCGCATGGCAGTTGAACTCATTATGTGAGAAAAACGTGGAGTGGAGTGAGGAGCATGGTCGGGCGAAGACGCGGTTGTCAAACGGCGGGATGCTGCGTTGATCAACATGAGCCAGGTTGTGAGGAGTGCGAACACATGGCGTGGGGAGTCGGGCGAGGTTGGGGCTATGTCTGGTTGGCAGTGGCGTTGGTGGTGCTGGTTGGGCTCAGTCGCGGTCTCGCTGCTGATGGCGAGCGGCCGACCAATGTCGTGGTGATCTTGGTTGACGACCAGGGCTATTACGACCTGGCGTGTTACGGTGCGAGCGAAGTCGACACCCCGCATATCGATCGGCTCGCTCGCGAGGGCGTGCGGTTTACCGATTACTACGCCGCCGCGCCGATCTGCAGTCCCTCGCGGGCTGGGCTCCTCACGGGCTGTTACCCGCGTCGTGTTGGGAATCATATTTGGGTGCACCGGGCAGACTCGCAGTCGGGGCTCGCAACCGACGAGTTGACCATGGCCGAACTCTTTCAGCAGCATGGCTATGCCACGGCATGCATTGGGAAGTGGCACCTCGGCTTTTTGGAACCCTATCTGCCGCGGGCGCAGGGCTTCGACCATTTCTTTGGCCTGCTGCACAACCTCGACCCTGTGGAGACGGTCTATTTCGGAGACGCGGGCGTGCCCTTGCTGCGAGATGGGGATGTGGTCACGCGGCCCGCCGACCCGGCGGAACTCACCGAGCGGTCGACGGACGAGGCCATCGCCTTTCTCGAAGAGCACCAACAGCAACCCTTCTTTCTGTATCTGCCCTACACGATGCTGCATCAGCCGCTGGGCGTGAGCGAGCCGTTCCAGGGGAGTTCGCGGTGGGGGGAGTATGGAGATGCCATCCAAGAACTCGACTTCCATGTGGGGCGGTTGATGGACGCGCTCGCCCGCCTGCACCTCGACCAAAACACGGTGGTGGTCTACGCCTCGGACAATGGCCGTGGGCCGGGCCGCACGCCCGAGCAGCCGATTCGAGGCAGCAAACTCTCCACGCTCGAAGGAGGGATTCGCGTGCCGGCGATCTGCTGGGGCCCGGGGGTTGGAATCCAGCAGGGCACGACGTCCTCGGCGGTGGTGAGGGCGATGGATTGGTATCCGACGCTTTCGAGTTTGGCAGGTATCACGGTGCCATCCGATCGCGTGCTTGATGGCCGCGACATCACTCCGCTGCTGCGAGGCGAGTCGGAAGAGGTGCCTCCTGCTGACGAGCAACGATCGCTCAACGCCGCCGTTCCACTTCGCCGCTCGTGGAACCCGCCGCGGGAATGGGACGAGCTGCTGACCAGAGAGGAATACACCAACGCCTTCTTCTATCACGGCAGTGAAGGCGCTCTGGCGGCGGTCCGCTGGGAAGCGTGGAAACTCGTGCTCAGTCCGAGCCTTACGCTCTACAACCTCGCCGACGATCCAGGTGAGTCGACTCCTGTGCGCAACGCCGCGATGGCCCGCAAACTCCGTGGGATGGCGGTGCTCTTCGAACAGGAGATGCAGGCAGACGCTCGCCGCGCGGAGCCGGTGCAGCCGGCTTCGCGGAAGCCCTCTGCGGCCGAGCACGCGGTACAGGCGACGTTTCGGCTGCACGGACCAGGTGCCTCTGGCACGGCGTTTGTTGTGGAGCACACCGATCCCGACAACGGCCAGGCGAGGCAGTTGTTGGTCTCAGCGGCGCACACCTTTGAGAACATTGCGAGCCAGGAGGGGACGCTCGTGGTGCGGCGGCGAGAGGAGAGTGGCACCTGGGGCCGTCACGATCTGAGCCTCCGCCTTCGCAGCGATGACGGCCCCCTGTGGACGCGGCATCCATCGGCAGATGTTGCGGTGCTGCCGATTGAGTTGCCAGACGGCACGGCGTGCACGCCCTTCGCATTCGATGATGTGGCGAAAGCTGCAGACTTCGACAGCGGGCGGGTGCATCTCGGCCAACAGGCTCGCGTGGCGTGCTTTCCTGCGCAGACAGAGTCGGACCCTGTTGGCTGGCCTGTGCTGCGAACGGGCCATGTGGCCACGCCGCAGCTGAGCCCGGCAGCGGGCCTGCAGCAGTTCTTCGTGGACTACGCGCACTTCGCCGGCGACAGCGGAGCGGCGGTGGTCGTAGAGGGGCCGACGCCGCGCGTGGCTGGGGTCGTCGTTGGCATGCTGCGGCAAACGGACCGCATCACCAGCCCGTATGAAGAGAAGACGATGCACACGCCGCTCGGACTTGCGATCGTGGTGCCGTCAACGCGATTGCGTGAGGTGATTGATTTGTGGAGCGAAGCGAAACGTGTTCCGGAGCAACCGCGTCAGTAATCGCCCGCGTGGGGCGGTATCAGCCCACTCCCGGGTTCTTGCCGGCTGTCCAAAACTCGTTCATCGGCGTGGCGTAGCGGTCGTTGTTGTTGAGGTACGGCAAGCCGAGGGAGTCTTCGATCGTACGAAGCAAGCTGTAGTGGTCGTACTGGCTCGTGGCGGTTACGTGACCACCAATCATTCCGCCTTCGGCCACAGCCTTGGGCGATGCGATCACGACTGTCACGACGTGGTTACCCTCGTTGCCAAAGCCCAGCGACATGTTGTTGTTGTCTTCATCGAAGGTGACCACGATGACCGACTTCGTGGTCAGCCAGGTTGGCGAAATCATGATGACAGGGATCGTCTCACGCAAAAAGTTGTCGAGGGCCGGCACGTTGTATTGGTGCGTAGGCGAGAGCTGGTCGAGTCCAAACCGCAGCATCCCCTCTGGCGTGTCGACAGGGCCCTCGCCGCAGTTGTCTTCGTTGGCAAACAGCCAGGCAAAATTAGGAGCTGTTGCGGGATCGGCGAGATCGCCGGCCATCTGTTCCAACGGCAGAATGTGCTCCCTGACGTAGTCTGGGTCGTTGGCAATCGAAGTGAATGCCAGGAAGGCCACCTGATCGGCGGCGCCGTAGTCATGCGTTGGGACCAGTGGGTCGGCTCCCGGCTCGAGGCTCTGGGCGTAGGCCCTCCAATGCAAGCCGGCGTCGTCAATGTTCGACGCCAGCGTTGGTGTGGAATCAATGACGGCTGTCGCGGCGTTGTATGTGATGAATGTTGAGCCGCCAACAATCGGGTAGTAGTTGGGGAGGCTGCCGTGGGTCACGCCGTAGTAGTTGTTGGCGAATCCGTAGGTGTCGATCAGGCTGTTGAGAAACGGTGCGTTGGGGCTGCCGAGGATGTCGTTGTAGCCCTTATTTTCCACGTACACCAAGAACACGTGATCGAGTTCACCAACGACCGACACCGGTGGCGTTGGATAAGCAGGCGCTGGGAGGTCGGCGCCGATCGTGAAGGAGATGTTGTCGGCGAAGGCGTTGTTGTAGGCCGCGTTAATGCCGAGGTCGCTCGGAGACTGCTGAACGAGGTAGGCAATCACTTCGGCAGGGATTGGGGGCAGTTCGGGCGAAAGGGTTTTGTAGGCCGTTTTGATCGCGAAATCGTTTGACGATTGCTGGTCGAAGGTGATGGTCACCCGGGCTGAGCGAGTGCCTACCGGAAGCAGGCCTGATGTTTCGCGATGCATAAGGCCAGTTTGGAGCAGCCGTGCATACTTCGAAACCGGGCCGATGACGGCATTCCCGATGGCGGTCTGATCGTTATCAAAGAAGGTGACTTCCAGGGAGGCCTCGGAAGGGTTCCAGAGCCAACCGCCGAGCCACCCGCTGAGGTTGAAGGAGACCCCGCCTTGGTCGATTTCGGCACTGGCTGCGCTGAGGTCGACGGTCTGGCTGATGGTGGAGTCAGCAACATTGCCGCCACCAAAGAACTGGTTTCCGCCATCGGTCGGCCCGTGCGCTGCCGTTGGGAAGCCCATCGAGGCGGGCAGGTTAGGGAATGGGAAGGAGGTGCCGATTGGCCACGAGTTGCGAGGCAACCCGTACGAAATGACGGTTGGTGTGCCGGTGACTCTCCAGCCAGGGATGGTCACCGCCCCGTTGCCTGTCGGTGACGAGTCACCAAACTCAGCCCCGGGATTGAGCAAGAGATTTTGGCTTTGTGTGGCTGAGTTGGCTGGTGGCGGCGCTGGAGACGCTGGGGCTCCCACGACATTTCCAGTCTGCCAATTGACGAGTTCGAAGGCTGCCGCGGCCGCGTCATCAATGCCTGCCCGAGGACGCCACCGAATGTTGTCGTTCGGTTGGATCACTCGGTCGTTGAGATACTGCAAGAGCTGATGAGGACTCGCACTCGGCGGCGGGTTGGAAATGGCGACCCAGCTATTTGTGCCCACGTCCCATTTTTCAACGACGGATCCTTCGGGGACGTTTGTGACCACAAAACTCAGGGCGTCGCGTCCGTTTGCTTCGTGAAGCGCGAGCGTGACAGGCTCGGGCCCCATCAGCTGATTAAGACCAAGCGTTGTTGCATGCTTGAGAAGAGCACTGCCACTCTCAACGGTCGGTCGGAGGACGGCCATCGCGGAAAATGCTTCTGCCCCATCGGCAGCGGATGGACTCACGTTTGCGAGGACAGGAAACAGGCCATGGCTATCCAGGGCGATCCGCTGTTCCAGCCGTTCCAGGGGCACACCACTGGCTGATCGGCGGTTGCGACGGCTGAGGGTAGGGCGCGCATTGCGGGCGCTGTGGCGAACGAACCGGCGAAGCATGGAAGAACTTCCAAGAAGAAGTGCGAATGATGCAGTGCTTGCCAAGCCTACGTCGCTTTCCGAGAAAAGCGAATTTTGGGCGGGGTGGATCAACAGGAACGCGAGTGAAGTGGGGTTTTCAACTACAAGTCAACGATCTCGCCCGCAACCTGGTCTCGCTTCAAGGAGGGGGCGCGTTGCCGAAGCTTGCCGGGCTGGAGGTGCCGGTCCCTGAACTCAAACCATCGTGGCCAGTCGGTCGCGCCGTGACCGCCATCGACCATGCGATGGGAAAGGTCGTTGCCCCCGTGCTGTTCATGAAAAACCTCATGGGGTGTGCGTTTATGGGGCTTTCTCGACGACCGCCCCTGGCCGTCGCAGGCCTCACGAGCGACGCTGCCACCGCCGCATCGGTCCGCCCGCGGCTCGACGGTAATTCGTTCCTTTACCGCTTCGGCTCGGTGCTCAATCGCCATGTACGTCTCCTCGCCGGCGTGACCAACGGCGTCTTCGTACCGGCTACCGGTCCGCCCACCGATTGGGTCGAGCTCATGCCGGCTCATGAGAACCGGGCAATCTTTCAGGTCTTCCCTGATGAACGAACCGCAATCGACATCCACGCCTCTGAACGGTGCCGGACGCAAGGCATAAAAGCGCCTGACGGGCGAACCTCGAGACGGACTTCGCTGGGGCGAGTAGATCACCATCGCAGGGGGGGCTTGTGCGGCAATGGCCTGCGGACAGCCGCAACGCGAGATCTCGCAGTTCGAAAGCCCTCCGTCAGCCGCAAGACCGTTGTGGAAGTGCCATCGACCACGCTATCCTTCGCTCGTTTCAGAAAAAAGTTGTGTAACACGTTGGGGCTCAGCGAGCGCCATTCACCCAGTCGCCTTCGTAACGATATCCCAATGATGCAGGGACACGTCCGGTCGTTCTTGGCTCTGACTGCGATCCTGGTCGGGGCGGGAACAACGAATCAGGTGATGAGCGTTGCGTACGCCGATCTCCTCTATGTGTCGCTCACGGACGACACGGTGGCGCGGTTCGATGTTTCGAGCGGCGTTCCAGCGACGATCCAAGCGAGTCGCACCACCTACGCCGCCGGCTTTAGCACTCCGACCGGCCTTGTCTTCGACGAGTCGGGCGTTCTTTATGTGGCCAACTATGGCAACGGTACGATCCGAAAGGTACCCGCCGGCGGCGGAGCCTCGACACTCTGGGTGAGCGGGCTCGGCCAACCTCGCGGCCTCGCCTTCGACACCGCCGGCGATCTTTACGCTGCGAACGCCTTAGCCAATGCCGTGTGGAAAATTCCCGCCAGCGGAACTGGTGTGACGCAGTGGGCGACAGGTCTCAGCGGCGCCACCGCGGTGGCTTTTGATGGGAGTGGACGACTTTATGCGCCCAACAAGACTGGCAACACCGTGAGTCGTGTGGGAAGCAGCGGCGGCGCATTTGCCACTTGGGCTACGGGGTTGAGCCAGCCCGTTGGTATCGCCATCAATGCCAACGGTGATGCCTTCATTCCCAGTGCCAACACCAACGTCATCAGCCTCGTAACCGCCGGTGGCGGCTCCCCCAGCACGTGGGCCACAGGATTCAGCGCGCCCTACGGTGTAACGCTCGATGACGGGGGGAACCTCTTCGTGGCGAACGGTGGCAACAACACGATCAGCAAAGTCAGCCCGAGCGGCACCGTCCTCTACTCATTCAGCACCGGCGCCGCGGGGCCGAGGTTCATCGCGGTCGTGCCGGAACCATCCGCGCCTTTGGTCGAGATCGTGGCCGTGGTCGCCGCTGCGAGCTGGGCCTCCCGCCGGGGCCGTCGGGTGCCTCTACCCTGAGGGAAAGGTCTCAGGGAGCGTGCCCTGCCTCCGCCCCTGAGCCTCACCGATGCCCACCGATTCGGCCCCTGATGCCCCCTGCGATGCCACGGCGCACTCCAACTCTGGGGTCGAAAAGAGCAGTGATCCGGTGCAAGGGTTATTCGCGGAAATCGCCCCGCTACGAGTTCTTCAACCGAATCCTGTCCGGCGGGATCGACGTGTGGTGGCGGTATGTTCCGGAGCAACCGCGTCAATGATCGCCCGCGTGGGGCTGGAGGTGCCGGTCCATGAACTCAAGCCATCGTGGCCAGTCGGTCGCGCCGTGACTGCCATTGACCATGAGATAGGAAAGGTCGTTGCCGACCATCTGGCCAACCGTGTGAACCGTCTCGGGTTCGAGACCTCGCTTCCCGAGCAGGGCAAACGCTGGAGTCGCCGCTTTCGCAGCAAGAAACTCACCGTAGGGATCCGACCAACCGTCACCGATGCCGGTTGAGAGCAGGAGCGGCCGGGGAGCCATCAACGCGACGAGGCAGTGCGTGTCGACAAGGCTCGCGCTCGGGTCAACGGCATACTTTTGATAGTTGCCGGCGAACTGGTAGGGATACCGTGCAGGCGCCACGAGGTGGGCGATTGTTTCGCCGTAGTTGCGACGGGCAAGGGCAGCGCCGCCCTCGCCACCGCAGCACGCGATCACCAAGGCGATGCGTTGGTCGTTGGCACCTGCCCAGGTGACCGTCTTGCCCAGGCGTGAGGTTCCTGTGAGCGCGATGCGGTTGGCATCCACCAAGGGATCCGTTTCGAAATAATCCATCAGCTGACTGATCCCCCAGGCCCAGGCAGCGATCGTTCCCCATTCGTCTGCCAGTGGGGATTCCTGCCCGGGAGTGAGTGCGAGTTTGCGAGCAATGTTCACGTTGGGCTGCCCGCTCGCGTCGGTCTCAATGCTGCTGTAGTTGATTCGCGCATAGCCATAACCACGGCTGATCAGGTCCGCTGGAGAGCCAGGGCGTGGCGGCCCGTCGGCGGGGGCGGCTTGGGCATCAGGCTGTCGACGCGGCCGGGAAAAGTTGAACGTCAGGTGGGCGAGAACCGGCACGGGGCCTGTCGCCGCTGATGGCGTGGAGAGCGTGACGTCGATAGCCGGGCCGTCGGGGCTGCCCATGTGACCAGCGAGCGTCTTTTCAATCGCCGTGCCGCCGAGCGCCGTGCGGTCTGTCCGGACAACTTCCCACGTCACGTCCGGGGCCGACTCGGGCACGCGGCCGTAATACTCGGTCTCGAAGTATTTCAGCAACTCAGGCCGCCGCACGTCATTCCAGGTTGCGGCATCGGTGACGGCGTGGCCGTTGAAGGTGGTGAGCACGTCGGGGAGTACAAACGCCCCCACGTTCGCTTCGGTGTAGTTCGCCGCGATGCCAGCCACGACCCCGTCGGGAGCGTCGGGGATCTGGGCCAGGCTGATGTGAAAGCAGAAGAGCGAGAGGGCTGCCATCACGACGATGGTGGAGCTGGCCTTAAGCATGACGGTTTCTTGTGGAGTTCGCTCATCGGGTTGGGCTACTGCTGTGCTGCGGCAAAGTTGCCGGCATGGAACTTGAGGATGGTGTCGCCTTGCTTTTCGTAGATGTCGCGGGCGCTGTGCGGGGCACCTTTCACGATCAACTTGTCGAACGGGATGCCGAGCGAGTCGAGAAAGCCCATGTACTCCAGGTTGTTCTCATAGTTGAAGCCATCGGTGCCCACGAAAACGAGCAGCTTGTAGGGAGTTTTGTGCTCTCCGACGTAGGCGCGGGCCAAATCCCATGTGTTGTCACCCTCGGCAAAGACCAGCTGACCACTCTCACGACCACCTTCTTCGCTGATCCTCTTTTCAGTCGCATACCCACCGCCACCTGCGGCTGCCGAACAGAAGAGCTGGGGGTGTTTGAGACTGATGCGCATCGTGCCGCGGCCGCCCTGTGAAAAGCCTTCCAGCCCACGGCCGGTGCGATTGGCGATGGTGCGATAGGTTGTGTCGATGTGTGGAATCAACTCGTGGATGAACACATCTTCGCCCCGAGCGTTGTCTCGCTGCGGATAGTTGTAGTGGCTGACAGGGCCTCCGTTGACGAAGACATAGATCGTGTCTGGGATCGTTTTCGCGCGGATGGCGTTGTCTATATACGTCACGAGGTTGATTGACTTGAGCTCATTGCCCGGTCGGCCTCCGTGGAGGTAGTAGACGACCGGATACCGACGATTCGCGTCGTGCTCGTAGCTTGGTGGGAGGTAGATGCAGTAGCCCACATCGATATCCATTGATGGGCTGCGGAACGTGTGGTGCGACAAACCGTTGATCGCTCTTTCTTCAGGGAGCGGGTTGACCCACGCGAATGGCAACGGCGGCTGTGTGCCCGGAGCTGCTGGTTGCTGGGCTCCCGCGAACGGCCCGGGAAAAAGGAGGAGCGACGCGAGAGCGAGGCTCACGGAGCGATGTGAGGAACACATGACAAACCTTCGGTGCAAACGGAACACGACACAAGCGAATCGCCTCGAGCCTCACCTCATCGGAAAACTCGCGTCACTTACGTTCCGAGTTGGTCCGGGTTGAGTTTGAGGAGGTCGTCCACCACGAAGAGGCCGTCCTTGCGGATCGTTTCATCGTCGAAACGGATCTCGCCGCCGCCGAAGTCTGGCCGCTGAATGCAGACCAAATCCCAGTGGATTTCACTGCGGTTGCCGTTGTCGGCCACTTCGTAGGCCTGGCCGGGCGTGAAGTGGAAGCTGCCGGCGATCTTCTCGTCGAAGAGGATGTCCTTCATCGGGTGGAGGATGTGGGGGTTGAAGCCAATTGCAAACTCGCCGATGAAGCGAGCCCCGTCGTCGGTGTCGAAGACTTCCTCCAAACGGTCGCCGCCGACGGTGGCGCTCGACTCGACGATGCGGCCGTCTTTGAATACGAGCTTTACGTTCTCAAAAGGCACGCCGCGGTAGATCGTGGCCGTGTTGAAGGCGATCACGCCGTTGACCGAGTCGCGGACAGGAGAG
>JAPOIM010000088.1 GCA_029978905.1 Planctomycetota bacterium
CCGCCTGCTTTTGCGACGCTGTTGGACTGGCGGCGTTGCAAGGGAAAGAGTTAGAACACCGCGAAGCGACGAGCAAACAAAGTGGCTTCTTCACGGTTTATTTCACGGCATTCCTTTGGTTGTGAGGGCTTGTTGTTTTGACAAACCTTCGGTCGTTTGTACTTGTATTTGGACTGATAGTTGCCGCTTACCTGTGTTATGAATTCCTCCGTGAAACGGAACGCGATCGCGTGGAGGCGGTGACCTACTCGCTGGCCGAGGCTGCCGAGGCGGGTGACACGGCGACGCTGCTGGCCTCGATTGATGCGAGCGCCGCGGAGATGCGGGCCGAGACTGAGCGGATCATCAACCGCTACAAGCCGGATGAAGTCACGATCACGAAATGCTTCGTGGAGGTTGACAGCGACTCAGATCCGCCGACCGCGATCGCGGATGTGATCGTGCGCACGCGGGGCATGGTCGATGGCACGATGCCGGGCTCATCGCTCGTCGGTGGCACGATTGAGTATGTGAAGCGCGGCGAGACCTGGCTCGTCACCAACTTCGAGTTTCGCAGGCTTTTTCAAAACGGCCTCGTTCGGCCATAAGCCCCGTCCTCGGCTACTGGCGAAACGCAGGCTTGGGAGCCGCGTGCGTCGCGAGCAGCTTCTTGAGCCTTGCGACGTCATCTGGCCGCTCCGCCGCAAGGTTGCGGCTCTCCAGCGGATCAGTGTCGTAGTCGTATAGTTCAAACTCGGGCTCGGAGCCTGAACGCCCCGGCTCCTGCCAGGCCACGAGCCGCAGGTCGGCTGTGCGGATCGCCCGGCCAAGGCGTTGCCCGCGTGGATAGACATGGATCACGTGGTCGCGGTGCTCGGCGTGGGGATCGGCGAGCACGGCTGCAAAGCTCTTGCCATCAAGCCCTGCTTGAGCCGGCAAACCTGCCAACTCGGCAAGCGTGGGAGAGAGATCGACCGTTTCCACCAGAGCCTCGGTCGTGCCACCTTTCCCGCCCGGTGTGGCCAAAAGCAGGGGAATCCGGGCGGCCTGCTCGTAGTTCGTGTGTTTGCACCACATCCCGTGGTCGCCCAAGTGCCAGCCATGATCGCCCCACAGCACCACGATCGTGTTGTCCGCCAAGCCCTCCGCCTCCAGGGCCGCAAGCACCCGCCCGATCTGCGCATCGGTGTAACTCGTGGCCGCGTAGTAGCCGTGGATCAGGTGCCGCGTGAGGTCGTCTCCGAGAGGCTCCTTCCCCTGGGGCACATCGCGGTAGTTGCGAAGTTCGCCACCAAACTGCGGGGCATAGTCGGGCGCTCCTTCCGGAGGCCCGGAGAGCTCGGGCATCGGCAGTTGCTCGGGATCATAGAGATCCCAGTAGCGTTTGGGAGCGATGAAGGGCAGGTGCGGCTTGAGGAACCCCACCGCCAGGAAGAAGGGCGTGTTCTTTGATTTTGCAGCCGCCAGCCTCCGAACGGCTTCTGCCGCGATCTCTCCATCGCCGTAAAAGTCATCGTCGACGTCAGCCGATTCGGTGGGCCGGCCGCGCGGCTTGTCGCCAGGCTTGGTCGGCTTGAAACCAGGCAAGGGGCCATTGTCGGCGATCGCATACTGCGGCCGCTTGGGCCGAAACGACGGCACGCTCCAGCTCGCTTTGTCGTCGGTGTTGCCGTGGCCCACGTGATAGATCTTGCCGAGTGAGGCGGTCTCGTAGCCGTGCGCCTGAAAATGCTGGCCGAGAGTGATCGCGTCGGGCCGGGCCAGCCGAAACGAGGTGGCGAGGTCGTAGACGCCGATCGTCTGCGGCCGCAGGCCGGTCATCAGGGCATTTCGCGACGGGGCGCAGACCGCCTGATTGCAGTAGGCCCGCTCAAAGAGCACCGAGCGGGAGGCCAGGCGATCGATGTGCGGCGTTTTCGCGTGCGCGTCGCCGTAGCAGCCCAGAAGTGGCTTCAGGTCGTCGACGCAAATCAACAGCACGTTAGGCTTCTCGGCCGCTTCGGCCGCGTGGCCTGCTGCCGCCAGCCCGCCGGCCACAACCGCCAGCAGCAGTCCCATCCACATTCGCCCGGCTCGCAGCCCGATTCGTCCGCACAGCATCCGTTTACTCCTCCTCAAGGTGGGCACATCATCGAGGCGCACGTCCGGATCTGCAATCGTTTCCCGCAGGGCCTGCGGCCGGCTTCGCAGCAGCCGCTCTCCCAGGCCGCTCGCCTGAGCACACGCCCCACCCACAGTGGTATGATCCTGCCGCATTCCACACGCCCCGGGAGCACCTTCATGCGTCAGCACCTCCTTGCCAACCTTGCCCTGCTCGCAGCCGTCATGCTCAGCGGGCTGGCGGCGTCTCCATTGCTCGCTGCGGAGGTGACGATCGAGCCGGATATCGTTTACGGCCATAAGGACGGCCTGGCGATGACGTTTGACGTGTATCGCCCAGAAGAGACCAACGGCGGCACGATCCTCTTCATGGTCAGCGGCGGCTGGTATTCGTCGTGGCGACCGGCCGAACAGATGCTGCCAATGTTTGCCCCGCTCACAAATGCCGGCTTCACGGTGATCGCCGTGCGGCATGGCAGCAGCCCTCGCTACGGCATCAGCGATGCCGTGGACGATGTGCGACGGGCGGTGCGGTATGTCCGCCATCACGCGGAAGATCTGCAAGTGGATGGCGAGCGGCTCGGAGCCTTTGGGATGAGCGCCGGAGGGCACCTCTCGCTGATGCTCGGCACCACATCTGATGCCGGCAACGAAGCGGCCGACGATCCTGTGCTGCAAGCGAGCGATCGGGTGCAGGCGGTGTGTGCGTGGGTCGCCCCCACGGATCTGCAGCCCGTCGCCTGGAGCAACCCCGATCACGAAAAACAGTACGAGAACTTTCCCGGCCTCGACATCGATCAAGCCACCGCCGCCAAGCTCTCGCCGCTCCTTGCCGTCTCGGCCGACGATGCCCCGTCACTCTTGATTGCTGGCGACCAAGACACGCTCGTGCCGATCTGGCACAGCGAAAAGATCCACGCGGCCTTCGAAGAAGTGGGCGTGGAAACTGGCCTCGTGGCCATCCAAGGTGCCGGCCACGGCTTCGCCGGAGCCGACATGGCCCGCGCCATCAACGAGACCGTCGCCTGGTTCACCAAGCACCTCGCCGACCGCTGAGCCAAACGGCGTAACCGCCGCCCGCGGCGGCTACGTGCCACGCGGCCCGGATTTCAGAATGGCAAAAAGACAGCCTGGTTTTGCCACTCGCTGTCATCGCTGACGGCCCACGCCAAGACAAGGCTCTCGATCGCGTCGCGAACACGCATGGACTGTGGGACGAGAAACAAACCGGAAAACAACGTGCCCTCACTTCTCATCTTGAGTGCGGCGGCAGTCATCGTATTCACATCGTGCGAAACGACGACCAACGACGATAGGGTCGCAAAAGACAACACTTCACGGTCCGTGACCTCGTGAAGGCCGAAATCTCGCACTCGCAGAAACTCAATCGACGGATTGCGTCTAAGCACGCCAGCCACGATGTGTTCATTCAGGTCGTGGTCAGCGAGATAACGAAGCCGGCTCATCGCTGACGAAGCCCCGCCTTGATCGCTTCCTCGCGAAGACGCGTGACGAGCGGACTCGCAGACTGTTCGACCGACGCACGAGCTTCAGCCCACGCGGTGTCCTGCTGCGTTAGATAGGCATCGACGCTCTGTCGATGGGCAAGGTAGTACGTGATCGCCCCGTAAACCTCTTCGAGGGAGAGCGAGGGATACTGCTGAACAATCGTCTCGGCAGAACACCCTTCACCAAACGAAGCAAGGACCGAGTCCAGCATGACGCGTGTCTGCCCTACACGGAGGATTCCATGCTCGTCTTGCGTCACGTAATCTGCGGCGGTCGCCATCACCACGCTCCCTTGAGGCCGTTGCAAAAAGTTTACCCTGCCACTACCGAAGACGGGGAGAAACGGGATAGACGCCCCATTACCCGAATCCGCCGCCCGCGGCGGCTACGCAGGCGTTTCGGACATGCCCTCGGGCACGGTGCCCTCCGGCAAACGAACTGGAGGGTCGTCGGCATACTGCGAGAGCAGGGCCGGCAGGAAGAGGAGATCGGCAAAGAGGGCGGTGCCGATCGTCATGATGCCCATCGCGGCAAAGATCTGATGGGCTCGCGAATCGCTGAGCATCGCGGTGGCAAAGCCCAGGATCAGCACGACGGTCGTCATCACCAGCGCCGTGCCCACACCCACAAATGCCCGGCGAATCGCCGCATCACGGCTGCCCCCCCGCTCCTGCTCTTCACGGAAGCGGGTCAGGAAGTGAATCGTGTCGTCGACCGCGATGCCAAGGCAGACCGTGAAAGAGCAGACGCTCACCAACTCGAGGTTTTGCCCAAAACACACCAAGGCCGTGCCCGTGGCGACGAGCGGGAAGAGATTCGGCGTGACCGAGATCAGCCCGATCCGAATCGACCGGTAGGCCACCGCGAGCACCACAAAGATGATCAGGCTCGCCGTGCCGAGGCTCGTGGCCAGGTCCATCACGATTTGATAAAGATCGCGCCACCGCCTGGCGGCTGAGCCTTCAAACTCCCAGCGAAAACCTGGATGGCCAGCCACAACTTCATCCAGCCGCTTCTGCAATCGCTCAAAGACTTCGCTGTAGGCCGCGATCCCAATATCCTGCACCCGAAAGGTCACAATCGCCTCACGATTTTCAGGCACGTAATACCCTCGCTTGAGCGGCGGTGGCAGAAGTTCGATCAACGACATCCGATCGCCAATCTCCCCCTCCCCCGGCAGCGCTGCGAGCAAACGCGACAGCGACAGGGGCGATCCCAGCAGCGGTTCTTCACGCATCGCCTCTTCAACCTCGGCGACGACTTCGCCAATCTCTCCGGCTCCATCCGGGATGTCCGAAGACCACTTCACCAAGATCTGCGCGGTCTCCATCCCACCGAAGACCTTGTCGATGTGGGCGAGGGCCTGAGCCTCCTCGGTGCTCGAAGGCAAGCCACTCGTGCGCCGCTGATCGGGCCTGAGTGTGAGCGTCACCAGGCCAAGCACCAGCGTGAGCCCAACACCCCCCAACGCGAAGGTCCGCGGCCTGGCGAGCACCATGTCGATCACAACCGACAATCGCCCCAGATGCTGATCAACGAGGTTGTGGCCATGGCCACGGTGCACGTTGCGGCCAAGCCACGACGCCGACGCCAGCGGCACGATCATCACCACGGCGATGAACGTCGCCAGCACACCGATCACGCAGCTCGTGCCAAAATCTCGCACCAACTCATGGTGGGCGAGCATCAGCGACCCAAACCCAATGCCGGTGGTGAGCGAGGTCAGCCAACAGGCCAGCCCGACTTCGTGAATTGCTGTGCGGGTAGCCTCCTTTGGTGGCAGGCCCGCCGCTCGATGCCGACGAATTTGCACCATCATGTGCACGCCATCGGTGAAGCCCACCATCACCAACAACACCGGCACAACCACGGCGTTGAATGGATTGCCGCCCATGCCCACCAGCGGCAGGATGCCCATCGTCCAGTAGACGCCGAAGGTGGGGGCGAGGGCCACGATCAGCACCGCCTCCCAGCCGCGAAACAGCACCCACGCACAGACGAGGGCCATGCCGTAGCCAATAAACTGATACTTCCGCTCATTGCCACGGGTCATGTTGGCATCACGCAATCGCAGCGGCACGTTGCCTGTGATCCGAAAGCGAATCTTGGCTTCGGGAAACCCCGCTGCGGCCGCTTGGGCCGCCTCACGAATCTCGCTCGTGCACTGGGCATCGCTCGTGACCAACAGCCAATCGAGCCCCACGAGGAGCATGGCCGTGCCACCATCAGACGAGAGCAGTTGCCCGCCCACGAGCGGATGGGCCAGTGCCCGCTTCTTGGCGTCTGCGAACCGAGCCGCCGATGCCGTTGCCCGCGGTAGGATCGGCTCCCGCAGCCCGAAGATGTTCATGACGGGGGCGCGGTCCATCCAAAACACGCTCCCCACCTGTGGCAGAGCCTCCACTGCTTCCACCGCCGCCCGCATCGCATCCGCTGCGGCGGGCGTGAAGAAATCATCGGCCTCAGCCACCAGCACCACATCGCCGCGGCCCACCTGAATAGGCTCGACGTCCGGCAGTTTGCGGGAGGTGTCGCCGCTGGCTTCGGCTTGCTCGGTCTCCGCCTGCGGCTCGGCGGTTAACCGTTCAAAGAAGTCCGGATCCACATGCCCGAGGGTGGAGAATCCAGTGACGGCCACAAGCAGCAACGTCGCCAGGAACGGATGGTCAACGACCAGGTTCGCAAGCCGTTCAACAATGACTTTCACGGTCAGCGAGTTCCCCCAAACCGCGACTCGCGGCGGCCAAACCGCTCTTTGCCGTGTCGCAGGAGTTCATCGCGTCGCACAAATCCGTCGCTGTCGATGTCGAGTTGCCGGAACGAGAACATCTTCACCGCCTCGGGCACCTCATCCCGCGACACAGCGCCATCTTGGTCGCGATCGAGCTTGGCGAGGTACTCATCCGCAAACGCTTCCGCCTTCACGCTGAGCGCCGCTTCGCGAACAGCCGCCTCCTCTTCTGAAGACTCCGCCGCATCGTTCGCTTCCCGAGCCCCCTTGGGGCGAGCCACGGTGGCAAACACCACCGCCATCTCCTCCCAGGTCTGGTCGCCCCACGTCACATACTCACTGGGGTCCGGATTAAACGGGTTTCCCTTGGAGTTGTCGTAGGTCATCTCGAACCGCACCTGCTCCACGTCACTGAGGTTCAGCGGATTCGCAAAGGCGTAGTTGTGCTGCCAGTTGAAGTCGTAGTGCGGCACGGAGAGCAATGTTTCTGACCGCCCCTGCTGATCCGCAAACAGCTTCACCGCGCGTCCCCGAAGGTGCATGTGCGGATTAATCGAGAGCAACACGCCTTCCTTGGGAATCCCTCGCATCTGTCCACTGACGGTGTATTCGCTTGCTCCAGGGGGAATCTCAAAGTCTTGCTCGATGCCACCCACGGTGTAGACCTCGTGGGTCACCTCAGCAGGATCCGCCAGAATCAGGCCGATGCGGGTGAGATCCTCTTCGACCTGACCCGTTGGCGTGTAGTGCATCTGGAACGCGAGCAGCGTGCCTGCGGCAACTCGCTGGGCATATCCCGTGGGCAGTTCGAGCGATTTTTGCCCCGGCACGTAGCCACCCAAGAGACCGAAGCCATTGAAGTCGGAGCCATCCGGCGGTCGCAAGAACACGATCGCATGGTGGACCACTGCCCGGTTGCCCGGATCAACGGCCACCGCTTTGACCCACACATCTTCGGTGAAGCCAGGATCGACCACAAAATACTGATACTCGACCACCCCTTCGCTCGGCACGACGTAGGGCTGCTTGCTCATGGGGAAGATCAGGTCGGGCTCACGCGGCAGGTCCCATTCCGCAGCATGCGCCAGCGGTGGCGGCAGGTCGGCCGCATCTCCGAACGGCATGTCGGCCTCCACCCACTCCCGCAACATGGCGATGTCTTCGGCGGGCATGTCGCGCGCATTGGCAAACGCCCCATGCTGCGAGTCGGCGTGCCAGGGCGGCATCCGCTTCTGGTCGATCACCTCCAGGAGCATGTCGCCCCAGCCGATCACCTCCTCGTACTCGTCGAGCGCGAAGGGTCCGATCTCGCCAGGCTGATGGCACTCCACGCAGTGCTTCTGCAGCACGCGGCTAATCTCGTTGGCGAAGGTCAGCGAGGTGGTGGGACCGGGGCTCCCGTCAGGATCGGGCAGTTGCATCAAGCAACCTGTCGGCTCGGTCACCGCCAGCGTGACTGGCTTGCCAGTGGTGAGTTCGGCGAGGGCATTCGCGAGGTAGTTGGCCGTGGGCTCGGCCCGAGCCACGCCTGGGTCGTACTGATCATCGATGCGGCCGCGATAACAGACGTTGCCAGTGTCATCGATTACCACCACTTCCGGGGTGCGGGTGGCTCCGAGCGCCAGGGCCACTGATTGATCTGCATCCTTGAGAACCGGAAAGTGGATCGCATGCTGCTCGACATACGTCGCGATGTCGTCGGCCGAATCCTGGGGGTTGCTGTTGACGCCAATGAAAGCCACGCCGGCATCGGCCAACTCGGTGGAGAGCGCATCAAGCCTCGGCCCGTAGAGCTTGGCCAGCGGACACTCCGTGCCTAAGAAACAGATCACGCGAAACGGTGCCTGCACGTCATCGAGCGCCTGCTCGCCACCGAGCGACGAGGCCAGCGGCTGTTTGGCAACCTCGGCCAGGTCCGCGGGCATGGCCGCAGCACGTCTCATGGCCACCCCACCGGCAGCCACGAGACAGCCAAGCAGTACCCACGCACAAAACCCACGCATCCGCCGCTGGTTCGCGAAATCCCGCATCGCCAGTCCCTCTTCGGTTCCTGCAGAACACCCGGAAAAAACAGCCTTCGGAGCGAAGGCTACGGAGTTCATTTTCAACGTTTCTGAGCATCGCAGGTCGCCCCTGGCGATGCCAAGGGGGCTGAGCATGCGTTTTTCGTGTTTTTCGGGCCTTTTTCCTCGTTTTTCACCGCCGGCTCAGAGTTCGACGCAGATCTTCCCGACGTGCCGCCCTGCCGCCTGGTGCCGAAACCCGTCGGCCAACTCGTCCAGCGGGAACGTGCGGTCGATCACCGGCCTGATCCCTGAGGTCTCAATCGCCCGGATCATTTCGAGCTGGTGTCGCCGATTGCCCACGATCATCCCCTGAATCCGCAGGTGCTTGGCGAGGGCCTGAATGAAAGACACCTCCCCCGCGAGCCCTGTCAGAATCCCGATCAAGGCGATGTGCCCGCCCACGCGAGCCGCCATCAACGACTGCTCCATCGTGCCGGGCCCGCCCACTTCCACCACATGATCCACCCCATGACCGGTTAGCCGGCGAACCTCCGCGCCCCAGGCGGGAGTCGAGCGGTAGTTGATCAGATGGTCTGCGCCGAAGGATTTCAGTCGCTGAAGTTTTTCATCCGACGACGACGTGGCAATCACGTTCGCCCCGGCCATCTTCGCGAACTGCAGGGCAAAGACCGACACCCCGCCACTTCCCTGCACCAGCACTGTGTCGCCGGGCTTGATGTTGCCCTCGACCACCAAAGCTCGCCAGGCGGTGAGCGCGGCACAAGGCAGCGTGGCCGCTTCCACATGGCTGTACCCGCAGGGTGGTTTTGTGAAGGCCGACGCTGGAGCCGTCACCTCCTCTCGCGCGTAGCCTTCGATACCGTCACCGGGCACGCGTGCAAAGTTGCCCTGTCCCGGCCCAGGAGGCCCATCGTGCCAGTCGGGAAAGAACAGGCTGACCACAGAGTCACCCACGGCGAAGTCTTCGACTCCATCCCCAACTGCCGTCACGACACCCGCCGCATCTGAGAGCGGGATCCGCGGCGTGGTCAGCGGCCAACCTCCACTCACCACCACGTAGTCGTGGTAGTTGAGCGAGCAGGCATGCACCCGCACAGTGATCTCACCAGGCCCGGGCGCCCGAGACTCAACGACCGAGGGAGCAAGCTTGTCGAGACCACCACCTGGTGGCAGGAGCATGGCTTTGATCGACATCTGCAACTCCCGAACGAGGGGGATTGTGTGGGCGGCCGACACGAGGCGCACGTCCCGCCTCATGATAGTCGCCGCCGCGGCTCCTGACGCTCAAAACGGCTCAAAAGCAGCGGAAAACCGCGGTAGCGTCGCCACGGTGCGGGGCACCATACTGAATGCGCAGACTCCGATGCTGCCAGCACACGTCGATCCGCCTGCGATTGCGACACGAACTCTTTTTGCACCTGCTTTTGGAGAACGCCGATCATGCCCGCCGAGCACCGAGCCCCCAGTACGCACGGTTTCCCACGCTTTCTGATCGCGGCCATCGCCACTGGCATGCTGATCCCGGGCCCCACAGCAGCGACGTTTGCTGACGAGAACGAAACCACAATCGAAAAGCGGTTGATCATCGTCGCTGACCCAGACAATCCAAACGGGATCACCGCCCCGCCGAACGTGAATGTCCGCGTGATCGAGATGCCAGAAGACAAGCGGCTGCAGGTCCGCGTGGAAAAACTCGAAAAGGCAGACGCCTCCACCGACTGGAAGGGTGCCAAACTCGGTGTCGCGATCGCTGCCGAGATCCCGGCAGCCGTACGGGCGCAGATTGACGCGGAGGTGCTGCCGGCAGGTTTCGGAGTGCTGGTCGAGCAGGTTGAACCGGGCAGTGCGGCGGCCAAGGCGGGCATCGAACCGTTCGACATCCTGCTGCAGTTCGAAGACCAAAAACTCGTCAGCAGTGAACAGTTGATCGCGCTCGTTGGCAGCGCGAAAGGCAATGCCCCCGTCTCGATAACTCTTCTCCGCGGAGGCCGTCGCAAGGCCGTCAAAGTGCGACTGATCAGGGACGTTGCCGGCACAAAGCCCACCATCGAATATGGCAGCAAGAAGGCGGCGGCCACGCCAAAGGATGAGCAACCGAAGGACAACCAGGTGATTCCTTCGATTCCAAACGCAAACCTGCCTCCCAACGTGCAAGAACTGCTCAAGCAGATCCCGCAGGGCACCTTTCAGTTCTTTGGCGGCAACGGCGCTCCATTCGGAGGCACCGTGATGACCCAAACCTCCACGGTCATGGCCACCGACAACGGCACGATCACGATCACCGACAGCAACGGCAATCGCACCGTCACCATCAAAGACTCATTCGGGAAAGAGATCTTCGCCGGCCCGGTCAACAACGCCGACGAGTGGGAGAAGGTGCCAGAGCCCTTCCGCAAGCAGCTCCCCAAGCCGTAGGAGGCCAGCCGCCTTCGCCATACGTGTGTGGCCAAGAGGTCGCCTCAACGCGCGCGGTCGACCTGGCGTTTTCCGCCGCCTTGACGGCCTCGCTGCCGCACTGCAGCGGGATCGAAGGCCGGGTTTGCGGCACTCGGCTGCGGGGCATCGAGCGAGACCTGCCAGGCTTCAAGTTGGGCAGTGAGCCGGCGGGCTGTGTCTCGCTGCTCGGCCGCGAGATTCCTTGTTTCACCGGGATCGTCGCGAAGGTTGTAGAGTTCAAGCGACTGGTCCGCGAACTTCTCAATGAGCTTCCAGTCGCCGGCCCGCATGGCGCTCGTCGGCTCGCCGCGGCCGATGTAGCAGGGGAAGTGCCAAAAGACTGCGTCGCGGTGGAGCGGTCCGCTGGCTGTCAGGACCGGCAGCATGCTGACCCCGTCGATCGGCTGTTCCGCAGGGAGTTCTGCCCCGGCCACGGCCGCGAGCGTGGGATAGAAATCCATGCTGAGCACAGGCTCATCGCACGTGCGGCCAGGCTCCACGATCCCTTGCCACCAGACCGCGCAGGGCACACGAATGCCACCTTCGTAGAGTGCGCCTTTGCTGCCGTTGAGCGGTGCCACGTCTTGCGGAGTCCCACCGTTGTCGCTGGTGAACACGATTAGCGTGTTGTCATCGAGTTGGCGATCCGAAAGGAAGGTCATCAAGCGGCCCACGTTCTGATCGATCACTTCCACCGTGGCGGCAAGCGCAGGATCGGCCTCCACCTGCAACCGCCTGGCCTTCCCTTGGTACTTCTCCACAAGATCCGGCTTCGGCTCAAACGGAGCATGGATCGCATGCGTGGGGAGATACAGAAAGAATGGCTGGTGAGCATGCTGATCAACAAACCGCATGCCCTCGTCGAAGAGCACATCGGTCAGATACCTCCCCTCACCGTCGAGATAGGTGTGCTGAGCAAAGCCGAGATCCTGGGGCTTCTTGTAGGTATCGAAGCCCTGTCCCAAGGCCGTGGTGGGGCCGCTGCGGCCGCGTCCGAGATTCCACATCCCGAAGCAGGCCGTGGCGTAGCCGCGGGCCTTGAGCACTTCCGCGATTGTCACGGTGTCGCCCGACAGCGACTCCTCACTCGGTGTCGCCAGGATGCGGTGCTGCGCCTGCCCCGGATCATGCCGTGGATCGATCACGGTATACACCCCATGACGCGGCGTGTACTGGCCCGACATCAGGCACGCCCTGGTCGGTGCGCAGTTGGGAGCGCTCGCGTAGGCCTGCGTGAAGTGGAGGCCCTCACGAGCGAGCCGGTCGATGTGTGGCGTTTCGATGAAGGTGTTGCCGGCAAAGCCGACATCCCGCCACCCCATGTCGTCGACCAGGATAAAAATAATGTTTGGTGGTGGCTGTTCACTCGTGCGCTGCGGCCGACGCTCAACCGTCTTCGCTCGAGCAGCCGCTGCAGGCGGAGCCCCAGCTCCTGACCGCGGCGCAGGCCGCGGAGTCTCGGCCGCCGTGCTCTCCGTGATCACAATCCGTTGATCGCCATCGGGATCGGCTTTCTCAAACATCCGCCGGGCGCTCGCCAGCACTTCGTCCAGGGAGAGCACGCCACTGCCGTCGCGATCGAGCTCGGTTCGGTGCTCTCGAATGAAACCGCCCATCGCCGACCGAACTGGCCGACCTGTAGCGAGGGCTTCCAGGGCCACCTCGCCATCGCCATCCGGGTCATAGCCTGCAAAGGCTGTGCTTGCCTCTGCGTCGAGTTCGTCAGCGGTCAGCACGCCGTCAGCATCGGTATCCATCTCCGCAGCGTGCACCTCGATCCACGGTTTTCTCGGACTGGCAGCCTCCTCGCGTCGTGCCGGGCCCCCGCGTTGGGGCGCGCCCTCAAGCTGCCTGTTGCCGCGCGGTTGCCGCTCGCTCTCTTGGCGAGGTGAAGACGCCCCAGGCCCTCCCTGTTTCCGTTCGCCTTGTGCCCGCTCCGCACGTGCCGGGAATGTTTCGCTTCGCTTTCCGTCGCTCCCGTCATCGAATGTGAAGGTGACCGCATCGTCATGTTCGATCTCGTACCCCACGGTTCGTTTGTCGCCGCGGAGCGTGTACGCAACACGGGCGGACCTGCCATCCTCGCCACGATCAAAGGCCACAATCGTCGCCCCGCGTAGTGGCGGTAGCGATGGCCGTGGGCTCTGGGCACGTGGCTGCGGATCAACCTGCCCTCCCCGCTCAACGACCTCGCCATGAAAGCCGCCGTTGAGATATGGGTAGGCCTTCGTGGCGTGGTAGTGGTAGCCGCCAGTCGCATCCTCGTGACCGTTGAACGCATCGAGTGGGCCGAGGTCGCGACACACGTCCCCGCGCTCGCCATAAATGGGGTAACCATCGAGGGCATAGGCGATCGGCTGCCCCTTGCCCACCACCGCCTCAAGATGCGTTGGCGCCACGTGATAGTGGTAATCGTCGCCGCGACCGCAGTGCCCGCCCCACTGATCGAGCTCACCGGCCAGCAGCGTGTCGGTGCGGCCATCGTTCTTGATCGGATTGAAGATCGGCACACCGTTGACCGCCAGCGCGATCGCACCGCGAAAGAAGTTGTCCTTCGCACTCATCGGCACCTTGGCCGGCACCGGATGCAGCGGAATCCGCCAGGCGTTGGCCCCGGTGTAGTTCTGC
>JAPOIM010000089.1 GCA_029978905.1 Planctomycetota bacterium
TCGGGAGCTCTGGGCCTGCCCCGATGAAGCCACCGCGATCTCGTACTTCCGAGCCTGGTACAAGCGGGTGATTCACACCAATCTCTCGCCGCTAAAGAAGGTCGCCCGGACCATCAAGGCGCGATTGGCCAACGTCGTGAGCTACTGCACACACGGGATCACGAGCGCTGTCACCGAAGCCATCAAAAGCAAGAGCATGGCGATCAAGAGGCGTTTCGATGGCTACCGATACCGAGAAAACTTTAAGACCGCCATCTACTTCTACTGCGGTGGGCTCGAACTCTACCCACAATGAACCCGGATGAACCAAGAAGTCATCTGACTGTTCCTCTCTGCTAGAATCAAACTCTTCGACTACTCCCACAGTCGATGGCGGCCAGAAGTGCAGTGCGATCGTGGACCGCCGCCATTTAGCCCCCCGTCGATTTGGAGCGGACCGGATGAGCAGTAACGAGCGAAGCGAGGCCCGCAGCGTGATTCTGAGATTGCGTCGCTATCGCGATCGCATTGACGACCTTACCGGAGTCGATGGCACCGCTGACGCTGGTGCACCTGCTGCGCCCACCGCTCAACGCCGCCTAGCCTCGCTGAAGAATGACATAGACCACGACTCTCACGAGTGCGAGATCGGCAAAAGGCGGGCAGTACAGTCGGACAGCGAGCAGATGTTTCTGTGGCCAGCCCTCCGAGAGGCGGCCGGAGTGATGGAGGAATCCAGCCTGCGGCTCCTGGACGCACGTGCAAAAGACAAACTGCGGGCGGCCCGGGCCCACATTCTCAAGTACCTTAAACAGTTGGAGGGCCTCTACCCCACCCTCTAGTCACGAAATGCCTTTGCTATTCCCCAGAGTGTGCTCTATCCTATGGAAGTTGGTTCTGGACGACGCTAGTTGCGCGGTGGCCGATCGGCCGCGATTGCCGCTTCTTTTCCTCGCCTTTACCCTCTGGCGGGCTGCCAATCTCTGGCCCTTTCGATGTGACCCCGAGAGTTAATTTGGGTCATCGGTAGGAGTGTTTTGTTCATGGGTAAGAAACTGTACGTCGGCAATTTGGCCTATAGCGTCACGAGCGAATCGCTCGAGCAGATGTTTCTCGAGTTTGGCGCCGTCATGAGCGCGCAGGTGATTCAGGATCGTGACACGGGTCGCAGCAAGGGCTTCGGATTCGTCGAGATGCAGACTGACGATGCCGCGCAGCAGGCGATCAACGGCATGCACGAGAGACAGCTGGACGGTCGGCCCCTCACCGTAAACGAGGCGAAGCCCCGTGAAAGCAGTGGTGGCGGCGGCCGAGGCGGTTACGGTGGTGGCGGACGCCGCTACTAAGCCGGATCGCCTTCAAACGGTATTTTGATTCCGGGCCGGAGCGCGTCGTTAAGGCGTTCTCCGGCCCTTTTCTTTGCCAAGGCTGCGCGGTCGATCTGCCAACCCGCATGCGAATGCCCTGCGGCTCGCTGAGAAGCAGAGGGAGGAAAGTCCTTCTGGCTGGACTACGCCGCACTGCCGACGCCACACCAGAATCAAGCGAATGCTGCCTACCGCAGATTCATCGAAGTCTCAACGAAGGCCCTGCACTGAACGCCTCACCTCAAAAAGACAAGGCCAGCACAGGGATTGCCATCGTAAACCCAGCAACCGCTCTCAGAAGGTGTGCTACTGGCTTCATTGCTCGTGGCATCCCATGCCCTCCTTTGGATTCCCACAACACAGATTCTCTCTCGAGATGTGGTGACGTTGAAGGGGGCGGTCACAGACCCTGCATTTCCGTTTTGATCACAAACACTGAGTCGCCTGCCGTGATGAACAGGTGGCGTCGCTCGGGTCCCGCGAAGGTCACATTGGCGGTCCAGCCTCGCGGAACAGTGATGTTGGCGATTTTTTCTCCGTTGGGATTGAACACGGTCACGCCACGGCCGGTCAGGTACACGTTGCCTTTGCGGTCGATCGTCATCCCATCGCTGCCCATTTCGCAGAAGAGGGTCTTCTCCTGCAGTGTTCCATCTTCTGCTATCCGATAGCGGTACGTCTTTCCGTCGCTGATGTCCGCGACGTAAAGGATCCTTTGCTTTGGATCCCCAATGATTCCGTTGGGCTGCACAAGGTCGCCGGCGACCTGTGTAACCTGACCGTCGTGCGTCACTCGGTAAACGCCACGCGGGTGATCGTCAGCGATTTCTTGCGTCCAGTAGGGGCGTTTGTAGAGAGGATCGGTGAAATAAACCGTTCCGTCGTGGTCAACCCAGCAGTCATTCGGACCACCGAAGATTCGCCCTTGGTAAGTCTTCGCGAGCACTCGCTTTTCTTTGCTTGAAGGGTCGATTTCCCAGAGTTCGTTTTGATTGTCCGCGCATGCGATCAATCGCTGCTCACTGACATAGAAAAGCCCGTTGCTGCGTCCCGCCGGCTTGAGCCACGTCGAGATTTCGTTGGTTTGAAAATCGTATCGAACGATCTGGTCGTTTGGTTGATCGGTGAAGAGAACGTTCCCGTCCGAATCCGCGGTGGGGCCTTCAGTGAACTTAAACTGGTCGGAGATGAGAGACAGTTCAGCATCAGGACTGACAATCTGTGATCTCACAGGCGACGCGGTGAAGGCGATGAGCAGGCAGCTGATCAACAGGTGGAGAGGGCGAGGTTTCATCGATCTTCAGAATGCGGAGGAGGTGGAACGGAAAGCGTTCTGCAACGCCCCGAGGCACCACGGTGGCTCGCGTCGTCGAGACTCGCATGCGGTGGCTGAAGTCTATCTGGTTTTCTGAGAATCGCGCGAAGGGTCTCGATGGGGATCGACTGCGACCTGACCTGCGCGTGGCTGGGCGCGAGGCCGACGTGGTGACGCGGCGATGCGTGTCACCACGCGACTCGGCCGGTCCTTACTCCTTCTCCCATTCCGCCTGTTCCGCTTTTTCTTCTGGTGTGACTGCGACGGGAGCCGGGGTCACGCCATCCGTTTCTGAATCGCTGCCGCAACCAGTAACGGCGAGGGTCAGAGCGAAGAGGGGCAGGAAAGCGAATAGTGACAAAGTCTTTTTCACAAGAAACTCCTTTGCAGGCAGATCGCAGAGACATGCGAATCGCGGAACGTGGAACGCCACCAACGGCAGTCACCTCGGGGGGCGGGAAACCATGGCGACGCTGCAAAGACGCCATCCTACCGCGCTCGCTTGGGATTGCCGCGCCCACGCTGACCGGCTTGGATTTTCTGTACCGGGCACGATGAGTGGTTGGTCACAGGGGTGGCCAAGGAATCCAGCATGTAGGGTTGGAGCCGAGCCCTTGGCCGAGGCGATGATCCAACGCATCCGACCAGTTCGCTCCTCAGGATTCGCGGTGTCAGATGCGGGAGCGCACCGCCCCTCCCCAAGAACCGCAAGACGCTGGGCAGGCAACCTCGCCGTGTTCTCAAGAATGAGCCCGCTCAAGCAGGCTCTCACTGGAAGTCGCCTCGATCACCGCCCGACGTGTCTCCAAGGCTGCCTCAACGACAAAGCCCCCGGCCCAAAGGCTGGGGCCATATGTCAGAACGTGCCCAAAAACAAGGCGAAAGAGAAAGTCGGGGCGACAGGACTTGAACCTGCGACCTCTTGACCCCCAGAGTCCCCTGGCCAGGGCTGAAAAAACACCTCGTGCCACGTGATTTCTCGGAGAATACGAGGGTTTTCGAGATTTCGCAACAACGTCCACTTACCCCGTTTGTTGCAGTTTTTTCAGTCGTTTCACCGTTTTATCGGGGTAGGCACGTCACGAAGCCCACCAGCGACGAGAAGCCCAGCGCGAGGTCACAACCATCGGGCATTGCGGCGACGGTCACGGCGGGCCTGAGCGGGCGATTCGGCGCAGACACCCCGTGATACCTGTGCCGGTGCTTCCGTGGCGGCGGCACGAGATCGGCGAGCCGGTCGAGGAACTCAAACGGCGAGAGCTCCACGACGCCATTGGCACCGGGCCGCGTGGACTTGCGGCCGTGGCCGGGCCCGAGCCAGTTGGCGGCCTTGTGCCTGGGCAGTGCGTAGCGGATGCGACTGATGCGGCCGCTTGCGTCGCGGGTCACGGAGAGCCGCTCGAGCGCAAATGGCGGCCGGGCGCAATACCGCAGCAGGTGTTCCAGGCTCTGGAAATAGCTCGGCACGTCGCGGTCGATGAGTGCGATCCGCACACTCGCGTCTACCGAAAACCCGCTGTTCTCCCAGGCGAGCATGTCGGTAGCCGCCTCGGCGTCGATGAACTCCTGCCGCTTGAACCAGCGGATCAGGCGGCGGCGGACCTTCTCAGTGACCGCGGCCAGGTCGGCCGGGTTGATCGGGCGGGCGGGCAGGAACGCCGGCGGCACGTCACACCCTGCGTCGTCTGCAGCCGGCATGAAGACGCCGTCGGTGACGCAGGCGTGCAGATGCACGTGGCGGTTGAGGGCGGAGCCGAAGCGGTGCAGAAAGGAGACGGCGCCGAGTCGCGGGCGAGCTATGCTCGGCCTGTCGCCTGCACGGGTCGGGCCCGCCGCAGTACAAAGCAGTCGCTCGATCTCGTCGATGAAGATCCTCGTGAGGGCCGCGACCGCGCTTGGGCGGTCAGCGAGGAAGCAGCGCAATCGCTTCGGCACGGAGATCACCCACTGTCGCACGGGCACCGGCGGAATGACACGATCCACAAGATGCGCGGCGGTCTGCGCCATGTGGCGACCGTTGCAGGAGGGGCAGATGCCTCGCCCCTTGCACGAGAACGCCACCACAAACCCCTGGCCGCAGCCCGTGCAGAGGGCACGGCCGAAGCCGAAGCAGAGGAGGCCGCACTCGAGATAGCCGCGGAGTTCCTCCTCAACATATGCCGGCACGGGCCGCTCGGCTTGGTCGCGCCACTCGAGCCAGTGTGCGAGGTTCTCGGAGACGATCTTGTGAAGCGGCGTCTTTTCGGGGCGGCGTCGCTCGTAGCGGCGGCGTGGTGCCGGGCCGGTATGCGGCCGGAGGCGGGGCCGCGCGGGAAACCCTGTGACGGCGGCGACCATGGGCGGACCGGCGAGTGGACGGCGTACGTGATCGCCCGTACACTACTCGCGGGATGCCACCCCCCGCCAGCAGTCCCCCGTCACAGCGGCTCGCCATGCGCCAAGGGCGCGGGCACCGGAACAGGCTCCACCGGGGGAGGGGGCACGTGCTACGCATCGGCGTGCCGGACCGGCTGCTGGGCCTCACGTTGACGGCCACGGGGGGAAACCTGCTGGCCGGAGTTAGTGGAAGTGTCGGTTGTGGTCGCAGTTGTCATGAGGCGACTTGGTTTCCTTTTGAGGGTGTGTGCGATAGGGTTCCCGTACAGGTCTTCCCGTACGAGACGGGGGAGGGTCACGTGGGCAGAACGCCGGTTGCGAAACCCCGGCAAAGCCCATGGTCAACCGAAGTGCTGTCGTAATCGGCCACGAGGCGGCGTTTTACGGCTGGCTCAAAACTTCTGGCATCACGGACAAGGCGATCCAAGAGCGGAAGGAGATCACCGGCCGAGTGGTGTATCTGATTCCGGCCTGCCACTATCCGGAAGAGATCGAAGAGGTCGTCGAGGACCTCTTCGAGGAAATCTTTCGACGTGAACTTGCGCGTTGGCAGCCGGACGAGAAGGTCTGACCTGATAGCGCGGACTTCGACCTGTTCACCCGCTGGTTTACGGTCGAGGGCTATTCGGTTGTCGAAGATGTGGGCCGTGGCCGCGTCGAGGATGAACCAGCAGGCGGCATGTAAACGGTCTGGGTGAGCACACCCTGCCGGGGTCTATCGAGTCCTTCCACGGCGGCCGGGTCAACCTGTGTCGTGGTGTAGCGGATTGCCCTGCTTTCAAAGGCTCAGTCGCCGGCGTCGGGCCGAGTGCTTTCCAATGGAGATGGTGCCGTCATTCGGTCTTCAACGGCGGCAGCACAAGCGTGACCAAAAGCATCGAGTCGTCGTGGGCAACCAACGAGTGTGGCTCCGAAGCATTCAGGTACAGCAGGTCGCCCGGCAACAGTTCCCGCGACTGCCCGTGGCACGTGAATGTCACCCGCCCTGCGAGGCACTGAACCGTGATCGGCCCCGGGGCCTTGTGGCTCGGAATCTCCTTGCCATCGGCGAGAACCAAGCGGCGAACTTCGAGATGCGGGGTCTTTACAAGGATGGCGGACTTGGCCTCGCTCGCTGCCGGAGTGGGCATGGCAGCGACGACTTCTCCAGAGGATGTATGCGTGAGCAACATCGAAACCGTGCCGGATGGCACGCCCCTACGGGAATCAAAACCAATAGACCGGATAGTGCCGGTGCGGATTGCGCGACATGTTGTTCACCACGAGGGCGAAAGCCAGAAGGATCAGGCAGCCGCACGCCACCGGAAACAGCACGTACCAGTAGCCAAGCCCGCGGATGCTCTCTCCCCCGACGACGGCGATCAAGGCTGTGGCGCCCCCGGGTGGGTGCATTGACCGGGTGAGGTGCATGAACAGCACGCTTGACGACACCGCGACCGCAGCGGCGAACGCGGTGCTCTCGGGGGAGGGAATGTTGGTCGCCACGGCGACGCCGATCAGTGCCGAAATGAGACTTCCGCCGACGAGGTTCCGCGGCTGTGAGAACTCCGCCAGCGGGGCGCCGTACACCAGCACCGCCGACGCTCCGAAGGACCCGAGCAGAAAAGCACCGTCGATCCCCATTCTGCTCGCCACGAGGGGTGTGCAGATGCCGATGGCGTAGATGCCCGCCAGCGAGCCGAGCCACGACCAGAGGATTGCGGGCATCGGCTTTCGGGGAGGGCAGTCGTCCTTGGCCTTCATGCGGCCCAGATAACTCTTCATCAACACGCTCCCGAGGCAGGCGGCAATGCGACTCCTGCCGCCTGCCTCGACGAAGTTCCTACGCGACCAACTGATAGTGTCGCGTGATGAGGTCGTTCTGAATCCAGAGCAGTTTGCCGAACGCGAGCAGCAATCGCGACTCTGTCTGGCGATCCAAGGCGAACGACAGAATGGTCTGGGTCACCGCGGTCGCCACGAAGCCCAGCAGGGCATTCATCTGCACAAGCGGCACGTCCAGTTCGGCACTACCCGCCTCGGGTGTGTGAATCTTGCCGACCATGTCGAGGTAGTCGACCATCTTGGCGTCATACTCGCCCGTGACGAGTCGCGTCAGGTACCGGCCAAGATGCTGCTTTCGGAACGCGATCATGGGGTGTTCGAGCGTCAACGCGTCCAAGCCCTCAGGGATCGGCCCGTCGTAACCACTTTGCCGCGGCACAAAGTGCCGCTTCGTCGCGTCGTACGAGAAGAGTTTGTCATACACGGCATCGACCAAGGCTGGAACAAGCGGCCCGAGGTGAGGCGCGGCCGAATGAATCGCGTCGATGTCGTCCTTTCCAAACCCGATGAACTCCGCGAGATAGCCGAACCGGTAGCCGGTGTCGGTCTCCAACCGCGTCTCGTCGATGTGGGCAATCGTCATGGTTTCCGCCTTTCATGACAGGGAGCAGCCGTCCGCCTTCGCGTTCGCCGGGCGGCCGATTCCCGGGCGTCGCATAACCGGATATTGACATCCGATTGAGGGGCGACGATACTGGCAAGCAAAGTGGATGTCAACATCCGGAATAGAACGCGAGCGATTCTTGCATGACCTCACACCCGCGGCCCCCTGCTGCAGCATGGTCGACGTTCCGGCACGGGCTCTCCAAGCCCGTGCTCGTTGTTGCAGTGGCGTGGCTCGGGCTTGCCGCTAGGCCGCTCCGGGGCATCGACGGCTTTGAGCAACCGCCGATCTCCTACAGCGCGACTAAGCCGGCAGACGCCGTGGCTGAACTGCAGGAACGGATTTCCCGCGGAGACGCACGGCTCGCATTCGACGAATCCACCGGCTATCTCCGCAGCGTGCTCGATCTCCTGCGTATCCCGGTGTCGAGTCAGACGCTGGTCTTCTCCAAGACCAGCCTGCAGCAGCGGCACATCACACCGCAAAACCCACGGGCGATCTATTTCAATGACGACGTGTACGTGGGCTTCGTGCGCAACGGCGACGTGCTTGAACTGTCCGTGGCCGATCCGCAGTTGGGTACGGTCTTCTATACGCTGGACCAGCGTGTCGTCGAGCAGCCTGCGTTCGTGCGGCAGACCGACGACTGCCTCATTTGTCACGCGGGGCCACAGACGCGAGGCGTGCCGGGCCATGTCGTGCGCTCTGTGTACGCCGATCGCAGTGGGCAGCCGATCTTCTCGGCGGGCTCATACCGTGTCGATGACTCCACCCCGCTCGCCGATCGCTGGGGCGGTTGGTATGTCTCGGGCAGCCACGGCGATTCCACCCACCTCGGAAACATCACCTACCGGAAGCGGCCGGAAACACCGGAGGACTACGACTCCACGGGGCTGAATCAGATCGATCTGGGGTCGCGATTCGACGCATCCGGATACCTTTCCCCGCACAGCGATATTGTGGCGCTCACCGTACTGGCCCATCAGGCGTCGGCCCATACGATCCTCGCCAAAGCCTCGTTCGAATCCCGGATAGGCCTGCATCGTGAAGCCGCGCTGAACCGAGAACTAGGTGAGCCTGCGGATCATCGCTGGCCGAGCACGAACACCATCCTCGATTCCGCCGCGGCATCGCTCGTCGAGTGCTTCTTGTTCAGTGGAGCGGCACCCCTGTCGGCACCGATCACGGGTCCAACGGCATTCGCCGAGGAGTTTGCCATTAATGCGCCGACCGACGCCCACGGACGGTCGCTTCGGTCGCTCGACCTCCAGCAACGATTGTTGCGGTATCCGTGTAGTTTCCTGATCTACTCGAAGGCTTTCGATGCGCTGCCGGAGGAATTGCGGCAGCGGTTTTGGACGAAGATGGACGCCGTACTCTGCGGAAAGGACGCTAGCGGGAAATACGCGCACCTCTCCCCGGACGATCGGTCAGCCATTCGCGGTATTCTCGGGGCCACGAAACCCGGCGCGCCGACGCACTGGGTAGCGCCCTGACACGCTCATTGACGCGGCCATCACCATCATGCGAGAAGCGAATGCTGTCACAGACTGTTGAATACGCCCTTCGGGCTGCCACCTATCTCGCCACGGTGCCAAAGCAATCGCGTACGGTCGATCAGATCGCCGAGGTGACGCACGTCCCGGTCGCATACTTGTCGAAGGTCTTGCAGCAACTTGTGCGTGAGGAGATCGTCATCAGTCGACGAGGCACAGGAGGCGGCTTCATGCTCGCTCGCCCGCCCGAGAAACTCCGAGTTCTCGAAATCGTGCAGGCTGTCGATCCCATCGAGCGGATCACGACCTGCCCACTCGGGTTGGCTGCTCACGGGAAACGGCTCTGCCCGCTTCACCGACGGCTCGATAACGCCTTGGCCGAGATGGAGAGGGCTTTTGCCGCATCGACGCTCGCGGAAATTCTGGCCGAACCGACGAAGAGTGTGCCGCTCTGCAACTTTCCGGCCGCAGCGACTTGCCGGTGAGGCAGCGGTATCAGAGAGCGGCGGTCAATTCACCCCCGGCTCCCGCACCACCCTCCTGACTCGACTGCCACTTGCCCCTTCCGTCCGCGAATACACCCCCGCCCGATCAGCCGACAGGCACCGTCCGGAAGCCCACTGGCGTAACCCTTCGATCTTGTCGCCCGCTGTGACAGCCACGGGCACGACGTTCTGCGCGGCCTGAACGAGCGGGACGTCCAAGAGCGACGCCAGCCTGCAGCACGACTTGATCTCGGCGCCGGTCCAGTTGGCGTCGTCTGGCCGAGCCTGCTTCGTGTCCAGCCCGTAGTGCCGCGTGTAGATGCCCCAGATCGCGTCCTTCTGGTCACGCCCGGGAAGATCGACGAAGAACACGCCGTCGAATCTCTCTGCACGGGCGAACTCCGGCGGCAACTTCGAGGCGTCGTTGCAGGTGCCGACGAAGAAGACGTCCGAGTCGTGGTCATTGAGCCACGTGAGCAGGGAGCCGAACACGCGGGCCGTCACGCCGGAGTCTGTCTGGCCCGAACTCGTAGCCCCGGCCAGTGCCTTCTCGATCTCGTCGCAGAACAGCACGCACGGAGCCATCGCGTCAGCCAGTTTCAAGGCGGCCCGGACGTTGCTCTCCGACTGGCCGACGAGCGAGCCGAGCAGGGCGCCGACATCGAGCACGACCGTGGGCCTGCCGGTCTCGTTGCCCAGCGCCTTTGCGAACTGGGATTTGCCGCAGCCGGGAGGAGAGAGCAGGAGGACGCCGCGGGGCCTGTTGCCGACGGTGCCTTCGCCCTGACGACGCATGGCCCGCAAACAGAACCGCTTGAGGTTGTCGAGGCCGCCGAGGTGGTCGAACGACTCAGTGCCGCGGTGGATGGAGACCAGCCCGGACTTCTTGAGTTGCTGCGATTTCACGTCCCAGATGCAGGCCGGGTCTAACCTCCCGTGCCGAACGATCGAGAGCGAAAACGCACCCTCGGCCTCGTACCTCGTCAGACCGGCTGCACTGTCCAGAACGCGGGAGAACTCTTCATCAGTGGGAAGTTCGTCGCCTTGGGCTATGCCAGTCGCGATCTCCCGGAGTTGCTCGTGACTGGGTAGTTCATGCTCGACGACGATGAACTGCTTCTCGATCTCGGCTGGCAGGTTCAAAGGATAGCCCGGTCAACGGCACTTCTGCAACGGACTCGGGGCTGACGGACTGCTCATAAGGAGCGAGAGCGGTGATTTCGTGCGGCTCGGGCCTGTTGTCGCGATCGCCCCGCCCCCCTCTGTCGTGGCGTTTTTCGTGCCTCGGCGCAGACTGCGTCCCGGATTGCCGTTCCCGGCGTTTCGGAGCCTGGCGGACGGCATCGTTCAAAGGCTGTGGATGTCGATCGCGGGCAGCTCGTCGGGCGACGCCTGAAAGATCGCCCGGTCGTCGTGCGACTGCACGAGCTCGCCCCACTCGGTGGGCGGGCCGCGCGCCGGCGCGAGCGGCGGCGGCTCGAGCGGTTCGCCAAGATGCGTGAGGATCTTCCGAATCGGCCCTGGCTCGATGATGAACGCGATCAGCCGAATGTCGCCACCACCCCCCGGGCACTCCAGCGGAAACTCCTCGCCCACCCGCGCCATCAGTTTGGCCCAAGCGATCCGGGAGGTGTCGTGGGAGCGAGGCTTGCCGCATGAGCCGCGTCGCAGCAGCCTTCCGTGGCGTGACCGTCGGCCACATGCCCACCGGTCGCGGCATATCGCCGCTTGCCGACATTCCCGATGGCGAGCGACGTGACGGCGGGTTCACGAACCGCCCTTCACCGGGCGAACGTTTCCTTGACAACTCCGCCTGTTATGCCGATAGTTATAACATGACGCTGGAGCTGAAAATTCGCCGTGTCGGCAACTCCCTCGGGATCATCATCCCAACCGAGGCGCTGGCTCTCTTGAACGTCCGGGAAGGGGACGCCCTCTTCCTCACTGAGGCGGCCGAAGGCTCCGTGAGGCTGTCGGCCCAACGTCCCGGTTTTGCAGAAAAGGCAGCGATCGCCGACGACCTCATCCAGCGATACCGCAACGCCTTCAACGAACTCGCCAAGTGACGGGGCGGGTCGATGGACGAACCGGTCTGGGTCAGCGAAGAAGATTGCTTATCTTTCCATGACAAACTGCTCGCACGGTTCGGCGGACGGAGCAGCGTGCGAGATCGAGGGCTCCTCGCATCCGCTCTCGCGCGTCCCTTGCACGTCTTCGCGTATGAGCAACCGACGATGTTCGACATGGCCGCCGCATACGCCCACGGCATCGTGAAGAACCACCCGTTCGTCGACGGCAACAAACGGAGCGGGTTGCTCGCGGCAACGCTCTTCCTCGAAGCCAACGGCATTCGGTTTTCTGCGACCGAGGAAGAGGCCGTCATGCATACGCTGGCACTTGCTGCCGGCGCGATCACGGCGAAGGAGTTTGCGGCATGGCTCGAACAGGTGAGCAGACCGGGGGGACCGAAATGACAATCCTGTGAAGTCGGGTGACGTGCCCCCAGCCACGGTCCATGATGGCCGAGCTGCTGAATCCCTTCAGGCCAGGGCTGCTGTCTTGGCGACGGCCCACGACCGCCACCCCGAGCGGTTCGTCACCGGGGTTCCAAAACCGCTCAAACCCGCCGCCGGAGTCTGGATCAATCCGCCGGAAAACAGCCCGCAAGCCCGAACTTTGGAACTACCACGCGACACTCAATTCGTCACTCAGGTGTCTCAAAGTCATTGACACGTTCCGAGAAGCCCAACCCGGATGTCGCGTTGCCCGAAAAGCGACACGCGGAAAAGTCCCGAATGTCTTGGTGTTCAGCAGCGCCGCCGGCCACTCTGATCATTGGCATTTCCCTTGGCTTCCAGCCATCTGGGAATGGAGCGAGCAGAGGCTCTTGCAGCCTGTTTGGCCTCTTCCACCTGCATGACGACGGTCATGGATGGGGCTTTTGGCTGCGGGCCTTCGGAGTCTATTCAGGCTGGGGCTTCGACATTCCAACTTGAGCCGATTCGCTGGTGGTTTTCTTGCGAACGGTGTGCCAGGTTGCCTTGCCACACACGGGGCAGGAGCGGAGGCGGCGGGGCTCACCGGCGGCCATGTACCGCACGCCGCCTGCATCCCACAGATCCTGCGTGCGGCCGCATGGACATGCCATCAGCCATTCCCGCGTGCCAGCCCGGACGGCGTCGAAGGCTTTTGCCGGGAGAAGAAACCTGAAAAACGACTGAATGGCTGCCATGAATCGTCAGTCTCCCTTTGCCCCTGGCCTGCTCGTCCACGAGTTTGCCGAGGAGGCGGGTCTTCTTCATCACCGGGTCTTCGACGTCTTCAACCCGCACGCCACAGACGACGCCGGTGATCAGATGGCAGTTGGGATTCATCGCGGGTGCACTCGCGAAGAAGTTGTCGAAGTCGACCTGCTGCTCGAGGACCTGCGCCAGCCCAGCCTGGTCGTAGCCGGTCAGCCAGCAGATCACCTCGTCAACATCGTCCTTGGTTCGCCCCTTCCGCTCGGCCTTGTTCACGTAGTACGGATACACCGAGGCGAACGGCGTGGTGATGATGCGATGGCCCGCCAAGTGTGAACTCGCGGAGGTTTTTATCGTGCCCATCGTACATGCTGCTGAAAACTTCCGTCCTGCCTGAGATACGCTTCGAGGAGTGAGAGCGCCTCGTCCTCATGGGCGAACGGCTCGGTGGTGCGAGTCTCAGGCAGTTTTTTGCCGCGGAGTGGGCCGTCTTCCACGATGTGGACGGTTCTGGCCGTTCCCACCATCTGTTGTGACGCTGTGTCGACGTCGATCTGGAAGAACTCGTCGTCGGTGAGCCAGATGCGGAACCACGGCTTGCGAGCTTCTTGCCACAGTTTCTCGGTGAACAGCTTCCGCAGGCTGGCGAGGCTGGCCGGCCACCCGCCCCCGCTGACCTCAACGACGTTGGGGTCGTCAGGTTCC
>JAPOIM010000008.1 GCA_029978905.1 Planctomycetota bacterium
CGAATGCTCGCGAGAAAACTCACGAGAGTCGAACGGGAGATCGCTCCCCCTCGAATCATCGCCCAGCCAAGCAATCAGCGCTGCAAAACCCTGATTCCCTGACAAAGACACCATTCGAGGTGTAACGTATTTTTTCTCGTTCTTGAGCCTTGGGAGAACGCCGCCGAGCTTGCCTAGGCATAGCCCAGACTTCTCAACGGCATTCACTACAAGATGCCAGTTACCACAACCGAATTGTCAAAGAACAACACGAGCCGACACCACAAGGGCCGCATCACCACCTGAGCCCTCGGCACGGAATCCGCACCTCAGACCCAGAAGCAGCAACGTCGTTGCCCTCAGGGAGCCGGCTCGCGACTTCTGTCATGGACAGAGGTTTAACTCGAAGTCAGACAGGAAACAAGTCCCCTGTCAGGGATTCGAACCAAGCCTCAACCCACGGCAGCCGCCACGAGCCATCACTAGGGAACCGGAATCGTCCTTCGCGTTTCCGGCCTTGCGATGGGTGAAAGTTAGCGACGCCGGATGAGGCCGTCAAGCGGCTGATCCGACAACGCTGAGAAATCAAGTTTTCGGCCCATTTCCGAACCTTCTTGAGGCGTTTTTTCGTGAGGTCACCTGGCACCGTTCAAGAAAACTCTGCCGGTGATGCCGCGTTCTCGGCCTCTTTCGGCGAGGTATAACCATGGAGCGGCGGAACGATGACGAGAGCCAGGGGAGCGCTGGAGGCAGCCCGTGCGACGACGTGACGTGGACCAGGCAATGACTTTGCCCTGTTATTTGCGGCCTTTGCTGTGGCTGAGTTCAGTCGCGGCGGTGCTCTTTGCCCCTCTAGAGCACGTTTGCCTCGCTCAGCCAGTCCCTGCGGATGCGGTCCCCGTGGTCGTCAGCGATGTGACGCGGATGGAACTCTCCCGCGGCCAATCCTTCGTGGGCACGGTCTACCCCTTCCGCGAAAGTGACGTCGGCAGCGCTGTCGACGGACGGCTTGTGAGCCTTCCCATCGAAGACGGACAGCAACTGCAACGGGGGGACACACTCGCCGAACTGCTGCGTGGTCTTCTCGAAATCGAGCGAGCCGGCGCGCTCGCCGAACTCGACCAGAGGCGTCAGGAACTCGCGGAACTTGAAGCCGGAAGCCGCCCGGAAGAAGTCGAGCAAGCGACCGCAGAAGCCGAGGCACTCCAGGCGACGCTCGTTTACGCTGAAAGCCGCCTGAACCGGCTGGAAAAACTCTTCGAGCGGGGCACCGCCACGACCGACGAGCTGCAGGACGGCCAGACCGAACTGCGGCGGATCAAGGCCCAACTTCGCGCCAAACAGGCCGCCCAGACCATGGTGGAAGCAGGTCCTCGCAAAGAAACCATCGCCCAGGCCGCGGCCGCCGTGGCTGTGCAGGATGCTGTGGTTCAACGCATCGACGATCAACTCACCAAACACACGATTCGCGCTCCTTTCGACGGCTGGGTCGTGGAGCGTTACACGGAAGAGGGCGAGTGGGTGACTCGCGGCGGCCTCGTGGCGCGTGTCGCCGAGCTCGACCGAGTGAAAGTCGTGGTGCAGCTGCCCGAGCTCTACGTCGCGTCTCTCCGGCCCGGCACGGACGTGCGACTGGAGTTTGACGCCGCCCCGTTGCAGCCGTGGATTGGAAAAGTCGAGCAAATCGTTCCGCAGGCCGACCTTCGCAGCCGCTCCTTCCCCGTGCAGGTCGTGCTGGAAAATCGCATCGTCGACGACCAACCGACCCTTCGCGGAGGCATGCTGGCGAGGGCCTGGCTGCCAGTGGGAGCCCGTGGCGAGGTCACCGTTGTTCCCAAGGATGCTCTCGTGCTCGGCACGGGCATGCCCTTGGTGTATGTCGTGGATGCCATAGGCTCCGCCAACGGGGCCAGCACTGGCACTGTTCGCCCTGTCCCGGTCACCCTCGGTGCCACCGTGGCTGGAAGCGTGGAAGTCAGCGGAGCCGTGGAGCCGGGGCAGTTGGTGGTCACACGCGGCAACGAAAGGCTGAAGCCCGGCGCTGCAGTCAAGTTCTCGGGAACCCAAGCACCATGAACCTGATTCAGGCATGCGTCTCCAATCCGGTGAAGGTGGCCGTTGGCGTGTTGCTCACGTCTCTCTTCGGCATGCTCGCGCTGATCACCATGCCGATTCAGCTCACACCTGAGGTGCAGATCCCGACGATCTCGGTTGAGGCCCGTTGGCGAGGCGCGAGCCCACAGGAGATCGAGCGCGAGATCGTGCAGCCGCTGGAAGAGCAGCTGCGAAGCGTGGAAGGACTCGCCAAGCTCTCCAGCACCTGCAGCGATTCGGTTGGCGAGGTCACGCTCGAGTTTGGCATCGGCGTCGACATGGATCAGGTGCTGGTGAAGACCAACACCCGTGTCCAGCAGGTCCGCGACTGGCCCATCGATGCCGATCGCCCTGTGATCAAGACCTCGAACTCCAACGACCGGCCGATCGCCTGGTTGATGCTCGGACAAGCCCCCCCCGACCCCGACGCCATCGCCAAAGCGTCTGCCGAGCACCCGGAGCTGGCCAGCGACCTCAACCGCGTGCTCACAGGCCGAACCCCTGACCTGCAACTCTTCCGCCTCAACAAACTCGCTGAGTCCCATCCCGAACTCGCCCACCTGGTTCCACCGCCAATCGACATCGAAGCGATGCGACGGATGGCCGAAGACGAGATTGAAAGCCGTCTTGAGCGCGTCGAAGGGGTGTCGAGTGCCGACCTTGTGGGCGGCCGCGACGACCAACTGCAGGTGATCGTCGACCCCCAAAAACTCGCCGCCAGACAGCTGACGATCGAAGACCTCCGCTCCGCCCTCGCCGGCCAAAACCAAGACACCTCAGGCGGTGATTTCTGGGAGGGGAAACGCCGGTACGTGGTGCGAACGCTGGGGCAGTTCCGCTCGCCAGAGCAGGTTGAGGCGGTGATCATCGCCCGCCGTGAGGGCCGGCCCGTGTATGTACGGGACGTGGCCTACGCCCGTCTTGGAAGCCGCAAACCCGATGGCATCGTCCGCCGCTTTGGTGCCAGCAACATTGCTATCCGGGTGACGCGCGACCAAAACGCGAACGTGCTCGAAACGATGGCGGAACTACGGGAAGTCGCCCGGGACATCGATGAAGGCGTGCTGCGGAAACGAGGCCTGACCCTCACGCAGGTCTACGACGAAACCGATTACATCAATTCCGCCATTGGCCTTGTGCGGAGCAACATCGTCATCGGCGGCTTCTTGACGATCAGCGTGCTGCTGCTGTTTCTCCGTAGCGTGCGGTCCACCCTGGTCGCCGCGGTGGCGATCCCGATCAGTGTGGTGGGCACCTTCCTCGCGCTCTCATTGTTTGGCCGCTCGCTCAACGTGATCAGCCTGGCCGGGATGGCGTTTGCCGTCGGCATGCTCGTCGACAACGCCGTGGTCGTGCTGGAAAACATCGTCACCAACTGGCACAAGGGGCTCGACTCCCGCACCGCGGCGATCCGAGGCGCAAGCGAAGTGTGGGGAGCGGTGCTCGCGAGCACACTCACGACTGTCGCAGTGTTCCTGCCGGTGCTCTTCGTCAAGCAGGAAGCCGGGCAGCTCTTCGGTGACATCGCGCTGGCCATCAGCGCCGCGGTGAGCCTCTCGCTGATCGTGTCGGTGCTTGTGGTGCCCACCGCCACCGCCTGGCTTCTCTCCGGCCGAAAACCAAAGCCTGCGTCGGAAGGTGACATGGCCAGCCGTTTCGGTGGCTTCCTGCTCGACAGACTGATTGGCACTTTGCGATTCCTCCTCGCCGGTCCCGTCAGGCAGGCTGCGGGGGCTGGGGCGATCGTGGCCCTAGCGGTCTGGGCCACATGGGCCCTCCTGCCGAAGGTGGAATACCTTCCGGAGGGGAACCGAAACCTGGTGTTTGGCATCCTCCTGCCGCCGCCTGGCTACAACCTCGATGAACTGCTGCGAATGGGCGACGTCGTAGAGGAGCGGCTGCTCCCCTACTGGGATGTTGATCCAGGCTCCCCGGAGGCCGCAGCACTCGACTACCCGATCCTGGGCGACCTTTTCTTTGTGGCCCGCGGCAAGAGCGTATTTCTCGGTTTGCGGGCACTCGATCCGCTGGCTGCCTCAAAACTGATCCCGCTGATTCGCTCGATCGCCGCAGATCTGCCTGGCACCTTTGCCATCGCCAAACAGTCGAGCCTGTTTGAGCAGGGCATCGGCTCCGGACGTTCGATCGACGTCGAGATCACCGGGCCAAGCCTCGAGCACCTTGTCGGCCTGGGAGGCCAGGTGATGGGCCTCCTCGCGGAAGCCACTCCAGGCAGTCAAAACCTGCCAAAGCCCTCGCTCGACCTCTCCAGCCCTGAAGTGCAACTCGTGCCGCGGCTTGAGCAGGCGGCCGACATGCAACTCGATGCTCGACAGCTCGGCTACATGGTCGACTGCCTCGTCGACGGGGGCTATGCCACTGACTACTTCTTGGGTGCTGACCGCATCGACCTCGTGATCAAGGGCGAGGATCGCTTCGTCCAGCGCACACAGGACCTCCGCAGCCTGCCGGTGGTCACCCCCGGCGGTCAGCTTGTGCCGCTCGAGAGCGTGGCCGAGATCCGCGAGTACTCAAGCGGCCCCGAACAGATCCTGCATCGTGAACGCGAGCGAGCCATCACGGTGCAGGTCTCGCCTCCGGCCGACCTCCCACTGGAGTTGGCCCAGGACCGGATCCAGTCCATGGTCGTTCAGAAGCTGCGGGATTCCGGACAACTTGAGGGGGGCTATCAGATCAACCTCGGTGGCACCGCCGACAAACTCCGCGCCACGTGGGACTCGCTCTGGTTCAACCTCGCGCTCGCAGGCCTGATTACCTACCTGCTGATGGCGGCTCTGTTTGAAAGCTGGTTTTACCCTCTGGTGATCATCGCCGCCGTGCCGCTCGGCAGCGTGGGCGGGCTGCTGGGGCTCGCCGCGATCAATCTCTTCGGGGCGTCGTTCGGCATCTCACAGCCACTCGACGTACTCACCATGCTCGGCTTCGTGATCCTGATAGGCACGGTGGTCAACAACCCGATCCTGATCGTGTATCAGTCGCTGAACCTGATCCGCAACGAAGGCTACGGCCGCGAGGAGGCCATCCTAGAGGCCGTCCGCAGCCGGCTGCGGCCGATCTTCATGACCACGCTCACCACCGTGCTCGGCCTCTTTCCGCTGGTGCTCTTTCCGGGAGCCGGCAGCGAGCTCTACCGAGGGTTAGGCAGCGTGTTGCTCGGCGGTCTGCTGGTGTCGACGCTGGTCACCATCGTGCTGGTGCCACTGCTGCTCGGCCTCTGCTTCCGCGTGTTTGAAACCACGCAGCAGCCTGCCGCCGAAGCCGCCCCCCTGCCCCGTTCCGTGGCGGCCCCTGCGCCCGCGATCACCGCCGGCGTGTAGCCACCTCACCTTTGGGCGAACAACGCAGGTTCATCGCGTCTTCGTGAGCAACGGCGACACGATTTCGGTCCAGAGGGCGTAGCCCGTGTCGTTGAGGTGCAGGCCGTCGTCGGCGAAGAGCTCAGGGCGAGGTTTGCCGTCGTTGCCAAGCATGGGCGTGACCACGTCGATGTAGGTCAGGCGTGGATCGCTCTGACACATCGCTCGCACAAGGCTGTTGGCCTGTTGCTGCGTACCATACTGCTCCCACCGCTTGAGGCTTGGCTTGATGGCGATGAAGTGAATCGTCGCCTCTGGAAGCTCGGCGTGGACCATGGCCACGAACGCTTTAAAGTCTGCAGCAACCTGCTCCGGCGACTTCTTGGCATTGATGTCGTTGTCGCCGGCGTAAAACAGGATCGTGCGTGGTTTGGAGGGCAGCACAATCCGCGCGGTGTAGCGATTCACATCGGCAATCTGCGAGCCGCCGAAACCTCGGTTCATCGCGGCGAGATCGGGAAACCAGCGATCCAGTTTCCAGAGCCGAATGCTCGACGACCCAACAAAGAGCACCCCGCCCTTCGCCGGTGGCGACTCCCGATCGCTCGCCTCAAACGCCGCGATCGTCTCTTCCCAGCGGTCTGCAACTGGCTCCGCAGCGAGGCCGAGAGACACCTGCGAGCTCGCGCCGAGCAAAGCAGTCGAGACGATCACCGGAAACCAGCGACGACAAAAACGTGGATGCCTCATCCGTGTTCATTCCTCCCAGACAAAGGTGCCGTAGCCGGTGTTGCGGTCGCGGATCGAAGGTGAACCTCGCCAGAGCACGTCCGCGGCGGGCCCGCTTGGCTCATCGACGTCGTGCAACAACCCCGCAGCGAGAAAGTCCGCTACCGGCTTCTCGCCTCGCATGAAGTGATCCATCGGCAACTCGATCCGCATCGCGTAGCCTCCCGGCACTCGCGCGGCAGTGGCCGAACATCCCTCGATCGGCCGGCGCGTAAACACCGCTTCGATACCGCATCGGCCGTCAGCGTCAGGCGGCGTGGCTTTCACATGCACTGTCTGCCGGCCGAAGCGGGTGTCGTTGCGTCGCTCCGCGGCAGGCCGCGGGTCGATGAAGAACTCGATCCGATCCCCAGCCTCAATCCGCTCGTCGCGGACCCGCACATCGATCACGAAGCGGTCACCGTGATGGCCGGGGGCAAACGAAAACGAGCCGTCTGCAAGGCCGTTCCAACTGCTCGCATCGCCAAGCACGAGCGCGTTGGCATCCGTCGCGTAGCTGTCTTCACGTGACGCCGTGGCGGGGAATCGCTCGGCAGCAAGATCGACCGTGTCCGCTACCGTGGGCCAGGCATGCCGCCGATCGATGATCACCGGGATCAGTCGCTCGGCTGAAAGGCTGTTGTCCCCGTTGGTGCGAAGGCTTGCGCGAAACACCGCCCCGGAGAGACGGGCAAAGTCGATCGTCTCACCAAAGCGGACGCGCACCGACTGCGTCGCCGTTTCGTCGGACGCTGTGGCAATCCGCACCTGCTCAGGGTCGACCGAGAGCCCCTTCAGCGGCAGTCCGTCGAAGTCGCCGGTCAGTTCCACCCTCTCCCCAAACCGATTGCCAAAGCGGATGTGCAGATCACCTTCCACGAAGCCGGAGGCGTCGTCGACAAGAATCGGTGCGATCTCCACGACCGTGCCGGCGAGGAACGAACGAAACCGCTGCGACTCCTCCTCGGTCACCACGTCAGGTGGAAGAATGCCATCGAGCATCAGGTTCACCACCTGCGGCCCATCCTGCTCCATCGTCAGCCAGGTCACATGGTCGAACTCACCGTAGGGCACGCCGCGGAGCTGCGACGAGCCGCCAGTGGTCGCCAGCGAGTAGTAGCTGCGGTCGCCATTACGGCGGTACTGCACGTAGTGATGCACATGCCCCGCGAACACGGTGTGGGGCCGATCGGCGAGCATGGCCTCGACCTGCTTCCAGTTGGTGCTATCGGGGTTGCCTGCCGCAAGTTCCCGTTCGGCAATGCTCCACAGTGGCTTGTGCAGGAACACGAGCGTATGGCGAGCGTCGGCATGAGCCGCGAGATCGTCACGGATGAAGGCCAACTGTTCGTCCCCAATCCGCTGCAGTGGGTCTTCGCTGAGCAGACAGAGGAAGTGCACCCGCTTGTAGTCGAAGGAGTACCACGCAGCCCCAAACTTCTCTCGCCACATCTCTTGCAGCATGGGGTTGGTCACGTCGTGATTGCCCGCCACGAAGAAGAACTTCATGTCGAGCTGGTCGACGAAGCCGGTGAACTCGTCCCACTCGGCCAAGGCCCGCTGGCGATCCTCGGTGTAGCCCTCGATCAGATCGCCCACCGACATCACAAAGCTCGGCCGCAGCATGTTGAGCTTGGTGACCGCGTCCATCCAGATGCCGGGGCGATGGCCGCCGGTGCGGTCGGTCATAATCGCGATCTGGAACCGCTCGGGGTCGTCAAAGACTGGCTTGTCTGTCCACGGAGCAGGGCCCGCCATCTCCGGGAGCACCATCAGCGAGCCGTGCTGCTCGACGCGACCATCTTCATGATCGTGCTCATGCTCACCCTCATGGGCAGCCGCCGCGGCAGTCAGCACCACCAGATGGAGCAGCACAGAACACAGGCCAAGAGAGCCAACAGGGCGCCGGCAAACGAGCATCGAAAGCCTCATGCAAGAATCGAGAACAGGACCCCCACCCACAAATCCAGACTGGCCGACATCGTACCGCGGGGATGTGAGGAACGTGTGCGAGGAGAACGCAGCATCGCCTCGATCGCCTCGTAGGCGGGCAAAATCGCGTCTTGGCGGCAGGCCGACGACAGGTTCCCGCCGAGAAACGCGGGAAAAAGAAGAGGCTCCGGTCGGAGTCGAACCGACGATGGCGGATTTGCAATCCGCTGCCTTAGCCACTTGGCTACGGAGCCTTGAGACCGGATACCTGCCAGCGCAGGCCGGACATGGTCACGCTAGGCCATCCCTGCCGATTACGTCAAGTTTGAGGATTCGCAAAGCCCTGCGGAGGTCATCCACCGACTTTCGCGCGACTCATCCTGACGGTTGGCTGAGGAACACCTGTCGTGGGGAATGTATCGGTTGCACGGCGGTCGCGGCTTGAGCCACGCCCATCCGGTTTCTGCTGCGAGTCGTCGCCAACGCCCAAAACCGCGTCTGCCGCCTTTCCGGCTCGCCTCGGCTCTCTGGCACGCGGCCCCCAGCAAGGCCGATTGGCACCTCCCGAAATTCCCCGTATAAACCGAGTCCCACCTTCGCCGCGGCCGGTTTTCACCGAGCAACCCGCGGCCCCATACCTGAGGAGCTCCGCATGCCCCCCGTTGCTGACTGCGATATCGGCCTGGTTGGCCTGGCCGTGATGGGAGAAAACCTCGCCCTCAACATCGCCAGCCGTGGTTTCAAGATCGCGGTCTACAACCGCACGCAAAGCGTCACCGACGCCTTCACTTCTTCCCGCGGCAATCAGCCCAACGTCGTGGGTTGCCACACGCTGGAAGACCTCGTGGCTTCGTTGAAGGCACCACGCAAAGTGATGCTGATGGTGAAGGCAGGCCCGGCCGTCGACGCCATCATCGACCAACTCAAGGGCATGCTCTCGCCCGGTGACGTGATCATCGACGGCGGCAACACGCTCTACAGCGACACCGAGCGACGGACCGCTGATGTCGAGGCTGCAGGCCTGCAGTACATCGGCACCGGTGTGTCGGGGGGCGAAGAAGGGGCGCTCAAGGGCCCGAGCATGATGCCTGGCGGGTCGAAGTCGGCCTGGCCTCTCGTGCAACCGATCTTCCAGGCGATCGCGGCCAAGGTTGGCCCCAACGGCGACATTCCTTGCTGCGACTGGGTGGGCCCTCGCGGTGCTGGACACTACGTGAAGATGGTGCACAACGGCATCGAGTACGGCGACATGCAGCTGATCTGCGAAGCCTACGCCCTGCTCAAGCATGGCGCTGGTCTCTCCAACGACCAGCTCGCTCACGTCTTTGACGAGTGGAACCAGGGCGAACTCGATAGTTACCTGATTGAGATCACTCGCGACATCTTCACCGCACTCGACCCCGATGGCGATGGCCACCTCGTCGATACGATCCTCGACGCGGCTGGTGCCAAGGGGACCGGCAAGTGGATGAGCCAACTGGCCCTCGACCTCGGCGTGCCCAGCACTCTGGTGACCGAGGCGGTGTACGCTCGCTGCCTCTCGGCTCTCAAAGACCAGCGGGTGCGAGCCAGCAGCGTGCTGACAGGCCCCGAGCTGCCAACGCACGCCGATCCGAAAACGTTTATCGAACAGGTCCGCCAAGCCCTCTACGCCTCCAAGATCGCCAGCTACGCCCAAGGCTTCGTGCAACTGGCGGCCGCAGCAGCCGAGCACAACTGGCCGCTCGACTACGGCTCGATCGCCATGCTGTGGCGAGGCGGGTGCATCATCCGAGCCCAGTTCTTGGAACGGATCGCGGAGGCGTATCGCGAGCAGCCGAACCTCGAAAATCTGATGCTCGCTCCCTACTTCACCGAGGCTCTCGCGAAGGCGCAAGACTCGTGGCGGCACGTGGTCGCCACAGCAGCCACGATCGGCATCCCAGTGCCCGCCTTCATGACGGCCCTGGCCTACTACGACGGCTACCGTCACGCTCGCCTGCCAGCCAACCTGCTTCAGGCTCAGCGTGACTACTTCGGTGCCCACACCTACAAGCGACTCGATAAGGAAGGCACCTTCCACAGCGAGTGGCTCGAAATCAGGCGACCGATCTCGGAGGTGGCGAAATGAGTGACGCATCCGCAGCATTCCTGGATGGGCTCTTCGGGCTCACTGGCAAGACCGCCGTGGTGATCGGGGGCACCGGTGTGCTCGGTGGAGCGATCGCTGAAGGTCTCGCCAAAGCGGGAGCCTTTGTCGTGGTCGCGGGGAGAGGTGCCGACCGGGGCGAGGCTCGCGTGGCAGCGATCCAAGCTGCAGGGGGCCAAGGCACTTTCGTGAGCGTTGACGTCACCAGTCGCGAGAGCATCGAGGCTCTGCTGGCCAGCACGCTCCACGCCACCGGTCAGGCCGACATCCTGGTCAACTGCGCGGGCGTGAACGCCGCCGTGCCCTACCTCGAGATCGCCGACGAAGACTTTGAGAAGGTGCTCACCACCAATCTCACGAGCACCCATCTTGGCTGCCAGATCTTCGGTGGCCACATGGCGGCCAACGGTGGTGGCGCCATCCTCAACATCGGGAGCGTGTCTGCCGACAAGCCACTCTCGAAGGTGTTCGCTTACTCTGCCTCGAAGGCCGCGGTGGTGAACTACACGAAGAACGTCGCTCGCGAACTGGCACCGAAGAACGTGCGAGTGAATGTGCTCTGCCCCGGCTTTTTCCCTGCCGAGCAAAACCGCAAGGTGCTCTCCCCCGATCGCGTTGCCACGATCATGAGCCAAACGCCGATGAATCGCTTCGGCGAGCCGGCCGAACTCGTGGGAGCCGCGATCCTCATGGTCTCTTCGGTCGGAGGCAGCTTCATGACCGGCTCCGAGGTGTATGTCGACGGCGGGTTTACGGGAATGAGGCTCTAGCTTTACCGGTGGCAGGGCCATCCCTGGCCCCTGCCACCTTGGGCGACGCAGTACCCGCCGAGGGGTGCCTGCTTCGCCAACCGCCGCATCCTGCGGCGAGTGACCACCCCCTCCGCTCACCAGCATCATCATCATGTCGCACACGATCGTGATCTTCGGCGCGTCTGGTGACCTCACCAGCCGCAAACTCGTCCCTGCGATTTACAACCTGATGCGGTGCGGGAAACTGCCGCCAGAGACCCGCATCGTGGGCATGTCGCGGACGCCCATGAGCGACGCGGAGTGGCGCAGCCTGCTGGAAGCATCGACGAAGAAGTTCATTCCCGAAGCCCGCTTCGATGCGGAAACCTGGGCCGCCTTCGCCGCGGGCATCTTCTATCAGCCGGGTGACATTGGGGTCGACGAAGACTTTGCTCGCTTGAAGGAGCGGCTCAAAGCGATCGAAGGGGACCTTCCCGCCACGCGGGTCTACTACCTTGCCACCGCACCAAGTTTTTACGAGCCGGCAGTGGAAGCCCTTGGACGCCACGGGATGGCCGAAGAATCGGTTGGCCCACGGCGGATCGTGGTCGAAAAACCCTTTGGCACCAACCTCGAAACATCCAAAAAGCTCAACGCCTGCCTGCACGGCGTGTTTCACGAGAGCCAGGTGTTTCGCATCGACCACTACCTCGGCAAAGAGTCGGTCCAAAACCTGCTGGCGCTGCGGTTTGCCAACACCATCTTCGAACCGGTCTGGGACCGCCGGTACATCGATCACGTGCAGATCACGGTGGCCGAAGAGGTCGCCGTGGGGCGCCGTGGTGACTATTACGACGCCGCGGGCGTACTTCGCGACATGTTTCAAAACCATCTGCTGCAACTGCTGATGGTGACGGCGATGGAGGCACCGGCGAAGTACCGAGCCGACACCGTTCGCAACGAGAAGGTCAAAGTGCTCGACGCGATCCGCGTGCTTGATCCGAGCGAGGTGCTCGACGCGAGCGTCCGCGGGCAGTATGTCGGCTACCGCCACGAGCCCGGCGTGGCCGAACACAGCCAGACCGCAACCTTTGGCGGCATCCGCCTTGAGATCAACAACTGGCGGTGGCAGGGTGTGCCCTTCTACCTGCGGAGCGGCAAGCAGATGAGCTGCCGCACGACGCAGATCGTGATCAGTTTTCGGCAGCCGCCGCTTCAACTCTTTGGCGGCGGCATCCCCGGCCACACTGAAGGCAACCGGCTGGTGATCCAGATCCAGCCCGCCGAAGGCATCCAGCTGCACTTCCACACGAAGGTGCCGGGGGCTGGCATGCGGCTGCGGATGACGGATCTCGACTTCAGCTACTCAGAAGAGTTTCGCGACCGGCTTCCGGAGGCGTACGAACCCTTGCTGCTCGATGTGATGCAGGGTGACGCGAGCCTTTTCGCACGGTCTGACGAAGTGGAAAAGAGTTGGCAGATCATCGACCCGTTTATCGCGGCCTGGCGTGACCCCGCAGCTCCTCGGATCGATCTCTACGAACCGGGCGAATGGGGCCCCGCCTCCAGCTACCGCTGGATGGAGGAGCAAGGTCGCAGCTGGTTCGACATCTGCCCTATTCTCTCGTGATGCCAACCCTCCTCCCGACACTCTCGATCGGCTCTCTCACGCTCGACACTCCGATCGTGCAGGCGGCCCTCTCGGGCTACAGCGACCGTGCGATGCGGGTGCTCGCGAGACGCCACGGGGCGGCCTACACGCTCGGAGAAGTGCTCCTCGACAAGTTCGTCGTGGAAGCGGGGGCGAGCCTCCGCAATCGCAACCGCATCTCGGTGGATCCAGAGGAGCATCCCGTCGGTGGCCAGTTGATGGGGGCGGATCCCGCGCAGTTTCCTCCCGCAGCCCTGAAACTCGTCGAGGCTGGCTTCGATGTGATCGACATCAACTTCGGCTGCCCCGTGAAGAAAGTGCTCGGTAAATGCCGTGGGGGCTTTCTCCTTGGTGTGCCGGAGACAGCGCTCGAAATCGTGCGACGCGTCCGCGACGCAGTGCCTGCAGCGATTCCCGTCACGCTCAAGATGCGGCGGGGCATCGATGCGTCGCCCGAGAGCACCGATAAGTTCTGGAAAATCTTCGACGGAGCCTTCGCCGCGGGCGTCGCCGCGATCACGGTCCACGGCCGCAGTGTGCAACAGCGCTACGTCGGCCCGAGTTCGTGGGACTTTCTGCGTGAAGTGAAGCAGGCCGCCGGCACCAAAACGGTGCTCGGCTCCGGTGACCTCTTCTCCGCATCAGCCTGTGTGGCAATGCTGCATGAGACGGGCGTCGATGGCGTGAGCATCGCTCGCGGGGCAATTGGCAACCCGTGGATTTTCGAGGGCGTTCGCCGACTGCTTGCCGGCCTGCCACTTCCCGCACCACCGAGCCTCTTCGAACAGGCCGACATGCTCCGCGAGCACTACGCCTTGGCAGAGGAACTGCACGGCGAAGTGCTCGCCTGCCGCGTGATGCGCAAGTTCGCGATCAAATACGCGCGGCTGCATCCCGAGCACCTCTCCGTTCGCGACGCGTTTGTGCAGGTCAAGCAGCGAAGCGATTGGATGACGACGCTGGCCACGCACTACGCCGAAGACCTGCCAGGCCGCGTCCCGGACGACGACATCGACGAAACCGCCAACTGCTTCTAGGGCCGCAGTTCGACAGCAGACGCCCGCCGCAACGCGGTCTGCCACGCCACCCACGCGCGGGCTGTTCGCCGTCCAACCGCATGCCTTCGTGCAAGCGATTAGTAGTTGAACACATCCCGCATGGCGTATGTCTTGCCTGCGGCTTTGTTCAGGGCGTCAAGAACCTTGTTCTTCGTATTGGGGGTGAGCCATCGGCCCTTGCAGGCGCGAGCCACCATCTTGTGCGTGATCTGCTGCGTCGAGGCCGCGACAAGGTCATGTCGGGTGAGATTGCCCGCCGCCATGAGGCGCGCGATCGGCTGTTCACCGAGATTGCGCTCCGTAGTGGCATGCTGTTCTTCGTTCATTTCCGGATGTGCACGACCGCCATCACTGGATGGCGACGAACCCCTTTCGATTTCAAAAACCTGCGTCGACCGCTGCTCTGGTGCAACGCATTGCTCGACGACGGTGTTGTGCTGGGCCCCGAAAGCCGGCAGGTAGAACGCGAGGCCACCGCGAAGGTCCTGCAGCGACTGCATGCTGTCAGCACGAATAAAGAATACCTCTTGCGGCATCCCGGCGAAGCCATGCGTGATGCCGTAGTCAGCCGATGGAACGAATCCAAAACGCGTGTAAAAGCCGGGATGGCCAGCGACGACGCTAAACGGAGTGTTTCTCGACACCAACCGACGAAGGCCGGCCTCGACAAGTTGGGAGCCGATTCCTTTTCGCTGGAACGCGGGCAACACAGACAGCGGCCCAAGCCCTATGCCATGTATCGTTCGATGCGCGCATTCAATCGAGACCGGCGAGAACAGAATGTGCCCAACGACTTGGGTGCCGTGAATGGCCACAAGCGACAGCGTTTGATCTGTGGCTGCCCGCACGGCATCAATCAGGTCTGCCTCGCCATTGTGCCCAAACTCGGAGTTCGCAAAAGCCTCAATCGTGACCTTCCGAATCCCGCCACGATCGCTTGGTGTCTCGTCACGGAGAGTAATCATGGCACCCTGTCGGCTTCTTGATCGTCATCATTGCTTTCTACAGCAAACACCTCACGATACCCGGGATTCCTCCGGGGAGCTTCGCCGAGATCCACGTTTCGGCCGTCCTCCCGAGCGGCGATCTCGCGTCACACGTCGTCGGGTGTGCTGAAATTCATGGCAAGAACCCTTTCGGTGCCATGCTCGCCCGGCCCTGCACTCAGCAAGCCCATGGAGCCGTTTCGGCCCAGTGCTTGGCTGCTCGAAATCCGGCAACGCAGCACGAGTGGCACCACGAAGCCACTCTCGAACAAGTCCCACGCCCGCACCCAATCACTCCGGCATCGACGTATTGCGATAGGCAACGATCGACCGCTCGCGATCAAGGCCAACCACAGTTCCCGATGTGCGGTACCACTCGGTGATTCCTTCTCGTTCAATCGACCCGGGCATGCCTTTCAACCATTCTGGTGAGGGTCCGTCCGTCTTCTCTGCACCCACGGGAACCCAATCATTCATCTCCGCTTTCGGAACCGAAGCGATCAATCGGATATCCCAGTCAGACGGAGCGGGAACCAAGCCACCACCGTTATTCTGGTACGCGATGTCGTAATCGAGTTTCTCGTACGTGCGCCTGAACGTGACATAGTTCTCGATGAATCGAACGCGGTCGCCGATGTTCGCGCGTGCAGAACTCGTTTCTGCGACCGACGCCGGTCCGGGTTGGGACTTGGAGCAACCCGCCAACGCAAGGCCCATGAACAGTGGAACGAGAACTTTTGCTGCAGTACCACTCATGGCAACCAGTCTCTTCGAGCGACAGAACGCTACACATCCCCGGCCGGCCACCAGCGACATGAACTTCAAAGAACGCACCCGACGGCCGCTCCGGTACATGTGTTGAGAGCCCGCGAACCGGGCGTTACGGACCATATACGAACAAATGTTTCGCCCAGTTCAGTGTGTTGAGTGCGGTTGGTATCAGAACGAAAAGCCATGGAACGGCAAGGACCAGAACGACCCAGACAACTGCCGCAGCGTAATTGTCGTGAGAGGACCTTCGACGCGGCGACAGACATCCCACTGCCAGAACGGCGGTCCACGTCGCAATGATCAAAACCATCAAGTGCGTTTCGTCTGAATGTTTGCCTCCGTTCAACGGCAGCAGATACGACGCGGAAGCATTTTTCATCATTCTGCCAGCAAGCGATGCGAGAACGAGGTACGCATCCGCGAGCAATGTGGCGTACGCGACAACAATGAAAGGTGAAGATCTCGCCACCTGTCGCGGTTCGTTGTCGCTGCTCCTTTGTGAATCATCATCTGGTGTCATGGGGACCGCCGAGTGAACGTGCAATCCAGTGAGGCCGTTGAGTCTGAGACTATTAATTGAGGTTATACAAACCGTTTCACAGTTGCAGGCAACCGATTGCAATCAGCGGCTCGCGACCTTGGACTTTCCATCGGGACCGATTTTATCGCGAGTCCGCTGCATTGCTTGGTTCTACGGTCTACCTATCCCGCGGACGCTTGAAAATCAGCACCGCATCTTTTGTGTTTCCGTACACCTGATTGGTGTCAAAGGCGGCAACGAGCTCCCAGCCGTCTCGGCCTACATCGTTCATCATTTGGTCAAGTTTTGTCACATCCAATTTGCCGCCCAAGAACCAGCCCTCAGCGGCAAGCTTGATCGTTCGGTATTCCCAAGTCATCGCTGCACTCCTAGCAGAACACTGTTTAGGCAGGTCCGCGTAAGGGCCGGTCGTTCAGCATTCTGGCAGCATAAGACACCGCCGACGTTTCCTGCGATAGCGGCGTAAGCCTTTTCATGCCAACACCTTGCGTCGACAAGCGACCTGGCGAGTGGGTTCTTCTGCGGACCGGCATAAGCACCTCGCTCAGAGCCCGTCCATCGGGCTGCGGACACCTGCTGGGCCACGGTTGAGCACGTGCGTGTAAATCATGGTCGTCTTCACGTCGCGGTGACCGAGCAACTCCTGCAAGGTGCGAATGTCGTAGGCGGCTTCGATGAGATGCGTGGCGAACGAATGCCGATAGGTGTGACAGAGGCCCGTTTGGTTCGCCCCGCCCCCAAGACCGCCCGACGAACCGCCCGTTGCACGAGCGAGGCCATCAGCCACGTGTCGCCTGAGAGGCCGGTCAGCACAGTCTTGACCTCGTCGCGCGTCATCACCGCCGGCAGGCGAGTTGGCGTGCGGGCACGGCTCACATCTCCAAGCTCACCCAGATCCCGTGCGAGCACTTGGTGGCACAGAAAGAGAATCGTTGACGCTTAACCTCCCATCGCTGCCCGAAGTTCCGCGAGCACGGTCGCGTCGGCTTCACTCTCAACACGTTCGGCGAGCCGCTCGCGAGCCCAGGGGGCTCGCACGTTTTTCTTGATCCAGCAACCAAGCGCCCACGCGGCGGCACCACGGACGACTGGCTCAGGATCGACAAGGGCGGCCGCAAGGGCATCGGCCGCCGCAGGGTCGGGTGCGTTGCCCAGCGCGATCGCAGCCGAACGCGCGAGCCCATGCCTCTTCGCCCGCAGGATCGGCGAACCGCGAAAGCGACTGCGAAACGTCGCCTGATCAAGCGTGAGCAACTCGGCAAGCGGCAGCGTTGCGTGGTCGTCGCGAGGCAGAAACGCGGGCTCTTTAACGACAGGAGCATGCCTGTTCCACGGGCACACGTCTTGGCAGATGTCGCAGCCGAAAACCCAGGTGCCCATCCCCTCGCGAAGGTCCGCCCGCACCGCCCCGCGATCTTCGATCGTGAGCGTGGCGATGCACTTCGACGCATCGAGCACCCGCGGCTCGGGAAACGCATTCGTCGGGCAGGCCTCGAGACACGCAGTGCACGTGCCGCAGTGGTCGACCTCCAACGGAATATCCGCAGGAAGCTCGATCGTGGTCAGCAGGGCTGAGAGAAAGAAGAAACTGCCCGCCTGCGGACTGATCAGCATCGTGTTCTTTCCGATCCAACCCAAGCCAGCCAGCCAACCGAAGTCGCGTTCAGCAAGCGGGGCCGAATCGACCACCCCGCGATTCTGCGAATCGGGCACTCGCTCCGCGAGCCAGGCCGCGAGGGTGTTGAGCCGGCTGCGGAGCAGGTCGTGGTAGTCATCGCCGACCGCGTAGCAAGCCACCCTTCCCTGCCCGGGGTCAGCACCGTCGCCCCGCTCCGTCGGTGAGCCTGGCACACGCTTCGCCGGCGAGCAGGCATTCGTGGCATAGTCGGTGGCCAGCATCACGATGGTCCGCGCGTGGGCCAGAACGTGTTGCGGATCCGCCCGCAGCGATTCATGCCGCGAGAGCCAGTCCACCATAGGCCCCGCAAAGCCCTGCCGCAGCCACGCCCCGAAGGCCTCGTGGTGCGGAGGACGCGTCACGGCCGTGATCCCAACCCGAGCAAATCCTAGCTCGCGAGCGCGCTCCCTGAGGTCTTGGGCGATCTCGGCAGGCGAGGAAATCTCCCGGAGATGGGCAGGTGGCGCACTCGGCGGAGGAGTCGAAGCCGCCCTTTGAGGAAACTGATCTGGACGCTCGCGTGTCACTCGCTATTTTCCCGGCCTTATTCGTTCCGCCAGCCGCCCCACGGCAGGAGAAGTCTTCCATGGTGCCATCGTCGACCAAACCCGTTCTGTCGCTGTGGCTGTTCCGCGGAACGCGTTCGCCATGGCTCCTCTCGGCCGCGATTCTCGCGGTGACCGCAACGGGCTGCCAGACACCACAGACCAATCCCTACGCAACGACGGTCGCTCCGCCTGCCACCGGCATGGCCGGCCAAGCCTCACCGTACGGCTACAACGCTGCGGTTCCTCAGGGAGCAGCCTACCCCAGCGGGGCGCCGATGCCCGGCCCCACGATGCCGGCGGCCACGACAATGGGCCAGACGCCCCCGCCGGCGACCACGCCGCCCCCTGCCCTCCCACCCGGCACACAGGTTCCTCCCGCCACAGGTGCCCAGCCCCCAGCCAGTTCCTGGACTTGGGCACAGACGAGCAACACGCCCCCACCTCAGCAGTGGCAGCAGGCGGGCACGCAACCGCCCGCCACCATGACACAACAGGGCCAGCAGCTCGCGGCTCCCTACCAGCAGCAGGCCGCGGCTCAAGCGCAGCAGTACTCAGCCCAGGCGCAGCAAGCGACCAACAACACCATCAACGGCTACCAGAACCAACTCAACACCCAGTGGCAGCAGGCGAACCAACAGGTTCAAAACGGCCTCCAGCCGGCGGCCACGCAGCCACCGATGACGGCCCCGCCGACACAACCGGTCGTACAGCAGTCGCAGTACCCACCGCAGACATCCACCAACGCCTGGTGGCCCTTCAGCGACCCGAGTCAGTTCCCTCCGGCTCGTGCGACCCCCACCGCTCCAGCGAGTTACTAGAGCCACAACACGATCGCGTTAGGACCGCCCTTCCAGGTGCACGAGCACGAGGGCGAGATCGGCGGGCGTGATTCCGCTCACACGACCGGCTTGGCCCAGCGTCCGCGGCCGCACCGTGGCAAGTTTCTCGCGTGCCTCCGCCCGCAGATGCCGCACGCGTGCGTAATCAAAGCCGTCGGGGATCGGCCTCTCAGCGTGGCCGCGTTGCCGTTCGATCCGCTGTCGCTCCAGGGCGAGATACCCTTCGTAGCGAACGTCGGTCATGATCTGCGCGACGACCTCGTCCGCCACCGTCGCCAGTTCTGGCACGACCGCCACGCAGTCTGCCCACTGCATCTCCGGCCGCCTCAGCCGCTCGAGCAAAAGCACGCCCTCCATGCGATGCGCCGCGAGGACCGCCCGCGTGGCTTCGATGGCTGCCTGCTTGTCGGCCAGCCGCTGCACGCGGTGGGCCTCCGCAAGCCCCAACCTTGCCGCGTGGGGAGTCAGCCGCCGGTCGGCGTTGTCGTGCCGCAAGGCGAGGCGATGTTCGGCACGGCTGGTAAACATGCGGTAGGGCTCGTCGACACCACGCGTCACCAGATCGTCGATCAGCACCCCCAGATATGACTCCTCACGTGACAGCACGAGCGGATCGCGACCAGCCACCGCACACGCCGCATTTGCTCCGGCCATAAGCCCCTGGGCAGCAGCCTCCTCGTAGCCCGTCGTCCCGTTCACCTGCCCGGCCATGAAGAGCCCCGCCACGCGCTTTGTTTCCAGCGAGAGCGAGAGCTGGTTGGGTGGGCAGTAGTCATATTCGACGGCATAGCCGTAGCGCATGATCTCCGCACGCTCGAGGCCCGGAATCAGCTTGACCATCGCCTCCTGCACATCGCGCGGCAGGCTCGTGGAGATGCCGTTGACGTAGATCTCCTGAGTGCGGCGTCCCTCCGGCTCCAGGAAGAGCTGGTGGCTGTCGCGGTCGGCGAAGCGGACAATCTTGTCTTCGATGCTCGGACAGTAGCGTGGCCCTCGCGATGCAATCTGCCCCGAGTACATCGGCGAGCGATGGAGATTCTCCCTGATGACCGCATGCACTTCGGGGGTGGTGCGGGTGATCCAGCAGACAAGCTGCTCGCTGTGGATCGCATCGGTGAGAAAGGAGAAGGGCTGCGGCTGCGGATCACCTGGCTGGACTTCCAGCGACGCGGTATCAATCGTCGACGCAGCCAGTCGGCAGGGCGTGCCCGTTTTAAATCGCTCCACCTCAAAGCCAAGCCGCCCAAGCGCGCCGCTGATGCCTGACGACGTCCCCTCGCCCGCGCGGCCACCGGCCGTCTTCGCCTCACCGGTGTGCATCACGGCCTGGAGGAAGGTGCCGGTGGTCAGCACCACCGCCGACGCTCGATACTCGGCATCGCCACGCACGCGAACACCCACCACACGCCACGCGGCGGCACCCGCGGCCGACGCCCCCGTGGGCTCGACAATCAGGTCATCCACCTGTTCCTGCTTGAGCGAAACGCCCGGCGTGGCCTCTAGTTCTTCTTTGACCCACGACTGGTAGTGCCGCTTGTCGGCCTGTGCCCGGGGCCCATGCATGGCCGGGCCCTTGGAACGGTTGAGTACGCGAAACTGGATCCCCGCCGCATCGATCGCTCGCCCCATCAGCCCACCGAGGGCGTCGACCTCGCGAACGAGCTGGGCCTTCCCCACACCCCCGATCGCCGGGTTGCAGCTCATCTGACCGACCGTGTCGAGGTTGGCCGAGAGCAGGGCCGTCTTCGCGCCAAGCCTGGCGGCAGCCGCAGCCGCCTCGGCGCCGGCATGACCGCCGCCAACAACAACGACATCGTAGTGGTACACATTTCGCACGAGTGGGCCTCCGACGAGTGGAGTCTATCACCAAAAATCGTTCCTCTTTGCCGGAGGATCGCCCATAGAGAACGGGCGAGTTTTCCGTACACTCAGGCACTCACACGGCCCCCGATTTCCCTCCCAGCCCCTCGAGGCCGATGGACGACCTCACTTCATCGAACGACTGGCCGGCCGGCCGTGTGCTCGTCGTGATGGCCACCTACAACGAGCGAGACAATGTCTGCCCGTTGATGGAGGCAATCCTGCAGGCTGACCCACGGGTTCAGGTGCTCGTGGTCGACGACGACTCACCGGATGGCACCGGCCAACTGGCTCTCGACACCGCCGCCCGGCTCCCTCGGGCCCACGTGCTGGTGCGGCGCGGCCGAAAAGGGCTCGGCTCGGCGATTCTCGAAGGCTTTCATCTCGCTGAGGCTCGCGGCTTTGAGGTGGTGTTCAACATGGATGCCGACTTCAGCCACGACCCTCTCGACCTGCCTCGTCTGATGGCAGCGCTCGAACCGATCGGGGGAAAACCGGCCGACCTGGTGATTGGATCCCGTCGCGTGCTCGGTGGCAGCGTGGTGGGCTGGCCCTGGTCGCGGCATGTGTCGAGCAGGCTCGTCGGCTGGTTCACGAAGTTCGTCCTCCGCGTGCCGGTTCGAGACGGCTCAAGCGGCTACCGCGGCCTGCGGCTGTCGATCCTCCCCAAACTCTCGCCGCGACCGATGTGCACCGGCTACGCCTTCCATGAGGATCTCGTCTGGCGTGTGCACCGCGCCGGCGGGCGGATCATGGAAGTGCCGATCTGCTTTACCGACCGCACTCGTGGGCGAAGCAAAGCCAACCTGGCCGCCGTTCTCGAGGGCATCCGCGACCTGTTCCGGCTGGCCTGGTGGAATCTTCGCGACTGAGCAGGGTGTCAGGTCAATCGATACCAGACAACCACAAACACAATCATCCCGATGTAGGTCAGCGGGAACGCCATCCGAGAGATGCGGTCGATAGTCATCGCCCGCGCAATCGACCCTCGTTTCACCAATCCTGCCACAATCAGACTCTGCGGGATCGCCAACGACATCGTCACGAAAGAGATGAGCAGGATGGTATCCGTGAGCGTGAGATAGCTCATCCGCGGCATGTTGTCGATCACGACAAACTGATAGGCCACGATGGTCAAGACACCGACAAAGGCCACGTTGAGCCGATCAGCGAGCGAATCGATGTCGAGCCAAAAAATCGACCAGATCATCGACACGATCACGAGCAGCGGAAACAGCATCTGCCACACCAGCTGCCAACTCCGCCGCTCAAGATTGATGGTGACCACCATCTTGGAAATCTGGCGATCCTTCGTGGCTTCGTTGATGTAGGTCTCGTCCGTGGCGAACTCGATCCCAGTGAGCGTCCAACCGGCGACGTTCACGTCTTTATTCCGTTTCACAAAGTCGTCCGTCGCGTTGGCATAGAGCTCGTTCACCCTTAAGACAACGTTGGACGATGTGTCTCCAAAAGGCACGAGTTCGGCACGCAGTCGCTGACGATCAAACGGGTAGTCCCGTAAGTCCATCGGGGTTTCAAGCACCGCACTGTGCTGATCGAGATAACGCACGTGTCCGTTCGGGTAGACCTCGATCTTGATCGCATTAGGGTCTGGTGGCCCGACTTCATTCACCAGCAGCAGTTGCGGCCACCATCCAGTGAAGATTTCTGCAAACTGAAAGTCTCCTTGGAAGATCTTCATCTCCACCCCCTCCGCTTCCGCATCGAAGGCGAGGCGTGGATCATCCCATTCCGCAAACACCATGATTTCTGCGGTGAACGACTCATTCACGTCGTCGATATCGACGACGTCCAGGATCATCACGGCCGCGTCCACGACCGTGGGCTGCGCGGGTGGATTGGGCATCCCAGCCTCAAGCGCCATTGCGCCGCGAGCGCCCCCCAAAGCGATGGCGGCCCACGCCAGCCCGAACATCAGGAGAGACTTGGTTCTCGCGCAGGCAAGAACACCAGGGCAACGTGAAGCGTTCGACGGGATGACAGCATGCATGGGCAGGCGAGGCTCCTTCCGAGAACGAGGGACGCGTTGAAGCACCTTCCCCTCTCGTCGGTTCAGCGACTGGGTTGGGGGCATGATCGTGGGGCAAACATGATCCTTGCATCTGGATAGCGACCTCAACGCCAATGTGTCAACGTTCGCGGGCGAGGCAAACACCGTGTCCCCCTGGCTGCTCACGCCGCGACGGCACGGCGTGGGGGCGGCTGGAGGTTAAACAGGCTGAACAGTTCCTCCTGCGTGAAGCCCTTCACCAACCGCTGGCTGTCGAGGGCGATTCCCTCTGCGCTCGAGAGGATCATTTCTGAGAGGTCGCGTTTGCCAGCAAGCACACGATCGATGCGTTCCTCAATCGTTCCGGTTGCCAAGAAGCGTGTCACCGTTACGCCCCCCGTGCCTCCGATGCGGTGTGCACGGTTGATTGCCTGATCTTCAATCGCCGGATTCCACCAACGATCAAAGAGAAAGACGTATTCCGAGAACTGGAGGTTCAACCCGACCGCCCCTGCCCCGTAGGAGAGCATCAGCACGGAGTGTTCCGGTCGTTCGCGAAACCGCTTGATGGCTTCATCGCGGGCGGTCGTGGGCATGCCACCGTGGTATTCAAGAGGGCCAAACCGGGCTAACCGCTTGGACAGTTTGCCGAGGGTGTCGACCCACTGGCTAAAGACCAGCGCCTTGCGACCACTCGCGGCCACCTCCTCCAGCTCTGCTTCGAGTCGATCCACCTTCGAACTGACATGGGTGGCTGGATCAAAGTTACAGATCTGCTTGAGCCGGAGCACCAGTTCAAACACATGCTGGATCGTGGCTCCTGGCCCCATCTCGGAGAGCCGGAACACGCCTTCCTCCTCAGCCAGGCGGTAGGTCTCGCGCTGCTCGGCAGAGAGTTCGATCGTGGCATCGCGATCGATCCGCGGCGGCAGGTCTTCGAGCACCTTGTCTTTGGTGCGCCGCAGCACATGATCGGAGATCGCCTCCCCCAGGGCTCTCGGCGGCATCCCATCGTGCACGAGGCCGGGAGAGACGAACTCAAACAGTCCCACCAGGTCGGCAGAAGAGTTTTCGACCGGCGTGCCAGTCAGGGCCCAGCTCCGCCGCCGCCGGAGGCTGCGGACCGCCTCGCTCGTGCGGCTGCCTCGGTTTTTAATCCGCTGCGCCTCATCCAGCACGACCAGATCGTAGGAAAGCTTCAGTTCCTCAACGAGCGCTTCATCGCGGACCAGCACTTCGTAGTTGGCGAGCGTGACGGGAACATCCTCAAGCTTCCATTGCCACCGCCGCCGGGCGGGCTCTCCTTCGATCACGGCCACGACAAGTTCCGGGGCCCATTCCGACAACTCTCGTTTCCAGTTGGACACCAGGCCCTTTGGACACACCACCAGCACCCGACGGGCCTCACCTCCATGGAGCAGCAGGCGAATGGTGGAGATCGCCTGCATCGATTTTCCCAGCCCCATCTCATCGGCCAGCACCGCCGCATGGCGAGGAGCCAGAAACGCCATCCCCTCATACTGAAAGGGATAGGGGTCGTGCGGAAAAACAAGTTCGCTCGTCTCGAGAATGGTCTCGAGATCTGGCTGAAGCAGATAGAAGATGCGTTCCGAGAGTTTCACGACGTCTCCCGGGGGCTTGATCCGCACCCGAGGTCGCATGGTGGTGGCGGCCGGCTCCGTCTCTCCCGCACCGGTCTCTCGATCGCGTTGCGGCTCGGCCGACGGCCGACGGGCAGGCAGCGGCGCCGCAGCTGCACGGAACGGGTAGCTCCTCACCGTGACCCGCGGCAGCCCCATCGGCAACGACATGCTGCGGATGTCGATCGGCTCAGGCCTGAGACAGACCGGCACAGGCTCGGGCAACGATAGACCGCCCCACGAGAGCACCTGCAGTGCTTCGCGAGGAGGTGCGGACGACAAAGGTGGAGGGAGCTGAACCATTCGTGAGACGCTGCAGAAAGATGGACGGGGCGTGCGCGACAGGGATGTGTCACCCGTGCCGCTGGGCTTCGGCGATGGCCTCGCGAATCCGCTCAAACGGCTCGCGAAGATCGATCTCGGGAAGCAGGCCGTGAAACCGCTCCCGCAACGATTCGTCGGGATCTACCACCGCGACCGGCAGGTCGGTCTCATCCTGCAGCGGCATCATCTGTTGACTCTCGACGAGGACGATCCTGGGTTTCACCCCAGCCGCCTGCACGAGTGAGCCGCCGATGCGGCGAGCGTGGAGCTCACTCTGGAGCGTGGGCCCATAGAGAATCTCCTGGGCCCGCGACACCCGCACAGGTGCCGTGCAGTGAAACTCCAGCGGCCGCCCCAACTCATCGACGAGGAGGTATCCGCCAAAAACGCCATGTGATGCCGACGCGACGGTTGTGAGGAAACCGATCGCCCCTTTCCCCTCATCCGGCTGCTGCATGCCCGCCCTCCATGGCTTGCCAAAATCCGACGATCCGAATGATCTCGGAAACGCATCTCTGCGTGTCATGCATCGGGTGCCCGGCGAGGCGACTTGAACGGTCGTGCCAGCGGTCGCTGCGACTCGCCCGTTCGGCCGGCACGTCGGCAAAGTGGGCAAAAAAATCCGACCATGACGAAAAAACTCAAAATCCGGACGGCCCCGGCGGGTGAACAGCCGCCTGCAGCCGGCTACACTTGAGGCATCGGTCGGACACAGTGGAACGGTCCCCGTTCCTGACGACCGGCTGCAGATCGTGCCGCCGAAGGGCAAACCGCATGGCTGACCATCACCCGATTTACACCACGCAGGTCGATATCTCGTCGGGCAGTGTGTCGCCGGAACCCGCCCCAGCTGCGGCGAGCGACGATCAAACCGCCCTGCTGAGGGAGATGGTGATCCTGCAGAAGAAGACGTGCGAACTGCTTGGTGATTTGCTGACGCAGGTGTCACAGCAGCAACGCCAGCGTGCCGCGGAACTCAAGGCCTGGAAGGCGTCGCATCCGGAGTTGGCTGCATCGTGCCGCAAGGCGGCCGAAGCGCTTTCGGCAGTGCACACGCAGTTTTTAGCAACGGTCGCAGAAGAAGCTGCCGAAAACGCAGAAGTGTTTACCGATAGCGACTACGCCTTGAGCGACTTCATTGACCGGCACGGCCCTCGGATCGCCCACTTCAACGGCGTCATGCAACTCTTTTCGCAGCTTGGATCTCCACCGAGCGCTGGAAAGGGCAGCGACTGATCCATCGCACTCGCCTCCGTGCCTCGCATTCCATTGCAGAGGATGCCTCCAGCAGGCAGGGCACACCAGCAGGCTCGTCGCTGAGAGGTGCCCTTCCTGCCCGTCACTTTCCATCGATTGAAATCGAACCGTTTCTCCCACCAGTTTTCTTCTAGGAGTTCTTGCCAGATGGCCGCGACCGATAAGCCGGTGTTTGAGGTGGCTGATGACGCTTCCGTCAAAGCTGCTCGCGAAAAGCTCGATGCTCACACCGTGGAGATGATGGCCTGGCATTTCCATCCCTCGACTGGCTGCCCGTTCTGGTTGGAGTATGCCCAGTCGCTCTCGTTTGACCCGATCAAAGACGTCCACTGCTTTGATGACCTGAAAAAGTTTCCGCCTTTTCAAGACGAGTGGCTCCGCGGCGGCCCGGTGCGCCGTTGGGCGCCCAAGGGCCTCGAAGGCCAGCCCCTCTACGTCTTTGAAACCGGGGGTACGACGGGGATTCCGAAGTCACGCGTCAACTCCCGTGACTTCCGCACCGACTATGAGATGTTTAGCGAGACCCTTCCCGAGGAATATTTCCCCAAGGGGGCCAACTGGCTGATGCTCGGGCCGTCAGGCCCTCGTCGACTGCGGCTGGCGATCGAACATCTCGCGCAGTACCGCGGCGGCATCTGCTTTTGCGTCGACCTCGATCCGCGATGGGTGGTGAAGCTCATCAAGAAGGGTTGGATGGAGCATCTTGAGGCCTACAAGCAGCACTGCATTGATCAGGCCATCACGATCCTCGAAGCAGGCCACGACATCCGCTGCATGTTCACCACGCCGAAACTCCTCGAGTCGCTTGCGCTTGGTCTTGAGAAGAAAGGCACCACGATTCACAAGGCGGGGATCACCGGCATCTTCTCGGGCGGAACGGAGTTCACCCCACAGTGGACCCGATTCGCCACCGAAGAACTGCTCGACGGGGCCTTCATGACCCCCACCTACGGCAACACCCTGATGGGGCTCGCGGCCAGCCGTCCGGTCACCCCGGCCGATGGCTACACGATCGCCTACTACGCCCCACAGCCCCGGGCGGTGATCGAGCTGGTCGACTTTGATGACCCCAACACGGTCGTGCCCTACGGCGGCACTGGCCGCGTGAAGCTCACAACGCTCACGAAAGAAACCTTCGTCCCCGGTTTTCTCGAGCGAGATGAAGGCGAACGAGAACTGCCCTACGCCAAGTATCCGTGGGACGGCGTGAGTGGCGTTCGCCCCTTCCACGAACTCGCGTCCGCCACGACTGTTGGCGTGTACTAGTCGACATTTCCTAGGAGCTCAGCATGCACCTCCAAGCCTTCCGTTTTGGCAAGCCGTACGAATCGCTCGAGCGACAAACACTGGTTCACTTCCTGACGGGTGAAACCGTCGCGGAAGTCAGCCAAATTGGCGGCGCGATGGTCGGCCGCGATCTGGCGAAATCCGCCAAGGCGGCTCGCGCAGCACTCCTGGCCATGGATCCAGAAGAGGTCGTCGAGCGGCTCCAGACCGCAGGCAATCTCTATGCGCTTGGCACAGTCGAAGTGGGGGGTGTGCCGCAGTCTCCTGAGGATTTCGTGCGACACCAGTCGGCAACCACGGGTCTGCCGGAGAGCCTCTGCAAAGCCAACATGCAGAAGAACCTCTTCGTGCTCTCCAACATGGATCGCATGCTCGATGCGCTCTCGCGAGGCCTCTCGCCCGAGATCCTCTGGAGAGGCTACGGCAAGGAGCATCGCGACGTCATTGTGAGTTACCAGGCGCAGTCTCCCGTGCTTGGCCTCGTGCTGCCCTCCAACTCACCAGGCGTCCACACCCTGTGGCTCCCGGTGATCGCGCTCGGGGTGGGCCTCGTGCTCAAGCCGGGCAGTCAGGAGCCTTGGACCCCCTACCGCATGGCAGCAGCCATGATCGAAGCCGGGATTCCTTCGGAGGCCATCGGTCTCTACCCAGGGCCAACGGATGTGGGGGCAGCGATCCTCAATGGCAGTGGTCGCAGCATGATCTTCGGCAGCGCGAAGACCGTGGCCCAGTACGCGGGTGACCCGCGGGTGCAGGTGCATGGACCTGGGTTCTCAAAGATCATCCTCGGCGACGACTGCGTGGATGACTGGGAGAAATATCTCGATGTGATGGTCGAGAGCGTGGCGGCCAACAGTGGCCGTGGCTGCATTAACACCTCTGCGATTTACGCCAGTCGGCACACCCGAGAGATTGCCGCGGCCATCGCTGAGCGGATTGGCCCCACTGAGGTCAAGCCACCCGATGATCCCGAAGCAACACTCGCCGCGTTCACCGTGCCTGGTGTCGCCAAGGCCGTCTGGGAACAGATCGAGGCCGGTATCGCGGCAGATGGCGTGACCCATGCCACCGCCGACTACGGGCCACGGTTCGTCGAAGGGGAACGCTGCGGCTGGCTGCGTCCCACCGTCGTGCACTGCAGCTCACCCGACCCGGAGATCGCCCAGGCGGAATACATGTTCCCCTTCGTCAACGTGGTGGAGTGCCCTCAGGCATCGATGCTCGAGCGGATCGGGCCAACGCTTGTAGCCACTGCACTCACCGACGACGCGGCGTTCCAGCAGCAGCTGATCGACTGCACGCACGTCGACCGGTTGAACTTCGGTCCTGTACCCACGACGAAGCTCGACTGGCTGCAACCCCACGAGGGCAACATCATCGACTTCCTGTACCGATCGCGGGCACTCCAGATTGCTGGCGATGGCGCACAACCTGGGCTGGTCAGGGCGGCCCGTGCGGCCACAACGTAAGTTGAGGCTGCGTTAGGGATGACCACGTCCGCCACCCACTGCCCGCACAGTTTTGAGTTCCAAGCCGCGACCAGGTTGGTCGTGGGCAGCGGGTCGCTCGCGCGAGTTGGCGATCTCGCTCGCGGTCTGGGTGGCACTCGTGTGTTGCTCGTGAGTGATCCCGGGCTCGTCGCTACCGGCTTTCCTGCCCGTGCGGAAGAACTGCTCGCCTCGGCGGGGCTTGCATGCCATCTCTTCCAAGAGTTTGGTGAAAACCCCTCCACCGCCCACGTGGCTGCTGGCTTGGAGGCTGCTCAGGAGTGCCGCCCCGACTTGATCGTGGCACTCGGCGGCGGCAGCTCGATGGACTGCGCGAAGGGAATCAACTTCGTGTACTCCTTCGGCGGATCGATGCACGACTACCATGGCCGCGAGCGAGTCGGCCGCGAGCGGGGCCCGATGCTTCCGTCGATCGCCGTACCCACCACGGCAGGCACGGGCAGTGAAACGCAGTCGTTCGCGCTCATCTCCGACGCAGAGACGGGAGCCAAGATGGCTTGCGGGGATCCACGGGCAGCGTTCCGCGTGGCCATTCTTGATGTGGAGCTCACGCTCACCCAACCCGATCGCGTGACCGCCCTCACCGGGATCGACGCGGTGTCGCACGCGGTGGAAAGCTTTGTCAGCCGTGCCGCGACCCCCGCGTCTCGCCTGTTCGCTCGGGAAGCGTGGCGGCTGCTGGCGACCAACCTGCCTCGCGTGTTTGCCAACGGCCGCGACGTGGAAGCCCGCTCCGCTGTCCAGTTGGGCGCCGCGTGGGCAGGCGTGGCGATCGAGAACGCGATGCTTGGCGGCGCCCATGCGATGGCCAATCCTCTGACGCAGCTGCACGGAATTCCTCACGGCCAAGCGGTGGGCCTGGTACTCCCGCATGTCGTGCGTTTTAACGCCCCCCAATGCGAGGACGACTACGCCGATCTCTGCCGGGACCTCCCCACCATGGCTGCCATCCCTGGCTCCGTTCGGCTCGCGGACTGGCTTCAGTATCTGCTTCGCCAAGCGGGCATGTCTGCGTCGCTGGCCGATCTTGGGCTTGCCGATGCCGACACCGCCGCGCTCGCGGCGATCGCCACCCAGCAGTGGACAGGCTCCTTTAATCCCCGGCCCTTTTCGGCAACTGACTTCGAAACGCTTTACGAGGCATCGCGATGACCGCAGGCCACGCGTCTGTTCTGATCCCGTCCCGCGGCCACAGGCTCGAGGAGCGGTCTGAAGTGCATGGCACGCTGGTGGGTGGCGTGCTGGTGCTGTGGGGCGTCGCCTGCCTGCTCGCGGCGGGCTCCATCGCCGCTGCGGGCGAACTCGCCGAAGCCTCAGGCGACGCCTGGAGGATGTTTCGCGGCACTGCCGAAAGCACCGGCCGCTCACAGGCCGTGCTTCCCCTGCCGCTTCAACCACGCTGGCAGAAGCAGATCTCTACGATTGGCTTCGATGCCACGCCAGTGATCGCTGATGGCGTGATCTACCTTGGCGACTTGGACGGCAGTTTTTGGGCGATCAACCTGGCCGATGGCAGTGAACGCTGGAAGATTTCCGGCAGCCTGGGATACACGTCCTCCGCCGCGGTCTGCGACGACGTGGTGGTGGTTGGCGATATCGACGGCATGGTCCGCGGCCTCTCCGTCGCAGATGGCTCGACCCTCTGGACCTACGAGTCGGCGGGCGAAATCTCAGGCGGCCCCACAGTGCTGCCAGCGGAAAGTGACCTGCCGCTCCGGGTGCTCGTGGGCAGTCAGGATGCCACGCTGCTATGCCTCGCCGCAGCGGACGGCCGCGTGCTCTGGAGCCACACGATCGCCGACCAGATCCGCTGCTCGCCGACCGTGGCCGCAGGCCGCGTCTTCCTCGCGGGCTGCGATGGCAAGTTGCATGTGATTAGCACCGCCGACGGATCGGCCCTGGGTGAGGTGGCGATCGATGGCCCGACCGGTACCACACCGGCTGCGGCAGACGACCATGTCTACTTCGGGACTGAAGGCGGCAGTTTTTTTGCGATCGACGTCGCCGAGCCGGATGTCGCCTGGCAGATGAGGCCCGCCGCTGGCGGGCAGGCCTATCGCTCGAGTGCCGCGATCGGCGCCTCGACAAAGGGACCGCTCGCGATCGTGGGTTCACGCAGCCGCGTGATGGAGGCCTTTGGCCTGAGCGATGGCAATCGCGTCTGGCGACAACGGCTGCAAGGGCGGATCGATGGCTCGCCCGTCATCGTGCAGGCCACCTCTCCTTCCTCAAAAACGCCCTTCGAAGTCGCCCTCGTTGGCGATGCCGCAGGGGGCATTTCCGCCCTCCGAACCGAAGACGGCGAAGTGGCGTGGGAGTTTGATGCGGGAAGTGGATTCGTAGCCTCACCAGCAATCGCCGCGGGAGCCCTGGTGATGGCGACCGACGACGGCACCCTCTGGTGCTTCGCGGGTGAGCCCACCGCTCCCTGACAGCCTCTTCTGTGCGGTGTGCCGAGGGATGCGAAAATGGGCAAGCCCGGCGGCACTTTGGGAAGACGCAACCGCCCCTCCAACTGTCATCGGCGGTTTTTCTCGATTTTTCCCCCATCACCGCCGATTCAATCGGAAAAACCGGTGTGGCGCGAACTCTTTCGCGGCCGCTGCGTACTATCTGGATGCCCCCCGTTCGAGGTTCTTCTCCAATGGCAAAGAAAAAAACTTCGCGGGCACGGCAAACACCGAAGAACGCCGCTGAGGACAACACCATGGCACGCAAAGATGCGATTCTCAACTTAAAGGCGATCCTCGTCCGCCGACGAGATGCGCTTCGCAGCGCACTGGCTGGTGACCTTTCCCTGCTGAAGGAACTTCGCAGCGGCGAGCCGGGCGATGTGATGGATGCCGCCCTCGACTCCGCACAAGATGAAATCAGTTCGCAGTTGGCCGAGGTGGAAAGCCGCGAACTGGCCTCCATCGAGCATGCCCTCGAGCGGATGCGGGATGGCGACTACGGCCTGTGCGAGGTCTGCGGGGGCAAAATCCCCATGGCACGGCTCAACGCTCTCCCGTACGCCACGATCTGCATCGACTGCCAGCGAGAAATCGAGCGGACGGGTATGTCTGCAGCATCGCTTCGTGAGGAAGCCGAGATGGTGTCGGACGAGGAAGAAGTCGACGTCTCCTGAGCGTTCGCTGCCTTCCCGCCCGACCATCGACCGCTACGTGGGGTATGCTCAAAAAAGAGCATCCTTCACGAGAGACGTGTCGTCATGGTCGCACTCACCAGCCTGCCTCGACGTTTGCTCATTGCCGCTTGTCAGGGCATGCTGACGTGCCTCATTCTGGCTCTCGCTGTGGCCCAGCCCGGAGTTGCTGATGAGCCTCTCAGGCCCGTTCCCATCGATGGGCCCTTGGGGCCGATCGACCCCTTCGCCGACCGTGACCTGAGTGAGTCCCAGCGGGACCAGCTCTATGCCGAAGTTGCCCGCGAAGCCGACGAACTTGAGCGACAAAGCCGGTTGCTGCGAAAAGTCACAGCACTGATCACACCGACGGTGGTCCACATCGACACCAAGAAGCCGTCGTCGTCCGACTCCGTGGGCGAGGCCTCAGAAGACGAATCAGGCTCGGGCGTGATCACGAGCGTTGGCGGCCAAACCGTCGTACTCACGAATCGGCATGTGATCCACGGTGCCGCACTCGACGACATTCGCATCCGCCTTGAGAACGGTCGCGAGTTTCGGCCAACGCGGGTGTGGACCGATCCAGCCACCGACATTGGCGTGATGGTGATCCCAAGCGATCGCCTGCAACTCGCCCGGATGGCAAGCGAAGACCGGCTTGAGATTGGCGACACCGTGCTGGCGATCGGCAGCCCGTTTGGCCTCGCCCATTCCGTGACGCTGGGCATTGTGTCGGCGAAGGGTCGCCGCGACCTCGACCTCGGCGAAGGGAGTGTTCGCTTTCAAGACTTCATCCAGACCGACGCGGCGATCAACCCCGGCAACAGCGGAGGCCCTCTCGTCAATCTTCGTGGCGAGGTGGTGGGGCTGAACACGGCGATTGCCAGCAACTCCGGCGGCAGCGAAGGCATCGGCTTTGCGATCCCCGTGCCCATGCTGATGTTTGTCGCCGAGCAGCTCGTGCAGCACGGCACTGTTTCCCGCGCTTACCTGGGCGTGACCCTCGACCGCCGCTTCTCGCAGCGGACCGCCGACCGCCTCTCCCTGGTGAGGCCCATGGGAGCGCGCGTCTCGGGCGTCACGAAGGGAGGCCCCGCGGAAAAAGCCGGCATCCAGATTGACGATGTGATCCTCGAATACGACGGCGTGCCGATCGAAGATGACGACCACCTCGTGAGCCTTGTCAGCGTGACGCCGGCCGACCACACCGTCGCACTCCGCATCTACCGAGACCGACGTTCGCAAACGATGAACGTCGCTGTTGGCGCTCGCGAAGCCTTCGATCGCTAAGCGACGTTCCCTGCATGGCTCTCAGCGCTGGTTCACAGGGCCGTGCAGCGGGCGGCCTGGTCGAGGCCCCGTAACACGCAGTCGCGCACGGCCCCAACATCGACTTCCACGAGCAGGTCAACGTTTCGTTGCCAGCGGTTCACCGGTCGTCGATCGACCACGAGCATTCCTGTCGTCAGCTCACCGCTGGTCTCCACGTCGGCCCCCACGGTCGTTCGCTCAAACAGCTCTGGATGCAAGAGCGAGACGAGGGTCACCACATCGTGCAGACAGATTCCCTCCGTGCCGAGGAGTTGGCGGTGCGAGCGGAACGCGTAGGGCAACATCCGATGCAGCATCACGCCCGCTCGCGACGACTCGTCAGGCATCTGTTCGAGCATGTCGAATCCGAGCACCACTTGCGAAGTGGTCTCCAGCGGAACGAGGGTCTTCGTCAGCGGCTCGCGGATCACATGCCGAGCGGCACCAGGGTTGGCAAAGAAGTTGTAGTCCGAAACGGGTGTGGTGCTGCCGCGACCAAAAGCCGTGCCCCCTGACACCACGACTTCACCGACCAACTCGGCCACTGAGGGCTCGCGGGCGATCAGCCGTGAGAGATTGGTCAGCGGCCCGAGGGCAAGAATCGTCACCTCGCCGGGATGTGCCCGAACCGTTTCCAGAATCACCTTCTCCGCAGGATGCCCGCCATGCAGACGCGCCAAGGGGAGATCCGCGCCCCCCAAGCCATCCCCACCATGCACGCTCGGCCCTCGCTCGGGCAGGAGCACGTCATTGGAGGCCACACCGATCCGAGGAAGACGGGGCGGATCGAGGAGGCTGACGATCGTGCGTGCATTCGACGTGGCCTGAACCGGGTCGACATTGCCCCCGGTCGCCGTCACCGCCAGCACGTCGAGACGGGGATCAAACAGCGCAATCGCCAATGCCACGGCATCGTCGATCCCTGGATCAACGTCAAGTATCACCTTCCGCGGCACGGGGCTGCTCTCAGATAAGGCATCATGGCCGACGATTTCGGGAGGGGCTGGCCACACGGCCCCTTTTGACCAATCCTCGGCAACCAAGGTGATTAGAATCAAGCCGAAGTCCGACAGCAGGTTTTGCCCGCGTGGCAAGCCCCCTGCTCTCCCGCACCGCCTGAGACACCATGACCGACTTCTCCTCCCAGATTCAGTCCGCGCTCGATGAGGTCACCGCCGGTGGACAGGTGTCACGAGCGGCGATGCGTTCGCTCGTGGAAGGCATCCTCGACGGCCTGGCGACCGACGAAGGGGCGCAGACGGGCCTGGCCTCCCTGCTGGTCGCCCTCTCCCAGCGGGGCGAAGCCGCGGCGGAAATCGCCGGCGCTGCCGACGCGCTGCGAGCCCACATGACGCCGCTCCCCGCCCCTGCTGACATGCTGCTGGCGGACACCTGCGGCACCGGGGGAGACGGGTCGAGCTCTTTCAATATTTCCACCGCCACGGCGTTTGTGGTGGCCGGTGCCGGACAACCGGTCGCCAAGCATGGCAACCGCTCGATTTCCAGCCGGACAGGATCAGCGGACGTGCTCGAGGTGCTCGGGGTCACCATCGATCTCACTCCGGCCGCCAACGCCCGCTGCCTGGAGAAGACTGGCATCTGTTACTGCCACGCCCCCTGCTACCACCCCGCCATGGCCCGCGTGGCGCCGCTGCGGAAGCGTGTCGGCAAACCGACGGTCTTCAACATGATTGGCCCGTTGTGTAACCCAGCCTCGGCTGCCGTGCAGGTGATCGGGGTTGGGCGTGAGTCGAAACGCCAACCCCTGGCTGAGGCGGCGGCTCTCCTTGGCCTCAAGCGTGGTCTGATCGTCAGCGGCCGCATCGAGGGAACGGCCAGCCGCTGCCTCGACGAGATCAGCCTGTTTGGTCCAACCGACGTGATCGATGTCTGCGACGGCAAAGCGACGATGACTCGCTGGACCCCAGAGGACTTCGGCATCGGCACTCGTCCTGCATGTGATGAACAAGAACTGATCGTCGATGGGCCCGCCGAGAGTGGTGAGGCGATCCGAGAGGTCCTTGCGGGAGGACGCGGGCCTCGTCGCGAAATCGTGCTGCTCAACGCCGCCGCCGTGCTCTGGGCAGCAGGCCGGGCCGCCTCGCTGCCCGAGGCGCGAGAACTTGCTGAACGCGCGATCGATTCAGGTGATGCGGCCGTGGTGCTCGGACGCCTCGCCGCCTGCTCACGAGCAGAAAAGGAGAGTGCCCATGCAGTTGCCGGTCATCCAACCTGAAGAGTCGCTTCCGGTTCTCACGGGAAGTGCGGCCCCCGCAGCCCCCTGCTGTGCTCGTCATGAAGCGGGCTCCCTGGGGTGGACCTGTCCGATGCACCCGGAGGTCGTGAGCCCCACCGCGGGCACCTGCCCGATCTGTGGCATGGCGCTCGAGCCCATCGGCGGCAACGACGACCACGGAGGAGATGACTTTCGGCGCCGTCTCTCCAGGACTGTGGTGCCCGCTGGCGTGGTATTTGCGGTGAGCATGCTGCCGATGCTGGCTGGGATGCTGCCTACCGAGGGGCTGCCACCGTGGATCACGTCCCTCCAGCAGGCCACCTGGACCGCCTGGCTGGAGCTGGCCCTGACCAGTTGGGTGGTCTTCTACGGTGGGTGGCCAATCCTCACCGGAGGCGTGCAGGCCATTCGCCGCGGAAGGGCCACGATGTTTTCGCTGATCACCATCGGCGTTCTCACCGCGTGGGGCTACAGCGTGCTCGCCACAGTCGCTCCGGGGATCTTCCCCGATGCCATCCGCGGCCACCACAACACCGTGGGGAGGTTCTTCGAATCCGCGGCCATGATTGTTGTACTCGTGCTTGCGGGTCAGTTGTTGGAGAGCAAGGCCCGACGCGGCACCACCGCGGCGATCCGCGCCCTGCTCGATCTCTCCCCACCCGAGGCTCTCCGGCTCGACCCTGGCGACACCTCCCGCAGCGAAACCGTGCCCCTGGCCGCGGTCAGAGCGGGAGATTTGCTGAGGGTGCGTCCGGGTGAGCGGATTCCAGTCGATGGCCACGTCGTCGAGGGCAGCAGTGAGTGCGATGAGTCGCTGCTGACGGGTGAGCCCATGCCCGTGGCAAAACAGGCCGGCGACCGTGTGCTCGGTGGCTCGCTCAACGGCGCGGGAGCCGTGGTCATGCGAGCGGATGTGGCCAGTGCGGGATCGCTCGTGGCTCGCATCACGCGACTCGTCCGCGAAGCCCATGCTGCCCGGGCGCCGATCGAGCAGCTGGCCGATCGCATCTCCGCCCGCGTCGTGCCTGCCGTCGTGGCGGTGGCTGGGATCACCTTCGTGGCCTGGCTGCTGCTCGGAGGTGAGCAGGGGCTCGCGATGGGGATCGTGTCTGCGGTGAGTGTGCTTGTGATCGCGTGCCCTTGTGGACTTGGCTTGGCCACACCGCTCTCGATGACCGTCGCCATTGGTCGCGGCGCCAAGTCGGGGATCCTCGCCCGCTCGTCGGCAGCGATGCAGGCCCTTGCCATGGCCGACACGCTGATCTTCGACAAAACGGGCACGCTGACGCGTGGCCGGCCGCAGCTCGTGGCATCTGGAGTGATGGGCGCACCCAATGACCAGGGCGACCGCATCCTGGCGTTGGCAGCCGCCGTGGAAGCGGGCAGCGAACACACGCTGTCACAGGCGTTCACGCAGGCAGCCGAGCAGCATGGCCTCACACTCGCTCCAGCAGAAGGCGTGCGAGCAGTGGTGGGCCGCGGGGTCACCGGCACCGTCGAAGGCCGCCAGGTCGACGTTGGCAATCTTGGCTTCGTGCAGGAACGCGCAGGGCACTTCAGCGAACCCGCCGAGGCCGACGTTGCCCGACAACGTGGGGCGACAGTCGTTTACGCCGCCATCGACGGCCAGGCAGCCGCCTGGTTCACGCTCGAAGACAGGCCGCGTGAGGAAGCGGCACGCGTTGTCTCCCAAGTCCGCGATCGTGGACTCCATCCAGCCTTGCTCTCCGGCGACACCCAGGCCGCGGCAAACGCTCTCGGCACCGGGGTGGGCATCAGCGATGTCCTCGGCAGCTGCACGCCCTCGGACAAACTCCGTGACATCCATCGCCGGCATCAGGCCGGAAGCCGGATCGCCTTCGTTGGGGATGGGATCAACGATGCCCCCGCACTCGCAGCCGCCGACGTGGGGATCGCCGTCGGATCCGCCGCCGACGTGGCGATCGAAACCGCCGACATCACCCTGCTTTCTGGCGGCCTCACCCGGCTTCCAGAAGCGATCGACCTTGCCCGGCAGACGATGCGGAATGTCCGCGAAAACCTTGCCCTTTCGCTCGTGTACAACATGCTGGCGATTCCGATCGCCGCTGGGCTGCTGTACCCCATCACCGGCATGCTGATGAGCCCGATGCTCGCAGCAGCTGCCATGACGGCCAGCAGCCTCTCGGTGATCGGCAACGCGATGCGACTGCGATAAACCGCGCTACTTCGGCGGTGCGTCCTGAGGCGTAACCTCGTCGTCGGCAAGTTCATGCTTCACGAGCAGCGCACCATACGCCGTGATCGCCTTGTCAAGCGATACACGAAGTTGGTCCACGCTTTCTTGAAGAGCCGCGATGTCCTCTGGAGATGTACGGGCTTTGCTCTCCGCGATGGCGTGGTGATGCTTGGCCTCGGCGATCTGCTTTTCGATGGCACCGATCGCCGCCAACGACTCCTTGTCATCGGCGCTTTCAAAGATCTCACGCATGCCTTCAAGGTGTTGCTGCGCGAGGTCGATGTGGTGGTTGATGGCACTTCCACTTAACCGCGCTACGTGTGGCGACACCGACGTCGTGCGGCGGATGTAGCCGTGGTAGTGGCTGGCGTGTGCATGGGCTGCATTCATGTGGGAGCCGCCGCTCCTCGCATAGAACGTCAGATCACCGCGGGCCTTCGCCCCGGCATCCCGCTGCGCCCACGCAACCTCGGGCGTCACCAGCGTCGCCATCAGGAGCAAACAGCCCGCAAGAACCGATGTGAAGGGCGTGTGAATCACGGCCGAAACCTCCCCTGAGTGCGCGGACAACAAAACCTGTCCAAACTCTAGGAGGCTCGACAGGTGTTTTCAACGCGTCAGGCAGATGCGTCGATGCCGACCAGTGGCACGACAAGCCCGTCGTACGCGAGTTCAACACCAGGCGGGAGCGTGGCAGCGACCTCCGCATGTCGGATGTCGTGCGACATGTGCACCAGCAGCGTCCGTCGGGCGTTGACGCGCCGTGCCACCCCGAGCGCCTCGCTGAGCGAGAAGTGCGTGGGATGACGACTGGAGCGGAGACAGTCGAGGACCAGCACGTCGAGACCTTCCAGCCGCGGCCACGTCTCCTCAGGAATCTCGTTGGTGTCGGTGCAGTAGGCGAGGTTGCCAAAACGGAACCCAAGCACGTCGAAGGTCCCGTGCTGCAGCCGCAGCGGCGTGACCGCGATCCCAAGCAGAGAGAACGGGTCAGTTGAGATCCGGTTGAAGGTCACTTTTGGCAGCCCACCCCCGGGCGAGGCGGGAGCCACAAACGCGTAGTCGAAAGCTTGCAGGATTCGCCGCTCAACCCGCTCCTCGCAGTAGACCGACACCGGCTTGCCTGTGTGAAAGCAGATTGGCCGCAGATCGTCCATGCCATACACATGATCGACATGATCGTGCGTGTAGAGCACGGCATCGATGGAACCGATGCGCTCCCGGAGGAGCTGCTCTCGCAGGTCGGGCGTGGTGTCGATTAAGAGCGTGCCCCCAGGAAGCCCCAGGGCAACGCTCGTCCGTGTACGGCCGTCGCGCGGGTCACTGCTCTGGCAAGTCGCACAGCTGCATCCCACCATCGGCACGCCCACGCTCGTACCCGTCCCAAGGAAGACCAGGCTTCCGTGGAGGTCACGAAACGGGGTGGACGACGAAACAGCGGTCACGTGCAACCTATAGGAGGGACAAGAAGAACAGGCACCAAACGACGGGAACGCCGAACGGAGGCCGTTATCGTATCCCCAGCAGGTCCCCCCATGCTACGCGCGGCTTACCAGGGCTTCTGCGACCACGGAGTCGTGGACCATGGTGTCGCTCCGCTTGCGGGAATGCCACCGGCACCCGAACTGAAGGGATTGGGCCCTGGCCCAAGTGGATAGGGCTGCCCTCCACCGTAGACCGTGGTCTGCGAGCCAGTCCCCGACCGCACAGGCACGCCAATCGAGAGGTTGCTGAAGTAGCGGCTCGGTGCATGGCCGCTCGTGGCCCGCCCCGTCCTCGCAGCAAGACCGTTGCTGTAGAGGGTGACGTTGCCGTAGTTCATGCCGACCACGCCATTGTTGAAGAACTCATGGCCACCGATTTGCCTCGACACCAGCCCGTTGTTGTAGAAGGTGTTGGGCCCCACGCCGATGCTGCTCCCTCCCCAGTTGCCAGAGCCAAAGCCGTTGGCCGCAGCCGACCCTGCCGTCGCCGCGAGCACACATGCGGCGAGAAGCCCTCCCACGCTCAGCCGTGGCACTGCACCTTCCAGCATTGTGTTGTTCCTTTGGGAGCCAAGACCGATCGCGCACACACCGCCGCTTCAACCTTACCCTCGCGTATCGGCTGCTGCAGGCCACCACGACCGCTCGTGGCCTCACGCCGCTACACACCCCGCACAGTCGACATTTCCGCTTTCCTCGACCGGCAAAGTCCGCACAATCACACTCGGAAACCGCCCGCCTGTCGGCGACCGCCGCCCTTCTCGCCCCCAGCCCACGGAGCCCTTGCCATGCCACTCCACCGATCCTCCGCTCGCTCCGCACCATCGCCTCGATCTGCATCGCGCCCCGCATCCGATGGGCCACGGGCCACCTTCCCCACGACCTTCCCACCGGAGTTTCTCCTCAATGAGGAACTGCCACGGGACCACTTCCCCCCCCGCGGCGGACAACCGCACGTGCTCCATCAGGCGATCGCCGAAGAACTGCTGCTCGACGGCAACGCCAAGCAAAACCTCGCCACCTTCTGCCAGACGTGGGAGGCCCCTGAGGTCCATCAGTTAATGGATCTCGCGATCGATAAAAACCTGATCGACAAAGACGAGTACCCACAGACGGCGGAACTCGAGAGCCGCTGCGTGCGGATGCTCGCCGACCTTTGGAACGCTCCGGGTGAGGCAATTGGCTGCTCGACCGTCGGCTCCAGCGAAGCGGCCATGCTCGGTGGGATGGCAGCGAAGTGGCGGTGGCGCGATCGACAAAGGGCGGCAGGGAAGCCCACCGACCGCCCCAACATGGTCTGTGGTGCCGTCCAGATCTGCTGGCATAAGTTTGCGAAGTACTGGGATATCGAGTTGCGTGAAGTGGGGATGCGAGAGAATCGACTCTGCCTCGATCCTGCCGATGTGCTGGAGCGGGTTGATGAGAACACGATCTTTGTCGTGCCCACGATGGGCGTGACCTACCACGGCTTGTATGAAGACGTCTCTGGAATCGCAGCGGCCCTCGACGCGTACGAGGCAAAGACCGGCGTCGACATTCCGATTCACGTCGATGCGGCCAGCGGCGGTTTCCTCGCCCCCTTCACCGCACCCGACGCCGCCGCTTGGGACTTCCGCCTCCCCCGCGTGAAGAGCATCAACGCCTCCGGACACAAGTTCGGGCTGGCCCCCCTAGGAGTCGGTTGGGTGATGTGGCGAGAGCCGCAGGACCTGCCCGACGACCTGGTGTTCCATGTCAGCTACCTCGGTGGCGACATGCCCACCTTCCAGATCAACTTCTCGCGTCCCGCGGGACAGGTGATCGCGCAGTACTACGATTTTGTGCGGCTCGGTAGAGAGGGGTATGCCGCGATCCACGGTCAGGCCCACGCCGTCGCCCAAGAGTGCGCCGCCACCATCGCCGAAGAAGACTGCTTCCGTGTGGTACACGACGGCGATCCGACCAAGGGCATCCCGGCCGTTGTCTGGACGCTCGCCGACGGCGTCACCCCGGGCTTCACACTCTACGACCTTGCTGACCGACTGCGGATGCGCGGTTGGCAGGTGCCCGCCTACCCGTTCACCGGCGAACTCGCCGAGCAGGCGTTTCAGCGGATCCTCGTTCGACGCGACTTCAATCGCGAGATGGCGGACCTGCTGATGCGTGACCTCAAAGCCGCAGTCGAACATCTCCGGGCGCACCCAAGCACGACGAACACGGCCGCTCGTCGTGGCTACACCCACACCTAGGCTGCGCTATGTCTCGCGGACACCTTCTGCAGGAGCGTCCGAGGCGTCGCTGACGTCGCGTGACTCCTCATCCGCAGGCTCAAGGGCATGCTCGATGGCGCGGCGGACAAACAACGGTGCTGCAATTTGCGCCTCGGAGAGCAGGATGTAGTCCTCCGAGACGGCGTGAATCCGTCGCGCGAGATCAGGGTCGAAGCACCTCAGCACGAGACGCAGCGGGCGATTCGCTCGCCGGCGTTGAACGGTCTCTTGGGCCATCAGGCCGATCTCGAGATTGAGCGCATCGTTGGAGGTCGATGCCACGAGCGCTCGCGCCCGATCGATTCCCGCCCGCACAAGCGAGATGGGACGGGTCGCATCGCTCGCAATCAGCGGACACCGCAGATGCAGTTCACGATGCTGGTCGTCGCAGGCCGCAGGATCCACCGCGACCACCGGGATCCCTCGCCGCTGAAGATCGCGGGCCACCGCCACCCCCACCTGGCCAAGCCCACAGACCACCACATGCCCCCGCAGTCTGGCCGCGAGAAACTCGTTGCGGAGTTGCATCGCCATGCCTGAGACCACGAAGTTGGTCAGCAGCGAGGCGATGATCGCCACCAGCACGATGCCGCTAAACATCAGCAGAATGCCAAAGAGTTTCACCAGGGGTGTGGCTTCCTGCAGGTTGAAGTCACCAAACCCAACCGTCGTGACCACCGACGTGGTGAAGTACGCAGAGTCGACCCAACTCAGCCCCATCGACTGCCGAAACACCACGATCGCCGCGAGATAGATCACCAACAGAATCGCGGGGATCAGGAGAAACTCCGGTCGAATCGTGCGACGAGGAACGTCAATCCGAGAGGGCCGCCGGCCCCGCGGCTCTGCCTCGGTGGTGGCTGCCATGGCCGCCTCCACGAAGGCGCCTGCCGCAAAGTCGGCCGGAGCCATGGCCACCGCCACTCCGAAATCCGCCTCAAGCCGGCGGGCGAATCTCGTGTCGGAATGCCGCATCACGACGGGGATCTCACTCGCCTCGCCGCGGATCTCGAGGGCCGCTTCGAGATTGGATACGTCGTTTGACGACGTCAACAACACCGCCGCTGCCGTGGGCACACCGGCCTCCCGCCGCGTTGAGGCGAGGCAGAAGTCCCCCTCCACCAAACGCACGCCGAGCGTTTTCGCCCGCTCGATGCGATCGGGCGAGGTCTGTTCGTCGGAGATCACGGTGACCTGGCGACCCGACTCACGCAAAGACTCAACCACGGTGAGTCCAAACCGCCCCAGGCCACAGACAACAAAGTGGTGCATCCCGGTACTCTACCCTAGGAAGCAACCGCTCGACGCATCACCGACTCCCCTTCCCTGCCCGAACCGCATCAATGCCGACCCCACACGACTCTTCACACCTTCAAGATTCTGTCGCGCACCACATGCGAGCCGACTTTGCCCGGCTGGGCCCCAACCAAACCGTCCGTGAGGCGATCCGCACGGCCCGCGCCGCCCCGCCTGAGGGACGGATCATCTACTTTTATGTCCTCGACGAGGAGGATCGGCTCGTGGGCGTGGTGCCCACCCGGCGACTGCTGCTGTCAGAGGACGCGATTCTGATTCGCGACATCATGGTGCAGCGGGTGGTGGCGATCCCAAGTTCGGCAACGGTGCTCGATGCCTGTGAGTTCTTCCTGCTGCATCGACTTCTCGCTTTCCCTGTGGTCGATGCCGAGCGGGGCATGCTGGGGGTGGTGGACGTCGACCTCTACACGAACGAACTCGCGGACCTCGACCGCCGGGAGGATCTCGACGATCTGTTTCAGCTGATCGGCGTGCACTACCAAGAGACGCAGTCGCGGTCGGCCGTGGCCTCGTTTGCGAGCCGTTTTCCCTGGTTGATCGCGAACATTGCCGGTGGGATCGTGGCAGCGTTTCTTTCCGGGCTGTTTCAAGCCGAACTTGAGCAGGCGGTGGCCCTGGCCATGTTTATCCCTGTGGTGCTCGCCCTGGCCGAGAGCGTGAGCATTCAGTCGGTGAGCATCGCCCTCCAGCGGCTCCATGGCAGACGCCCCACCGTCGCGGGGCTCTTGCGAGACATCCGCAACGAATCCGCCACGGGCTTTCTCCTGGGAGGGGCGAGCGCCTCGACAGTGGCCGTCGTCGCCCTGACCTGGCTCGGGCAGGGGCCCGTCGTGCTGGCCCTGCTTGGGGGGATCACTGGTGGCGTCGTCGCCGCGGCGATCATCGGCGTCTCGATCCCCAATGGCCTGCGGCTGCTGTCCCGAGAACCGCAGGTCGCCGCCGGCCCAATCTCCCTCGCCGCGACCGACATGGTCACGCTTACGGTCTACCTCTGCCTCGCTCGCTGGCTGCTGAGCGTGCCAACACCCTAGATTTCCAGGGTTCCCCAGCCACATCGCAGCACCCCGCTGAGAAAACTCCCGTGTTTTCCCAGCGTTTCTCCGCCGACGCTCGCCTTGACCCCCGCGCCGCTTCCCCGCGAGAATCCAAGTTCCTCGCCAGATTTCGGCCGTGTAGCGGGTTCCCTCCGCGTACACCGCCTTCCCCACCCCGCCAGTCCTTTCCCGGGCTGGCGGAAACGATAGGAATCCATGGAAATCCTCGAACGCCTCTGGGACGCGGTCTCCAATGCAGCTGCCGCGTTCGGCGTCCGTATTGAACGGTTCATCACGGGCCTTTTCGGCTCGTCCAACGCCCGGTACCTCCGCCGTCTTGATCCCAAGATCGAGGCCATCAACGCCTTGGAGTCGCGGTATCGCGATTTGAGCGACGACGAGTTGCGTGCGCAGACCGAAGACTTCCGTCGACGGCTTGCGGCCGGCGAAACCCTCGACGACATCCTGGTGGAAGCGTTTGCCGTCTGCCGAGAGGGTGGTCGGCGGTTTCTCGGCATGCGGCACTACGACGTGCAGCTGCTTGGCGGCATGGTGCTTCACGCCGGAAATATCGCGGAAATGATCACCGGTGAGGGCAAAACCCTTGTCGCCACCCTCCCTGCCTACCTGAACGCCCTCGAGGGGAAGGGCGTACACGTCGTGACCGTGAACGACTACCTCGCGCGTCGTGATATGGAGTGGATGGGGCCGCTCTACATCGGGCTTGGGCTGACCGTGGGGGCAATCCAGTCGGGCCTCGACTCTGGCGCTCGGCAGAGGGCCTATGCCTGCGACATCACCTACGGCACGAACAACGAGTTTGGCTTTGACTACCTCCGCGACAACATGCGGATGGCGGCCCGCGATGACGATCGCTTTGCCAAGCACCTGCAGCAGAGCCAAGGGCGACTCAACTTCGCGATCGTCGACGAAGTCGACAACATTTTGATCGACGAGGCTCGGACGCCGCTGATCATCTCGGGCCCTGCCCACGATGACGTCACCAAGTATTCGCGAGCCGACCAGATCGCCCGCCAGCTCAAGGCAGACGTCCACTTTGAGGTGAAGGAGAAGGAGCACTCCGTCTCACTCACCGAAGAGGGCGTGCGGACTGCCGAAAAACTGGCCGGTGTGGAGAGCTTCTACACCGCCGGCAACATGGAGTGGCCGCATCTCATCGACAACAGTCTCAAGGCCCACCATCTCTACAAGCGCGATGTGAACTACGTCGTGCAGCAAGGCGAGGTGGTGATCGTTGACGAGTTCACCGGTCGTCTGATGCCAGGCCGCAATTGGTCCGACGGACTGCACCAAGCGGTTGAGGCGAAAGAAGGTGTGCGGATCAAGGAGGAGTCGCAGACGCTCGCGACGGTCACCCTTCAAAACTTCTTCAAGCTCTACAACAAACTCTCCGGGATGACCGGCACCGCGATGACGGAATCGGGCGAGTTTCTCAAGATCTACAAGCTTGAGGTGATCGCGATTCCGCCGAACCGCGGCATGCAACGGATCAACCACCCAGACGTGATCTACCGCACCGAACGTGAGAAGTGGATCGCAGTCGCCGACGAGGTCGAGCGGATCAATCGCTGGGATTCGCTCTCGTTGAGCGATGGGTCGTGGCGGACCGGCACGATTCTTTCTGAAAATGAGCACGAAATCAGCTTTGAGCCGCGGCCGTCGACCACGGGTGACGCAAGCCAGAAGGCCGGCCTCCGCGAGTCGATCCCCTGCGACAAAGTCCGAGAGATCCACCGGCGTGGCCTGCCCGTGCTCGTCGGTACCGTCTCCATCGAGAAGAGTGAACGACTCTCCGCCCTCCTCGATAAGCGGGGCGTGAAGCACCAGGTGCTCAATGCCAAGCACCATAAACGAGAGGCGGAAATCGTCTCCCAGGCGGGCCGCCTCGGGGCCGTCACCATCGCCACCAACATGGCCGGCCGCGGCACCGACATCATCCTCGGCGGCAACCCCGAAACGATGGCCTGGGCCAAGCTCCAAGACATCTATCCAACCAGGCTTGATGTGCCGCCCGAGGAGTGGGACGCCCTCGTGGACGAAATCTCCGAACGGGAACAGATGAAGCCCGAAGGAGAGAAGGTCCGCAACATGGGCGGCCTGCAGATCATCGGCACGGAGCGGCATGAAGCCCGTCGTATCGACCTCCAGCTTCGCGGCCGCTGCGGCCGGCAAGGGGATCCAGGCAGCAGCCGTTTCTTCCTGTCGCTCGAAGACGACCTGATGCGGATCTTCGCCGGCGAGTGGGTCAAGAACATGCTCACCCGCCTAGGCATGCAAGACGGCGAAGCCATCGAAAGCCGGATGGTCACCCGCCGAATCGAGGCCGCCCAGCGGAAGGTCGAAGAACGCAACTTCGAGATCCGCAAAAACCTTCTCGAGTACGACGAGGTGATGGACGAGCAGCGGAAGCGTGTGTACGGCTTCCGCCAAGCCATCCTCGATGGAGCCGACTGTCGCGAGCTGATCTTGGAGATGGTGGATCGCCAGATCGACGAAAACATCACGACATTTCTCGCGAAAGACTACGGTGCGGAAACCTACGCCAAGTGGGCCGCAGGTCAGCTGAGTTGCGAACTCGACGGCTCTGACTACCGCGGCCTCTCTCCCGAAGAGGCGGAGCGACTTGCCGTTGACGAGGCGATGCGGAAGTCGGAAACCCAAATCTTCGAAGCCATCGAAGAAAATCTGCCGGCTGAAGAAGACGAGAGCGAGTGGAACTGGGGAGCGCTCGCCAGTTTTGCGAACGCCCGCTGGAAGACCTCTCTCCGCGATCGAGACCTGAAGCGGATCGGCCGTGACCAAGTCGACGAGTATCTCGTTGAACAGGCCAGGGAAGCAATTCAACGGATCGACCTTTCCGAAGGCGCTCGCTTCCTGGCCAACGACTTCGGCGTCCGCAGCGCCTGCGGATGGACCGAATGGCGGTTTGGGGCCACCCTCGACCTCTCCGAAGTCCGCAGCCTTGAGGTTCCCGAGTTCCGCAAACTCGTGGAGAAGAAAGCACGCGAGATCTATGCCGAACGAGAAATCGTCTACCCAGTGATCGTGGGACTCGCCCACTTCTCAGGCAGGCAGCCAGATGGTTCGCGGCGGCTCGACCGCGACGGCCTACTCGCCTGGGCACGCCGACGGTTTGACGAGACCCTCGCGGAGTCGGACTTGGCCACCAGCGACCTCGAGCAACTGCGGGCCGTGCTGCGGGCCGCCTCTGCCCGTCGTCATGCCAAAGACGCTGCTATCCGCGAACAGGCGATCGGCAAGCTCAACGCAGCGATGCCGACGTTCCACGACCGAGCGCATGTCGGCCCCCTCGGGGATCTGGCTGGTCCTCTTGCCACCTGGCTCGAAACCGACGCCGGAAACCCCACCGCGGCAGCCGCGGCAAAGCACGCCACTGTCGAGACCGTCGAACGGCAGGTGCTCTCCGCGATTGATGACGCCGTCCGCGGCGAAATGCGCCGCATGGAGCGGGCCGTGCTCTTGCAGATCCTCGACAACGCCTGGAAGGATCACCTGCTGGCGATGGATCACCTCCGCTCCAGCGTCGGCCTGCGGGGCTATGCCCAGGTTGACCCGAAGGTCGAATACAAGCGTGAAGGCATGCGAACCTTCGACCTGATGTGGAAGGGCATCGACGACCGCGTGACGGACATTGTCTACCGCATCGAACAGGTTGAAGACGACGCCCTTAAGAGCACCTGGAAGGAGACGTCGGCGGTGCATGCCGATGCCTCCGCTGCGGCGATGGCCCCACCGCCACCAGCAGCCGACGGCTCGCAACCGGGCAACGCCTCCGGCGACACGAAGAAAGAACCGATTCGCAACATGGGCGAGAAGGTCGGCCGAAACGACCCGTGCCCATGCGGCAGCGGCAAGAAATTTAAGAACTGCTGTGCTCGATCGGGTGGCGGCACCCCCGTGCAAGCAGGCCAGGCCGGTTAAACGCGTGCACGTTCCGCCAACCCTGTTCGCTGCCGTGCCCGTCGCGGCGGGCAGTTTCGCGGCGTGCCCCATGCGTGGGTGATGTTCGACTCATGCTCGACCTGCTCTACATCCTTCTCGCCCTCGTGGCTCTGCCGTGGGTGGCCTGGCGACGGATGGCGGGGCGACGCCCGGTGGCGGCCGTCTGGCAGCGGCTGAGCGGCAGCATCTCCCTCCCGGCTCCACTTCCCGGGAGCCATCGGATCTGGCTGCATGGCGTGAGCGTGGGTGAGGTCGCCCTGCTCTCGTCGCTTGCCACCAGGCTGCGAAGCCTCGCCGAGGCCGAAGGCCGCCAGGTGGAGTGCGTGATCTCGAGTTCCACCACGACCGGCCTTGAGGTTGCTCGTTCACGCTTTCCCCCCGAGCTCGTCTTTCCCTGCCCACTCGATTTTAGTTGGGCGGTTCGCCGAGTCGTGACCCGCGTGCAGCCTGACATGCTCGTGCTCGGCGAGCTCGAACTCTGGCCGCAGCTCCTGGCGATCACCGCCCGCCGAGGCATCCCCATCGCCGTAGTCAATGCCCGCATGAGTGAGCGGAGCTTTCGTGGCTACCAGCGGATCGCCCCCATCGCCCGCCGCATGCTTCAGCGTCTCACGGTCGTGATCGCCCGCAGCGAAGAGGATGCCTCCCGGTTTCGCAAACTGGGCGCGCCGGTGGTCGTTGTGGCCGGTTCCATGAAATACGACGGAGCCCGTGGTGATCGCTCGTCAGCCGAGGTGCAGCGACTTGCGGCCCTCGCGGGCCTTGCCGCAGACGACGTCGTGTTCCTCGCAGGCAGCACCCAGCATCCCGAAGAGGCGCTGGCGATTGAAACCTTTCAGAAACTCTCTGCGACGCATCCGGCGTTGCGGCTGATTCTTGTCCCACGGCATGTCGAACGCGCCGCCGCGATCGCAGATCTCCTGGAGGCGTCTGGGCTCGCTTGGCAACGGCGGAGCCGGCTGGACCGCGACGGGCTGCAGCCAGGCTACCGCGTGCTCCTCGTCGACGCCACGGGTGAACTGGCCGCGTGGTGGGGCACCGCCAGCATCGCGTTTGTCGGCGGGAGTCTCGACGGAAAACGGGGTGGCCAAAACATGCTGGAGCCGTCGGCCTACGGTGCCGCGGTGGCGTTCGGGCCGCACACCCGCAACTTTCACACAGAAGTCGCCGGCCTGCTTGCCGCCGAGGCCGTTCGCGTGGTCCACGACCAGCAGCAACTGACCGACTTCGTGGGCTGGGCGTTGGAGCATCCAGACGAGCGGGAGGCGATGGGCGCCCGTGCAGCGGCGGTCGTCGCCACAGGTCGCGGCGCCACGGACCTCACGATTCGCCGGCTCCTCGCTGTCTTGCCGCAGATGCCCGCCACCTGACAGCCCCCGGTTGCCGACCCCGCACATCTCCCGATACGCTGTGCACTTCGACGGCTGCACCGGCAGCTGCGGGATTTTTTCGTTTTCGAGCGAGGCACGAGACGTGGCACGAGGCAAGTTTCTGTTCACGAGCGAGTCGGTCAGCATGGGTCACCCGGACAAGCTGTCTGACCAGATTTCCGACGGGGTTCTCGACGCCTATCTCGCCCAGGACCCGCTCAGCCGCGTTGCCTGCGAAACCCTGGTGACCACAGGCCTCGCGGTCGTCGCTGGCGAAATCACCTCCCGCGGCACCATTGACTACCAGCAGGTGGTTCGCGATGTGATCCGCAGCACCGGCTACACAGACGCCGAGATGGGCATCGCAGCCGACACCTGCAGCGTGCTCGTTGCCGTGGGCAAGCAGAGCCCTGACATCGCCATGGGTGTCGATGAGAACAACACCGCGGGCAAAGACATCGGCGCCGGCGACCAAGGATTGATGTTCGGCTACGCCTGCAACGACACGCCCGAACTGATGCCTCTGCCGATCGCGCTCTCGCATCGGATCCTCAACCGGCTGACCGAAGCCCGTCAGCACGCAGAGGTCGACTGGCTGCGTCCCGACTCGAAGAGTCAGGTCACCATCGAGTTCCAAGACAACAAGCCTGTGCGTGTCGACACGGTCGTGGTCTCCACCCAACACGCTCCGAGCGTGAGCAACGACGAGATTCGGCGGTTTGTGACTGAGAATGTGATCAAGCCGGTACTCCCCACCGACATCGACATCTCCAACATCACCTACCACATCAACCCAACCGGCCGCTTTGTGGTGGGTGGTCCTCACGGTGATGCTGGCCTCACCGGCCGCAAGATCATCGTCGACACCTACGGTGGCTGGGGCCGTCACGGTGGCGGAGCCTTCTCCGGCAAGGACCCCACGAAGGTCGACCGCAGTGCCGCCTACATGGCTCGCTACATTGCCAAGAACATTGTGGCCTCAGGCTTGGCCGATCGCTGCGAGGTTCAGCTCGCCTACGCAATCGGCGTCAGCGAGCCGGTGAGCGTGCACGTGGAGACCGATGGCACCGGAAAGATCGACGACGAACGGCTCTGCAGCCTGATTCGCGAGGTCTTCCCGCTCTCACCTCGCGGCATCATTGACCACCTTGACCTCCGCCGTCCGATCTATCGTCGCACCGCCTTCGGCGGGCACTTTGGTCGCGACGAGTTCCCGTGGGAAAAGACCGACAAGGCCGAGGCGCTCGCCGCTGCCGCCAAGTAGGCTCCCCTCGTTGTTGTTGCCAGGCTTCCGTTTCACCACGAAAGGCATCGCGGTGATGCCCGCAGATGTCGTTGTCGCATCCAAGATGAACTCGGCGATGAGCCGCCGGTTGAAAAACCGCGGCTCTGCCGAGTTGCTCTCTGCCGACATGCGGTTGGTGGCCGGCACCGTCCTGCTTTCAGCCATGCCCGTCGCCGGCCTCGTGGTCGCGAGCCGGCGGGCGGCTGGTGGTGTGACCACCACACTCTCCGCCGGCGGGATGGCAGCCACGGTGCTCTCGTTGCTCGTGTGCATGGCACTCTGCGACTGGCTGATGCGGCCCGTGGGGGCCGCCCTCAGCCCCCCAACACAGCAGGCACGCCTGCCCCGCGCGACTGAGTGGCTCACGTGGCTCCTTCCAAGGCTTGGTCTCTGGGCCTGCCTGTGGGGAGTGAGTGGGGGCGGCATTGGCCGTGGCACCACTCTCCTGGCACTCTCAGGCGCCGTCGCCGGGCTCGTGCTTCCTTGGCGAGGTCGGCTCCTCGCGTGGCGTGCCCCCCCCGAGCAAACGCCCTCTTCTGCCGAAGGCGAACGAGCTGCGGCCGCCACCGAGGTTGAGCTGCCAGGCGTTGCCCCACCTGCCTCGGAGCAGGCCACGAAATCCCCTTTCGTCGAAGCCTCGCCAGCACTGGAAACATTTGCAGAGGGAGACGGTTTCCTTCAGCAGCAGATTCGACGTCGCACCCCCGCAGGGGGCGAATGCATCAAAGGCACCGTGCTCGTGTCGTTCCGCACCGGAGACCGTGTCGCGGTTGCTCACGTGGGCTTCTGCCCTCCCTTTCAGGAAACGCCAACCGTCCAGCTGTCGACGGCCTACGACGAGATGGATGCGGCCGTCGCGCCTGGCGAGATTCTGCCGTGGGGGATTCGCGTCGAATGCCGGCTGGAGGAAGCGGCCGAAGATCCCTTCGACATTCCAATCGACTATGTTGCCACGGCAACGGCGTCTCCCACCGCGCACCCTCGAGCATTCCTCCCCGACTCTTCCACACCTTGAGGCTATTCATGGCACGCTGGCCCGATCACCTCTGGACAACGGTCTTTACCTACGCCGTGATCTTCGTGGGGTTCCCGGTGCTCGCCTTCCTCCTCTGGTGGTGGGTCAGACAGGGAAGCTAGCCCACCAGCCCTTGCTCGAGAGATGGCACCATGAGCGATTCAACGCACCTCACCGACATGCTTCGTCAACAGCTCCAGCACCTCGGCCAGCTTCCGCTGCTCGACCACCTGTCTCGACTTCCCGGCGACGCCCAAGCGGAGCTCACTCGGCAGTTGCTGCACATCGACTGGGCCCAGGTGGATGGCATGCGGAAACTAGCGGCCTCAGACTCGCCAGAAGCGGCCCTTGCGGTTGATCCCGCGTGGCTGCAGGCCGCCCACACCCCTGCTGGCCCGCGTTTGCGTTCCGGCGGCCTCAGCCCTGTTGGCCCGCTGAGCCCCCTCGATGCCACGAAGCGTGGCGAAGCCCTCCTGGCTCAGGGAGGAGCGGGGGCAATTCTCGTCGCCGGTGGCCAGGCATCACGCCTGCGATGCGACGGCCCCAAGGGGATCTACCGCGTCGGCCCCGTCTCGCAGGCAAGCCTGTTTGAACTGCTGCTGGGCCGCATCCGGGCGATCGCCGCACACGCCGGCCGACCAATCCCGCTCGCCATCATGACCAGCTCAGCCACCGATCAGGCCACGCGTGAATACCTCGCGGAGCATCAGTTCTTCGGGCTGCCTGAAAACGAGGTCCTGATTTTCCAGCAGGCCGACCTGCCGGCACTTTCGATCGCCTCGCTCGACCTCTTGCTCGATGCCGCAGATCATGTGGCCGTGGCCCCCGACGGCCATGGCGGGCTGCTCTCGGCCCTGGTGGCAGCGGGCGGGCTCGCGTGGTTTGCTGAACGGGGCGTGCAGCACGTCGCGTCGTTTCAGGTCGACAATCCGCTCGCGATGCCGCTCGATCCAGAGTTTCTCGGATACCACCTGCTCGCCAACGCGGAGTTTTCCACGCAGGTCGTGGAAAAGCAGCTCCCCAAGGAGCGGGTGGGCGTCGTCGCCGAACACCACGGCCAGCACCGAGTGATCGAATACAGCGACCTCTCTGACGAGCTCGCCGAGGCTCGCGACCCCGACGGCAAACTCCGGTTGCGTGCCGGCAGCATCGCGGTGCACGCCTTTGCCCTCGCCTTCCTGCAGCGAGCAGCTAAGAAGCCCGACAGCCTGCCACTCCATCTCGCTCGCAAGGCAGTGCCCTGCCTCGACGCCTCCGGCCAACTCCATCGCCCCAGTGCACCCAACGCCTTGAAGTTTGAGCGATTTATCTTCGACCTCATGCCGCAGGCCGATGGCGTGCTCACGGTTGAAATCGATCCCGCCGAAGGGTTTGCTCCGTTGAAGAACCCACCAGGGGCGGATGCCGACGCGCCAGAGCATGTGCAGGCCGCGATGAACACGCTCGCGCGACGTCGCTGCGCTGCCGCCGGCATCCTGGTAGACCCGGGGATCCTGGTGGAACTGAACCCCAACACGCTCACCAACGACGATCTCTGCAGGGCCGTCCCCTCCGGCCACATCACCGCCTCGCGAGTGATTTAGCCCGCAGCGATCACAGGAGCTTCGCTTTGCGGAGCAGCACAACCAGTGTGACGACGATCGTCGTCGACAGTCCCCAGAAGAACTTGTATCCGTGAACCCAGTTGAGTTCGGGGATGGTTTCAAAGTTCATGCCGTAGACGCCGCAGAGAAACGTCAGCGGGAGGAACACCGTACTCACTACCACCAGGCGATTCATCACCACGTTGGTGCGAAGCGTGACCATCGTGAGTGACAGGTTCATGGAACTCTCGAGGATCCCCAGATTGCTCGTAATGTCTGAGAGCAGTCGCTCCAGGGTGGCCACCATCCCGCTGAGAAACCCAAGCGTCGCGTCACTTATAAAAAGCGACTTCCGGGCGACAAGTTCTTCGAGCACGCGTCGCGTGGGCATCGCGTGCTTGCGAAGCGTGAGTAGCTGATTGCTGGCGTCCGCAAGTTCGAGCAGGGTTGCTTCATCAGAATGTTTGAGCAGTTTCTTTCTCATGACCTCAACATTCGCTTCTAACCTGTTCTGCAACCGCAGGTACTGATCCACCTGCTCGTTGAAGATCTCGTAGATCAAGAAGCTGGCCGAAGTCGCATGCATCCGGAAGTCTGCGAGGTAGGCACGTCGCACCTCCTGCAGCACCGCCGAATCGCCCCGATGCACGGTGACGAGAAACCCTCCCCCAACGAGCAGCTGCAACCGCTGCCCTAAGAAGCCGTCGGCGTCTTCGATCAGCCCCACGAGGCAGATCTGCAGGCCTTTGTCGCTCCGCCTCAGTTCTGACACGGGGGCGTCACAACACCCTTCCTCGGTGAGAACCGCAGGATCGAATTCCGCGAGCGCCTCGCTGGGCACCAACCCCTGCAACACGCGCGGATCGGCCTGGACAGCGTCCACATCGATCCAAACAAACACGTTGCCCTCAATGGCGTGGGAGACGTCGTCGAGGGCGATTTGGCCGTGGCTCCGGTCGCGGAAGTCCAGATACTCTGCCTGAACGCCCAGGATCGAGGAGGGGACTTCCTGCCGTGTCGATGGGGTTTGCTGGTCGTGCTCGTGCGGCACCGAGGCGGCAAGGCGCTTTGAGGGACACATGAAGAAACCTCCCTGAAAACCGAGGGGATCTGTACCATCCATGTTTCGCGGCCCCAAGGGCACTTGGAGACCCGCGCTCAGTCGCCACCCAGGGAAGGGAGAAACGCAACATGCTGCATGCGATCGTGATGGCCGGGGGTTCCGGTACTCGTTTTTGGCCGGCCAGCCGGGCCCACCTCCCCAAGCAGCTGCTGCCACTCGCGGGTGACCACACCCTGCTCGAAGACACGGTCGCCCGGCTCCAGGGGCTCGTTCCTGCCGAACGCACGCTCGTGGTGACCTCCGAGAGGCTGGAAAACGTCGTGCGGCAGCAACTGCCCGACGTGCCTGAGGCGGGCATTGTCGGTGAGCCCTGCAAGCGAGACACCGCGCCCTGTGTGGCGCTCGCGGCCCTGTTGGTCAGCCGTCACGACCCCGACGCCACGATGGCGGTGATGCCCTCCGACCACGTGATCCGCCCGGAGCAGGCCTTCCGCGACGCCATCGAGCAGGCCGCAGCGATCGTGGACCACAACCCGCAGCGGCTCGTGACCTTTGGCATTCCTCCCACCTACCCCGCGGAGAGTTTTGGGTACATCGAGCGGGGAGACGCCTTGGCCGAGACGCACGGCTCAGCGCGAGGGTTTTCCGTCCGGCGTTTTCGGGAAAAGCCACCGGCGAGCGTGGCTCAGGAGTACCTCGACGCGGGAACCTTCCTCTGGAACGCGGGTATTTTTGTGTGGAAGGCCGCCACCATTTTGGAAGCGATGCGAGCGCGTCAGCCAGAGTGCATGAGCCATCTCGATGCCATCGTGCAAAGCTGGGACACCCCCGACCGGCGGCGCGTGTTTGCCGAAGAGTTTGCCGCCATTAAGGGCATCTCTATCGACTACGCGGTGCTTGAGCACGCGACCGACGTGGCCGTGCTCGAGGCACCGTTCACGTGGGACGATCTCGGTGGATGGTCTGCCGTCGCCCGTCAGCGAGGGAGCGATGCCGAAGGCAATACGATTGCCGGAAAGCACCTCGGCATCACCACCACCAACTCCGTGGTGCAGGCCTCGGGCGACCACCTGGTGGTCACGATTGGGCTTGAGAATATTCTGGTAGTGCACACCCCCGACGCCACGTTGGTGGCAGACCGCTCCCGCGAGGAAGCCGTCCGTCAGGTGGTCACCGAACTCGAGTCGCGAGGCTGGAATGACTATCTCTAGGATCTGGGTGCCTCTCCTCACCGCGGTGCTGATGGCCACCTCGCTCCACGCCAGCGGGTGCTATGCAGAGGAGACGGTCGCCGCGTCTCCCCAACAACCAACCGTCGACGGCTGGGAATTTTGGCTCAGGGAAATTCGCGAAGGACGCGACGCCCTCGAATGGTCCGACCATCGCGTGGCCCACGACTGGCGTCTGCAGGCACACAGCGACACCATTCGCTGGCGGCTGCTGAATGAGGCTGACGAAGTCGTGGTTCAAGGCACGCGTGCCGACTGCGAAACCACCTACGAGAGGCTGCAGGCGGCCGGCACGATCCCCACGGTTCGTGGCCCGACCGTGATCGTGCTCCACGGACTCGGCCAGAGCCGGCATTCGATGCAGCCGTTGGTGTCGCACCTCCGCACAACCCTCGATGCGACGGTGCTTTCTGTTGGGTATGCAAGCCCTCAGGCGGGCCTCGAAACGCATGCCGAAACGCTCAACAATGTGATCGCGGCGATGCCCGACGCCACCACGCTCTCTTTCGTGGGCCACAGCCTCGGCAACCTCGTGGTCCGGCGGTGGATGTCGACGGCTCCAGCAGCCACGCTCGACAGGGTGCAACGCATGGTGATGCTTGGCCCGCCCAATCAAGGGTCGCAACTGGCTCGCCTCGCTTCACGCGTTTGGTTTCTGGCAATGCTCTCCGACGGCCCCACGCGGGAGCTTGGCGCTGGCTGGGACCAGATCGCCAGCCAACTCGCCATCCCCACGTGCGACTTTGCCATCGTGGCAGGAGGAACCGGCACCGAGCAAGGCATGAGCATGCTCCTGGCCGGTGATGACGACGCGATCGTCACTGTGGAGGAAACCCGCCTCGAAGGTGCCTCCGACTTTCTGCTGCTGCCCGTGCACCACGCCGAAATGATGCGGAGCAAGGCAGTCCAACGAGCCGCCCTGTGCTTTTTACGAGACGGCCACTTTCCGCGTGAACCTGCCCCCCCCTTGGCTCTTCCTGTGTCGCAAGGGGCCACACTCCCAGAAGGTCAGCCCTGATGCACGCGGAGGAGCCGACACGCGTGGGGGAAGTGCCCGCGATCGGACGCATCGCGGCCGTCGACTACGGACGACGACGGATGGGCCTCGCAGTCTGCGACCGTGAGCGGATCCTGGCGAGTCCTCTGCTCGTTCGGCAACCGGGCAAGAACCTCGACGTGGAAGCCACGTTCTTTCGCAAACTGGTGGGTGACGAAGAACTGGTGGGCTTCGTGGTCGGGCTCCCGCTGCATGCGGACGGCCGCGAGAGCGACATGTCGCGCGAGACGCGTCGGTTTGCCGAGTGGCTCGCGACCACAACGGGCCTCCCCGTGGCCCTCCAAGACGAGCGCTACACATCCGCCGCCGCCGCCGGGCGCCTGGCCGGGGTGGGCCTCTCGCGAGGCTCGAAGAAGGCTCGCTCCGATGCGGTGGCCGCCCAGATCATGCTTGAGACCTGGCTTTCGCGGCGCAGCCTCAGCGAGCACACTCCGTCGCCTGCGGAGCCCATCGCCGCGGCCCCTCCCCACGAGCCACGTTCGTGACGCACTCCCCCCCCAACACTCCGACGCCTCCCCTGCCCCAACGACGGCTGGTTGTGGGATGCGGTGCGCTTGGCATGCGTGTGGCCCGCCGCTGGCTTGAGGCCGGGGATCGCGTCTGGGGAACCACGCGTGACCGGCCGGAAACGCTCGCAGCGGCTGGACTCGAGCCCATCGTGGCAACCCTCGGGAGCGGGCCACTGCCGCCGTTGCCCGAGGTCGACACCGTCTTCTGGGCAGTGGGCTTCGACCGCAGAAACGGCCTCAGCCCGCACGACCTGCATGTCAACGGCCTCACGCACCTGCTCGACGCCCTCCCCGCACCGCGACGGGTGATCCTCTCGAGCTCCACGGGCGTGTGGAGCGGTGGAGATGGCGAAGTCGTCCATGAGCAGACGCCCGCCAATCCAAGCCGGCCCTCAGCTGAGGCTCTCCTTGCTGCGGAAGCCGTGCTCCAGGCTCATCCTGCCGGGCCGGGGGTGGCACTCCGTTTTGCAGGGCTCTACGGCCCCGAGCGACTGCCTCGCTTAGACGACCTCGCCGCCGGCCACGAACTTGCGGTCGATCCGGAAAGCTGGCTCAACCTGATCCACCTCGACGACGCAGCGACCGTCGTCTGCTGCGTGGCCGACGCCGAGAGGGTGGCCCCTCTGTACGTCGTCTCAGACGGCACCCCGCTCCGGCGAGGCGAGTGGTATGCCCGACTGGCCTCACTCAGCGGGTCCCCAACGCCACGATTTGTGCCACCAAGCCCCACAGGCCGAGGAGGCAACAAAAAGGCCGACGCGTCCCTGCTCTTCAGCCAGATCCGGCCGCCGCTTGAGCATCCAAACGCCCTCGAGGCGCTCACGGACCTCATGCGGTCTCACTCCTAGCGCGAGACCGCACCGCAGGCGTTCGCTCAAGAGAAGTCTCCTCGACTCTCACCTCTCGCCGACTGACGCGAGGCGAAAGTCTCCTCGCATCATTGCCCGCCCTATGCCGCGATGGCCAAACGGCCTCACGGCGTCTGCACGGCTGCCGACGCATCCTGGCTCGCGGTCGCTGCAGCAGGCTGCAGACGAGCGAGGCTCGCCAAGCCTTCCTTCAGGGCCTGCAGATAGTCCGTGGTCACCTGCATCGCTTCGTTGAAGTAGAAGTCTTGCTTGACGACCGGACGGCGAAGATTGTCGCCTTCTTCGAGTTTCTTTTCCTCGTCGTCCGCTGCTTTGAAGTCATTCCAGTGCTTCACAAACTCACTCTCGACGAGTGAGATTTCCTTCTCCTGCTTCCGCAGCTTGTACTTCTCGATGTCACGCACCACCTTGGCAAACTCCTCGTCGGACGCCACCCGTGCTGCCGAACGCTCGCGAAGCACATCCACGAGTTCGTCGCTGACTCGGCCAGTGGACTCAAACGACGCCCGAGGCACCCGGTCAAACGCCAACGCGTAATCAAGGTCAGACTCGCCAACCTCCAGGTGCGTGGTGATGCTCGGCAGTTCAACATCGCTCTTCACGCCCTCGTTTTGTGTGCTGTCACCAGAGGGCCGATAGAACTGCTGCATGGTGATCTTGATCGCCCCGAGTGACGGGGCGTTCGGCAGTCGCTGAAAGAGCTGCCGTCCAAGATCGAGCAGACTCTGCACCGTCCCCTTGCCGTGCGTGGCCTCATCACCGATGACCAAACCGCGGCGGTAGTCCTGGATCGCTCCGGCGAGAATCTCACTCGCACTCGCACTGAACTTGTTGATCAGCACCACCAGCGGGCCATCCCACTCCACGCCAGCCTCCATGTCGTCGTACTGCTGCACGCGGTCGTCGGCATCCTTCACCTGCACCACCGGGCCGGTGTCGATGAACAAGCCCGTAAGGGAGATCGACTCGGGAAGCGATCCGCCACCGTTGTCACGGAGGTCGAGCACCACACAGTCAACATTCTGCTGCTTAAAGTCTTGGATCAAGCGGCGGCAGTCGCGGGTCGTGCTCTTGTAATCCGCCTGCCCAGAACGGGCCCCAGCCATGTCCATGTAGAAACTCGGCAAGTTGATCACGCCAATGCGCCAGGGCGTGCCGTCCGGCTTCTTCCCCTGTTCGATCACTTCCCCGCGAGCTTCGGAATCCTTGAGCTCGATACGATCGCGGACGATGTCCAGGATTTTGGGAGCTGTCTGGCCAACCGGGATCACCTTGAGCCGAACGGTGGTGCCCCGCTTTCCGCGGATCAGTTTCACCACCTCATTGAGGTTCATGTCGACGACGTCGACAAGTTCTCCCTCGGTGCCCTGGCCCACCGCCACAACCCGGTCCTTCTTCTGCAACCGGCCATCGCGCTCCGCCGCACCACCAGCGACGATCTCCGCGACCGTGGTGTAGCCGTCTTCGCTTCGCAGGCTCGCGCCAATGCCATCGAGCTCCAGCTTCATGCTGATGTTGAAGTTCTCGAGCGTGCCCGGACTCATGTAGGTCGTATGGGGGTCGAGGCTCGCGGTGAGACTCGTCAGAAAGGTCTCCAGAAGCTCGTCGGCCGTCATCTTCTGCATCCGCTTCGCGAAACTGCGATACCGGCGAAGCAGCTTGTCCTGCGATTCCTGCAGCGGCGTTTTTTCCATCTTCTGCACGAGCAGGTCGTACTTGATCCGCCGCCGCCATCGAGCCTCGGCCTCCTCTTCCGTGGCCGACCAGTCGACGTCGTCGCGATCGATCACAATCGTTTCGGGCACGGTGAAATCCAAATCGGATTGAATCAGCTTCTCAATCAGCGGAAGCCGCTGATCGACGCGGGTCATAAAGCGGCGATAGACGTCGTAGGCAAAGTCGACATTCCCCCGTCGGACAAGATCGTCGAGCTGGTTCTTCCGTTCGCCAAACTCGGCGATGTCCGACTGCATGAAGTACATCTTCATGGGGTCGAGCGCGCCGATGAACATGTCGAACCAGCGACCGGCGATTTCGTCGTCGATCTGACGACGGGTCAGGTGCTCGCGTTCGAGGTAGCTCCGCACCGCCAAGGTGATCTGGCGATCGTTCGCACCCGGCTCGAGGTCCTCCCCCTCTTGGGCCAGGGCAACGAGAGGGCTGCCGATGCTGAGCGTGAGGGCCAGCGTCCAGACGGCGAGCGCGACGCCAAGAACTCTGCGAGACCGGGTTTGGTGAAGAAAACGCCCTGACTCCGGGAAGGAGCCCATTTCACCGATTGTCCGCTGTGCCACGCCTGACCTCCTCAATGCTGTCTGGTCGTCTCGGAGCCTATCCCACCCACCGCCATCCTTCTGCACGCCGCCGCCCAGGCCACTCGCACGGCCCTCAGGACGCGGCGAGACAACCTTTTGGGGAACGGGGTGAGAGGGATATGCAGCCGGACGATGTCCGTCTCCCGGTATTGTGGCGACTTTCTGCAGCGGTGACGAGGTCGAAACAGGGAGCTGTCGCGGGCCCGGCGTTTGCGTGAAACAAATCCCTTGCCGCTTCGTCAACAAATCGACACACCACCAGCACCCCCTCATCCAAGGGGACGCCCTCAAGACGCCGTGCGGACACCTGAGATTGTTCCCTTTCCTGCCCGGGTTTTTTATACTTCGTCGTGAAATGACCGAGCAGTTCCTGCTTGGGCGTTGCCCACCCCGTCACGGCATCCCTCCCGCCTGCCGTGAGACACGCTTCCTGAGGTCGCGATCGTGTCGACTGCTTCTCCAGCTGCCGAAACACCGTCTGCTCCGTGCAGCCGCGCGGCCCTGGTGATGCGAATCGCAGGAAAGCCCGGGCCCACCTTTGTCCTCGACCCGTCGAGAGAAAACATTCTCGGGCGATCCGGTGACATCGCTCTCGCCGATCGGCTCGCGAGTCGGCGTCACGCGTCGATTTGCCACCGCGAAGGACAGTGGGTGCTCGCCGACCTCGAGAGCCGCAACGGAACCTGGCTCTCCGGACGCGCGATTCGCAGTGAGCCGCTGGCCGATGGTGCCGTCGTCCGGATTGGAATGACCGAGCTCACCTTCCAAATTTTGAGTTCCGAGCAGCCAAAACCTGATGCCTCCACCCGCAGCGTGATCCGCTCAGGACCGGTTGGTCAGCTGCAAGGGGAGGCGATGCGGCGTTCGCAAGCAGTCGACTCGGAAGACGGTCGTCGCGGGGCGATGCTTTACCAAGCGAGCCTGCGGTTGCTTGCCTCTCGGTCCTCCCAGCAGTTGATCTGCGCCATGCTCGAGCTAGTGATCGAGCACACCGCTGCCTCCAGCGTCGGCTGGTTCCAACTCGGCCCAGATGCGAACCTCAAGGCCGTGTGCATCGTGCCTCCCGGCGGACAACTCGCCTCCGCGCTCACTGCCCCCTCAATCCGGGCCACGATCGATCAACTCGTTTCTCGGGATGGGCATGCGGTTTGGCTTCAGCCCAACCCTGCCGCCGGCGTGCACTCGGAGATCGCCTGCATTCCCCTGCTCGATGGCGAACGGCCGCATGCGGCCGTGGTGGCCATGACTCCACCAGGCCGACTGCGCGACAGCGATTTTGAACTGCTCGTGGGCTTGGCCACCCTTGCCGCCGCTGCCTGGGACGGCCAGACGGGTTGCGACCGTGCTGACGTTCTCGCTGACGACCCACCACGCAGCGGTGCCCTTTCGCAGCAGAAGCCGTTTCTCGGAAGCGATTCAGATGCCGATCTTTCCGGGTTGAGCACCATCGAACTCACCCCACCCCGCGACGCCCACAACGAGATGCGTTGACGATCGGCGCGGCGGCGCGTCCAATCTCGGTGTGGTTCGGCGTTCGGCCCTTTTCTCTCGTGAGCGACCCGCCTGTTATGTCCATCCCGCACACACGCGTCGTTGATCGCCGTTTGCCGATCGCCGCAGCCCCCGGTTTCGATCTGGTCGCGCGGCATATGCTCGCAGCCCTCGCGGTCGCCTGCGTCGTCGCGGGGCCTTCCTTGAGCCAAGAGCTTCCCAACCGAAACGACGCGTCACCACGCAACTGGCCTCGACTCCGCGGCCGGTCGGGCGCCGGCATCGGCGGCAATCTGCCTCTTGCAGGATCCCTTGAGGAAGGCGACTGGACGTGGACCGTGGACCTCCCCGGCAGTGGTCATGCCTCGCCGGTGGTCCATGAGGGGCGGGTCTACCTGATCTCAGCCGATACCGAGTCCGCCACCCGCATTCTCAGCTCCCATACGCTCCACGATGGTCAGCTCCGCTGGAGAGTGGACCGGGAAGCCACCCTCGACCACCACCACGTTCAAAACAGCCTCTCGTCGAGTTCCCCAGTGGTCGACACCGCCGCCGTCTACTGGAGTTGGGCATCTGGCGAACGCCTCTGGGTGGAGGCCCTCGACCACGAGGGACACCGGCTGTGGCAGGTGTCACCCGGGCCGTATGTGGCCGAACATGGCTACGCAGCTTCGCCGGCCGTCTGGGAACAGGTGCTGATCGTGCCGATGGACCAAGACGGTCCGAGTTCGGTCGTGGGTCTGGACGTCCGCTCGGGCCGTCAACTCTGGCGGCTCCCTCGTCAAACCGCTCGCACGTCGTACGCCACGCCGCTGGTCCTTGAGGGAGAATCGCCCGTCGCCATCCTCTCCAGCATGTCCCATGGCCTGACGGCGATCGACCCTCGCGACGGCCAGGTGCTCTGGGAACGCGTCTGCTTCCCCAGGCGAACCGTCTCTTCTCCGATCTCCGTGGGGAACCTGCTCGTGGCCACCTGCGGCGAGGGAGGAGGCAACAATCTCCTCGTCGCCGTACGGCAGGATCAGATCGAGGATGGCCAGCCCGCCATTGCCTACGAACTGGATCGAAGCGTCGCCCCGTATGTGCCCACGCCACTGGCCACAAGTGAAAGACTCTACCTCTGGGGAGACCGCGGCGTGGTCACGTGCGTCGATCCAGCCAGTGGCGAGACGCGGTGGCGCGGACGTGTGGGGGGCAACTTTTCCAGTTCGCCCATCGCAATTGGCAGCACCGTCCTCAACGTTTCCAGCGATGGCGAAGTGGTGATGCTCGCCGACGCCGACCATTTCGAGGTGGTGGCCCGGAGATCGCTCGGGGAGCCCAGCCGCGCGACGCCCGCCGTCGCCGGGGGCCGCGTGCTCTTCCGCAGCGAACGAAAGCTCTTCGCGGCAAATCTCGCCCGTCCCTAGGTTTCTGCCAACGGATCGCCCCAGCGACGACGATTGCCCGCTACCTGTTCTTGAGCCGCGAGGTCAGAAGGGCCACCACGCACAGCACGCCGACCGCGGTGGCGAATGGCAGGGTGCGGGAGTCGTGGAGCGAGAAGAGGACCGATCCCATGAAGGGACCGAGGATTCTTCCCAGCGAGGCAAACGCCTGATTGACCCCCAGCACCTCGCCCTGGTTGGACGGGTCGGCATGTTTGGAGAGCAGGGCCGAGACCGACGGATTCACAAAGGCAAACCCCGTCACCGCCACGGCCGCGGCGAGGTAGAGCCAACTGGGAAGCGACAGTCCACCCATCGCACCGGCGTCGCCATGGCTGGCACCCCAGGCGACCGCGCCGATTCCAGCCAAGCCGACCATCATCATCACGACCCCAGCCGCGAGAAGACGCGTTTCAGGCAGCCGCGACGCGAGCGGTCGATAGCCCCCGCCGGCAAACATCAGTACTGCCCCAATAAACGCAAACACCAAGAAGTTTTGATCGTCGGTCATCGCAAACGCCTGCTCGGTGAGCCGGGCGAGCGTGGCCTCGAAGTTGGCGAAGGCGAAGATCGAGAGGAAGTAGGTCAGGACCAACAGGCCCACCTGTGGCATCCGCAAAACCGAGAGCATGCGCCCGGGACCGAAAAAGCCCTTGGCTTTGCCACCACCTGGACGGCGTGTCTCGCGAAACACGGTCGCGGCGAGGCAGAGTGCCACCAGCGACAACAGCGACGCGAGCGCCCCCACGCCCCAAGGCTGCTGATCGAAGACGGCGAGGCCGAAGTAGGCGATCAATGGCCCGAGCGTAAAGCCGGCACCGAAAGCGATCCCGATCAGGGCCATCCCGCGAGCCCGCTTTTCCGGCGGCGTGCAGTCTGCAATCACCGCCGCCGCGGTCCCGACGCTCGCACCCGCGATGCCGGCACCAATCCGTGAGGCGAGCATCAGCCCAATCGCCCAGACAGGCGTCGTAAACGTGACCGCGTAGCCGTAGAGCGCATAAAAAACGACCGACCCTGAGAGGCTCAGGAGCAGAATAGGGCGACGGCCCACGCGATCCGAGACGCGTCCCCAGAACGGGCTGAAAACAAACTGCATCAGCGAAAACACGGAAAACAGCACGCCAATCATCGTGCCCACCGCCCATGGCTGAAGCCCCATCTGCTCCAGCAGCGGCTCCGCCTGACGTGGCATCACCGGCAGGACGATGCCAAAACCCAACAGATCGATAAAAACGGTGAGAAACACCACGGCGAGAGCCGAACGTGGTGCCAACTCCCCGGGGCTCGATGCATCACGATCTGTGCTGGCAGGCTGGCTCATGGGCGGTTCCTGAGAGAAGGCAACTCTGGAGGCGGTCGAACCTTCTGGTGGTGAGCCTCGCGGAGCCTGGCACGCGAGTCAAGGATGGCCTGCCCCGTCAGGGGGTGGCGGGATAGACGCCCCCCCTCAAAGGCGTCTAGACTGGGAAAATCGCAGCAAAGTGCCTCGAGGTTGTGCGCGAACCTCCTCCTCCACAGGAGGCGTGGGCGAAGAACTGGTGTGCAAGGTCGTATGTTGGAACGCCCCTCTGATTCTGACGCTCCTGTTGCTGCTGTGCCCACTCCGACCCCCGTCGACATCACCGCCGCGCTCGCCGACGTCAAGCGGTTCATCGAGCCTTTGCTGGAAGACGCCGTTGCCCAGCTCCACGGGGCCCCGGAACGGCTGCGCAATTCGATCCACTATTCGCTGCTCGCGCCAGGAAAGCGTCTTCGCCCAGCCCTCGCCCTGTGGGCTGCGGAAGCCTGCGGAGGCCGTTGGGAGGAGGCTGCCGCCGGCGCCATGGCGGTGGAGATGATCCACGCCTATTCACTCGTCCACGACGACCTGCCCGCGATGGACGACGACGACCTCCGCCGAGGCCGCCCCACCTGCCACAAGGCCTTTGACGAAGCGACCGCAATCCTCTGCGGCGATGCCCTGCAGCCCCTCGCGTTCGAAACGCTCGTGCGGCTGCTGCCCCCGGAGGTTGCCGGGGAGGCGTGCGGCATTTTGGCCCGCGCTGCCGGCGCAGAAGCCCTCGTCGGCGGGCAAGCCGAAGATCTCGCGGCGGAAGGAGCAAGGGAACCCAACGACGCGGTCGACGTCTCTCCCGAACAACTTCTCCAGCGACTTGAGCAGATTCATCGCTGCAAGACCGGGGCGCTGTTTCTCGCCTGCCTGCGACTCGGCGGGCTGACCGCGGGGGCCACCCCCGAACAGATGCAGGCCCTCGAGACCTACGGCGCCGCCTTCGGCTTGGCCTTCCAAATCGCCGACGACCTCCTCGACGCCGAAGGGACCGAGGCCACTGTCGGCAAGCGTGTGGGAAAGGATGCAGACCGCGGCAAACTGACATTCCCCTCTCTCGTGGGTGCCGAGGCCAGCCGAGCCCGCGCTCACACCCTGGCAGCCGAGGCCGAGAAGGCCTGCCGCATCTTTGGCCCGCGGGGCGCGTCGCTCGCCACCCTGGCTCACTGGATCGTGAATCGCAACCACTAACACCCCTGCCCCCTACACTTCACAAGAGACGGTTCAACGAACACTCTCTTGAGCCCCCATCCCTCGAGAGCTTGACCATCGTGCCCGGCACATGGTCCCCCGCATCATGGAAGAGATTCTTTCACGCCTGACGAGTCCTCGACAGCTCACCGAGATGTCGACCGAGCAACTGGAGCAACTGGCCTCCGAGGTCCGGAAAGCGCTGTGCGATGTGGCCGCGTCACGCACGGCCCACTTCGCCTCGAACTTGGGTGTGGTTGAACTCTGCCTCGCCCTCCATCGGGTTTTTGACTTCAGTCGTGACCGTCTGATTTGGGACACCGGACACCAGATCTATCCGCACAAGCTCATCACCGGTCGCTACGCCGAGTTTCCATCGATCCGCACCAAGGGCGGACTGATGGGCTATCCCAATCCCGCGGAGAGCCCCTACGACCTTTTCATGACCGGCCACGCGGGCTGCAGCGTCTCGACAGCCCTCGGCTTGGCGATGGGCGACACGATGCTCGGCGAAGACGATCGCCACAGTGTCGCGGTCATCGGCGACGGGGCCCTGCCATCGGGAATCGTGTTTGAGGCCCTCAATAACGCCGGCTTCCTCAAGCGGAAGATGCTCGTCGTCCTCAACGACAACAAGATGTCGATCTGCCCACGCGTGGGCGGCCTCGCGGAGTATCTCGACACCGTTCGCACCAACTCCTGGTATCGAAGTGTGAGCCAGGAGATGGGGGGGCTGATCAAGGGCGTGCCGATGGTCGGCGAGTCCGTGGAGAGGATGCTCAACAACGTCAAAGACTCGATCAAAACGTCCATCCATGGTGGCGCGCTGTTTGAGGCGTTGGGGGTCCGCTACTTCGGCCCGGTGGACGGACATTCGCTGCCGCAGCTTCTCCGCTACCTGGAGATGATCAAAGACGCCGACGGGCCCGTGCTGCTGCACGTCTTCACTGAGAAGGGCCACGGCTTCAAACCGGCCGAAGCCGACCCGGTCTTCTTCCACACGCCAGCCCCATTCGAGTGCGACGACGACTTTGTGGTCTCGGTGAAGAAATCCTCGACCGTGGCCTACACCGACGTTGCCAGCCAAGCAATTGCCAAGGCCCTGCGGGCCGACAGCCGCGTGAGCGTGATCACCGCGGCCATGTGCCAGGGGAACAAACTGGAAAAGGTCCGCGAGGAGTTCCCCAGTCAGTTTTTCGATGTGGGCATCTGTGAGTCGCACGCGGTGGCGTTTGCCGCCGGCCAGGCCAAGGCGGGGTGCCGACCAATCGTCGACATCTACAGCACCTTCCTCCAGCGGTCGTACGACCAGATCTTTCAAGAGGTCTCGCTGCAGAACCTTCCGGTGGTGTTCATGCTCGACCGCGCCGGCCTCACGGGCCCTGACGGCCCGACGCACCACGGCTCGTATGACTTGGGCTACATGCGGCTCTTCCCCAACATCGCGGTGCTGGCTCCCGGTGACGAGCACGACCTGGAAGAGATGCTGCCGTGGGCCCTCACGCATGACGGACCAGTTGCCATCCGCTATCCGAAAGCGGCTCGCGTGCGACACGACTACCCTCGGCAGCCAATGTCGCTCGGCAAAGCCGAACCGGTGTGCGAAGGGCGCGACGGGCTTGTGATCGCCTGCGGGACGATGCTGGGAGAAGCGATCGCAGCCTCCAACCGGCTTCGCGAGGAGGGGCTCGAGGTGGCGGTGATCAACGCCAGGTTTGTGAAGCCACTCGACAACGAACTGATTCTCCCCGCCATCGAGGCGGCGCCTTGGACGATCACGCTTGAGGAAAACGCCCTCCCCACCGGCTTTGGCTCGGCTGTGATCGAAGCGGTCAGCGATGCCCGCGCTGCAGGCACGCTCGGAGAGGTTGGCCCGATTTTGCGACTTGGCCTTCCCGATCGATTCGTCGAGCACGGCGACCGTGGTGAGTTGTTCGCGGACTTGGGCATTGATGCTGACGGCGTTGTTGCCGCCTGCCGACAGATGGCCGGTCGCGTGCCAGCCTCCACTCCGACCGCAGCCTCCGCGGCCTCTCACTGAGATGAACGGCGCGCGTTCACGTCTGCAGGCTGGACAAGCCCCTCCGGCTGGATGGCGGGTGGTGCTCGCCGGCTCTTCGAACGTGGCCGCCGTCGACGCCGAAGCCGACCGGATCACGTGCGACCTGAGAGGGCGTGGCCACAGCGTGACCTCCCATTTCGCGGAAGGCCGCGTCGGCGAACCGGGCCTTTTCGAACAAGACTTCGCCTCTCTCGGCGATGTTGATCTGGTCGTTGTGCTCGGCGGTGACGGGTCGATTCTAAGAACCGTCTCCTGGATGGGTCACCGTCAGGTGCCCGTCCTCGCGGTGAATCTCGGTCGGCTCGGCTTTCTTGCCGACTACCAGCCCGAGGAAGTGCAGCCGACGCTCGACGAAATCACGGCGGGGCGGTTTCGCCTCGTCCGGCACCTTCTGCTCGAGTTTGAGATCCTTCGCGAAGGAACGCGATTCGCGCACGGCCTTGCAGTGAACGAGGTGTCGATTCTCGCGGGCCCCCCGTTTTCGATGATCGAGATCATGCTGCAGGTTGATAAGCAACTCGCCACCACCTACCGCGGTGACGGGTTGATTGTGAGCACCCCCGTCGGCTCCACGGCCCACAGCCTCTCCGCCGGTGGCCCCATCCTGCGAAAAGATCTCGACGCGATCCTGTTCACGCCTCTCAACCCGCACACGCTCACCAACCGCCCCGTGATCGACGCGGCCTCGCGAGAGTACGAACTGATTGTCCCCGCCCCCAATCCGGGCTCGGCCTGCGTCGTGGATGGTCGCGTGGTGGCTGGGCTGATGGCGGGCGACACGATCCGCGTGCGGCAGGCAGAGCCGCATTTCACCCTCGTTGAAACAAGGCACCACGGGTACTATTCAACGCTGCGGGAAAAGCTCCACTGGGGTGGTGGGCTTC
>JAPOIM010000090.1 GCA_029978905.1 Planctomycetota bacterium
CTTTCCGCCAGGGCCACGCCATGGGGACGCAGACGAAGGGCCATCCGGCCACCATCTCGGCAGCCACGCCTGTCTTGGAAGCGAGCCGTGAACTGATCGAGGATCGGCTCACCACGGTCCGCGACTGCCTGCGGAAGGCCCTGGCCAAGCCGAAACGCCGACGGCAGCACATCCATGCCCTGCGAGTGGCCACTCGGCGAGCCACGGCGGCCATCGATCTCTTTCGCGACTGCCTGCCCAAGCCGATCCGCAAGGAGGTACGAACCACGCTGCGATCGCTGCGGAAGGCCGTCGCCGAAGCCCGCGACTGGGACGTGCTTTTGCAGCAGCTTGCCAAGACGATGCGGGCAAACGTCGACGCCCACGTGCCCACGCTCGACATGCTCACCGGGTATGCGCTGGCCCACCGCGGGCAGGCCCAGTCGGCCTTGGAAGCAGTCGCCCGCGACTGCTCGCTGCAGGACCTCGAGAAGCTCCAGGCACGCGTCGTGGCTGCCGTCCGCGGGAAACGGAAGGGCCAGACCACGCTCGGCGACTTCGCCCGTCCGCTGATCAGCCAGCGACTTCGCGACCTCACGACCATCGCCGAGCGCGACAACGACGCTTGGACGATGCTCCACGAGGTTCGCATCGCTAGCAAACGACTGCGGTACTCCCTGGAGGTGGTCGACGGCTGCCTCGATCCGGTCGTCGCGGAGCAGGTCACTCCAGCGCTCGTCCGCTTGCAGGAAGTGCTCGGCAGCGTCAACGACAGCTTCCACGCCTCTGCGCTGTTCGAAGCCATCCTCAGCACCATACAGGCAACCACCCCAACCGCCGCCGACCGCTACCAGAACGCCCTCGAGCACCTGATCGCCGAGCACCAGCAGCGGATGCAGAGTGGCCGCGAGGCCTTCACCGCTTGGCTCAGCGAATGGCACAGTCCTCCCATGCAGGCCATGCTTGAGACTGTTTGATGGGCCATTGAGGACGAGGCGATATACAACCGCCGGCCAACTGATTCGTCAGTTAGCCGCCGAGTCCTGCTTCGCCCCTGAGTTGGTGCAGCAGGTCGCTCGTCCCATGCTCGCCAGTTCAAAGCCAGACGTACTCCTAGTCCAGCACGCCTCCGGACACAGCGAGAAGATTCACCACGTCATCGAGATCCTTGCGGCGGGCCCAGCGAAGCTTCTGAATCACCACGTCCTCAGCCGTGGCAACCCAAGCCTCACTCGAACACTCTGACACGTGCTGACGTCGCCGTCTGGAAAAATGCTCCAGGTGGTGCGGGTCATTCCCCAGTCGAAAGACTTCGATCTTGAAACTCGCTGGGGTGTAGGTGATGACGTTCCGCACGCTGCCAGTGAAGCCCTCGGTCATCATCTGCCGATCAAGCTGGAAGTCGGCTCCAAGCCGGTGACAGAAGTCAACGAGGTTGAATGCTTCAAACTCGACAACAAGATCGGCATCGTTTGTTGCTCGCGGCACACCATAAAGGTTGCTGGAGAGAGCACCGACGAGCATGGAGGGAACTTCCTCGTTCTCCAATGCGTCGATCAACTGAGTGAGGACTTGCTCGCTGCTCAAAGTGCGCCGCAGGGCGTATAGGTCCGCTGCTCCTCGAGTCGGCGGACGACCGACAGTTGCCGCTGAAACTCCGCCTCCACCTCGCGATTGCTCCAGTCCGGGTGCTGACCGCGGATGCCGGCGAGCATCCGCTGGCGAACGAGATCAAACAGCCGAACTCCACTGAAGAGCTTTTCGCCGGCATTCATGGCACGCGCCCTCGCGACCTTGTCGGCAAACAATGCTGCTTGAAGGTCTTGGTCGTCAACTGTCTGCATGCGATCCACCTGGCGAGACCCTGTTTTTTTGAGGCGTACGCTCACGTTCTCCCCGTGGTCAATGAGCCTGGCGTCGCCAAAAGCTGGTCCTGCCACCAGCGTGCCCCGACGGGATCGAGGGGGGCTCTCCGAGCGGCACGCAGGGCCCAGGAAAACGTGTAGTCTGAAGGAAATGCTTTTCACGCCTCCGGAGCCTTGCCCCTCATGCTGCCCGCATCGCGTCCCCGCCTACTCGCCACGCTCGCTGTCGCTCTGGCGGTCGCCTCCAGTATGGCTTTCGCTGCCGAGCCCACGCGGATCGTGATGATCGCTGGTGAGCCGAGCCATCCTTCCGGCCAGCATGAGTTCAATGCCGGCACGATCCTGCTTGCCCGCGCCCTCAACGAACAGAGCGGTCTGCCGCTCGAGGTCGATGTCGTCCACAACGGCTGGCCAAAGGACGAGTCGATCCTTGAAGGTGCCGCTGCCATCATCGTCTACTCCGACGGCAACGACCGGCATCCCACATTCGGCCACGAAGAGGTCGTCGACCGGCTGCTGGGGCAGGGGGTCGGGCTGATGTGCATGCACTATGCGGTCGAGGTGCCCGCCGGCCCACGAGGAGCGATGTTCCAGAAATGGATCGGTGGCCACTACGAGGCGGGCTTCTCCTGCAACCCCCACTGGACGGCGACCGTCACCCCCACGCCTGAGCACGCGATCGCCGCAGGCGTGCCCACCTTCAAAGCCAACGACGAGTGGTACTACCGCATGCGATGGGCGGAGCCGAAGACCGCGACCGACCTGCTGACCGCCACGCCCACCCGCGAACGCATCAACCGCTACATCCACTGGACGCCTGCCGGTGAGGAAGCCTTGGGCAGCACGCAGACCCTGATGTGGGCGGTGGAGCGGCCCGATGGCGGCCGCGGCGTGGGCTTCACCGGCGGCCACTGGCACCGCAACTGGGCCGTCGACGACTTCCGCCGCCTCGTGCTCAACGCCATCGTGTGGACCGCCGGGCTGGAGGTCCCCGAGGGAGGCGTGCGTTCCGAGCCCATCACCGAGCGGCAGCTCAACGAAAACCTCGACCCCAAAAAGACGATGGTGCACGTCGCCCTCCCGTCCGAGGCAGATCTCACAGAGCCCGCCGCCGAGCCCGTCGAGTTTCGCTGGCCGGGCAAGGGCTGAGCCGGTCTTGCTGGCACTTGCTTCGCGGTTGTGTGCCCGCCGCTCCGGTCGGCGTGAGGCTCATCAGGCTTGCCCTGCCGCATGCCCACGGCCTGCCTAGCCGATCCCGCGGGGCAACACGACGAACGAGAGGATCGCGACGTAGTGGCAAGCGCTGCCCCCCAGCACAAACAGGTGCCAGGCGGCGTGGAAGTATCGCACCCGACGATCAAGCACCAGAAAGATCACGCCGACGGTATAGAGCACGCCCCCGCCGGCCATCCACGCCAGGCATGCCAGCGGCACAAACGGGGCGAGAATCATCGCTGGCAGCCAGCCGAGCGCCACGTAGGGCAGCGGAGAGAACGTGTGGTCGATGCGATGCTTCACGAGCACCTTCGAGGCGAAGCCAAGAAGGGCCGCCCCCCACAGGAGCACGAGCACGGGCATCGTCCATGTCGAGGGGAGGTACGCCACGAGAAACGGGGTGTACGTGCCAATGATGAGCAGAAAAATCACGCCCTGGTCCCAGATGCTCAGCAGGTGCTTCCAGTCGGGTTGCCGCACGCCGTGGGAGAGGGCAGAAGCCGCGTACGTCGCCACGAGGGTGAGGGCGTACAGCCCGCAGGCCACCGCCACGGTCCAGTGCGAACAGCGCAAGAGCAAGGCGACCCCGCCGGCCACGCTGAGCACCACCCCCGCGCCGTGCGTGAGCGCGTTGGCAAACTCTTCGTGCTCATCGCGGGGCGGATAGGGAACAGTATCGGTCATGACGTGAAAGGCTAGCCCGTTCATTCACACGCCCGCAAGCTCACCCGCAGCTGTTGTTGAAGCTGATCAGCGTCTCGCGGGCCTGGTTCCCCGTTTTCGAGCCCAACACCGCGGCTCCAGGAAAGCCTTGCCTTCCCCAACGCAGCGGTCGCCGAGCGCTACCGGGAGCGCGGAGCAGGCAGGCGGTCTCCTCCAGAGATGCGAAATGCTCAAGCGACAGGATCACGATCGTCTGCTGACCATTGCGGGTGATGAACAGCGGGGCATGCTGGCCGACCGACTCCCAGCCGTCGCGGTGCTTACGGGGATCTCCCTGACGGAGATCAAACGGGGCCTGCTCGCGGCTCACGAGTGGCTCATCAGCCCGGCAACCGTTGCGGGACACGACAAACGCTCTCGGCGGCGGTATACCTATGGTCCCCGCCGGAGAGGGCTGGGGCGAGAGATTCATGGCGTTTTCGCACACACGACTATTTTGGTGAGGAGTGAGCTTCGATGGCAGAGGCGTTTTCCGGTATTGAGAAGATCCGCTATGAGGGCCCGAGCTCGACAAACCTGCTCGCCTTCCGCCACTACGACGCCGACGCGCTCGTGGAAGGCAAGCCGATGCGTGACCACCTCCGCTTCGCGGTTGCCTACTGGCACGCCTTCCGTGGCACCGGCGCCGATCCGTTCGGCCCTGGCACGATGCTCCGCCCCTGGGAAGGCGACCCGGAATGCGTCGACAACGCGGTCGCCCGCGTCGACGTGGCGTTTGAGTTCATGTCGAAGCTGGGCGTCGACTACTACTGCTTCCACGACCGCGACGTGGCCCCCGAGGGCACGAACCTGACCGAGGCCAACGCCAACCTCGACCGCGTGGCCGACGCCCTGGCTGCCGCCCAGCAGCGGACCGGCATCAAGCTCCTCTGGGGCACGGCCAACCTCTTCAGCAACCCCCGCTACGTCCACGGCGCGGCAACAAGCTGCAACGTCGAGACCTTTGCGTATGCCGCCGCTCAGGTGAAGAAGGCCATCGAGGTCACCCATCGCCTCGGCGGCGAAGGCTACACCTTCTGGGGCGGCCGCGAAGGCTACCAGTGCCTGTGGAACACCGACATGAAGCGGGAGATGGACCACCTTGCCCGCTTCATGCACATGGCGGTCGACTACGCCAAAGAGATCGGCTTCACCGGGCAGTTCTACTTCGAGCCGAAGCCCCGCGAGCCGATGAAGCACCAGTACGACTTTGATGCGGCCACCTGCATCAACTTCCTGCGTGCCTACGGCCTCGAGAAGCATGTCAAGATGAACCTCGAGACCAACCACGCCACGCTTGCCGGCCACGAGATCCAGCACGAGCTGGAATACGCGGGGATGCAGGGCTTCCTTGGGTCGGTTGACGCCAACACTGGCGACACCCTCGTGGGCTGGGACACCGACCAGTTCCCCACGAACATCTACATGACCACCCAGATGATGTACTCGATCCTCAAGTACGGCGGCCTCGCTCCGGGCGGCATCAACTTCGATGCCAAGGTCCGTCGGGAGAGCTTCGAGCCAGCCGACCTGTTCCACGCGCACATCGGCGGCATGGACGCCTTCGCACGTGGGCTCAAGATCGCCGCGGCCCTGCGAGCGGACGGTGCCATCCAGAAGCTCGTCGAAGAGCGGTACAGCTCCTGGACGGGCGACCTGGGCAAGCAGATCGAAGCGGGCACCGCCACGTTTGGCTCTCTCGAAAAGGTCATGCTCGAGAAGGGCAACTCGGCTGCCTGCACGAGCGGCCGCCAAGAACTCTTCGAGAACGTGATCAATCGCTACATCGACAACGCGTGAACTCAGCCATCACTCGCTGACGTCACGTTCAATACGGCCTCGATCGCCGAGCGGATTATCCGCCGGCGTTCGGGGTCGTTGACTTTCCCCCCTCCCTGTTCGGTGACGTGGAATGCGTCAACGACCTGGTCAAGATACGTGCCGATTTTCGCGGCCTCCACCGAGAGCCCGACTTCGTAGATCGCCCGCGCGATCGAGTACAGCAGCCCCACACGATCGTGAGCAAAGACCTCAATGATCGTGGTCGTGTCGGAGCTTGCGTTGTCGATCCGCACCCGGGGCGGGAACTTGTCTTCGAGGGCGGCAGTCTGAGACGCCTCGGCGTAGACCGTTGGAAAAGACGGACGCCCGCCTGAGCGGATCACACTCTCAATCGCTGCAGCGATTTCGCGCATGCGGCGGGGCGGGGGCTCGCCGACCGAATCCGGATCTTGGGCCACAAAGTGGTCAATCACCACCTCGTCATCAAATGAGTGGATGTCGGCCGAGAGCACCGCAAGCCGCAGACTCGAGAGCGCTCCGGTCACGCGGTGAAACACGCCCCGCACGATCGGTTTTCGTGCCGCAAAGGTCAGGCCGACGGTCGACGTGTCGGGATGCCAGCGCGTGAGCACGAGCAGCTCGCCGGGGGGAATCGCCACGACCTGCTGCAGTTCATCGAGGATCTGCTGGGGCTCCGTTGCCTGCAGGTACGACGGGGTCAGCAGGCGGGCCAAACGGAGCACCGGCTCGCCGACAGCCTGTTCGTCGAGCAGCTGCTGCAGCTCGGCTCGCCGCTGATCCGCAAGCCGCAGCGGGCTCTCCCCATCGAGGCACGACAACGTCCGCTCGTAGAGGTCGGAGAGCAGATCGGCCTTCCAGCCCGTCCACGCCCCAGGCCCCACCGCTGAGACGTCCGCCACTGTCAGCAGCGTGAGCATCCGCAGCACCTCGGGCGACTCGACATCGCGAGCAAAGCCCACCACCAAACTCGGGTCGCCCACATTGCGACGAAACGCAAGGTGCGACATCAGCAGGTGCTTGGCCACCAACAGTTCCACGATCTCGACTTCGTCGTCAGGCAATCCGAGGGCCCGTGCCGCCTCCCGAGCCAGCACCGCGCCGACCTCGCTGTGATCACCCGGCCGGCCTTTGCCGATGTCGTGCAGGAGGAGAGCCAACAGCAGCGGCCGACGACGGCGAATGCCTCGCCACACCTGGCCAAGCCAGCCTGGGTCGTCGGCGAGTTCGATACCGCGTTCGACCGTGTGCAGGCAGTGCTCATCCACGGTGTACTTGTGGTAGTTGTTGAACTGCAGCAATCCGCGTGCATGTTCAAACGCAGGCACGAACCGCTCGAGAAGTCCAACCCGGTGCATGGACCGCAAGGCGTCAGCGAGCCGCGTGGTCTGATGAAAGAGTTGCAGAAACCGCTGACACGACGCGCCGTCGGGCAGGGCCATCACCTCGGTGGACCCACTGGCCGCACGCACCGCCTCCCAGGCCTCCTCATCAATCGGTCGGTCATGCCGCATCGAGAGTTCGACCAAGGTCATCACCGAGGCAAGCGAGCCCACCGCCTGGTCGAATGCAGCGGGCCAGATCCCTATCGACCGTGGCCCCACATAAAAGACCCGATCCACATCGTGCCCAAGCACGCGGGCTTCAAGTTTCCGCCACCAGGGAGCGGGCCCCATCTGCCGCCGGACGTGCGCGAGAATCCGCATCACCCCCTGCGTCACTCCACAGTAGTCGCGCATGAACCGCTCGACAGCGAGCAACCCCTCGGTCGACTCAAGCCCCCGCTCAGAGGCGATGCGGGCCTGCTCGTCGCGAGAGAGTTCGTCGTTGCTGCGCCCCGCGTGCAGGTGCAGGTCGATGCGGACACCAAGCAAGAACGAGCGTGCTTCTCGCAGGCTGTCGGCATCCGCCGCGGAAAGCACGTTTCGCGAGACCAGCCCGCTGAACGTCGTCTCTCCCCAACCGATAAACCCGAGCCACCGCACGAGCTGGATATCCCGGAGGCCACCGGGCGATCGCTTCACATTCGGCTGCAAGAGCGACGCCGATCGGCCGTGGCGGTCGCGTTCCTCACCGCGAGCCTCATCGAGGTGGAGCAGCAGACGCTTTCGGTGCCGCTCGACAAGCACCAACAGTCGGCTCCGCAACCGTTCTCCCAGACGACTCGGCCCAGCGATCACTCGACTCTCAATCAGCGTGCTGAACACAGTCGCATCCTGCTCGGCGAGGCGAATCGCCTCAGGGACCGTGCGCACACTTTGCCCCACGTCCAACCCTGCGTCGAAGAGATCCTGCAGCAGCTGCCGTGCCACTCCTGGCACCACACCGTGCGGGTCCCGTTCGTAGAGCAGCATCAAGTCGACATCGGAGTAGGGGGCCATCTCCCGACGGCCAAAGCCACCGTGCGCCACGACCGCCACCTCGCGTCGCACGAAGTCGGCGGCGTCGCTGGGCAGTGCCTCCACGATGGTGTGGTACACGTCGAGCACGATCATCTCGATCAGGTCCGAGGCGAGTGTGCCGACCTGCGTTCCCGGAGATCCTGCCGCGTTTTGGGCGGCCATCCGCTCGCGGGCTTCAGTCACGCCCGACGCCGCGCGTGCCACCACCGCGCGATGCGGGGGGGGCATTTCAAAAGAGAATTGAGAACCTGCGGTCACGCATTCGCTCCCGTTGCCGAGGCCGGCGTTGCCGACGCCCCCGGTCCCATTGCCTAGGTGGCCGGATGCCAAGGGTCGTCGGGCGTCGAGGCGGCAGCATTCGCATACCGTGCGAGGACGAACAGCAGATCCCCCAACCGATTGAGATACTCGATCGCGACGGCAGGAATTACGGTCTCGGGCTCGCTAGCAAGCGACACGACCCGTCGCTCCGCACGCCTGCACACCGTGCGGGCCACATGAATCGCCGCAGCCGTCGCCGAGCCGGCTGGCAGCACGAAACAGGTCAGCGGCGCGAGGTCCGCTTCAAACTGATCAATTTCTCGCTCAAGCGTCTCCACATGGCCCACGCCAATCCTGTCTTGGGCCGGATTCGGGGTGGCAAGCTGCGCCCCCATTTCAAAGAGTTCGCACTGCACTCTGCGAAACAGCGCATCGACGCCTTCCGGCAGAGGGAGGCTCCGCACCACTCCAAGCTGGCTGTTGAGTTCGTCCACGGTGCCAAACGCCTCGATCCGGGCGTGGTCTTTCCTCACGCGAGGCCCACCAAACAGGCCCGTCTCCCCCGCGTCGCCAGTCTTTGTGTAGATCTTCATCGGGCCTTTCCCCTTCGCGGGATCGAACCAACCGTCGAGCCATCCCGTGGCTTGCGAAACGTGCCTGGGGCCGACGAAGCGGGCTCCAGGGGCAGGGCTATACTGTGGTGGAATGTGGCTTCCAACTGCAAACGTGGTTCTTCGAGAGCGTAGTAGGAGAGATTCCGTGAAGACAGCCTGCTCGGCGTTCTATTCGCTTCCCTTGTCAGCGACCAGATGGCTGCTGGTGGCAACCGCTCATGTGCTCGCAGCGGCTGCGATGGGGCACGCCGCGGGAGCGGCAGCCTCCGACCTCGAATCCCGTTTTTTTGAGGCTCCTGTGCAAATCACGATCGGCGCCGCAAAGGCAGGGGAGGGCTACTTCTCGCCCGATTCCCGCCAGATTTGCTACCAGGCCGTTCCCCACGGCTACCCCTTCTACCAGATCTTCCTGCAGCCGATTGACCTGGCCAACCCCCGACCCACGACCCCGGTGCGGATCAGTACCGGTCGCGGCCGCACGACGTGCAGTTGGTTTTCGCCCGACGGCAAGCAGCTCTTGTTTGCCTCCAGCCACCTCGACCCGGCCCTTGAGGAGACCGAAAACGCGGCCCGCCAGCAGGCGGCCGAAGACGCGGCGAGTGGCCGTCGGCGGCGGTACGCCTGGGATTTCGACCCGTGGATGGACCTGTTCACCGCACCGCTCGACGGCAGCAGCACAAGTGAGCCCGCGAAGGTGTTCACACAGCTCACGAGTGAACGCGGCTACGACGCGGAGTGTTCCTTTTCCCCCGACGGCACGCAGGTGCTGTTCGTGAGTGACCGCGATGGCGACCCGGACATCTATGTGATGCGTGTCGACGGCAGCGAGCTGCGGCAGCTTACCAATCAGCCCGGCTACGACGGCGGTCCGTTTTTCTCTCCCGACGGCCAGTGGATTACCTACCGCACTGACCGGCTCGAGAAAGACCAACTCCACATCCACGTGATGCGGGCTGATGGCTCCGCCGACGTCGCCGTCACTGCAGGCCAGAGCGTGGAATGGGCACCCTACTGGCATCCCACAAAACCGTGGCTGATCTGGACGGGCGCTGACCACTCCGACCCGACCGCCCGCCCCAACTACGACCTCTGGGTCGCGCGCTACACCATCACCGAGGGCGAAGAGCTCCAGTTCAGCCCACCCCTCCGCCTCACCGATCATGCGTCGGCCGACGTGCTGCCAGTCTTCTCCCCCGACGGCGAGCATCTCCTCTGGACAACCGGCCGCTCCGAGGATCACTCAAGCCAGCTCTGGCTTGCCAAACTGCACCTGTCCTCGATCGACGAGGCGCTCGACGAACTGCTCACCGCCCCCCACACCACAACACCGTGAGGCCTCTCCGTGACGCATGCAACAGGCTCAAACACCGGTGGCGAGAGTGCAATGGCTGACCGGTTGGCGATGATTGGCGCCGGGCAGATGGCCCTGGCGCTCGCCAGCGGGTTCTGCCAGAGCGGCCAACTCGGGACCGCCGCCGTCCACTTCTTCGACCCATCGCCCGAAGCTGGCGAACGCTTTCGCGCGGCCGTTCCGCAGGCGATGCAGGCGGCGTCGAGCGGTGACGCAGTGGCTTCGGCGGGGATTGTCTTCCTCGCCGTCAAGCCTCAGCACGCCGAAGAGGCCTGCCGAAGCCTCAAGGACCGCCTGGCGGAAAGTGCCACGGTGGTGTCTGTGGTGGCCGGTCTTCCGATCGCGCAGCTGGCGACCTGGCTGGGCACCGACCGCGTGATCCGCGTGATGCCCAATACGCCGTGTCTTGTTGGCCGAGGCGTGCTGGGCATGGCCGCCGGCCCTGGCGTGCCGAAAGAAACCGTGGATCGCGTGGGGGCGTTGCTCGCAGCGGTGGGCCATGTGCACCCGCTCCCGGAAGGACTCCTGGATGCCGTCACGGGATTGTCCGGCTCCGGTCCGGGCTTCGTGGCGCTGATTGCCGAGGCCCTCGCCGACGGTGGCGTGCTCGCCGGGCTTCCCAGGCCGCTGGCCCGCACACTCGCAGTGCAAACCCTCGCGGGCACGGCCGCATTGCTGGAGGCGACCGAAGAGCATCCAGCAACGCTCAAGGACCGCGTGGCGAGCCCAGCAGGTACCACCATCGCAGGCCTCGCGACGCTCGAAAGAATGGGCCTCAGGGCGGCACTGATCGATGCCGTCAAAGCCGCAGCAGACCGAGCCACCGAACTCGCCCGACCGCTCGCAAACGGGACGGGCAAGTAAGGTCGCGCTCGCTCAGCCCCGGCGTGCTTTCGCAGCCTTCTTTTTGGCAGCCTTTTTCTTGGCGGTCTTTTTGGCGGCAGCCTTCTTGCCAGCGGCCTTCGCGCGGCCCTTGTCAGCGCCTCCGAAGATCGCTTCCCAGCCTTCGGCATAGGTGCTCGTAGAACCGACTCGAATAATAGACATGCTCTGATCACTCCCTAACCAGGCGGCTCACAACACACCCATGTGCTGCGTTCGACCGCCGAAGGCTTCGTCGTATCTCGGCAAGCGGGATGACGTCAAGCGTTGTTCACCTGTGAAAGGTCCACAATCTCGAGTGACACCTCGCCGTACACCGCAGGCAATGGCTCCCGACCGCCGGTCGCCGAGGGAAGCGCAGGCTCCTTCGCCGGCAGCTCCAACGTGTTCCGCCGCTGCAGCCGCGCCGTGACATCCCAGGCGTAGCGACCATCCGCACCGCGCACCGCCGCCCCCAGGGGGCAGCCGTTGAGCCGCACGTTCGGCTCCTCCCCAGCCCCCGCGAGGAGCAACTGGACCCGGTGCCCGCTCCCCAAACCTGAGGGCAATCCGAAGCTGCGGAGCCATCCCCCCTCCAGGGACCGCTCCCAGACCGCCGTCAACGTGATGACGTGAACGTCGCCCCCCATTCCTGCCTCCATCTCTCCGCGTTTCGTGGCCCGGGCCGCCTGCCGATCTGACGTATCCAAGCGTCCCCGCCTGCTATACTGCATGTCGCCGGAGGAATGACCCCGGCGAAGATTCAGACAGAGAATGCAGCGTAGCGAAGACAAAGCCAAGAAGGAGAGTCAACGGATGGGGAATGCCCTCGAGTTCACCGACGACAACTTTCAGCAAGAGGTGCTCAATGCCGACGTGCCCGTACTCGTCGACTTCTGGGCCCCTTGGTGCGGCCCATGCCGGATGATCGGCCCCGTGATCGACGAGCTTGCGGTCGAGAATCAGGGAACCTGCCGCGTCGGCAAGGTGAACGTCGATGAGAACAGCAGCACCGCCATGGCCTACAACGTGGCGAGCATCCCCGCGATCATGATTTTCAAGGGCGGGCAACTCGTGCAGCAGTTCATGGGCGTGCAGCCAAAGCAGCGGCTGCAGCAGGCTCTCGACGAGGCCAAGGGCTAGGCGATGCAGCGGAAGCGAACGGTCGCGTTCCGCTTCCTTGCTGAGGCCACGATTCGCACTGGGGCAGGCATCCAACCGGATGCCTGCCCTTTTTTGTCTCAGAGGCCCCCGGTTTCCCACGGGCAGCTAGCACGCGGCGGTGGCGGGCTCGTGGTCGAGGTAGCCCTTGAGATGCCCGTCCACACCTGGCTCGCGGAGCTTTTGCACCGCCTTCGCTTCGATCTGCCGCACGCGTTCGCGGGTGACGCTGAAGATCGAGCCCACTTCCTCGAGCGTGTACGAGTACCCGTCGGCGAGACCGAATCGCAGCCGGAGGATTTCACGCTCGCGGTAGCTGAGCCCCGCGAGGGCGAGCCCGATCGACCGTTTGAGCGACTGCTGCTTGAGGCCGAGCAGCGGGTCATCCTGTCGATGATCTTCCACCACATCGCTAAACGACGCCGTTTCCTCTTCACCGGCCGGCTGATCGAGCGACGACGGCTGCCGCGACATCCGCCAAACGCAGAGCGTTTCCTCGTGCGAGAGCCCCGAAACCTCCGCCAGCTCCTCGACCGACGGCTCCCTGCCATGCGTCTGGAGAAAATCTTTGGTCAGGTTTCGCAAGCGTGTCATGGTGTCGATCATGTGCACCGGCACCCGAATCGTGCGGCTCTGATCGGCGATGGCACGGGTGATCGCCTGACGGATCCACCAGGTGGCGTAGGTCGAAAACTTGAAGCCGCGGGCATGCTCAAACTTGTCGACCGCCCGCATCAGCCCTGCGTTCCCTTCCTGG
>JAPOIM010000091.1 GCA_029978905.1 Planctomycetota bacterium
CTCGCGCCTCGCCCGGGGAGTCGGCGACGTCGCGGACTCGCTCGCGTATCTACGCCGGTGAGTCAGCACTGGGCTCACCCCGAGCGGCCCACCCAAGGAGCCCGAATACCCGCAGACCGGGCATCCGAGTACAGCGAGAGGCCAACGCCCTTTGCTGAAGCTCGGTAAACTGAAGGCATGAACGCCGTCCCGTACCTCGCAACACTCATGCACGCTATCCGACAAGAGCGGCTGGAAGTTGTGCTTATCGGGAATGCTGCCGCGGCTATTCATGGGGCCCCCGTCACAACCCTCGACTTCGATTTCATGTTTCGCCAAACGCCCGTGAACATGGCAAAACTGAAACGCGTTGCTGCGAGCCTCGACGCCATGATTCTGCGGCCGTTCTATCCGGTTTCAAAGCTCTATCGCATGGTGAATGACAGCACGGGCCTTCAGGCTGATTTCATGCCGGTCATCCACGGCGTGCGATCGTTCGCCAGCCTGAAATCTCGGGCCGAAGAGCGGGATGTGGGGGGAGTCTCGCTATTGATCGCTTCGCTCGATGACATCATTGCCAGCAAGAAGGCGGCCGGACGCGACCGTGACTTGGCGGTGCTCCCGATCCTCGAACGCACCAGAGAGGCCATTGCTTCCGCTCGTCAGCGTCCGGTGCGACCGCGAAGACGTGGAAAGGAAACATGAACCATGGCAAAAAAGTCCACCACGTCTCGCAGCCTTGCCCCGCGAAAGGCTGTCGGAAAACGGCAGCAGGCTCTCGCCACCCTGGCAGCAGAGAGTGATCGGCAGTTAGACGAATTGATTCGCCGAAGGCTTGCCATGCCGATCGAGCAGAGGATGAACTTCCTTCGTCGGCGACTGCCCGGCGGCGGCAGCTGCTTATAAAGCCTCCGCTCGCCCAACGACTGAGCGAGGGGTGAGCCGGGGGTCGACCCGCCGGCGTATAGGAGCAAGCGACGCCCGGAGGGCCAAAGCGCAGCGGATATCCGAGTGAGCGAGGGCCCGGAAGGCCCGCAGCGAACGTCCGGAGGGGCGGACCCCGGCTCACCCCGAGCGGCCCCGCGTGGACTGCGGCGTCTCCTCAGACGATCTTCTTCAGTCGCGTGAACTCATCCATCGTGATCGTGGTCAGTTCACCATCGTCACGGGCCAGGATCAGCACGTCTGAGAAGACCTTGTCGTCGGGGTTGCGACGGAAGTGGAGGCCATGACGCCTCCGCTCACGTCGCAAGACCCGACCAGTGGTCGTGGTGGTCCAGGCGGCGGACGAACCGACCGTCACGCCATGGACGACCTCGACACGGTCTCCCGCTTCAAGCTGGTTGTAGAGTGTGCGACTCGCGTGCTCTTCAGGGGTCATTTAGACCTCCTTGGAATCGATCCAGTTCATCATCTTCCGCAGCGAGCGGCCGGTTTCCGTGAGCAGGTGCTCGCGCTCGCGGCGACGGGTCGCCTTGAAGCTGGCAGCACCGGCACGGTTTTCGAGGATCCAGTCGCGGGCGAACTTGCCGCTCTGGATGTCTTCGAGGATCCGCTTCATCTCGGCACGGGTTTCTTCGGTGATCACTCGCTTGCCGCGGGTGTAGTCGCCGTATTCGGCCGTGTTGGAGACGCTGTATCGCATGTATTCCAGACCGCCTTGGTAGAGGAGGTCGACGATCAGCTTCATCTCGTGGAGGCACTCGAAGTAGGCCATCTCCGGCTGGTAGCCCGCCTCGACGAGGGTGTCGAAGCCCGCCTTGATCAGCTCGGAAACGCCGCCGCAAAGCACCGCCTGCTCACCGAAGAGGTCGGTTTCGGTCTCTTCGGCGATCGTGGTCTCGATCACACCGCCGCGGGTGCCACCGATGCCCTTGGCATACGCCAGGCCGATCTGCTTGGTCGCTTCGCTGGCGCCTTCGCCAAGGGCGATCAGGCAGGGCACGCCGCCCCCCTTCTCGTACTCACTGCGAACGAGGTGGCCAGGGCCCTTGGGGGCGACCAGCAGCGTGTCGTGGCCGGCGGGTGGCTCGATCTGCGAGAAGTGGAAGTTGAAGCCGTGGCTGGCCATCAAGACGGCGCCTGGCTTGAGGTTGGGCTTGATCGCCGTCTTGTAGACGTCGCCCTGCAGCTCATCGGGCAGAAGAATGTTGATCACGTCGGCCTGCTTGACCGCGTCTTCCACGCTCATCGGCTCAAAGCCGTGGCTCTTGGCGAGGTCGTAGTTAGGGCCGCCCGGCCGCTGGGCCACAACCACCGTCAGCCCGCTGTCGCGCAGGTTCTGCGCCTGAGCATGCCCCTGGCTGCCATAGCCGAGAATGGCGATGGTCTTGCCGGCGAGGTGCTTGAGATCGGCGTCAGCGTCGTAATAGATCGTGGCGGGCACGGGGTTCTCCTCGTTGTCTGAAAAATGGCTGCGGGGGAAATGGCGGAATTCGAAAAAGCGGTTTTAGGCGAGTGTCTCTGGTGAAATCGCGTGGTCGGCGGGAGCGAGCGTCACTTCCGACTCCGATCCAGGCTCATTGCCGCGAATCATCGCGATCCGACCGGTGCGGACGAGTTCGATGATGCCCAGCGGCCGCATCATGTCGATGAAGCCCTCGATTTTGCTCTCGGTGCCCGAGATCTCCACGATCACGCTGTCACCGGCGACATCCACGATTTTGCCACGAAAAATGTCGGCAAGCTCTTTGACCTGGGAGCGGACGGCTCCCGCGGGGGCCTTCACCTTGATCAGCATCAGGTCGCGCTCGACGAAATCCCGTGAACTGATGTCGTTGACGTGCACGACGGTCACGATTTTTTCAAGCTGCAGCCGAACCTGGTCGAGCACCCGGTCGTCGCCACGCACGACGAACGTCATGCGGGAAAGCCCAGGATTGTCGGTTTCGCCGACCGCAAGGCTGTCGATGTTGTAGCCTCGTGAGGCCAGCATGCCGGAAATGTGAGACAGCACGCCAGGGACGTTTTGGACGGTGGCTGAGAGAACGTGACGCATGGCGGGCGGGAATCTCCGGGGCAATCCTGACTGCTCCGGTCGGATTCCGCGAAACGACGCGGAAACGCGTTCGGGAATGTCGCCGGGTAGGGGGCCAGGGCAAAACGGTCGTGGAAACGTGCCGTGGGCGAGAGTGTAGTGGCCAGAAACAGGCCGATTCAAGCGTCAGCGGCTAGGCAGCGGGATATCGCAGGGGTGCGTTGACCCGGGCCTGCAAACAGAATACTCTGCGAGACTCGCGATGCGGGCGAAATGTGCGTCCGCCGCGGCTGCATCCTTCCTTTTTCGTGAGACCGTCAGCGTGTCGAGTGTTTTGGCTCAGGAATTGATCGAAGCAGGTGTCCACTTTGGCCACCGCGCCAGTCGCTGGAATCCGAAGATGCGGCCGTACATTCACGGTCGTAAGAACCTGATCCACATCATCGACGTCCGCGAGACGATTCGCGGCCTGCTGCGGGCGAGAAAGTACCTCACTCAGGTTGCCGCCTCCGGCAGTCTCGTGCTGTTTGTGGGCACGAAGCGCCAGGGCCAGGATGCCATCGCCCGTGAAGCAGCCCGCTGCGGCATGCCGTACGTCAGCGAACGTTGGCTCGGTGGCACGCTCACCAACTTCCGCACGATCCGCAATCGGCTCGCCCGCCTGGAAGAGCTTGAGCGGCTGATGCCGGGCTCGGAAACGACGATCACCGACGAGTTTGCTGCCTACTCCAAGAAGATGCAGTCGTCGCTGCGTCGTGAGTATCGCAAGATGCAGCGGAACCTTGGCGGCATTCGCACGCTGTCCCGCTTGCCCGAGTGCTTGGTGTTGTTCGATCCCAAGAAGGAAAAGAACGCCGTCAACGAAGCCCGCAAAATGGGTATCACGACGCTTGCACTTATCGATACCGACTGCGATCCCGACGTGATCGACCTGCCCATCCCAGGCAACGACGACTCGATTCGCTCGATCGAACTGGTGGCTGCCCGCCTCGCGGACGCCATCCTCGAAGGCAAGGCGGAGCAGTCGTCGCAGGCACAGATTGCCTCGGAAGGGGCCGACAAGGACTCCGGTGCCCGCGCGAAGCGAGCCATGCCGCGGCCTCCTCGCACGTAGTCGACGCGACCGCGTGACATTCGTTCCGCGAATGTCGCCTCTTCGTGAAACGCGGCGGTGACCAGGCAGGCTTGCCTGCAGGGAATCCGTTGCCTTCACGGTTCGGCTCGCAATCAGCAGAAGGGTCCGCACGCCCACGGGCCCACGCAGTGCTTTTCGATTCTTTGGATACCGACCGAGAGGGAGAGAGAACGATGGCGGGAATCACGGCAGCCGATGTGAAGAGCCTGCGGGACAAGACAGGCCTCCCGATGATGGAGTGCAAAAAGGCACTCACCGAGTGTGGTGGTGACACCGCCGCCGCCATCGAATGGCTCCGCAAGCAGGGCATCAAAACCCAAGCCCTCCGCTCCGACCGCGAGATGAGCACCGGCCGCCTGGCGGTGTTCACCGATCTCGAGAAGGGCGTGGGCGCCATGGTCGAGCTGAAGTGCGAAAGCGCTCCGGTCGCCAACAGCCCCGACTTCAAAGACCTCGTGGCCGACATGGCCAAGCAGCTCGCCCTCGGCCCGGGTGCCAGCAGCCCTGAGGAACTCCTCGCCCAGAAGAGCCAGCAGTATCCCGACCGAACCCTCGGCGAACTCAAGGACGACCTCTTCAATCGCATGCGCGAGGTGTTTGAGCTCTCCCGCATCCAGCGGATCGACGCCCCCTGTGGCGGCTACGCCCACCACGACGGGTCGAAGGCCTGCCTCGTGGAACTCTCCGGCAATGCAGCGGCCACCGCGGCCGAAGTTGCCAAGGACATCGCCATGCACGTCGTGGCCATGGCTCCCAAGGCTGTTTCCAAGGACGAACTCGATCCGTCACTCGTGGCCAAGGAACGGGAAATCCTCACCGAAGCCGCGCTGGCCGAAGGCAAGCCTGCCAACATCGTCGAGAAGATGATCGAAGGTCGTCTCCGCAACTTCTTCAGCCAGTGCGTGCTGCTCGAGCAGCCATTCGTGAAGGACGACAAGCAGACTGTCGGTGCCCTCGCGAAGTCGTCTGGCATCGAAGTGAAGAGCATGAACAACTGGACCCTCGGCAACTAGTTTTACGCGGTCAAAGCCCTCCATGGCCTTTGACCGCTTGGCAAGCCGCTGCATCGTGCGGCGGGGATGTTCGCTGACCTCGCGGGGGAACGCCCTTCATGACGCCTGCCCCTTTCAAACGCGTGCTGCTCAAACTCTCCGGCGAGAGTTTTGCGCGAACTGGCGAACGCGGCATCTCGATGGAAGAGGTTGTGCAGATCGCCGCCCAGACCGTGCGGGTGGCCGAGCGCGGCGTGCAGGTGGCGGTGGTGATCGGCGGCGGCAACATCCTCCGCGGCGGTTCGTTCACGGCGGGCAATGCCGCGATCCAGGAAGCCACCGCCCACTACATGGGCATGCTCGCCACCGTGATCAACGGGCTCGCGTTGCAAGACGCCCTCGAGAGCCTCGGGGCGAGCACCCGCTTGATGACCGCCATTCGCATGGATGGCGTGGCCGAGCCCTACATTCGCCGCCGGGCCCGCCGGCACCTGGAAAAGGGGCGGATTGTGATCCTGGCAGCAGGCACCGGCAGTCCTTTCGTGACCACCGACACCGCCGCAGCCCAGCGGGCCCTCGAACTGGAGGCCGACATCCTCCTCAAGGCCACCCGCGTCGACGGCGTGTATTCCGACGACCCGGAACGCAACCCGCACGCGATGCTCTACCGCGACCTGACATACCAGCAGGTGCAGGAGCAAGGCCTCCGGGTGATGGACGCGACCGCCATCTCGCAGTGCATGGAGCACTCGATGCCGATTCTCGTGTTCAACTACCGCACCGACGGCAACATCGAGCGGGCCGTTGCGGGCGAGCGGATCGGCACACTCGTCACCAGCCGTGTGGGCTGAATCAGTCGCGCGACCTGAGCCTCGGAACGACCCTTGCGTGCGTTCCTGCGGGCGCTGACTTGAAGTGCCGCGCAGCCTCCTGCGAGAATCGAGGTTTTGCTGGCGGAAGCGAGAAGCACAGGCAGTCTCCTTTCTCCGGCCGCCCTCAGGGAGATCTCGCACGATGCCGGCAGACGACATCCTGCTCGACGCTGAAGAACGCATGGAGAAGGCGGTCGATGTGTTCCGCCATGCTCTCACCGGCATTCGCACCGGCCGGGCCAACCCAGGCCTCGTCGACTCACTCAAGGTGGAGGTCTACGGATCCCCCACGCCGATCAAGGCCCTCGCGAACGTCGGCGCCCCGGAGCCAAACCAGATTGTCGTTCGTCCGTTCGATCCCAGCACGCTCAAGGACATCGAGAAGGCCCTGCACGCCAGCGACCTGGGTTTTAACCCACAGAGCGACGGCCGCGTAATCCGCATCACCGTGCCGCCGCTGTCGACCGACGTGCGCCGCAAGATGACGTCCCGCATCAAAGAACTCGCAGAAGAGTCGCGTGTGTCGATCCGCAACGTGCGTCGCGATGCCAACAAGGCCGCGGATGGCGAGAAGACCGGCGGCACGATGACCGAAGACGACGTGAGCTCCACGAAAGATGAAGTTCAGGAACTCACCAAGAAATACGAATCACAAGTCGGCGACCTCGCGAAGGCGAAGGAAGCTGAAGTGATGGAAGACTAGCAACGTTCTGCGACCGATTCCGCGGAGAGGCGGGCCATGCACGACGCCGTGAGCAGCGATGCCTGCCCAGTTGAACTTGAGAATGTGGTCAAGCGGTATGGCACCCGCACCGCGCTCGATGGGGTGTCGCTCAAGGTCGAGCCCGGCATCACCGGACTCGTGGGGCCAAACGGGGCAGGGAAGAGCACGCTCGTGCGAACGGTGCTCGGCCTCGTGAAACTGGCCAGTGGCCGCGTCCGCGTGTTTGGGCTCGACCCGCAGCGATTTCCCAGGCAGGTGCGGCAGCAGGTCGGCGTGGTGCCTGAAGACGAATCGAGCGTGCCTGGCCTGACGGGCGTGGGGATGGTGCGCTACGCCGCGCGGCTGTGTGGCATTCCCGCAGGTGAAGCCCTCCGCCGGGCGCACGAGGTGCTCGACTGGTGTGACGCAGGCCAGGAGCGGTATCGTCCTCTGGAAACCTTCTCCGTGGGCACGCGACAGAAGGTCGCCTTCGCTGCCGCGATCGTGCACGACCCACCGCTGATCATCCTCGATGAGCCCACCAACGGCCTCGATCCGATTGAGCGGAAGGCGATGCTTGGCCGGCTGGTGACCCTCGCACGCGATCACGGCAAGACGATCTTTCTGTGCACCCACGTGCTCCCAGACGTGCAAGCGATCTGCGAACGGGCGATCGTGCTCGCGGCGGGCCGCGTGCGGCTCTCAGGTAGCATCGAAGAACTCACTCGGCCTGCCCTCCCCATGCACCGCGTGGAAGGGACCGGTCCGCTGGAACACCTGGCCGACTCGCTCTCCGCGTCGGGCATCGCCGCGAGCCTTGTGCGCACCAACCGCGGACCTGCCGTGGAGGTGGCCACGCCACTCGACGGCGACACCCCCGCCGTGCTCAGGGCCGTCTGCGAACACGCCCGCCACGTAGGCGTGGGCGTGCGAAGCTTCGAGCCCGCACAGCGTCCACTCGAAGAGGTCTTCATCGCCAGCCTGCGAGAAGCCCAGGCCGTTCAGACATCCGAGGAACTCCATGCCCCTGCATGACGTTGGCTACCGTGCCTGGAATGGAGAACGCCGCCCCCCGGGATCGGCGGCGGCTGTGATCGCCACCACCGGGATCGTGCTGGCCTGGAAGAGTCGCTGGCTGCGGCGTGCGGTGCTCTTCGCTTGGAGCCCAGCGCTCGCCTTCGCGATGACCTTCTTTGCCTTCGAGCAGGCTGTTGAAGAGGGACGGCTGGGGATGCTGGAGATGACCGCGCAAGCAGGTCGCGATTTCGATGGAGTGGACCTGCTGGGCGGGCTGGTGGTGCAAACTCTCGGCCGCCCCACGGACGACCAGCCCGACTTCCTGCCGGGATCGACGGAGGAGGTCGACTACACGCGACGCAACGTCTGGTCGCGGCTACTACTCGCCTTTATGCGCGCCCCCCAAGCGGTGTTGTTGGCCGTCGTGATCGGCCTCGTGGCTCCCACACTCATCTCGCGCGACATGCGAGCCAAAGCCTGGCTGACATACTTCACAAGACCGGTCTCCAGACGCGACTACATCCTCGGCAAAGCCGCTGTGCTGGCGGGCGTGGTCGCGATGGTCACGGTCTTGCCCGGGCTCGGATTGTGGCTCGTGGGAGTGCTCGTGAGCCCGAGCGTGAATGTCGCCTTCGCCACGATCGACCTACCCTTGAAAGTGATGGCCGCGAGTGTTGTGGTCGCGGTGCCCACGGTGCTCTTGGCGCTCGCCTACTCGGCCGTAACCACCGAGAGCCGGATTGCAGGCTTCGCCTGGTTTGCGACATGGGCAGCCTGCTGGATCGCGCACTCGGCCCTGGGCGCAGCCGAACTGATGGCGCACCAACCGGATCCAGACGCCGAACAGCCTCCTGAGGTGCGGGGCTTTTTGGACGAGGCGTTTGGTCGTCCGCCACCGGGCCGCGGAGATCGTCACGAGCGGGACCGGCCAATGAGCTGGCTGGCGAGGGCCGCAGGTCTGGATTCCTCTATCGACACCTGGGCCTGGGTGTCGCCCTACCACTCCGTTGGTGTTGTGCAGGCGGCGGTGTTTGGGATGGAACAGCGACCGCAAGCGTTCCTCCCTCCGCTGATCTCGCTGACTTCGATCTCGGTGATCTCGCTCGTCGTGTTGGTGCGACGGGTCGATGCCCCGATGCGTTCCTGATACCGCCGTTCTCAACCGCCTCACGACTGACGCGATGATCTCACTGCAACACGTCACGAAACTCTACGGCCAGGTGATTGGCGTCAACGACGTCACCGTCAACCTGGCACAAGGAGCGCATGGTCTGCTTGGCCCAAATGGCGCCGGGAAGACCACGCTGCTGGGGCTGGTGACGGGACAACTCCGGCCCACCATGGGACGCGTGGAGGTGTTTGGGGAGAAGCCCTTCGGCAATCCCTCTGTCCTCGCGCGGATCGGCTACTGCCCGGCGGGCGATATCCGCGAGCGCTCGGTCACGCCGATGCAGTGGGTCACCTACCTCGTGAGGCTCTCAGGCTTTTCCCGCCATGACGCCGAGCGACGCGCGGGCGTGGCCCTGGAAGAGGTCCGACTTTCCGCCGCCGCCGATCGCCCCATCGGCACTCTCTCCAAAGGCATGCGGCAGCGGGCCAAGATTGCAGGCGCCCTCGCCCATGATCCAGAACTGCTGGTGCTTGATGAGCCCTTTGATGGCCTCGACCCTGTGGCCCGGCACGACCTCGCCACGCTTGTGCGTGAATGGGCTGCCCACCGCAGCCTGCTCGTCGCCAGCCATCTCCTCCACGAGATCGAACCACTCGGGGCTGGGCTCGTGGTGATCCTGGGCAGCCGCGTGGTGGCAAGCGGGTCGTCGAGCGAGATCCGCAGCCTGATCGATGCCACGCCAGCTGAGGTGCGTGTGGTCTGCGATGCCCCGCGTCGGCTCGCAGAGATCGTCTGCCGCGGCGACGACGCCCGCAGCCTGCGATTCGAACGCGACGACACGTTGGTGATTGGCACGCGTCAGGCTGGCCTGCTGGCGGAGCGAATCACCGCCGCCGCCGTCGACGAAGGCATCGCGGTTCGTGAAGTGGCCCCCGACGACCGTTCGCTGGAAGGTGTGTTTGGCCGGCTCGTCTCCCTGCATCGAGGAGGCGCATGATGACCACTGTGGAAACCACTCACCCCGGCAGCCCGTCTCCGTTAGGAAGGGCTGATCGAGCACAGACCCCACCAGGCACTCTGCTGACATCCGTGACAACGATCGCGGAGTTTCAGATCCGGCGGATGCTGACGCGTTCCCGTTTGGCGGTCGCAGCGATTGGGATTCTCTTCCCCTCGGCGGTGATCGCTGCGGTAGGCCGCACGGCCGGCTTTCCGCTCGACAACGATCTCGCAGCTCTGCTGATTTACGCCCTCGTACCTGAGGCGGTCTGCGTGCTGGCGCTGTTGGTCACGATGTGTCCTGCGGTCGCCGACGAGCTCGAACGCGGCACATGGATTCACGTAGCGGTGCGGCCGGGTGGTCGCAGGGCCATGATTCTTGGCACCTACGCTGCGGCCGTGATCTGGACGGTCGCCGTGGGAAGCCTCGCCTTGATTCCGGCCGTGATCATCTCGGGCGCTGACCAACCGATTCGCATCTTTCTGGTGATGCTTGGGCTGGCGGTGCTCTCGGCCGCAGGCCGCGGCGCGTTGTTTTCGTTGCCTGCCGTGATCCTGCCCAAACGAGCCATGGTGGCGAGCGTCGGTCTTGCCATCATCGTTGAGTACCTCGCGGGTACGTTGCCAGCGGTCATCAACCAAGCCACCGTCAGTCTGCGGCTGCGAAGCCTGCTCGTGGAGGGGATGGGCTGGCGCCGCCAATTGCCCGCCGAGCTTCAGCTCCTCATCGACTCGCAGCCGGCCGTGGTACAGGTGATGGCCGTCGCACTGCTCGTGACTATCCTGCTCACGGCTGCGGTGGTGATCGTGGAGCGGCGGCAGTTTCCACCGAGTGAAGAGATCTAGTCACCGGCGGGGAGCGAGCCTCTCGAAGCGATGCACGACGATCACGACCCACATCACGAAGCGTCTGCGGAGGCTCCGCCTCCGGCGATCCGCGTTCTTGGCCTCGTCAAGCACTACCAGGCTCGTGATGGGAGTGTGGTGCGAGCGGTGAATGGAGTCTCCTTTGAGGTGCATCGGGGGGAGACGATGGGCCTGCTGGGAGCCAACGGCGCCGGCAAGACCACGCTCTTGAGAATGCTCGTCACGCTGCTCAAGCCCACGTCAGGCACCGCCCGCATCGACGGCGTCGATATCGGCGACGATCCCCTCGGGGTACGACGGCGGATCGGCTATGTCTCGGCCACCACCGGCGTGCCCGATCGTCTCACGCCGAGAGAAACGCTCGCCTCCTACGGAACGCTGCACGGCATCGCCCCGGCCCAACTCGACGCCTCCATCACTCGGTTGATCGAGGTCTTGGGGATGGCTTCGTTTGCAGACAGGCCCTCGGGGCGGCTCTCGAGTGGACAGCGGCAGCGGGTGTCTCTCGGGCGTGCTCTCGTCCACGAGCCTCCCGTGCTCATCCTCGATGAACCGACTGCGGCCGTTGATCTCCTCGGCTCGCGTGAACTCCTCGACCTGCTCTCCGAACTCCGCAGCGAAGGCCGCGCGATCCTGCTCTCCACGCACCGGCTGCATGAGATCGAGCGCCGCTGCGACCGCTTTGTGATCATGCATGAGGGAAGCATCGTTGCCGGCGGCACACGCGAAGAGCTGCTGGAGCCAAACGAAGAATCGATCGAAGACGCGTTTTTCCGGGCGGTGGCCCTATGAAAAGCCCCCCCTCCCTCTCGCCTGCCCAGGCCATCGCACGCCGCGATCTGCTGGAGTTTGTCCGTGATCGGCGGGCCGTCTTCATCACCTTCCTGCTGCCACTGATCGCCTACCCGATCGTGGCGCTCGCCACGGTGCTCGGCCTTCGCACTGCGATTGAACAGCTCGACGGCAACCGCAAGCCGATCCCGCTGACGATCGTGCTCTCGGGCCGCGATGCCCCTGTGCTCGCGACGCGCCTCGAGGCCGTGCGGGATGCCCCGGAACGTGGCACGCTCGAAGGGAACGCGGCCTGGCCAGCAAGCCTCGTCGTGACGGTGGCCGAGACGGCCGAACAGGCTGTCGCAAACGTCGCCGCAGGCGACGCCGATGCCTGGGTGGAGGTGCCGCCGGGCACAGCGCGGGCCCTCAACACCCTCGGTGCGGTGATCCTCCCGCTGCAGGCGACCACGCCTTCCCAGAGCGCCGACCTCGTGATCGGTCATGTGGAAGCGGTCTTTGAGAGCCTTGCCGACGCGATCCGCAAAGAACGCTTCTCGCGGTTGCAGGTTCCCGAGGGTGTCTTTGATCCCGTGCAACTCTCGGTGGCTGCACGTCCGACCGGCACCTCCCAAGCCCAGGCCACGCAAGTGGCCTCGACCGTGGCAGGCAGCCTGCTGATGATTCTCACCCTCCTGACGGTAACAGGCGCCTTTCACCCAGCCGCCGATGCGTTTGCTGGTGAGAAGGAACGGGGCACCATCGAAACGTTGATGGTCGCCCCCTGTGGCATCGGCGAAGTGGTGCGGGGAAAGTTTCTGGCGGTTTACGGCGTCACGCTCGCCACGCTGCTTGCCAATCTCGTGGCGATCGCGGGCACAGCGGCAGTTGGGCTGCAGGCCGTTCCTGAAAACCTGCAAGGGCTCTTCGCGGCAGCCCCGTCGCTTCCCGCGGTGCTCACTGCGGTGGTCACGCAGGTGGTCTTGGCGGCCGTGGCCGCGGCAGCCTGCCTGGCGATCACCTCTTCCCTGAGGAGCCTCAAAGAAGCCCACCATGCGCTGACCACCGTCATGCTCGCCGTGAGCGTGCTCGCGGCGGCTGGGCTCGTGCCCATGCCCGTTCCCCGCGAGGCGGTGGCCGTAATGCCAGTGGCTGGGCAGGTGCTCGTCGCCAGGCTCGCACTGACGGGTGAGACCATTGGCCTGCTGCTTCCCCTGACGTTGGTCGCGGCAGTGGCATGGTGCTGGCTCTTGCTCAAAGCCACGTCGGTCGCCCTGGCCGATGAGGAGCTGATCTTTCGCGGTCCGGATGCCGCAGGCGGGCTGCTGCAGCGGCCACCGCCGCGCGTGCTGCCATCGCCGCTGCAGGGCGTGTTGCCCGCCATCATCGGACTGGCAGGAGTTTGGTATGTGCAGAGCGTGCTACCTGCCAACCTGGTGATCGCGCTTCCGCTGCAGCAGCTCTTCTCGATGGT
>JAPOIM010000092.1 GCA_029978905.1 Planctomycetota bacterium
CAGTGCCAGAATCGAACGCGACGGACTGTCGGGGCTTGGGATCGTTCGGAATGGCTTGCTGGAGATGCAACGGGCGTATAACCGCCGACTCCAACGTTGAGCCTCCTCCACACTCGGTGGCGCGGCACGGTGGCCTCCGGCCTTTGCTCGGCAGCCGGGCGGCCATTGCCGCCAAGGGTGGGCGTCGGCACTTCTGCGATATGAGTGCGGGGTTCTATACGCCCCCCGAGATCGCGTCGCCCTAAAAAACCGGTTTCCGCCGCTCTTTCGGCCTAGTTCCGCTTCTGACTGTCAAGTTTTCTTGCAAAAAAACTTGACACATGGGCTGGATTGGCCGAAAGTATCTACATGAGCACGCATGCCGCCACCGCCGGAATCCGCCAGCGATCGATCGTGGGCCGCGTCCGGGCTCGGATCGAGGGGGGCGGTGAGCGCGTGTGGCGAGCTACTGATTTTCAGAGTGCCGACCGGGCATGGACCGCTCAGGCAATCGCCCAGGCGCTGTCGCGGCTTTCCCGGCAGGGATTGGTGCGGCGGCTAGGCAAAGGCCTTTATTACCGCGGTCGGGAGACGGCGTTCGGCCCCAGCCTGCCAAGCCCCGCGATGGTGCAGAGTCTGCCGATCGCTGGTCGGAAGGTTTTTCCGTCGGGGCACGCCGCGGCCAGCATGCTTGGGCTCACGACGCAGCAGCCATCCCGCCCCGAAATCGCCACTACGGGCGGGAGCCTTCCCCGTCTGATCGTGGGCAAGCAAACCGTCATCCGTACCCGGCGACCGGAGTCCTGGCGGTCGCTCGATGCCGAGGATGCCGTGGTCCTGGAGGTTTTGCGGCAGCGCGGCTCGACCAGCGAGCTTTCGGCGGACGAAACCGTCAGGCGCCTGTTGGCGGTCGTCAACAAACCAGGGCGATTCGTCAGGCTGTGCCGTGTGGCGGCGTCCGAGCCGCCGAGGGTGCGCGCCATGCTGGGTGCGATAGGGCAACAGTTGAGGCGGTCGCCGCGGGAGCTCGCGCGGTTGCGGGGTACCCTGAACACCTTGTCGAAATTTGATTTCGGAAAGCTGGCCGCCCTGAAGTATGCAGCTGAATGGCAGGCTCGACTGGAGAGGTCGCGTGCGTCTGTTTCAGCATCCTGATTTTGGTCAGGCGATCCTGCGGGCGGCGGAGCATTTCGCAGCCCGGAAGCTGCGGCCGGCAGTCATCGAGAAGGATTATTACGTCACCGAAGCCCTCCGGATTATCGCCGAATGCGAGGGGGACAGGGCGATTTTCAAGGGCGGCACGAGCCTGTCGAAAGGCTGGGGGCTGATCGAGCGGTTTTCTGAGGATGTCGACGTGTTCATCGACATCTGCGGCGATGACCCCATGCCAGGCACGAAATCCATCGATACCCACCTGCGGACGATACGGAATGCCATCGATCAGCATCCCGGCCTTGCCTTCAGAAAAGATCAGAGCACGACGAGCAAGGGGCTGAAGCGGGCCGATCGCTTCTTGTACGACGAGCGTATTCCCGAGATCGGTGGCCTCTCGCCGGGCGTTCTCGTTGAAACGATGGTCGCTAGCGGCAAGGCGCCGACGGAGCGGAGGCAGATCGCTTCCTTCGTCGGCGAATTTCTTCGTGAGACAGACACGACCCTCGGATGCGATGACGAACAGCCGTTCGAAATGCTCCTGCTTCACTTTCGTCGCACCTTCGTTGAAAAGCTGTTCGCCATTCACGCCAATGTTGAAATCCTGAAGCAGACGGGTGAGCCGCTTGGCTCGTATGCCCGCCACTACTACGACCTCTACTGCCTTGCGGAGAGGCCGGAGGTTCTGGCGATGCTCAAGTCGGACGAGTATGCGGTGATAAAGGCCGACTACGCCCGAATCAGCCAGGAGTTCTACGTCCGTGACTTCATCCCGCCGTCGGGGATGAACTTTCAATCGAGCGATGCGTTGTTTCCCGACCAGGCACTCGAGCAAGTACTTGCTCGAAATTACGAGGAGCAATCCAGCCTGCTGTGCTACGGGGATGCCCCGGGTTGGCAGGACATCAAAGGTCGCCTGTCCCAATTGCGACCACTGTTGTGAGTGCCGTTGGGTAAATCACCCCTCGAGAGTTGACCCAATAAACGTGCAAACGATGCATGAAAAGGGTCAAAGGATCGAAAGTTTGCACATTCGCGCGAGAGGCGTTATGATGCAGAAAAATAGGGGTTCCAGGATTTCGAACGAACCCGGCCGGAAGCGGCTGGGGGTCAAGAGGTCGCAGGTTCAAGTCCTGTCGCCCCGACGTTTTCAGTTGAGGCCCGGCGTTCTTCATGAACGCCGGGCCTCAACTCGTTTCTGGCGTGGTTTCCGCCCCGGGTTGTCGTAAACTCCAGTTATGAACACTGATCTGCTCAATCGCATTACCGTTGAGCCCGGCAAGCGCAGTGGGAAGCCCTGTGTTCGCGGACTCCGAATCACGGTTTCTGATGTTCTTGAATATCTCGCCTCTGGAATGACCGAGGCCGAGATTCTGGCGGACTTTCCCGAGCTGACAAGCGAGGACATTCGAGCGTGTCTGGCGTTTGCAGCCGAGCGTGAACGACGTCTTCTCGGGTCTGTCGCGTGAAAGTGCTCATTGACCAGAATCTGTCGTTTCGCCTTGTCGATGTCCTCTCCTCTCGCTTTCCCGGGAGTTGCCACGTTCGTGACGTCGGCCTCAGCGGCGACGATGACGAGCGAATCTGGCAGCTCGCGAAAGACGAAGGGTTCGTCATCGTCACGAAGGACAACGACTTTCTTGCTCGTGCGCTCGTGCGCGGCCACCCTCCGCAGATTGTTCAGATCCGTATCGGCAACGCATCGACTCGGCAGATCGCCGAATTGCTACGCATGCGTGCGGATGATGTCGCTCAGTTCGTTGCGGAAAACGTGGAGTCGGTGTTCATGCTGCAGGACTGAAGATTGGTATGGCTTCTCCGCGACGGCGGTTTGGCTTGCTGCAGCTGCTCGGACCTGCAGTCTCTTTCGCCAGCTCCTCCGGCCTTCGCTTCCGCGCAACAGGTCGCAGGTTCAAGTCCTGTCGCCCCGACTCACGGCAAACACCGTGAAAACTGGATCGAATCGAAACCTGCCGACGGTCGGCAGTGCCATTCGGAATGGTCGAAATCGGTACTCCCACATAGTGGCAGTTGGATCATGGTCTGAAGGGCTGGCTGCCGGGTGGCTGTCGACGAGTGGGACTGTTTTCCGCGTACAATCCCGAAGTCTGCGGAATAGCCTCATGACTACCGTCCAGATCACGATTCCTGACGCCCTCGCCATAGAGGCCGTTGCCGAAGGCCTGCTCGAGCCCGGCTCGATCGAAGCGATCCTGCGCGAACGGCTCGCGGCAGCCCGCATCGCGAAGATGCAAGCGACGCGGCAGACGCTCGCTGTAGCCGGAACGCCTCTCATGACGGCTGAAGAGATCGAGGCCGAGATCCAGGCGTATCGTGCGGAGCGGCGCCGTGCGGCTGGTGCTTGACGCTCAGGCCGAGAAGACGCAGGCCCGCCATAGTGGTTCAGCTCACGGCTCAGGCAGGGCCGCGCCGCTCCACGCCATCCAAAAAATCGGGAATAGTCGTCTTGCGAATCGTTTCGATGACCGAGTGCGACGACTTCCACGACTCACCGGACAGCCGCGAGACGAGTTCGCCCCACACTCGCTCAAACGCCTTCACGGCGTCGGCATCGTCGAACCGAACGCCGGGCGGCAGAAGAGGCGTGACGTCTTCCGTCAGGCTGCGAGTGAGCTCCGCAGCATACGCTCCTCGGCGTTTGCCCGGCTGATGAGGTGCCCCTCGAGGGCGAGGTAATGGTGAAAGCAGTCGAGCAAGCGCTCGGCGTCGAGCAGGCGTGACATCAGCCCCTCGTTGAGATCGAACAAATCGCGGTTCTTGTTTCGCTGAAGGAAGGCACGCATCTTCGTGCCAAAGATCTCATCCGGCTCGAATGAGATGATCTCGGCGCGGGCCTGATGCCAGTCGCTCTCAACAGTGAATGGGTAAGAGCGGAGGCCGTAGCGGCTTTGATGCTCCCGCGTGTTGACTTCGATCTTCAGCTTGAGTGGCTCCCCGCCTCTTGTTTCGGGGAAGAACTTGAACACGAGATGAATCGAATGCTGGGTCTGCATGCGGCTGCATTTGCCCAGCCACGACAATGCGTTCCTGATCCCGTCGATGATGTCGCCGATGGGCTCCCCGCGCGCCGCTGGAAAAGCAGTTTGTGGATGGCCGTGCCGCCGCGGAAGGCGATCCGGTCGCGAAGGGCCGGGCTCGTGAATAGGTCGCACAATGCGCGAGAGATAATCAGGTCCTGCTCCACCTGCCGAAGATCGGCCCAGGGGGCCGAGGCGGTCCATTGTTGGATGAAGGCCAGGGGAATCATTCGTCGATCTCCACGGCTGTGTTCACGATCAGTTTCCAATCGGGAATCCGCTCGTTCGCCATTGCCTTCTGCGGCAGCAGGTGCTTGACCGATGGGTCGATCGCCGTGAATGACTTGGCTTTGACGGCGAAAGGGCGCAGGGCTCTGGCCTGGCGGGCATGCCCGAAACGCTCGAGCAAGTAGCCGAGTCTGCGGACGGACGTGTTTTCGTAGGCGACCGCCGCCTCGGCCAGGATGCGACCGTTCGCTTTCCTACCGAGATCATGGGCCGCCTGAGCGGCACCGTTGATTCCGCCCGCGCGGTGGAAATAGCGGCAGATGTCGAGCAGGGTCAGTTCCACGCCCGCGATCTTGGCGAACCCCGCTTCCGTCTTCAGTCGGTTGAGCCACTCGGGATGATTCGAGCGAGCGAAAGTCTGCGGGGCGTGGAACAGGAACTCGACTCGTTGCCGGCCGATCTCAATGGGAGGGAGCTGCCGCGGTGCGACCACCTGGAAGACCATGGCGGCCTGATGCGCTGACCCGTGAAAAGGAGACGAGCCTGCTTTTCTTGGACAGCCGCGTGGCGGCCGCCTGAAACGCTTTGGGCGATTGGCGGAGAGCGGCCAATGCGGCTGGCTTCGTGAACCATCCGCGGCCCATGGCTAGCTACTGATCAATAAATTCCTCGAGGTCGGCCATGCCCGAATCATATCAGAAAAGCAACGCATGGCGGTGATTTCCCAATATGATCCGGGCGATCGCATTTCTTACGGAATCAACTCTTGCGATCCGTTTTCCGCGGCTTTCGTGCGGCCGCCCTGCGGTCGTCGATCAGCGGAACAATCGCCTCGGCGGGGCCAACCGTCGTCGCCGGGTCAGCGATCTCCCGATGCCGAGCGGAATGGCTCGAACGCTTCGGTCTCCGCGGTGAGGAGCGTGAGCAGCCGAGAGTTGACGAACAGTTTGTCGCGTCCGGATTTCTGCTCGCGGAGCAGGCCGGACGAGACGAGGGCCTTGAGGTAGCGCGATGCTGCTTGCCGCCCACTGATTCCAGCCTCGACCACGTTCGTGATCCGACAGTAGGGCTGTTCGAACACGAGATCGAGCAGTTCCCGGCTGTAGATCTTTGGTGTCGTGGTCCTGACGTGCTCGACGGCCGCAGCCATGAGCTGACGAATCGAACCGATTTTCGCCGTCGTCCATGTAGCCGTCTCTTCGATACCTTGGAGCATGAACAGGATCCAGGGCTCCCACGCCGCGTCGCGGGTTACGCGGAGGAGGAGTCCGTAGTAGTCGGCCTTGCGGGCGATGATGAATCGGCTCAGGTAGAGAATGGGCAGCGGGAGAAGCTGCTGTTCAACGAGAAACAGGCTGTTCAGCACGCGGCCCGTGCGGCCATTGCCATCGGAAAATGGATGGATGGCCTCGAACTGGTAGTGAGCCACGGCCATGCGGACGAGCGGGTCGATGTCGCCGGCGCCGTCTTCCCCATGCAGGAACCGCTCCCAGTTGGCAAGCAGACCGCGGATCCGGTCCTCACCTTCGGGGGGCGTGTAGATAACCTCGGCCGTGGCGTCGTTGGCGAGGGCCGTGCCGGGCACGCGCCGCACCTGCACCGCGGTGTCCTTGATACGGCTGCAGACGAGTTCCGCCGTTGCCGTACAGAGCGGCCGAGCCGGTAGCGTCGCGAACCCGTCGAGGAGAGCGTAGCGATACCGCAACGCCTCTTTCGTGGGCGGATCAGCTGCGATGCCGCCCCCGGCGAAGCGAAAAAGCCTGTCCGTGGTGGTGACGATGTGCTCGATTTCCGAACTCGCCTGGGCCTCGAGCAGCGGTAGCGTGTTGATGAGGATCGCCGGGTTCGGGAGCAGCGATGCGGCCTGTTTCAGTTCCGCCAAGGCGGCGCGGGCACCGACGCACCGCTTCAAAACCGGCCTAGTTTCCAGGTCGATAGGCGGCGGGATGAGCGGCAGATCGTTGTGCGGCGCTTCCGGCCGCCACGCTGGCCGTTCAGAATTGTTGCCGAAACTGGATTGTTGCGACATGTCGTGAGGATATGTCGCCGGCGGCGACACGTCCAGAAAACGTGTCGCAAATTATCCGTTTTCGAGACAAGTCCGTCCCTGGCGATCTCCTGCTCCAGCTTCTTCGTCGAGGGAATCGGCTGCCGGGTGATCCAGGCCAGCCGCTTGTTCACATCGGCCGTCAGGTCGGCGAGGAAGTCATCGGTGAAGAGTGTCGCCATGACAGTGCCGAGTACCGCCTCGTCGATGATCCGGGCCGACTTGTAGCCGCGGTTCGTGTAGCGAACCTTGCCGGTGGTCCGGTTCTTCTCCTGTCGCGTCGTTCGAAACACCTCGCGTCCGACGAGCCGCTCGCGTGAACAGAGCTTGCGGATCATGTTGTCCGACCATGTCTGTCGGCCCCCGACCTTCTGTTCGTTGAAAAGCCGGGCCAGTTCGATCGGGCTCTTCCCCTCGCGGGCGATCATCTCGGCGCCCCGGCGCGTCCACTCGGCCGCTTCCGCGTCGATCTCGACGACCTTCTCGATCGTGCCCTTGTGGGTGATCACGAGGTTGCCGTTGGCGTCTTTCAGGTCAACGAGCCGGTAGCCCACGCCGGGTGGCTGGATGTTGTCACCACGGCGAAAGGCATCGTCCATGCCCCGTTTCACCTTGGACCTCAGCTGCGTGATGAACGCCTCGTTCATCGAGCCGAGCACGGGAAGGAGCAGGGACGACTGCAGGTTCGCGCTGTCGTAGCCGTCGCTGGCACCGACGACGCGGACTCCGGTCGCCTCCGCCAGTTCCCCATGCTGTAGCGACTCGATCGTGTTGCGGCTCATGCGGGAGAGATCGTCGATGAGGAACCACGTCACGCCGAACTCGTCGCGCCGCTCGACGATCGTCTTTGCAAGCGTGTAGCCGGTGCGGCAAGCAAGCGTGCCGCTCACGGCGGCGTCGGCCATGACGTATTGCCACGGCACAAAGACGCTATCCCGCCGAGCGCGGTTCAGGACGTTGATGAGCTGCTGGTCGAGCGACCGCGGGTTGGAGTTCTCATCGCTGAGCCGCAGGTAGGCGACCGCAAGGGCGATCCAGGCGATCGGCGCATCGCCGGGCCTGGGTCTCGAGGTAGGTACGGGCCAGGTCCATGAGCCCGGACCGCTCGGGCAGGCCGAAGTCGGCACTGCGAACCCGGCCGCGGCCGGTCGAGGGGAGGGCGGGAGAGGAGGAATCGTCAAACGAAAACGGGCCGGGAGGCGGTGACGCGAGGGCCATTGCGGGCCGTCATGCGACCGTCCTCCCGGCGGCACCCTCGACCACCAGCCGCAGCACTTCCTGCCCCTCGAATTCGAGGTATTCAGGGAAGATCGCGAGCGTGGCGATGTCGAAGGGGCCCCGGTTATACGTGGCCGGTTGGGAGTCGCCCCGACTCACGGCAAACACCGTGAAAACTGGATCGAGTCGAAACCTGCCGACGGTCGGCAGTGCCATTCGGAATGGTCGAAATCGGTACGCCCGCATGGTGACCGTTGGATCATCGGCACCGGGGGCCTACTGAGCCGCTGCATCGTCCTGCTTTTCAGGCTCTTCGTCGAGAAACTGGTTCACCTCCACGCCGGCCTGCCGCAGGGTCGCACGGAGCGTGCCCTCGGGCATTCTCCAGGATGATTTGGAATCGTCGTATAGCGCCGCAGAGATTCGTTGAACCAAATCTCGTGGGAGCCAGCCGCCTGACGGTGGAACCGCAGGCCAAGTTCCTTCAGTCGTTTGATGATGTCGCGGCAACGATAGCCGGCGAGCCGTCCCATCAGGTCGCTACGACAAGCGGATAATCGAAACGTTCGCAAGCCTCGGGCAAACGACCGGCCGTTGCTTCATCCGCAACGGATCTCGCTTCCAGGAGCTTCTTGGCCACGTCACGAGCGATCTCCAGCGTCTCTTGAATCGTCCGGCCCTGATTTCAAGCGGGTAGAGATACCGAGGCGAATTGTGCGGACCGATCCCGTTATTCTCGCGGACCCCGATGACCGCATCGCCCTTGCGGCAGCCGCCGACGCTGGCTGCATTCACGTCGGCGGTGAGGTCAGCGATGAATCCATCGGTGAAGAGCGTTGCCATGACCGGGTGGGCTGGCCGGATGACTTGACAAAGAATATACGGGCGTATACTACTCGGACTCCAGCGTATAGGGACTCGCCTCCGATGCCTCACGACCTACAGTCCGTTCTCAATCGCTCGTTCGGCCACACATCATTCCGCCCCGGGCAGGAGCAGGTGATCGAGTCGCTGCTGGCAGGCAGGAGTGCACTCGCACTCTTTCCCACGGGGGCCGGCAAATCGCTCTGCTATCAATTGCCCAGCCTGCTGCTGGACGGCCTGACGGTCGTCATCTCCCCATTGATCGCCCTGATGAAGGATCAGGTCGAGGCCCTCGAGGCGCGGGGCATTGCGGCGGCGCGGCTCGATTCCTCGCTGACACCGGCCGAGGCGGCGGGTGTGTATGAGAGCATCCGCACCGGCAGGCTCAAGCTGCTCTACATTGCGCCGGAGCGGCTGACGAGCGAGCAATTCGTCGGCCGGCTGTCGCGAGCCAAGGTGGCGATGATGGCGGTGGACGAGGCCCACTGCATCTCGGAGTGGGGGCACAACTTTCGGCCCGAGTATCTGCGGCTGGCGCACGTAGCCAAGGAGCTTGGGATCAGCCCCGTGTTAGCGCTCACGGCTACGGCGACGCCCGCGGTCGCGTCCGACATCCGCCGAGCTTTCGGTATCGCCGAGGTCGACCATGTGCAGACGTCATTTCGGCGGCCCAACCTTTCGTACCGGGTCACGCCCTGCGCCGACCGCGATCGCCTGGCCCTGCTCACGAGCCGGCTCCAGTCGCGGCAGGCGGATCCGCAGGGAGGGCGGCAGGGGGCGACGATCGTCTACGTGACGCTCCAGAAGACGGCGGAGGAGGTGGCGAATCACCTGCAGAAGAGCGGTCTGAAAGCTCTCGCCTACCATGCCGGCCTGCCGGACGATAAGCGGCATGCGGCGCAGGATGCCTTCATGACCGGCCGCGTGGACACGATCGTCGCCACGATCGCCTTTGGCATGGGCATCGACAAGGCCGACATCCGCGGCGTCTATCACTACAACCTGCCGAAGACCCTGGAGAACTACGCACAGGAAACAGGCCGCGCGGGCCGCGACGGCCAGCCCTCCGTGTGCGAACTCCTGGCCTGCGCCGACGATCGAATCGCGCTGGAGAATTTCACCTACGGTGACACGCCCACACCGGAATCGCTTCGTCAGCTTCTGGGCGAGATTTTCTCGCCGGGGGATTCCCCGGCCTGCCGACGATCCGAGCAGCGGCAGGGGGAGTTCGACCTCTCGCTCTACGAACTCGCGCAGGCGACCGACATCCGCCCGCTGGTGATCGAGACGGTGCTCACCCATCTGGAGCTGGGCGGGATCATCCGGCCATTGGGATCGTTTTATGCCGGCTATCAGTTTCGGCTGCTCGAGCCCGAGGCGGCCCTCCTGGGTAGGCACACGCCCGACCGACAGGCCTTCCTGCGAAAACTGTTGCACTGCGGCAAGCGCGGCACGAAGTGGACCGCGATCGATCCCGACAGTGCCGCGGCCGAACTGTCCGAGCCGCGGGACCGCATCGTGAAGGCGCTCGGCTGGCTTTCCGACGCCGGCAGCATCGAGCTCAAGCCCAGCGGCAGCCGGCAGCGATACCGGCTGACCGGCGGTGCGCAGCCTGATGCGCCAAGCCAGCCCGATCTCGACTCGCTCACGCGATCGATGCAGGAGCTCTTCGCCGTGCGTGAAGCCCGCGATCTCGAGCGACTGCAGGCAGTGCTCGACTTCGCGGCGGACCGCGGCTGCCTGACACACAGGCTGCTCACGTATTTTGGCGAGGACGTCGGCCCGGCGGAGGGCGAAGAGGCGGTCGTCCGCTGTGGCACCTGCACGAGCTGTGAGGATCTCGTGCCCACGGCCGCGCAATCGTGCACTGCCACCGCGCGGGAGATCCCCGCGTCCACAGCGCCGGAAATCACCGCCGCGCAGGCCGCGGTCATCGAGGCCCTCGTGGCCGAGGATCGGCAATCGCTCCGCACCCCGCGTCAGCTGGCCCGCTTTTTGTGCGGGCTCACCAGTCCCGCCACCAGCCGGGAGCGGCTTGGCCGACACGCCGCGTTCGGCCTGCTGGCCAGCGTTCCCTTCGCCGCCGTGCTCGCTCTCGCTGAATCGCTCACGCGAGGAGCGTGAGTCTTTCAAAACGGCACGTCGTCGTCGCCGGCTTCGGCGAGGGCGTCGTTGGGGTCGAGGCTGTCGTCTCGGCCGCCGCCCGCCTGCCCGCCCCCGGAGAGCTGTCTGAACGAGAGGCCCTCGGCGGTCAGGAAGTACTTGGCCTCGCTGGCCTCATCCCGCTGCCAGCGGCGGCCACTCAGGCGGTAGGTCACCTCGATCTCGTCTCCCACGCCCAGATCGTCCACCGCGTCGCAGCCATCCTTCACGAACTCGACGGGAATGAAGTTGGTGAACGTGCCCTTCGACTGCTCGAGCACCACCAGACGCTTGCGAAAGCCCTTCTGGCCGAAGGTCTTGGTCTCCTCGATCAGGTGAACGACGCCGCGGACGGTCGGATCTTTCATGATGTGGTGGCCGTGGGTTCTCGGTGGTCGGATTCCAGCGCCGCTGCCGGGCGGACTGGTGGGCTAGAAGAGTACCACACGCAGGCAGCCACATGCCTCCGTGGGGTTCTCCGCGCCACGAGTCTCGTCAGGCCACCGGTGCTTCCTCGCTCAGGAGCACGGCCCAGCCCTCGCCCCCCTTCACGTGGCCGAGCACGATCTTCACCGCCGCCAGCATCGGGTAGGCAAGCAGGAGGCCGAGCACGCCCCAGGCCCAGCCCCAGTAGGAGAGCCAGAGGAACATGAGCGTGGGGTCGAGGTTGAGTTCCTTGCCCGACATGCGGATCTCGACGAAGTCGATCCACATGAGGCGGTTCAGCACCAGCAGCACCGAGAGTACGATCGCCGCCGTGAGGCTCGGGAGCCCGAGGAAGGCCATCACGATCGGCGGCAGGCAGGCCACGATGCTGCCGATGTAGGTGATGTAGTTCGAGGCGAAGAACAGGAACGCCCACAACAGCCAGTGGTCGAGCCCGAACAGAAACATGACCAGGCCGGCCGTCGCCCCCATGCCGAGACCCACGATCGTCTTCACCGTCATGAACCGCTCCATCGAATGCGAGATGCCCTCGCCGATCATGAGAATCCGCTGGCCACGTTCGCCCGGGAAGGCGTTGCGGATCCGGTCGGGCAGCTTCTCGCTGCCGATGAACAGAAAGATGAGATAGACGAGCACCAGCACGAAGACCTCGGCCACGTCGAGCGTGTGATGAAGCACGTAATCGAGCGTGGACTTGGAGACGCTGCGAAACAGGTCGCCGAGCGAGGTGCCCGCGGGGGCAGGTTCGGGGGGCGCGGCGGCTGGAAGCGGTGAGTCGTTGGCGGGCTGGGCATGGGGGGCGTTGCCAAAGCCGTGCAGCATCTGGTCGAACTGCGGCAGCGAGTTGATGACCTTCGTGATCCGGCTTTCGTAGCGGGGCCATTTGCCCATGAAGATGGCCGCCTCCCGGGAGACGAGCTGGCCGAAGAGCACGGCCAGGATCACCGTGATGGCGAGCAGGCTGGCGTAGGCCATGCGGGGGCCGAGCCCCAGCCGGGCCAGCGTCTTCGCTCCGAGTTGGGCGACGTAGAAGAGGAACACCGCCACGAGAAACGGCTTGAGCACCGGCCCGAGCCAGGTGAAGACCCCGGCGCATGCGAGGACGGCGAGGACGATGATGGCCGCATCCACGCCCCGCGGAGGGCTCGTGCCATGAGCGGAAGGTGAGGTCTCGGAATCGCGCATGTTGAACAAGGCCGCGGGGTTGCATCAGCCGACTCCCGGAGAGTGTACTCCGCGTGTCCTCAGTGGCCGACTGTCACCGGCCGACGCACGCCGCCCCCCAGGTGGACGCTGGCCACCTGACCGTGGCGTCGTGTAGCCTTCGTGCGGCATCCGCACCGAGGCTCTTCTAGTCATGGACACATCACGCCGCTTGTGGGCCGAGGCGTTTGGGACGTTCTGTCTCGTCTTCGCCGGCACCGGGGCCGTCGTCGTCAACGACGTGACGGGAGGCGGCGTGACGCACGTTGGCGTGGCGGCGACGTTCGGCCTCGTCGTCATGGCGATGATTTACGCCCTGGGG
>JAPOIM010000093.1 GCA_029978905.1 Planctomycetota bacterium
CGCAGCATCCTTCCGTGGCATTACCGTCGCCCCCATGCCCGCCGGTCACCGCCTCTTGGCGCTTTCCGACGTTCCCGATCGCCAGCGACGTGACGGCCCGCCTGAGCTTGTGGTTGGGTGCAAACACCCCGTGATACCTGTGCCGGTGCTTGCGCGGCGGCGGCACGAGATCGGCGAGCCGGTCGAGAAACTCAAAAGGCGAGAGGTCGACGACGCCATTGGCCCCCGGCCGCGTGGACTTGCGGCTGCGACTGGGTCCGACCCAGTTGGCCGCCTTCTGTCTAGAACACCTCGACGAGTACTTCTCTAACAATGTCGGGAACGTAAACCCCAACGGTTTCAGCACGATTGGCGAAGGCACGCTTGACGCGGCCTTTCCTTCAGACGGTCTTGGGGGCTGGGTCATGGCGACGGCTGTCCCCGAACCAGGCTCTTTTGCCTTGCTGGCGACGGGACTCTTGGGGGCCCTCATCGCTGGAGGCTTCCGCCAGCACCGTCGCCGCGTGCGTGCCGCTCACGCACCCGCGTGAGGCGGGAAGTCGGTGTAGCCCTTCGCTCCGGCGGGGGTGTACCAGGTCGACATGTCGTCGGCGGGAGCGAGCGGCCAGTGGTGGCGAAACCGCTCCACGAGATCTGGGTTGCTGATGTACGGCCGGCCGAACGCGATCAGGTCGGCAGCACCACTCGCGATCGCAGCCTCTGCGGTCTCCTGGGTGTAGCCACAGTTGCCCATCAGTGTGCCGCGAAACACCTGCCGCAGTTCGCTGAGCGTGACCGGTTCGCCGAGCTTGTGAAAGCCGAAGGCGAGCCCGTCGACCACGTGCAGGTACGCCAAGCCATAGCCATCGAGCACGCTCGCCGCATGCGTGAACTGCTCGCGGAAGTTGGGCGAGCCCATGTCGTTAAACGCGCCGTTGGGCGAGAGCCGCACGCCCACGCGATAGGCCGGCCACGCCTCCGCCACCGCCTCCACAACATCCTGCAGAAGCCGTGTCCGCTTGGCGATGCTGCCACCGTAGTCGTCGGTGCGGTGGTTGGTCTTCGACTGTAAAAACTGATCGAGCAGGTAGCCATTGGCCGCATGGATCTCGACGCCGTCGAAGCCCGCCTCGCGAGCTCGCACCGCAGCAGCCTTGTAGTCGGCAACCACCTGCGGGATCTCCCACGACTCGAGGGGCCGCGGCGTTTCGTAGGCCTTCTTCCCCTGCGGCGTGTGGATGCCATCACCCTCAAGCCGCACGGCCGACGCCGAGACCGGCAGCCGCCCCTGATGGAAGTCGCTGTGCGACGCCCGGCCGAGATGCCAGAGTTGCAGAAAGATTTTGCCCCCTGCGGCATGCACCGCATCGGTCACGCCCCGCCATCCCTCAGCCATGGCGTCGGTGTAAATCCCGGGGCTCTCACACCAGCCATTGGCCTGCTCGGAGATCGTCGTCGCCTCCGAAATGATCAGCCCGGCCGAGGCCCGCTGCACGTAGTACTCCGCCATCAGCGAGTTGGGAATCCGACCCGCGCCCGCGCGAGCCCGCGTCAGCGGGGCCATCACCACGCGGTTCGCAAGCGGCAGGCCATGGAGATCAAATGGCGTAAACAGGGCAGGGGACGACATCAACGCAACTCCAGAGTGCAACAACGCAGAATCATCGGGGGACGCAGAAGACCACAGCCGCCGCCCATCGGCAACACCGGTGGCCGCTGCGATCGCTGCGGCCAAGAGGTTCGTGATCTAGAACTCGTAGATCCGCCCCGGTTCGATGAACTCCACGCCGGGCAGGTTCAGGGCTTCGAGCTCGCGACTGATTTCCGCGGCGAACCGAGCCTTCCGATGCACCACGATCCAGCGGACGGAGCGGGGCAACTTCGCCACCTCCGCGGCAAACGACTGCGGACAGTGATGGCCCGTGTGGCGGGCGAGGTCTGCCTGGCTGTTGGGGAAACTCACCTCAAGAAACACGGCCGCCAACTTGGGCATCGCCGCAACATGCTGCCAAAACTCGGCGGTGGGCCCCGTGTCGGAGGGAAATGCGACGGTGGTGCTGCCGTCGTCCACCACCAGCCCAAGCGTGTCGACACAGTGGCTCACCGGCAGCGGCGTGATGGTCAACCCAGCCCGGCTCACCGGTTCGCCGGCGACGAGCGGTGTTGCCTTGAGAAACGAGTCGTCGGCCGTCGAGAGATCAAAGAAGTCGGGCCAGACGCGGCCATTGAAGATGTCGCGGTGCACGAAGTCGAGCACGTCGGGGCTTGCGAGCAACTCGATGCAATTTGGCCCAGGGTCGTACACGTTCTCCAGGAGAATCGGCAGCGATGCGAGATGGTCCATGTGTTCGTGCGTGAGAAACACATGCCGCACCTTCCGCTGTCGATCAAGATCTGCGATCAGCCCAACCGATCCCGCGTCGATCACCACCTCATCGTTGACAAGAAAACTGACCAGAAACTGAGGGCCGCCCCCTTCAACAGCCTGGGAAGACGCAGCGGCGACGGAAGAAGGGAGCAGTTCAACTCGCATCGCTGTACCTTCTCTTCTGATCCCGTCCCTGACAAGCCACCACGTCAGCCTACAGGCCAAAGAAGTTGAGAATCCGTGCCAGAATGTCTTTGTCGGCAGATTCTTCTGCCCCTCTCGCCGCCGCGGCCGCCGACCGCTCCGCCTGGCGACGACTCAAGACCTCGCCAAATCGCTGGGCCAACTGTGGCTCGGCGTCCACAAACGCCTGCAGCATGCTCTTCTCGATTTCGAGCAGCCGGCCTTCCCCAAGCATGACCACTGTGGCCGAACAGGTCTGCCCGGTTAGCAGCGACATCTCCCCGAAGAAGTCGCCAGGCCCCAAGGTGGCGAGGGTGGTTTCTTCGCCATTTGCACCACGCAGACGCACCTCAGCCCGCCCCATGTCGATCACGTAGAGCGTCGAGCTCTGCTCTCCTTGCCGCACCACCTGCTCGCCACCGGCGCGGATCTGGTCGACGACCACGCTCGCCAGCTGCCGCAGCCGGTCGGGGCCCAAAGGCGTAAGCACCTCAACCCGTTCCAGGGCAGCGAGCCGCCGGGCGACCGCATCATCAGCCGGTGTCTCGGGCAGCGGCAGCTGGGTGAGCCGAACCGCATGCGTGGCGACCGGCATCTCGATCCCGTTTCGTGCAAGCGCAAACCAGATCCGGTCGCGGGCCATGCCGTCCACGCGGTCGCGTTTGTCAAACTCCGTGGTGAACAGCCGCACCCAGTGTTCCACACCACGGTCGGTGAAGGCGTTGGTCACCACTGACGGGGCAGGGCTTTCAAGCACCCCAAAACTGCCGCGGATCGCCTCAAGAATGATCGTCTGCACCCGCTGCGGCGACACCGAATAAGGCGTCACCACATACAGGCTCCGCCGCGACCAGCGGTCGGGCTGAGTGAAGTTGCGAATCGAGGCCAGCCCGAGCTGGCCGTTGGGAATGATCACATAGGCCAGATCGAGCGTGATCACTTTCGTGGCCCGCCAGTTGATCTCCACCACCTCACCGATGTGGGAAGGGTTGTCGTCGTACTGAATCCAGTCGCCGAGCTTGAACGGGTTTTCGGCGTGGATCGCCAGGCCCGCAAAGAGGTTGCCGAGGGTGTCTTTGCTGGCAAAACCGATGGCGGCGGAGATCACTGCCGACCCCGCAAAGATGCCGCCTGGATCAACACCCGCCTCGAGGAGAATGACCACAAAGGCAAGCACGACCGTCATCCACCGAAACACATCGAGAAAGATCTTCTGCATTGGGCCCGCCACCCGCTCCCAGATCGAGACCGCGGCGAGCAGCAGCAGCGAATGAAAGAGCGAGGCGAGCACGAAAAACCGCACGCCGTAGAGGGAGTAGCCGCCCGACGTCCGCTCCTCGGGAAAGAGGTAGCTGAGGAGCACTGGGATGGGTGCGAGCCCAATCAGCACGAGCGAGGCAAACGCCATCCGCCGCCGGGATCGCGGGGCCGACAGCACGTAGATCACCCCAAAGACGACCGCAGCAACCAGCTCGCGGATCAGGTCACCGTCGTGCAGGCTGACCTGTTCCATGAGGGGCACGGGATCAGGCAGAAAGTCGTCCGGCATGGAAAACTCGGGGTTTTTTGGGGCAATGGCTTTCTGGAAAGAGAATACCGCACTCCGGCCCGCAGGAAACGCGCCGCGGCTGGGCTTTAGGCCGCGATAGACGGCAGGAGACGCTCCCCGTATACTGCGTCGCTCCGCCAGTGGAGGCGGTCCGCACAATCGTTACCCCTGCCCGGGGTGCGAAAGGTGCCATAATCACGTAGGCAATCACAGTCACCCCACGCCACGGTGCGTTGGGAGTTGGTTTTTTAGACGGGGTCTCATGGTCAAGCTGACAGTTCGGGAGCGGGAAAGCATTCAGGAAGCGGTTCGTCGCTTCCGCAAACTTGTGGAGCGAAGCGGCATCAAGAAGGAGATGCGCCGCCGCGAGTTTTTTGAAAAGCCAAGCGAGACAAAGCGACGTGCGCGGCTGCGTGCCGAGCGTCGCCTCCGCCGCACCCGGTTGCTTGGCGTCTGATTCGCCTGGTGACTTCCTGACAACCTTCCGTCGCCCACCCGCCTGCAAAGGCGGAGTGGCACGCGACGTTCGTGCAGCGCCTCGTTCCGGCGGCGAGGAGGCCGACTCCTGCCATCCACGCGAGCACCATCGTGCTCGGCTCAGGCACCGCCTGCCAAGACATCGCGTAGGCCTGCGGATCGGCGAGCGTGCCCCAGGTGCCACCGCTGTTGTCGAAGGTGTTGAGTGGATACTCCACCCGCAGCCCGTAGAAGCCTGAACTCGGCAGCGTGAACGAGAGATGCTCGACCGTGTTGTAAAGGCTCTCCGAACGGGCAATCAGCGTGGTGAACTGATCGTTGCCATCGAGCGCCCAGACCGAGAGATTGAGGTCCGCCTGGGCAACGTCTTCGTAGTGCACCGTCGCGTAGTCGAAGGTGCGATTTCGCAGCCAGGTGAGGCTGGCCGTGAAGGTAGTGCCGCCTCGGAGCCAGTCACTGATCACATAGCTGTTGTCAGTGCCAAGCACAGCGTTGCCGTAGTCCCAGCCCGTCCGCAGCACATCGCCGAGATTTCCGGTGGCAGTGCCCGCCACGTCGGCCTGTCCGTTCACCTGCAGATCAAAGGTGGTGTCGAGATTCATGCGACCCGCCCCCGCATCCCAGTCGAGTGACTGCGTGGTGCGAATGTAGGTGTCGCTGCCCACGGTGACCGTTTGCTGACCGTTGTCCCAGCCGGCGGTCTTGTCGGCCCCGGTCAGCAAGAGCGCTTTCACCACCACGCTCTCGTGCGCGGCGGGATTGCCGGAGAGTGTTGGCAATGCCTTCGCCGCGCTCGCCACCAGCGACGCCCCGCCAGCGACAATCGGCGCGGAAAAACTCGTGCCTGCGATGCCATTGGAGTAGGCATTAGCGACAGATCCGCCGTCTGTTGAGTTCGCGAGAGTGATGTTATTGCCGCCGTTTTGGCCGCCGTAGAAAGCGGACACGAGCGACGCCCCAGGAGCCGCGATGTCGACCGCCGCGCGGACGCCCGCAATGGTGACCGGCTGATTCGCCGCATTGCGATACCCAAAGTCTTGCGGGCCGCGGCTACTAAACCCCGCGACGGCGTCGTAGGCGTTGGCACCACTGAGTGCTGCCACGGTGATCGCGTTGTAGCCAGAGCCTGGCGAGCCCACGGTGTTGTCACCCGGCCCGGCGTTGCCCGCGCTCACGACATACGTTGTCGTGGGATTTTGGAAGCTATACCCGTCCATCACGACCGAATATCCGTCCGTACCGCTGGGATCCGAAAACCCCCAACTGGAGTTCACGACATCGGCGACACCGAAGGCCTGTTCGTACGGGGTGAGGAAGGAGTCCGTGGTGAAGTTGAAGCTGAGCGCATACGCCGGACTCACCCACGAACTCGCGATCGCTCCGCTCCGCAAGTCCGTTCCGTAGGCAATGCCTTGCTGCTTCACCGCGTCGCCGCCAGCGGTGACGCGGCCGCCGATGAGCATGGAGGCCCATGTGGCATGCCGGTCGTACTTGTCGGGGACTGAGGCTCCTCTCCAAGAATCATTCGCGTCGGCAATAAAGTTGGTGGTGTTCGTCACCACATGCTGAAGCGTCTCGTGGCCGTTCCAGAAGAAGCCCGCCTCCAGGTTCGTGGTGATCGTGTTCTGCCCGGTGATGGGCGTCGCGTGGTCGTAGTAGCGGCTCGCCCCGAGGAAGGCATTCACGTCAAAGGCGCCTCCACCGATGGTCGTAGTGGCATCGCCCACGGCGTCGCTGCCTGGATCTGCAACCGCGTAGGACCCCGTGAAGACCTGCCCGCGATCGAGCGTGCCTCCGCCTCCGGAAGGATCCTCCGCCCATCCAGGGCTCACCGCGACGACGAGCCATAGCACGAACGCCGCGAGCCCCCTGGCCGACACGTGGGCAGGGCAAAACCGCAGCCGCGACCATGCCCACCAGGCAGGCGCAGCGAATGGGGAATGCATGAAGCGATCCCTCCAGTTGGGATGAAGAACGAGACTCCGCAAACATCAGGTGCGGCCGTTCACGCGTTCCTCTGCCACTGCGCCGTGACTGACCGACGAGAATCCACGCTCGTGAGCCGCTCAGGGGGTGACGCTCGTTCGCATCTCGCCGAGCCACAACCTCTGCCGCCATGCGCGCACCGTTCGACCGCAGCGCACGCGACACGGAGCCACCGCTCGGTCAATAGACCGATTGATGACAAGGCAGAAAGAAGGCTCGGAGAAGAGCGACCACGCCCCCGCAGGCACGGGGAAACAGACTCAAGCCCGTAGGCGTTGAGGGGTCATACGCAGTGGGAGGAACTCACGAGCGGCTGCCTAAAGAAAACCCTACCGAGAGACATCCTTGACGGCGAAAGCAGCGTAAAAAACGCCAACTCGGCCTGTCAAATTTGCGTCTCAACCCCAGTCCAGACCGAGATCGAGCCAGGGAGCATCGTGTGTTGGCCAGCCGGTGCTGATGCGGTCGACGCCGGTTTCTGCCACGCTCCGCACAGTTTCCAGCGTGATCCCGCCAGATGCCTCGAGCACCACTTCCGGTGAAGCCGCGTCACGCATCGCCACCGCCGCCTGCAGCGCGCCAAGAGGCATGTTGTCGAGGAGCACCACATCCGGTCCCGCGGCAAGCACGGCAGGCAAGTCGTCGAGCAGGTCAATCTCCACCTCAACCACCATCCCCTGCGCGCGCGTTTCAGGAAACGTGTCTTCGAGAAACGCTCGCCCGCGCTTCACGGCATCACCAGGCCCAAGCCCCTCCGCCGAAAGCTGGGAAAGGTGGTTGTCTTTGATCAAGATGGCATCAAACAGCCCACCCCGGTGGTTCCGACCGCCCCCCACACCGACTGCATACTTGTCGAGCCGCCGCCAGCCAGGCACGGTCTTACGGGTGTCGTAGATCAAGCAGCCGGTGCCGGCCACCGCGTCGACCAGACGGCGGACAGCTGTGGCCACGCCCGACATCCTCCCCATCGCATTGAGCAGCGTCCGCTCGGCAACGAGAATGTCGCGGACGGGCCCCGCGACGGAGGCCACGGCCTCGCCTGCCCCCACCTTCGCCCCTTCAGCCACCAGCGGACGAAACGTCAGTTCCTGATCCACCAACTCGCACACGAGCCTTCCCACGGGCAGGCCCGCCACCACCCCGGCCGTGCGAGCCACCACGTTCAGTTCCGCCACCGCGGTAGGTGCCACGAGCCCCACGCTCGTCCAGTCGGCCTCGTAGCCAAGATCTTCCGCCAACCAACTGCGCACGCACGTCTGTGCGTGGGCCGCGAGTTCTTCGCTCCAGACTTCCTGGCGGAAATCACCACCCGAGGGCATCCGCGGCTGCAGGGCAGGGGAGGAATGCGACATGACCGTCCAACTCCAATCGACGTGAAAGAGGGGCACCAGCCTGCTGCGGCGAGCACCCAGGTTGCAGTAGGCTCGCGGGATGGAATCCAGCACACCAGAGCCAACCGCCACCACGCCGCCGCACCCGCCGCCACCGCAGCCGGCTTGGACCACCACTCTACCACCCGACCAGCGTCGACCAACCGCGTTCCCGCGTGACGTGCCAGCCCCGCGACTGCCGCTCGTGACGCCGTCACTGCAGCGGGTCGTTGCCACCGTCGTCACCATCGGGCTGACGGTCATGGCGGTGTGGTTTGTGGCCGCGGGAGGCCTGACCGGGGGATTGGTCGCCTACGAGACACCGCCGCAGGGCACCACCGGCTACACCGTCGACGTCAACCTCGCGGACCGCGTCGAACTCGTGCAACTGCCGCGGGTCGGCCCAGCACTGGCCGATAGAATCATTGCACGCAGAGAGACGGTCGGGCCCTACCGCTCCGTTGACGACCTCCTCGAGGTCCCGGGGATTGGCGAGGTCACCCTCGACACCCTCAAGCCGTTCCTCCGCCCGATTGCCCCCACACGCCCCGACAGCGATCCCGATGACGTTCGAACTGGTCAGTAAATACGCCCCCGCTGGCGATCAACCTGCCGCGATTCAGTCGCTCGTGGGAGGCATCCGCAATGGCCAGCGCTCACAGGTGCTGATGGGGGTGACCGGCTCCGGCAAGACATTCACGATGGCCAACGTGATTGCCCAGATCGGCCGTCCCACCCTCGTGCTCTCCCACAACAAGACGCTCGCCGCGCAGCTCTACAGCGAATTTCGCGAGTTCTTCCCGCACAACGCGGTTCACTACTTCGTCAGTTACTACGACTACTACCAGCCTGAGGCCTACATCCCGCAGCGCGACATCTACATCGAAAAAGATGCCTCGATCAACAAAGAGATCGACCGCCTGCGGCTCGCGGCCACAAGCGCCCTCGTCAGCCGTAAAGATGTGGTGGTCGTGGCCAGTGTGTCGTGTATCTACGGCCTCGGTTCGCCCGAAGACTACAAGGCGATGGTGATCCGCCTTGCCACGGGCATGCCCACAAGTCGCGACGACCTCTTGGAGCAGTTGATCTCCGTGCAGTACGAGCGGAGCGACGTGGCCCTCGACCGCGGTCGCTTCCGAGTGCGTGGCGATTCGATCGACATCTGGCCTCCGTACGACGAGCTGGCCGTACGGGTGGAGTTTTGGGGGGACGAGATCGACACGATCGCGGTGATCCATCCCGTGAGTGGAGAAGTCGCGGCCAAGACCGATGAGATGTATCTCTATCCGGCTCGGCACTTCGTGATGCCAGAGGACCGCATCAAGCGAGCGGTGGCCAACATTCGCCAAGAGCTCGAAGAGCGGCTCGACGAACTCAAGGCTCACGGCAAACTCCTCGAAGCCCAACGGCTTGCCGCCCGCACCCGTTTTGACATCGAGATGCTCACCGAAGCCGGATTCTGCCCGGGCATCGAAAACTACTCCCGCCCTCTCTCAGGCCGTGCTCCCGGCAGCACCCCCGACACGCTCTTTAACTACTTCCCGGACGACTTCCTGTTCTTCGTCGATGAGTCGCACGTCACCGTGCCGCAGGTGCGTGGGATGTATGCGGGCGACCGCAGCCGCAAGATGACCCTCGTGGACCACGGGTTCCGGCTGCCGAGCGCACTCGACAATCGACCGCTGATGTTTGACGAGTTTGAAAAGCGGCTCCACCAAACGGTCTACGTCTCCGCCACTCCCGGCGACTGGGAACTTGGCAAAACCGGAGGCGAAGTCGTTGAGCAGATCATCCGCCCAACAGGGCTCCTCGATCCCGTGATCGAGATCGTGCCCGCCCGGCAGCAGGTCACGCACCTGCATACCGAGATCGAGCGAACGGTCGCCAACGGCCACCGCGTGCTGGTGACCGCGCTGACCAAGAAGCTGTCTGAAGATCTGACGACCTACTTTTCAGAGCGGAACGTCCGCTGCCGCTGGCTGCACAGCGAACTCGACGCATTTGAGCGAGTGGAACTGCTGCGAGGACTTCGCGAAGGAGTCTTCGACGTCCTGATTGGCGTAAACCTGCTGCGAGAAGGGCTCGACCTGCCGGAGGTGGCCCTGGTGGCGATTCTTGACGCCGACAAGGAAGGGTTTCTACGAAGCGAAACGTCGCTGATGCAGACGATTGGCCGCTCCGCCCGCAACGTCAACGCCCGCGTGATCCTCTACGCCGACCGGATCACCGAGAGCATGGAAAACGCCGTCAACGAGACCAAGCGTCGGCGGGCTCTTCAGGAGGAATACAACGCGGCCCACGGGATCACTCCCGAGACGATCCGCAAAGAGATCCGTCAGGGAATCGAAGCCGAAGCCGCCTCGCGGAAGATGGCCGTGGAAGCGGTGGGCGACAGCCGCTCAAGTGACCACGACCTCGCCGCGACGCTCGACTCTCTCGAAGAAGAGATGATGGCTGCCGCCGCCGAACTCGACTTCGAACGGGCAGCGATCCTCCGTGACCAGATTTCGTCGCTGCGAAGCGGAAAGAAGCCCGAAGCGAAAGGCCGCGGCCGCGGCGGGCGCCCAAAAAACAACGCCCGCATCCCTCGGCCAAAGCGGATGCCGTAATAGCTGGCTGTCCAGCCCTCACAAGCCACGCCCTCAGCGGGCAGCCTTTGGCCCGACGCGGTGACCAATCACTGACCCGGTAACAATGAAAAGACCCTGCTCCGACGGGGCGTCGCGAGCAGGGTCTTTCTCAGCGAAACGAGCCTTTGCAGGCCATGGCCTCAGTCGACACCGAGCGGCTCAGCCTCAGGCGTGCGAGCGGGAGCTGCCTCCCCACCTGGCCCCCCTTCTTTCCCAATCGGGGAAAGCTTGGGAGCATTCGGATCGGTCGTCTTCGGCACCGAGGTTTTTGTGTCCCCCGAACCGCACCCGACGACGGCCACCGTGACCAACACACAGGCCAAGGCCCGCAGAACAGATGGAATCAAACGCATAGAGTCTCTCCAAAGTTGTTGGACACTGGCCTCAGTCAAGCGCCACGGCCGTGCCGTCGCTCTTTCCACAAATGTAGACGAACGTGGAGTAATCGATCTGAGGCATGATGCCTCGCACCGAGCCGTCCATCATGCCAGTCATCATGACGTTGCTTGCATGGAAACTCCCCGGCATCGCCCAGCCCATCTTTTGCCCCTGCTGGCTGTTGTCGCAGTTGCCGTTGGTGGGATCGGGGCAGAAACCGAAGTCCGAATAAAACATGGCGTGACCCCACGTCATCGCACACCATCCGTTGCGGGCAGGATTACCCCAGTCCAAATAGCCACCGTGCGACTCCATCGAGCCCACGGTCTTGCTCGTGCCGTCGGAGATGGCACCAAGAGAACTCCCCTTCGAAGGCGGGTTCAAGTAGCGGGCGATGCCCGTTCCCGAGCCGAGCTCGCTCGCGTACGTAAACGGCCCCCGGTACGCCGGATCCGTCGCGTAGCCACGATTGAAGAGGTAATTCGTCTGACCGAGACCAGAGATCACCTCAGGGCGGGAGCTGGAGTAGATGTAGATCGAGTAGTACGGGCCCGATCCGGATCCAGCGCCAATCAAACTGCCGCGGAAATCCTGATCCGCGAAGCCGACCGCTGTGATCTGCACAATGTTCGCCGCTTCTTCGGGAGCCGGTGCCGACGGGCAGATAAACGTCTTGATGTCGGGCTTTCCCGCGCCCCAACGGCCCTGCGGCGGCGTCGCGCCGTTGCGAGGCACGTTCCAGGCGGCACCAGAGGCCCACCAGCTTCCGCCTGTGCCGTACGTGCCGTTGTCGTAGGCCGTCTCGATAGCGGTTTCCTCGAGATAGGGCAGGAGCCGCCAGTGCGGACCATTAAATCGCTGGTCCGTTCCAGCGGGTATCACCCCAAACGCGCTTTCATGGTTGTGGACGGCAAGCATCAGTTGCTTGACGCCGTTGGAGCACGACATCCGCCGCGCGGCTTCACGAGCCGACTGGACGGCGGGCAATAGAAGCCCGACGAGCACGCCAATGATGGCGATCACGACGAGCAGTTCCACGAGCGTGAACGCTCGTCTCGAACCTCGCTGAAAATAGAAAGACATAGCGACCCTCATACGATGGGAGAAAAGCCTGAAAACATTGAAAGAAAATCAAAGGCTGCGACATCGCGGGTGAAAAACTCTTGAAAAACAAACAAAACCCACAAAAGAGTACCGTCCCGCTCCGGGAATCGCCAAATTTCCTGCGGTTTTTTTGCCTCGCGTGAGGGAGCAGGCCCTCCAGTCGACACAAAACCACCGAAGTTTTCGGGAGTGGGCAAAAAGAAGGCCCGGGGCTGCGTTCGGGGAGTGAGAGAAGAGCGTCAGGGTATGACGGCAGCCCCGGGCGTTTCGCACTCGGATTGCGGCACCTCCTTTGCTGGGAATGACATCCTGTTTCGCTGTTCAGGCCCTCCGACCACGATTTCATTGCAGATCCCCGCGACGCCTGGGATTTGCCGACAGCATTCCTCGCAGACGTTGCGCTCGAAGTACGTCATCACCGTGCCCGCCAAGAAG
>JAPOIM010000094.1 GCA_029978905.1 Planctomycetota bacterium
GCCAATGAAAGTGGTACGTGAGCTGGGTTCAGACCGTCGTGAGACAGGTCGGTCCCTATCTGCTGTGGGCGTACGAAACTTGAGAGGGTTCTTCTTTAGTACGAGAGGATTTGGAAGGACGTTCCTCTGGTGTTCCAGTTGTCGCGCTAGCGGCACGGCTGGATAGCTAAGAACGGAAAGGATAAACGCTGAAAGCATATAAGCGTGAAGCCCAACCCGAGATAAGGATTCGTTAGTCATTTGACGAAAGCCCCCTGGAAGACGACCAGGTTGATAGGCTGGGCGTGTAAGCACGGTAACGTGTTAAGCTAACCAGTACTAACGGACGAACGCTTGACCACTCGAATCGAGTGCTTGCGTTGGCACGCTGTGAAGCGTTGCCATAGCAAATGCTAGTTACCACAACCACAATATTTGCTGTTCTTCGGAGCAGCGACCGAGATTTCCGGTGAACATATCTGAAAGGTCACACCCGTTCCCATCCCGAACACGGTAGTTAAGCTTCCAGAGCCGATGGTAGTGCCAAAAGCGCGAGAGTAGGTATCGCCGGTTTTATACAAGAGCCCGCAGCATGGGTTTCCGTGCTGCGGGTTTTTTTGTGCGCTGACGTATCTCGGTTCGGGTGTTCCCGGTTTGCACCGTCACGGTGTTGCTTGTGCGGGGAACCAGGCGTACTGGTTGGCTGAAGAAGAGTTCGCGCTCGATGGTTGTGACGCGAGTTGAATTCTGATCGTTTCGAGGGGAAGGCCGATCACGTTCGAGCCGCTGCCGGCCCGCAGTACGAGCGGGATCACGCCATCCTGAAATCCACACGCTCCCGCCTTTCCTTGCCACAGGTCGCTGTCGAGATACCTCTCGAGGAACGCCTCGCTCAAGGGTTCCATTTCCAAGATGCTCTCAGTGACCGCGATGTGCGGGACGCCGCCAATTGGCCACAGGCAGCTGCCTGTGAGGACGCGATGAAGACGTCCAGAGAGTTTGGTCAGCATCCTGGCGGCGTCGCCACGATCGACGGGTTTTCCCAGCGGCTCTCCTTCGATCACGCCGATGGTGTCGCACGCAAGCACCACACCAGGCGGTGTTGGCGGAAGTTGACTCACCACGGCCTGGGCCTTGGCGGTCGCCAGCCTGGCTACCCATGCCTCGAGTGATTCTGTCGCGCCACGCGGGGGGGCTTCCGACTCCGCAGTGTCGGGGGGCGGGATGACTTGCACGTCCCACCCTTCGGCTTCCGCCAGTTCACGACGGCGGGGCGACTGGCTTGCCAGCACGATGCGTGGAGGTGAGGCTGTTTGCATGAGTTCTCGCCGGCCGCGAAGGCAGCATTCAAAGTCGTGGAAGGGCCCCGTCGGGCGGGTGTCTGGTGACACCCGTCAGCCTGAGCGCGTTCCCAGCCCGTCGGTCTTGTTTGAAGATGACGAGATCGTGGTGGTGGTCAAGCCTGCGGGGCTCGCCACTGCCAACGTACCGAAGGGGCAGGCAAGTTTGCTGACGTGGCTCCGTGGCCGGGCTGCCATAGGGCAGCCCGCGCCCGACGAGCCATTTCTGGGGGTCGTCAGTCGCCTCGATCAGCCGGTGTCGGGCGTCGTGGTTTTTGCCCGCACGCGGGCTGCGGCGGCCTCGCTTGCCGAGCAGTTTCGTGAGCGGTCGGTGGAAAAAACGTACCACGCCCTCGTCGAGGGGCGGTTTCCTGGGGCCGTGGGGGCACACACCACCTGGAGCGATCTTGTGGAGCGGCCGGCTGAAGATGGACCACGCGGGCAGGGGGCCGATTCCGGGCCGCAAGAGGCTGAGGTCGACGTCGAGCTGGTTGCGCGGGGCGTGGAGGTCTCGCTTGTCAGGTTACAGCCCCGCACCGGACGGCGGCATCAGCTGCGGGTGCAGTTAGGGTCGCGAAAGTGCCCCATTCTCGGGGATCGTCTCTATGGCAGTCGGCTCCCCTTTCCCAGTGGAATCGCCCTTCACTCCAGCGCCTTGCGGATTGAGCATCCGGCGACGGGGCAGCCTCTGACCTTTTACGCACCCTGGCCCTCCAGTTGGCAGCAGGCGGCTCGCGGTCTCTCGCTGCCACGCGTTCCGGGGCCGGCGTAGGGCGTTTGGGGAATGCCGCCTCAGCTGGCTGGCGGTGGCCCGCATGGGGGGACGCTGGGGGGTAAGATAGAGAACCTCGTTATCGCTGAGCCCCGTGCAAGGACTTTGCGGAATCTGATGTCTCAGCCCCCCATACCTCCGCGTCCACCTTCTCGGCGGCGGCCTCCACGCTCGTTTTCGAGCAACGCGGTGGCCAGCGAACTCGTCACGGCTGCGGATCTGGCGGCGGCAGCGGGTGAAGTGCGAAAGCGGCTCGCCCACGCATCGGCGACAGACACCGAAGACGACATCCTCGCAGCGGTTCTCGTTGATCAGGGTGTGCTCACGCGTTTTCAGGCAGATCAGCTGCTCGCCGGCAAACGAAAACTCACACTGGGCCAGTACCGGATTTTGGATGCGGTGGGCCAAGGGGGGATGGGGCAGGTCTTTCAGGCGAAGCACCTCCTGATGGGACGAATCGTGGCGGTGAAGGTGCTGCCGCGTGCGCGTTCAAACCCGCAGACGGAGGCGGCGTTTCGTCGAGAGATCCAACACATCGCCAGCCTCGACCACCGCAACTTGGTCTACGCGCTCGATGCGGGGCATGACGGCAAGGTCTACTTCCTGGTCACGGAACTCGTCGACGGCATTGACCTGCGTCGGCAGGTGCTGCGGTATGGACCACTCAACGAAGTGGCGGCCGCATCGGTCGTTGCTCAGGCTGCGCGAGGGCTTGCCCACGCCCATGCACGTGGGTTCATTCACCGCGACGTGAAGCCGGGCAATCTCCTCGTGCGTGAGGATGGGCTCTGCAAGGTCTCGGATCTTGGGCTGGCTGGATCAGTCCTCGACCCTGAAAGCATGAAGCCGGGCCGAGTCGTCGGCACGATGGACTACATGGCTCCCGAACAAATCCGGCGACCAGATCTCGTCACGCCTGCGGCCGACATGTATGGCCTCGGGTGCACGCTGTTCTTTGCGCTCTCCGGACGCGTGCCATTTCCTGGTGGGACGCGCGATGAGAAACGTCGCCGTCAACTCGAGGAAACCCCCGTCCCGATCCGCAGCCTCGCTCCATCGGTGAGCGAGGAGTTTGCGGCGGTGGTTGAAAAGATGATGGCCAAGGATGTTGACAAGCGCTACCAAACCGCCGAGGAGGTGCTGGAGGCGGTGCACCCCTGGCTCACAGGTTCGCTTGTGCCAATGTCGCGGGTGAAGCGGAGCCGTCAGCGCGAAGCGAGCCCTCCGCCGCTTCCATCATCCCAGCGCGCGACGCGCGGTCTTTGGAACATGTCGGAAGAGACGCACCACTCCACCAGCATTCCTCGGATGAGCATCGTGGACGAAGACTCGACGCTGGGAGTGGGGCTGACGCGCTTTCTCAAGGAAAGTGTGTGGGGGCTGTGGCAACGCCTGGGGGCGGCTGCTCCCGCGGTGTTCTCAAGCGCTCTGGTGGGGCTGCTCGTGGCTCTCTCGTGGAGCGTGCTGTGTGTCGTCGGCGGGCCGTGGTTTCAACGCATGCGTGCTGGCTTGCAGCTTGAAAACCTGACGGCGACCGGGATCGGCTTTGGGGTGTTTTTGGCGCTCTTGCTCGTGCAGGTGCTCGGAGCCATGAAACTCCGGGGCCACAGCAGATGGGACCCTCTGTGACCAACCGGGGCCTGCTGCCCGTGCTGGAGCCGCCGACGTTGACAACGCCCTGTTTTCGGCCTACCAATTAGGCCTTCGGCTTCTGGACAGGTAGCTCAGTTGGTAGAGCAACGGACTGAAAATCCGTGTGTCGCCGGTTCGATCCCGGCCCTGTCCACTTTTTTCTTTCGCGATGACCTCTGCATCGCGGCCGCAGAGTGCGACGTGGTGTGTGTGGTGACCGTTTCGCGGTCACGCGATCCTTGCTCGTGCCTCTGTTTCCCCGAAAGGTTGCCAGATGCGGACGAACGCTTGGCCCCTGCAATGGAGTCGCCGGACGTTCTCGGCATCCATCGCTGGTGCGGTGTGTGTGGGGGCTCGGTCGTCGCGGGCTGAGGCGACACCGCCGCGGATCAGGGTGGGGCAGATCGGCGTGGGGCACGCCCATGCCAGCAAGCTTTCTGTCTACCGGGAGTCGGACGACTACGAGGTGGTGGGGATCGTGGAGCCGGATGCCACACTGAGGGCAAAGGCGGAAGAGCATCCTGCCTACCGCGGCTTACCGTGGCTCACGCAGGAGCAGCTGCTCGCCACGCCAGGGCTCCAGGCGGTGCTCGTGGAGACTGCCGTCCGAGACAGCCTCGACGCGGCGGAGGCGGTGGTCGCAGCGGGCAAGCACCTCCATCTCGACAAACCTGCCGGCGAGTCGCTGCCACAGTTTGAGCGGATTCTCGCGGCAGCCGACCGCCAGGGGCTGATGGTGCAGTTGGGCTACATGTACCGCTACAGCCCTGCGGTCGAAATGCTTCGCAACTTCCTTGCCCAAGGCTGGCTGGGCGATGTGTTTGAGGTGCATGCGGTGATGAGCAAGGTCGTCCCGCCATCCGATCGGGTTGGGCTCGCGGCGTATCCCGGTGGGATCATGTTTGAGCTGGGCTGCCACGTGCTTGACCTTGTGATCGGTGTGCTCGGCGCGCCAACGCAGGTGACAAGCGTGGCGACCCAGATCGTGGAAACCGATGCCCTCCGCGACAACATGCTGGCGGTACTGCACTACCCCAAGGCGATTGCGACCGTGAAGTCCTCGGCGGTGGAGGTGGATGGGTTTGCCCGTCGCCATCTTGTGGTCTGTGGCACCGCAGGCACCTTCCACATTCAGCCGCTCGACAATCCCGCTGCCCGACTCTCGCTCGCTGAGCCACGCGGTGCTTTCAAGGTTGGCGTTCAGGAGGTCGCGTTTCCTCGCTTCACCCGCTACGTCGCTGATGCCGCCGACATGGCGGCGGTGATCCGTGGTGAGAAGGCAGACGACTTTCCTGCGGCCCATGAACTCACGGTGCAGAAGACGCTGCTCGCCGCCTCAGGGCTGTAAGGGCCTGGGGAGCGTTTTGTTACGACGCCGCGAACGACGCGCTATTCCTTGCTGCCTGGGCCCCACGGTGTCGGAGGGAAGTCGCGGCTCCAGTCTTCGTACATCGCGGTGAGGCGAGCGACCTCGCCCGGTTGATCGGTGGCGAGATTCTTCGATTCCGCCGGATCGCTGGGGATGTTGAAAAGGCTCGTCACCAGATCTCCGCCACCGCCTTGTCGTCGTCGGCCACCAGTGACGGGAGGAGGCGGGCTCACCACGAGTTTCAGGTCCCCATCGCGAACCGCCCACTTGGTGCCGTTCTTCCAGTACAGCGTTTGGTGGGGCCGGTCGTTTCGCTTCGTGGTCAGCCACGGCAGGAGGTCGACACCATCGAGAGGCTTCTCCGGGCCTTGGGTCACGCCGGCGGCCGCCATGGCGGTGGGCAGGATGTCGAGCGTGATTACCGGTGTGGTGTGCACCTGGCCGGCGGGGATCTTGGCGGGCCAACTGATCGCGAAGGGCACCCGGATGCCGCCCTCCCATGTGCTCCCCTTGAAGCCGGCGAGGGGCGTGTTGTCATGCCCTTGGACCCCGCCGTTGTCGTTGACGAAGATCACGAGCGTGTTGTTGCGGATGCCCTCGGTCTCCAAGGCATCGAGCACTACGCCCACTGCGCGGTCGAGGGCAAGGGTCATCGCACGGTGCGTGCGGTTGCCTGGGCCGTCCCCCACTTCCGCGATGTCGGCTTCGGTGGCATCGTTGGGGCCGTGGGTCGCGTTGAAGGCGAGGTACATGAAAAACGGCGACGCTTTCGCATCGGCGATGTAAGCCGCAGCGGCCCGGCCAAGTTCGTCGGTCATGTAATCGAAGGATTCCTCGACGGGCTCGCGATCGCGGAGGAGTCGGTTGAGGATCGTCGGCTGTTCCAAGGGGAAGTAGCTGCGGGCTCCCTGGAGGAAGCCGTAGTAGTCGGTGAAGCCGCGCGACATGGGGTGGAAGGCGGGGGCATAGCCGAGGTGCCATTTGCCTAAGGCGATCGTGCGGTAGCCGGCACCCCGCATCACGTCAGCGATCGTCGTTTCGCTCAGCGGCAGGCCATTGGTCTCGCTGTAGACCGGTGGCACGTTGAACTCGTGTCCGAAGCGATTTTGGTAGCGGCCCGTCATCAGGCCTGCCCGCGTGGGGCTGCAGACGGTGCCGCTGGTGTAGCCCTCCGTGAACCGCACACCGTTTGCGGCGATTGAGTCGATGTGGGGGGTGGCGAAGTTCGTGGAGCCGTTGAGGGAGAACTCGTTGTAGCCCGCGTCGTCGGAGATGATGACCACGATGTTGGGCCGTTCGTCGGCCTCCACCCCTCGCGCCGACACGACGAGGTAGCAGGAAGCCAAAACCGCACAGAGCACTCGACGCATCACGATTCCTCCCCAAGGACACGCCGCCCGCATTCACCCAGATAGCGGGGGGCAGCGTCGTCAGCATACCCCGCAGCGATCGTGGATGGTGGCGAGGCTATACTCTTCGCCGTGGGGTGGGCAGCGTTCACGGTGGCCGCTCCGGCGAGATCGTTGATTCCGTGTCTCCTTCAGGGTCTTGAAACCATGCGATTGCTTGCGTCGTTCGTGTTGGCTGCGGTTGTGGCGGTCGGTGTGTGTGGAAGTGCTGCGGCGGACGAGGCCGCAGCGCCGATCAAGGCCCTCCTGGTCACCGGCGGTTGCTGCCACGACTACCCCTTCCAGACCCGGCAGTACATCCAGGCGGCGAAGGATCGCGGCGTTGAGGTGGAGTGGACGGTGGTGATGGACGGAGGCACGGGCACGTCGGCGGAGATCGAGCTCTACAGCGACCCCGACTGGGCGAAGGGCTACGACGTGGTGGTCCACAACGAGTGCTTTGCCAACACTTCGAACCCGGAATACATCCGCAAGATCACCTCCGCCCACCACGCGGGCGTGAATGCCGTCGTGATCCACTGCGCGATGCACACCTACCGGGCCGCAGAGATCGATGACTGGCGGGAGTTTCTCGGGGTGACGAGCCGTCGCCATGAGCACCAGAGCCTCTACGAGGTGGTGGTGGCAGGTGACGGCCACTGGATCACGGCCACCATTCCAGAGGGGTACAAAACCCCGATGGACGAGCTCTACGTGATTGAGAAGGTGTGGCCCAACACCAAGGTGCTTGCCACCTCGACGAGCGAGAAGACGAACGAATCGCATCCCGTGATGTGGACCAACACCTACGGCGACGCCCGCGTGTTCGGCACCACCTACGGTCACTCGGTCGACACCTTCTCCGATGAAACGTTCCTCGACGTGATCGTCCGTGGCCTGCAGTGGGCCGCCGAACGAGAGCCCGCGTCGCCGTAAGCGGCGGCGTAAGCCATCGGCCGGTCTCCTCTGCCGCCTTTTTCCAAAAAACGTGTCACGATCCGGTGGCTGCGGATAAGGAAGGGGTGGAGAGCATGAGGAGTTTCGCATGGACGAAGCGCGGCGACAGGCAACACGGTTGTGGACAGTGGCCCAGCCAGTGGTGTCTGCATTCGTGACATCGGTCATTCGCGATTTCAAGGATCGCGATGATGTGTTGCAGGACATCGCTGTGGCGGCGATCGAGTCGTTTGAGGCCTACGACGTCGAGCGTCCGTTTGTGCCGTGGGTGATGGGCGTGGCCCGCAACCAGGTGGGGCTCTACCTCCGTCGCCGCCGCCGGGATCGCCTGACGTTTGATCAAGCGACGGTCGAGTGTTTGGCGACGGCCTTTTCGGAGGTGGCTCCAGTGCAGCGGCAGCGGCTTGATGCGCTTGCCGACTGTCTCAAGCAGGTGACGGGCCGAGCCCGCACGCTCTGTCAGCTGCGGTATCGCGACGATCTCAAGCCCGCAGCCATTGCCACCAGGCTCGGCATGCAGCCCAACGCCGTTGCCAAGGCCCTGCAACGCATCCGCGATCAGCTCCGCAGCTGTGTGTCGCGGCGTTCATCGCCAGGAGGTGCGTGATGCCGACACCCCATGGAAGCATCTCGCAGGATCTCATCGATGGCTATCTCGATGAACTCCTCACCGCTGACGAACACTATCAACTGTCCGATTGGATCAAAGCCGATCCGTCACATGCCAGGCAGTTCGCCGAGGCGGTCATGCTGCACGATCAATTGCGTGCCGACATGCTCGCTGCCGACATGCTCACGGCGGAGGAGCCGCTGACTGCCCTGCAGCCGGTGGCTTCTCGGGAGGCGGCCGTCGCCGAAGCAAGCACGCGACGTCGTGTGGCGGGGATCTTCTCTGCCGTCTGCCTGCTGCTCGTGGCAGTCTTCGTCGGCTGGCGGGCTTCGAACACGTCGGCGGTGGCGGCCAGCGTGGCTCTCGAACGCATCATCCAGGCGTGCGAGCGGGCGAAGGATCGCACCTATCTGATTACGTCTCTGGAGGACGGCGCCTCCTCACGATCTGAAGACGTTCGCAAGCAGGGGGGGGAGCCGTCGGTGGATGGGGCGATCCTGCATGTTCGCGGTGCGGAGCAGTATGTCCTCGAGCGGTTCTACGCCGATGGCACCCGGTTTGTGACCGGCAGCGATAGCGCGACGGCTTGGGCGGTGCCGCCGCACGGCCGAGTGCGTGTCAGCGGGGATCTCAACCGCTTCCGGGGCACGGTGCCCGGCCAGCAGCATGCGATTCCGTTCGTCGACATGACCACCAGTTTGCGGCAACTCACCGACGCCTATGAGCTCGCGGACACCATCTCGGTGTCGTCCCGCGAGTGGCGGCAGATCACCGCCAGTCGCAAGCCGTCGGTGAACGGTGGGCCGAAGCGGATCACGATTCACTACGACGCCGAGACCGGCCTGATTCATGCGATGGTGCTGGAGCGGCTCCCGCAGGCGCGGGGCGGCCCGCGGAGTGTGGAACTGACGCTGGTGGAATCGTCTGATCTCGGACCAGGGTTTTTTAGCCACGCGGCGCATCACGAGGCGTCGCGGGATGTTGTGGAGGAATGATGCGTCTTCAGCGATGGATAGTCGTGTGCATGATGGCATGGGTCGGTGTGCCATCTGCGGCGGCTGAACAGCCGAACATCGTGTTCATGATGTCGGATGATCAGGCATGGAACGGGTTGTCGGTGGCCATGCATCCCACCATCGCCTGGTCGAAGAGTGACGTCGTCGAGACGCCGCAACTCGCGAAGCTCGCCGCCGAGGGCATGCGGTTTTCTGCGGCCTATGCTCCGGCGTCGGTCTGTTCGCCGACGCGCATCAGCCTGCAGACGGGCCGGTCACCTGCAGCTCTCCACTGGACGAAGGCTGCTCCCGCAGAGATGGGGCATCGCATGCTTGAGCCTCGTGGCATCAAGCAGCTTGCCGCAGAGGAGGTGACCGTCGCTGAACTGCTCCGCCAAGCGGGCTATGCCACAGCCCACTTCGGCAAGTGGCACATCAACGGAGGCGGGCCTGCGGCGCATGGGTATGACGAGAGCGATGGCGACATTGGCAACGAGTATGCCCATGAGTATGCCGACCCGAATCCGGCCGACATCTTTGGCATGGCCCGGCGGGCAACGGCTTTCATGGAACAGAACGCGAGGTCAGGCAGGCCGTTCTTTATGCAGCTCTCATGGCACGCGCTGCATGCTCCAAACAATGCGATGCGGGAGACGCTGGCGAAGTATGCCGACCGGCTGCAGGCCCCCGTCGACGAGAAGCGGGTCAGCAGTGCGGCCATCGCCGAGAACCTCGATACCGGTGTGGGTATGGTGCTCGATGCCATCGATCGCTTGGGGCTGCAGGGTACGACCTACGTGATCTACATGTCGGACAACGGCGCTGGTGGGGGCGGAGGCGGGCGAGGCGGGAGCGGTCGTGATCGCAGCCGGCTTTCCGGTGGCAAAGGGGGCGTGTGGGAAGGAGGGATTCGCTGCCCGTTCATCATCCGCGGGCCAGGCGTGCCCGCGAACTCGTGGTGCGACACGCGGATTGTGGGCTACGACCTCTTCCCGACGTTCTGCGAGTGGGCCGGCGTGCCTGCCGCACATCTTCCGCCAACCCTTGAAGGGGGCAGCATCACGGGGCTCCTCGACGATGGTCTGGGGGATGTCCGTCGCTCACGCGAAGAGCTGGTGTTTCACTTTCCGCACTACCAGGGAGGCGACGGGCCGCACTCAGCGCTGTTCTTGGGCGATCTCAAGCTGATGAAGTTCTACGAGGACGATTCCCTGCGCCTGTTCAACATCAAGGCCGACATCGGCGAACAACAGGACCTCGCTGCCGAGCAGCCGGCGACCGCACGTGCGCTTGAGGAGCGGCTGATGGCGTACCTGACGGAGGTCGACGCCCTGATGGCCACGCCCAACCCCGACTACGACCCAGCGGTCCCGCCAGAGCCCCGCACTCGCAAGCCCAAGGCCGGCAAGCCCACGAAGAAGGGACGGAAGCAGTCATGAGGCGATCGCTCAAGACCATCGCCCCGGTGGTGATCTGGCTGGCGCTGTCAGGGGTGGCCCCAGGCCAAGAGACGCGGGTGCAGCCCGGCATCCGAAAGCCAACCATCGACGACACGATTCGGGCGACGGTGTATGCCGACAATGCGTTTCAGCTGTTCATTAATGGTGAACTCGTGGCGGTCGATTCGATCATGTTTGTGCCACACAACGTGATCGAAGTCGACATTCTGCCGGCCTATCCGATGACGATCGCCGTGATGGCAATCGACAATGCGGACCCAATAACGGGCATGGAGTACGCGAACACCTCGATCGGTGACGGTGGGTTCATCCTGAAACTCGGCGACGGAACGGTGACCGACGCGTCATGGAAGGCCAAGCGGATTGCTTGGGGGCCTCTTGGTGGTGATATCCAAAACCCCCGGGTCGAACGTGTGCCGTTGCCCGACGGGTGGTCTGACGAGGGGTTTGATGACAGCGAGTGGCCTCACGCCACGGAGTATTCCGAAGCGACGGTCGACCCGAAGGGGCCGTACTTCGAGCACGACTTCGATGGGGCATGCTTCATCTGGTCTGGCGATTTGAAACTCGACAACGTGGTGCTGTTTCGGACCGTGGTCCATGCACCCCCCGATGGAAAAGCACGTTCAGACTTTCGCGGTCTCACGGACACGATCCCCGAGTCGCCTCGGCGGGGCAGGGGAGGTGATAAGGGGCCACGTCGGAGTCAGCAACGCCAGAGCGGAGGGGAGCGATGAACACCCTGAAGACAGAAGTCCAGCAGCAACATGTTCGCGTCGTGCTGGCGGTGTTGCTGGCCATCGGTGCGTGCATGGGCGCTGAGGCCCATCCCGGCGGCCATGGTCACGACCACGAGCACGATGACGAGCCCTCCGGCGCGTCGGAGGTGCGTGTACCGGTGAGGCAGGTGGCGTTTGCGGCCGCAGGCCCCGCCATCCACGAGCACTTTCTGCCCTTCCGCGACTCGCTCGGCCTGCGGTGGGATGAGCAGTTCTACTATGTCGAGTCTGACGGCATGCCCGACCATCCGATGATGGTGGGCATCACGGCCTGGCAGCAGCAGGTGCCTCTTCCGCAGAACTACACCGGGGTCAACGCCTGGCGGATTCCGCTGCATCCGGTGCCGGCCAAGGTGCCGATGAGTGCGAAGGACAACTTCTTTCGCGGCGCGATCGCGCTGGCGGTCAACGGTGTGCCGATCTTCAATCCGATCAAGAACGATGGCCGCACCGACACGCTGTTGGCGGGTGAGCTCGATCAGTGGGGCGGGCACTGCGGTCGCGGCGACGATTACCACTATCACGTGGCGCCAATCCATCTTGAGGCGGTGGTG
>JAPOIM010000095.1 GCA_029978905.1 Planctomycetota bacterium
AGGGTGCGATTCACTTCCTCGAGATCAATCCCCTGGGCTTTCACCTTCGTGCGGTCGATGTCGACAAAGAGCTGTGGCTGATCGGCCCGGAAACTCGAAAAGACGCCCGCGAGACCAGGCTGCGCAGCTGCGGCCTCGACGAGTGCTTCGGCCGCAGCATCGAGGGCGAGCGGACCTTGGTTGGTGCGATCGCGGACCTCAAGTTTGAAGCCGCCGGTGCGGCCAAGACCGTCCACCGGCGGGGCTCCAAAGGCCACGACGGAGGCGTCGCGGATCGTGGCAAACTTCTTCCGCAGGGTTCGCAGCACCGCGTCGGCCGACTGCGTGTCGTCCACCTGCCGTTCGGTAAAGGGGGCCAGCAGCACGAACATCCCGCCGGCATTGGACTGATTCACGCTTGAGATCAGCGAGTAGCCGGTGACCGAGATCACGTGGGCCACGCCTGGGGTCTCGAGCGCCATCGCCTCAAGTTGCCGCACCACCGGATCGGTCCGCTGCAGGCTCGCACCTTCCGGCAGCGTGCAGTCGACGACGAGATAGCCCTTGTCCTGCTCCGGAATGAATCCGGTGGGCACGCTCGTGAACCCGACATACGTCAGCCCCATCAGGCCCGCATAGACTCCCATCACCACGATCGCCAGCCGCACAAGTCGGCCAACCGCCTTGCCATAGGCGTCGGTGGTGATCTCGAAAAAGAAGTTGAACACGCGGAAGAACGCGGCGAGGACGCGGTTGACCAGCGGTGCGGTCAGCCAGCCTGCAGCCGACCCCAGCAGGAAGACTCCCAGCCGCACACACCAGGAGAGCATCGCGAGCGACCACCATCCCTCAGATGGCCCGACCCCAGCTGTGGGGAGCCCGCCGGGAAGCAGCTGCCCCACCGCGACGAGCACCTGGTCTTCAAAGAGCCACGTGGCGAGCAACCCGCCGAGCAGGGCCACACCGGCTGCCGGCAGGGCTTTCTTCGCAGCGGCCGCCTGCGTGTTTCCGGCCGACTCTGCCTCGTGGCCGCGGAAGAGCACGACAGCCATCGCCGGAGAGAGGGTCAGCGAGTTGAAGGTGGAGATCACGGTGCTCGCCGCGATCGTGAGAGCAAACTGCTTGTAGAACTCCCCGCTGATACCGGCGATAAACGCGGTTGGCACAAACACGCTCACGAGCGCGAGCGACGTGGCAATCAGGGCCCCCGAGACCTCAGTCATCGTTTTTCGCGTGGCCTCGCGGGAGGAGAGCCCCTCGGCGAGGCACCGCTCGACGTTCTCCACCACCACGATCGCATCATCGACCACCACGCCGATGGCGAGCACGAGCCCGAAGAGCGAGAGGTTGTTGAGCGTGAAGCCGAGGCCGGCCATCACGGCGAGCGTGCCGATGAGCGAGACCGGCACCGCGAGCATCGGGATCAACGTGGCCCGCCAGTCCTGCAGGAAGATCAGGACGACAAGAAACACGAGCACAACCGCCTCGAAGAGCGTTTTCATCACTTCCTGCACGCTCTCTTCCACAAACACTGTGGTGTCGTAGTGGATCGCGTAATCGAGCCCCTCGGGGAAGTCGCGGGCGAGCGTCGCCATCTCCTTGTGAATCGCCTCAGCGGTTTCCAGTGCGTTGGAGCCGGGCAGCTGAAACACGGCGATTGTGATCGAGGGATCACCGTCGAGGCGGCTGCCCATCTCTTCGTCTTTGGCGCCGAGTTCCACGCGGCCGATGTCACGCAGCCGCACCACGCCAGCCGAGCGAGCGGGGCCAACGGCCCGCTCCGGTTGGGCGAGCGGTGATCCGCCGGCGTCCCCCACCTTCACGATCACGTCGGCAAACTCCTCCGCGGTCGGCAGACGCCCGGTGGTGTTGATCGGTAGCTGAAAATCGATCCGGCCGGTGGTGGGCTCGCTCCCCAGCCGGCCGGCCGCCACCTGTGCGTTTTGTTCTCGCAGTGCCCGCACCACGTCCCCTGCCGAAAGGCGGCGGGCGGCGAGTTTGTCGGGATCGAGCCAGACCCGCATCGCGTAGTCGCGGCCGCCGAGGAAACTCACGTCGCCGACACCGGGAATCCGCGCCAGGGCATCCTTGACCTGCAGCGTGGCGTAGTTGCTTAAATAAAGTTGGTCGTAGCGGCCGTCGGGTGAGGTCAGGTTCACGCACAGCAGGATGCTCGGCGACTTCTTCTTGACCGTCACGCCCTGCCGTAGCACCTCGTCGGGCAGCTTCGCCTCGGCGATCGCCACCCGGTTTTGCGTCAGCACCTGGGCCTGGTCGATGTCGGTGCCAAGGGTGAAGGTGACCTCGATCGTGGCCACGCCGTCGCCGCTGCTCTTACTAGCGATGTAGAGCATGTTCTCCACACCGTTGACCTCCTGCTCAATCGGCGTGGTCACGGTGTCGGCCACCACCTGGGCGCTTGCGCCCGGGTAGACCGCTTGAATCGAGATGGTGGGCGGAGCGATCTCGGGATACTGCCCCACGGGCAAACCGGCGAGGGCAACGAGCCCCACGATCACGATCACGATCGAGAGGACGCTTGCGAAAACAGGCCGGTCGGCGAAGAAATGGGAAAACATGGTCAGCTGTCATCCGGTCGCACGGTGATCCCTGGCCGGACGCGATTGAGGCCGCTGGTGATCACGCGGTCCCCCTCTTTGAGGCCCGCATCCACCACGCGGAGGCCATCGTCTTCGAGAAAGCCGAGCGTGATCGGACGATTGGTAACGCGGTTTTCCGCATCGACGACATACACAAACTTGTTTCCCTGATCGGTGCCGATTGCCCGGTCGGGGATCAGTAAGGCAGCGCGTGGATCGCCGAAGGGGAGCCGCACCCGCACAAACATCCCGGGCATCAGCAGCCGGTCGCTGTTGTCGAGCACCGCTCGGCAGCGGACGGTGCCGGTACCCGCGAGCACGGCGATGTCGACAAAGTCGAGGATGCCTTCGCGGGGAAAGCCTTCGTCGGTGACGAGCTGCACGCCGACCGGAATCTCAAGGTCCTTGATGTGCTGCCACTCCGCGGGCGGCTCGTCGGTGCCCGCGACATTCTCGACCGCCCGCTGACGGGCCAGGATCACGGCCTTCTCTTGGGCGTCGAAGACCACATACACCGGCGTGATGCTGGCGACGGCTGTGAGCCGTGTCGCCGAGGCTTCCGTGCCCGAGACCAGCACCCCGACATCCACAAAACGCCGGCTGACACGTCCTGCCACCGGCGAGGTGACGCGGCAGAAGGAAAGATCGAGCTCTGCCTGTGCGAGCTGTGCCTGGGCGGCCGCGAGCATGGCGGCGGTGGCATCACGCTGCGCCACCGCAATCTCGAACTCCTCCTGCGTGACGGCGCCCTTGGGAAGGAGTTTTTCCTTGCGGATCACCTCGTTTTTCTGCTCTGCCAGGATCGCTTCCTGTTTGGCGACCTCGGCGGAAGCGGAGTCGCGGGCGATCGTGTAGGGCCGCTCGTCGATCGTGAAGAGCAAATCTCCTTCGCTCACCGCCTGGCCGTCGGTGAAATGCACGGCGGTTACAAAGCCGGAGACCCGAGCTTTGATCTCCACCTCATGCACTGCCTCCACGTTGCCCGTAAACACCATGTGTTCGAGCACCTCGCGGCGGACGGGCACGGTCACGCTCACCTCCGGGGGAGGCAACTCTGCGATCGGCGGTGGCGTGCGGCCGCAGCCTGCCAGGAGGAGGGCCACAAGCACCACACTCCCTGCTCTCGTGTTTGATGTTGGCGGTCGCACCTTCGCGCCTCGTTTCCTACTGTCGGGGTGACTCTGTTTATATACGCGTGAGACGAGAGGCCTCCTGCAACCACGCATGCAGGGCACCACCGACTCCCGCGCTCCACAGCCTTTTTCTACTGGACAGGAGGGGCGAGCCGGGTCGAAAATCGGGCAGCGTCTCTGGGGGAAGGGTGAGTTGGCGGTGCCGGCTTCCCTTCGCAAGCGTTCCCGCTCATGTTGGAGGGTTGCTCGCCATGCCAGAAGATCTCTTCAGTTCGCCGCTTGTGGGTGGCGCGGCGGCGGTCGTCGGCCTTGTCGTCGTGATTGTTCTCTTCCGGGCGATCTTTTCCGGAAAGAAGAAAAAAGATTCGCTGATCGAAAACTCGCTCCTGGTGGATCTCTCCGAACTTCCGCGGCAGGAAGAAGGGCCGTTCGACCTACGGGTGCAGAATGTTCCCGGGCGACTCGGTGTGGTGGTGTTTGCACCGCTGGGAAGTGGGCGACCGCCCAAGAACGACGAAACGTTCTCCGTGCTCAACGCGATTGTTCCCGGGCTCGGTGCGGTGGCACGTCGGGACGAGCCCCTCGTGCAGAACTGGCCGAAGCAAGTGAGCGCGACGGGCTTTGCCAATATCCTCGCTCGGCATCTGCACGTGCCTGGTCGCGATATCACCGAGACTAACTGGTGCCTGCTCGTCGGCAAGACCAAGCGACCCGATGGCGTGATGCTCGTGGGGCTGGCGATCGGCATGGAAGCGGCCAACCGCCTGGGCGTGCTGCGGCTGGCCGACGAGATGCAGTGGCTGCAGTTTCTCCAGGTCGACCCGCGGGCGATGTGAGCGTCAGTTGCTCACGTCGATCTCCGCTGTGGCGGTCATGCCGATGCGGAGGAACGCTGGCGCGTCGCTGAGGGCAACCACCACCGGATACTCCACCACGTCTGCCGTCAGGAAGTTCGTGGGCACTGGGGTCCTGCCAATCTCCGTCACCTGGCCTGCAAAGCGCTGATTGATCGCTGCATCGCATGCCAGCGTGACGGGTTGCCCCACCTTCACCCGCGCGATTTGGGATTCATGCACCCGCACCCGCACTTGGAGCTTGGCCAGGTTGGGCATCGTCAGCAGGGGCTGGCGTTCGCGGACCTTGGACGCTGCCGCGATTGCCGGTGATGAGCTTCGCGATGTGCGGGGTTGGGCGTGGAGCACGATGCCGTCGCGTGGAGCCCGCACGTCGCAGGCTGCGATCTGCGTGTGGAGGTGATCGCGTTGTTCGAGAGCACGCGCACGTGAGGCTTCCGCGGCATGCACCTCAGCTTCGGCCTCGCGGACAGCCGCTTCGGCAACGGTCTGCGTTTCGGTGAGGGCGAGCCGCGCTTCGGCGATGGCAAGTTCGCGGGCGGCGGTTTCCTGCGGACGGATGTGATCCATCAGCAGTTGCAGCGCTGCTTCCGCCTCAGCACGCTCCGTCTCCGCTTCCGCGACAGCGAGGTCGCGAAGGGCGTCGTTTTGCTCGGAGGAGTCTGGCTCACTCTGCAAGGTGGCGATCCGCTGTGTGGCAACTGCGATCACGCGCGCGAGCTGCTGGCCTTCGGTGGCCAGTTCGCCGGTTTCGCTGAGGAACCGGTCGTGTGTGCGTTCGGCGACTTTGAGCCGCAGTTCGGCGACAGGAAGACTTGTGGCGAGACGCCGCTTGGCGGCTTCGGCCGCGGCCTTGGCGGCGATGAGCGCGTTCTCAGCAAGCGCGCAGGCCTGTTCCTGCGTGGCGAGCTGCTCGCGAAGGGTAGTGTCGTCGAGCGACAGCAAGAGATCGCCTTCGTGAACAAGGGTGCCCTCCTCCACCACAAAACGAATCGTCGACTCCCCCTGGACTCCACAGAACAGTTCCAGCTGCTCCGCGCTCTCCACCACGCCCTGCTCCACGATCTGCCGGCGGAGCCTCGCTTCGAGCTCAGCCATTGCCTCCGGCGGCGTGCGTTCAACAGGAGCTTGAGCCACCACACGCGTGGCCGTCAGCGCGAGGATCAGCAAGCCAACGTGTCGTGGGATCGCCGTGGGGCTCATGGTGAGGCTCCTTCTGGACGTGGGGCGGGAATGGCGGTTGAATCGGTCACACGATACGAGCGGTCGTCGTGAAGGCGGTTGAGCAGCTCGACGACAGTCGCCGTGGCTTGGGGCACGTCGGCTGCGTTTGCGATCGCCAACTCCACCCGGCTGATCTCAACCTGTTCGGCCTCAAAGGCACCGGCGGCCTGCGTGAGGATGGTGTCGCCATAGCGGGCACGCATCGTGCTCAGCGGGATGAATACATCGAGCGCTGGGGCGGCTGCTTCCGCGGTGAGCACGCCCACCACGACAAACGCATGCCGTCCGAGACGCACGGTCTGGCCCACGGGCTCATCGTGTGGAAAGAGCCCGCGGGCCACGCGGTTGCTAAGCACGGCCACCGTCCGCAGCGAGTCGCCATCTGCAGTTGAGAGGAAGCGACCTTGGGTGAGGTGGAAACCGTGGAGTGCGGAGGCGTCGGCGGTGGTGCCCACGGACCGCACCGTGAGGGCTTCCTCGCCTCTCCGCGCGTCGAGCGGCATCACGCGACTCGGCACGGCCGTGATGACGCTGGGCACCACCTCGCGCATCGCAGCGACGTCACGATCGGTGAGCCCATACCGCGTCGCCTGCGGCCCACCACGCGCTGGCCGCACGCTCTCCACGATCACCCGCGGCGTGCGTGCCGAGAGTGTGGTGGGGCGGTGCGGGGGGGCGTCTGCGGCCGATGAGCGAGCAATGACACCGCCGAGCGATAGCGTTGCCCATGTCACGATCAGCGCCACCACGCGCCAGGAATGCGCGCGGCGGGCCACGGTGCGGGGCACGCGAGCGATCATTGCCGCGGATTGCGGATGTCGTGGGAGGGTATTTGCGGCCATCGTGCGTTCCTCAGCCTCTCGCGGGCTTTCTGCCGGCGTGCAAAACGAGGCCCTGTGTCGCAGATATCTCGGGCTACACTAGGGAATAGGTAGGTGATAGATCGAATGTCCACCGAACACAAACAAGGTACGCGGCAGTGTCTGACGAGTCTCAATCGCTTTTTGGAAATCGTGTCACCGTGGAGCAGGTCGAAGAGGGGGTCGAGCTTGCGCCGAAGTTCGACGCAGCAGGCTTTATTCCCTGTGTGACCACCGACTTCACGTCGGGCGAGGTGCTGATGGTGGCGGTGATGAACCGCGAGGCCCTCACGAAGACGATCGAAACCGGTGAGGCCCACTATTTTAGTCGCAGCCGGCAGTGCCTGTGGCACAAGGGGGCCACCAGCGGCCTCGTGCAGAAAGTGGTCGAGATGCGGATCGACGACGACCAAGACTGCGTCTGGCTGCGGGTCGACGTGGCTGGTGGCGCGAGCTGCCACGTGGGCTACCGCTCGTGCTTCTACCGCAAGGTGCCGGTGGGAGAGCAGCGGTCGGCCGGCGCGCCGCTTGAGTTTCTTGAGAGCGAGAAGACGTTCGATCCCAAGGAGGTCTACGGCGACGCTCCCAACCCGACGCAGCTCTAACTTCACGTGGAAAAAGGCCTCCGAGGCAACGATGTTTGACATGTCTGAAGAGCACGATTCCACAACGCAGTTGGCGCTCATTCGCCAGCTCAAGTTCTGCGCGGGCCACCGGCTCTACCGCCACGAGAGCAAGTGCGCGTTTTTCCACGGCCATAACTACCGTGTCGACATCGAGGTGGTTCCGGCCGCCGGCGGTGGGGAAGTCGATGTGGTGGGACGCGTGGTCGACTTCTCCCTGATCAAGCGGCGGATGCTCGGCTGGCTCGACGCCAACTGGGACCACGCCTTTCTCGTCTTTGAAGAAGACGAGAATGCGCTGGCAGCGGTGCGGATGGTGGAGCCGACCAAGTATTTCGTGATGCCCTGGAATCCCACGGCTGAAAATATGGCCCGCTACCTGCTGGAAGTGGTGGCCCCGAACGTGCTCGGTGACCTGGGCGTTGTCGCCCGCCGCGTGGCTGTGTGGGAAACCGAAGAAGCGTGTGCGGTGGCTACGCGTTCGGGCAATGCCCTGCCGCCGTGTGAGCTCGCGGCTGCGGTCTGTGTCGACGCCCGCTCCTGACTGTTCTGACCCATGCACCCTTGGGAGTGAGCATGCCTTCCGATATCGCGTTTCCCGGTCGCTTTCCCTCGACGCGCTTGCGGCGAAACCGGCGGCATGCCTGGCTGCGAGCGCTGGTCACCGAGACGCGGCTCTCCGTCGACAACCTGATCTGGCCACTGTTTGTGCACGACCTGCCCGAAGCCGCCGCGGTGCCCGCGATGCCCGGGGTGTCGCGGCTCTCGATTGAAGGCGTGGTGGCAGCGGCGGCCGAAGCGGTCAGCCTGGGGATCCCGGCGATCGCCCTGTTTCCCGTGATCGATCCCAGCCTGAAGACTGACGACGGTCGCTTGGCGGTCGATCCCGACAATCTCGTGTGCCGCTGCGTGCGGGCGATCCGTCAGGCCCACGGCAACGCACTCGGGCTGATCTGCGACGTGGCCCTCGATCCCTACACGAGCCATGGCCACGACGGGCTGCTCCGCGATGGCGAGATCCTCAATGATGAGACCGTGGCGGTCCTGCGGCAGCAGGCGGTCGTGCTCGCCGATGCTGGCTGCCAGGTGGTCGCTCCGTCGGACATGATGGATGGTCGCGTGGGCGCGATTCGCGACGCCCTTGATCAGCACGGCCACGACGGCGTGGCGATCCTCTCGTATGCCGCGAAGTTTGCGTCGGCTTTCTACGGTCCCTTCCGCAGCGCTGTGGGCAGCGCGGCCAACCTTGGTGGGGGCGACAAGAAGACCTACCAGATGAACCCGGCCAACGGCGATGAGAGCCTCCGCGAGGTGGCCCTCGACATTGCCGAGGGGGCTGACATGGTGATGGTCAAGCCAGCGATGACGGCGCTCGACGTGATCCATCGCGTGAAGGCAGGCTTTGGGATGCCTACCTTCGCGTACCAGGTCAGCGGCGAGTACGCGATGATCCATGCCGCCGCTGCTGCGGGGATGCTCGACCTGGAGGCTGCGATGCTCGAGAGCTTGCTCTCCATTCGCCGGGCGGGCGCGGATGCCGTGCTTACCTACTTTGCCCCGACTGCCGCGCGATGCCTCTGAGCCTCGTCTCTAAACCCGGTCGTAAGAAAACTTAAACGGAGCCAGCGGCCGATTTTGCCGATTCTAGAAGTGTTGCCGGTTGCGCAAGTCGCACTGGTGGCGTTTCATTGAGGTGCGACGGCATGGCCCGGCGACAACGACGACACGTTTTTTCAACCCTCCTGGCGGCCTGTGCGCTCGCTTGCGGCGTTTCAGCAGTGGCCTTCGAGCCGTTCGCCGACCCTGTGGTGCGGCCTGGGCAGTTGGAGCGACTCGCGCTGCAACCCTCGTCAGAGCCTGATGGGGAAGCCCTGCCGGTGCCTGCCGCGGCAGACGAGCGCGACAGCGAAGAGCTCCCGATCCTCGCTCCCGATCAACCGGGCAATGTGCGGCTGGGGGCGGGACAGCCTTTTGACGAGGGGCTGCGTGGCTTCGCAGAAGGCGACGAACCGGTGCTTGATCCCAATCAGGTGGGAAACCTCCGCACCCGGCTCGATGCGATCGAAACGAAAATGACGGGTTATCCCATCACCCGCCTCAGCGGATTCTTCCAACTCGATGATGGCCTCTACAGCCAGTCGCAGGCCAGCAGGGGCAGGTACGGCGACATGCAGGATGGCGTCAGCTTTCGCCGAGCCCGCTTGCAGGCGATTGGCGAGGTCAACGAGTTCACTGCGTACACCATCGAGTTCGACTTCGCCCAAGCGGGCCGTCCCAGTTTCTTTGATGTGTGGGGCGAGATTGATGAGATCCCGTGGCTTGGCACGGTCCGTATTGGCCAGTTTCGCCAGCCGGGTCTGATGGACTCCTGGACCAGTGTGCGGCATCTCGACTTTCTCGAGCGGTCCGCGGCCGCGGCGGTCGATCCGTTTCGGCGGATCGGGATCATGTCGTATTCGATGACCGAAGACGAACGGACGGCCTGGGCCGCAAGTGTGTATGCCACCGGGCTCACCTTCTTTGATGGGGTGAATAACTACCGAACGTTTGGCGACAACCGCGGTGGTGCCCAAATCGGCGACAATGGGGGTGTGTCGTTTGCCACCCGCATCACACATCTTGCCTGGTACGACGAACCTTCGCAGGGGCGTTACCTGCTGCATGTGGGCACAGGCTTCGTCTACAGCGGGATCGGTGGGGAAGGAAGCAGCCTCGCTCAGGGCAAGGCTTTCAACCCGGCGATGTTTCCGGAGTTTTTTGTGGGAGATCCTACCGGTAACGGCTTGACGGCCGCAGGCACGCCTTTTGTGATCAATGCTGGTCGAATCCTCGCCAACGATTTCTGTCTCTACCACCTGGAGCTCGCTGGCAACCGAGGCGCGTTTCACTTCCAGTCGGAGGCAATGCTCGAAACGGTGAACCAAAAGAGTGGGCCGATGATGGTCTTGCCCACGGCCTATCTCCAAGGCGGTGTGTTCCTCACAGGTGAGACGCCTGGGTATCTCAAGCAGGCAGGCGTGTTTGACTACAACGTCGTGCCCCATACACCGTTCTTTGGCACAGGCCGTCGCGGCAAGATTCGCGGCTGGGGAGCCTGGGAAGTGACCGGCCGTTGGACCTACGTCGATATGTCGCTGACCAACGTCAATCCGGCCAACCAAATCCAAAACGCTCCCGGCCCACCCCCCTTCCCCAACTACGGCGTGCTCAACGAGTCGACGGTGGGTGTGAACTGGTGGTGGAACCGCAACACTCGACTTCAGTTCAACTGGATTCACAGCATGCCCAACCTGCTCGGTTATGGCATGGCCCCCTTCGACATCTATGGCACGCGGTTCCAGGTGGAGTTTTAGCTCCGGGTTGGAACAGAAGGAGAAGATCGATGCGGACGTGGGTGTTGCTCGTGGGTGGAATGCTGTTCGCAGCCGCGGCCTGGAGCGCGTGTGCGGACACCGTCGTGCCAGCCGTTCCGCTCGCTCCAGAGCCAGCGGCGGAGGTTCCTCCGGCCGCTCCAGCCGATCCCAACGACGGCCGCTGCGATCGATGCGGGAGCTGCCAGAGTGTTCGCAGCGTCTGCGTGCCGGTCCCCGTCGAGCGCGAAAAGAAGAAAATCTGCTGGAGTTACCGCTGCGAAGACATCTGCATTCCGGGCCCCAGCATCCTCTGCGGTGAGAAGTGTGGATGCGATGAATGTGGTCCGTGGTGGATGCAGATTTGGAAGCCGACGTGCGCCCACGTGATCACCAAGCATGTGCCAGTGAAGACCGAAGTCGTCCGCAAGGTGCCAGGCTTCGAGTGGAAAGTCCAAGAACGCTGCTGCCAGTGTCGCTAGAGCGATTTCGGATTACGTGTATCGCCGGCTCGGAGTCGGCAAAAGTCTCGTCGCAGGGCGAGGATACGCCCAAACGCTCCTCGAGCGTTCGCCAACGCCTCG
>JAPOIM010000096.1 GCA_029978905.1 Planctomycetota bacterium
TGTTCGACGGCCTCATCGCACTCACCCCGTCGGCTGCACTGACGAGCGAGCCGGCGTCGCACGAACTGGAGGAGCAGATTCTTCAGGGCGTAGTGCGTTTCCCAGAGTTCGCCCGAGTCGACATCGTAGATCTTCTGCCACACATCTGGCTCACCCATCCTGCGGAACCAGCCCGCAGGGAAGATGCGGTCATAGAGCTGCAGCATCTGCCAGGAAAGCCAACTCGGCACATGCACACCATTGGTGATGTGACCGATCGGCACCTCTTCCTCACCCCGCGAGGGCCAGAGGCTGTTCCACATGCGACGGCTCACGTGACCATGCAAGGCACTCACGGCATTGGCACGCCGCGAGAGCTTGAGGGCGAGCACCGTCATGCAAAACGGCTCCTCGTGGTTGTGGGTCTCCACGCGACCGAGCGACATCAGGTGGTCGTGAGAAATGCCCATCGCGTCTCGCACGGGGCCAAGATGTTCTTCGACCAGCCCTCCATCGAAGCGGTCATGGCCTGCGGGGACGGGCGTGTGCGTCGTGAACACGGTCTGTCGAGACACACGCCGCACCGCTTCGTCGTACGACCAACCATCTCGCTCCATGCGACCGCGAACCGCCTCAAGCGTGGCAAACGCGGAGTGGCCTTCGTTGAGGTGGTAGACCCCAGGCGTGATCCCCATCGCTCGAATCGCCTTCACGCCACCGATCCCCAGAACGAGCTCTTGGCGGATGCGGATGCGGCTGTCGCCCCCGTAAAGGCGGCTGGTGAGTTCACGGTCTTCGGGGCTGTTGCCCTCCACATCCGAGTCGAGCAGGTAGAGATTGACCCGACCGACCGACATCCGCCACACCTGGGCCAGGATCGACCCACTCCGGGTGTCGATCTGGACCACGACCGGCTTGCCCTCAACATCGAGTGCCGGGGCGATCGGAAGATTGTCGACCCGCGACAGGATGTATTCCTGATGCTGGTAGCCGTCGACGTCGAGTTCCTGACGGAAGTAGCCCTGCTTGTAAAAGAGACCCACCGCAATCAGCGGAATGCCAAGGCCACTGGCACTCTTGATGTGGTCGCCGGCGAGCACCCCAAGTCCACCGGAATAGACCGGCACCGACTCGTGGATGCCAAACTCCGCCGAGAAGTAGACCACCGGTTTGGAACCCAGCACCCCGGCGTGCACATGGCTCCAGGTCGACTCGGCAGCGAGGTATTCCTTCAGCCGACGGTACGCCTGGTTAATGCGGCTGTAGAGCACGAGCTCGGCTGCGCGAGCCTCGAGCCGCTCCGGCGTGAACTCAGCCAGCAGCGCAATCGGGTTGTGGCCCAGTTGCCGAAAACGGACGGGATCAAGTTCGCGAAAGAGGTTGTTCACCTCAGGGTGCCAACTCCACCAGAGATTGCGGGCAAGTGCCATGCACTTGTCGTACAGGTTTTGTGGTGAGAGTTCGTGCAGCCTTGGTGGTGCGAGACGTCCGGCGGAGGTATCAAACGGCTTGATGGAGGCGGGGATACCGGGGGTGCGCGGGACCGTCTCTTCTGCCTGGCTCATGGCGGGGCTCCGAGGGGGGCGGGAAGCGGAAAGCTTGAAACGGAGGGAACCATCCAGAAGGCTTGCGAGTATAGCCACGGCCGAAGCACGGAGCGAGCCCCCGAGCCGGATGGCAGCCCGCGGAAGGTATCATGGTTCCCTCCCGACATCCCGCGAGGGCACACGCGATGGCCGCTCCCATTCTCTTTCCAATCGGCTGCCACCATCCCGAGGTCGACTCCTTGGCGGCGGTGCTCGACGCAGTCGCCTCCCGTGCCGAACGCACGCGTCTGCACGGCCCCTGGGAGAGCGGGGTGTTCGCGGTGCTCGCCGAGCATGGCGTACTGGCCGGATTCCTTCCGATCGACAGCGGCGGAACCGCGGCCCACGATGTTGCGATCACGGAGTTTCTGCTCGACCTCGGCGGCTGCTGTCTCACAACGGCCCTCGCCCTCACTCAGTGGGCGAGCGGCTGCCGCATCATCGCCGAGGCAGACTCCTCCACACGGCAGCGACTGCTCCCTTCCTTCGCCCGCGGCGAGCGCACCACCACCGTGGGCATCTCGCAACTCACCACGAGCCGCCGCCACCTTGGCCACGCAGCGATGCGGGCAGACACGATCGACGGCCAGTGGCGGCTCGAGGGACTGTGCCCGTGGGTCACGGGTGCCGACAGCGTCGACACGATCGTCACCGGCGCAGCCACCGAAAGCGGCGAACCGCTCTTCTTTGTGGTCGACGCCCGCGGCGACGGTGTTGTGGTCGATCCCCCCATGCAGATGCTGGCGCTCACGGGAAGTCGCACGTCCGCGGTGCACTTTCGCTCGGCATGCCCGCTGGAAACGATTGCTCCCCCCAGCACGAAACGGCCGAGCGCGGGCGGACTGACGACGTCGGCCCTGGCGATTGGAGCCGCGAAGGCCTCGGCACAGCTGCTGGCCCAGGAAGCGACCCGACGTGACGACATCGCTCCGATCGCGCGTGGGCTCGGGGACGAGGCCGACGCCCTCGCCGACCGTGTGCTCGACGGGGTCCGTAACGGGATCACCCCGCACGACCGAGACGACCTTCGCGGGGCCGCCAACGGGCTGGTGATCCGTGCCGCCCAGGCCGCCCTCGTGGCCAGCAAAGGGGCAGGGTTTGTGGCTGGGCACCCCGCGGAACGCGCGATCCGGGAAGCGATGTTCTTCCTGGTGTGGAGCTGCCCGCAGGCGGTCTCTGCGGCCACCCTCTGCGAGCTGGCGGCCCTCGACTAAGCCGCGTTTCCTCGCAGAAAACTCACATTCTGGCCTTGTCGACGACGGCGGATTTGCCGCATGCTGCTGTCTCGGAAAAGTCGTGTCCCGAGATCTGTCCGAGGCGATCCATGTCGGCCAATCCTCGTCGCGTCCTGATTGTGAAACTTTCAGCGATTGGCGATGTGTTGCATACCGTTCCCACTGCGGTGGCCCTGCGGAGGGCGCTTCCCGAGAGCGAGATTGCCTGGGCCGTGGAAGGCCGCGCAGGTGACCTGCTCCAGGGGCATCCTGCCGTGGATCGCGTGATCGGCCTGCCACGTCGTTGGCTGACGTCGGCGTCGCATGTGCTTGATATCCGCAAAACGCTGCATGAGTTCCACGCGGACGTGTCGATCGACGCCCAAGGCCTGCTCAAGAGTGGCGTGCTCTCCTGGCTCTCCGGGGCCGGCATGCGGATCGGCTACGCCGCCCCCGAAGCCCGCGAAGGAGCATCTCTCTTCTACACACACCGGGTTCTGCCGACTGCGGCGCACGTGGTCGACCGCCACCTGGAACTGCTCGCCCCGCTCGGGATCGCACCCGGCACCCCTCGGTTCGGCATGCCCCGCCCCGCTGAGGAACGGCGAACCGTCGAAAACTGGTGGAAAACGCTCGCGCTTCCCGATGCCCCGGCCGTGATCAACCCAGGCGCCGGCTGGATGTCAAAACTCTGGCCCCCAGAGCGTTTCGCCTCCGTCGCCCGCAACCTGGGCCGTCGACACGGCCTCGTGAGCCTCGTGGTCTGGGGAGGCCCCAGTGAACGCGAAGCTGCTGAGAAGATCGTGGCCGCGTCGCAGGGAGATGCCGTCCTCGCGCCCTCCACGACGCTCGCCGAACTCGCCGAGGTCATCGCCCGGGCACGCGTGTTTCTTTCAAGCGACACCGGACCACTGCACCTCGCGGCCGCAATCGGCACGCCCTGCGTGGGCCTGTTTGGCCCGGTGCCGGCCTCGCGGAACGGGCCGTATGGGCCGCAGCACATCACGGTCGAACCTCCGGCGGAACTCCGCCCTGCCTGGAAAGACCGCAAACGCGACACGCATTCGATGCTCGCGATCGATGCGGACCGCGTCACGGCGGCCGTTTCCCAACTGATTCGTCGTGTAGCGGCAGCCTGAGACGTCGCTCTCAGGCCCGCCTTGGGTCCGCCTATACTCGACGGGCACTTCACGGTCTGCATCAGGAGGTCGACGCATGGCTCGCAAACGCACCAACCCATTCAATGTCGTGCTCGGTATCGTGGGGGTGCTCTTCACGATCACCGCCATGAGCTACTGCGTGTTCGTGCTCCGGGGCGTGCAGGCGGCCGCAGTGAACGCCACAGAGTCGCGTCCTGCCTTTGAGCAGTTCATGGATTCCTACGGCACCTCGATCTTGGTGGCCCAGCTGGCTGTGCTGGCAGTCGCGACCGTCGGGGCCGTCGCCGTCGACAACGCCGAAGGAAAGCGTGAACTCGCGCGGCGTAACCTGGCCGCGCCGTTCGCCCAGTCTCGTCCTTCTCCCGCAGCCTCGCCCACGGCTGAGGTCTCGTGCTCGGCTGCCGCGACCCCCTCAGGAAACTCGCCGTCGTGACGAACGCAGACGCCAGCCAAATCGAGCGGCTCCGTGCGGAAATCCGCCACCACGACAGGGCGTACTACATCGAAGCGGCGCCGACGATCAGCGACCTGGAATACGACCGGTTGCTCGAACAGCTTCGATCCCTCGAGGCGAGTCACCCTGAGCTCGTTACGCCGGAGAGCCCCACGCAGCGAGTGGGCGATGCTCCGGTCAACGAGCTCACCGCCGTCGAGCATGCCCGCCCCATGCTCTCGATGGACAACACCTACTCGGAAGGCGACCTCGCGACCTGGGCTGCGAGGACGGCCAAGCAGCTCGGCACCGATGAGCCGATCGAGTGGGTCCTAGAACTGAAGATCGATGGCGTGGCGGTGTCGCTCGCCTACGAACATGGCCGCTTCGCGCAAGCCGCAACACGCGGCAACGGCATCGTGGGCGACGACGTGACCCACACCATCCGCACGGTGGGTGGGGTGCCGCTGCAACTGGATCTCGCCGGCGCCCCCGCCCGACTCGATGTCCGCGGCGAGGTCTACATGGCCAACTCCGACCTCGTGCGGCTCAACGAGAAGCAGGCTGCCGAAGGGCTGCCGGCCTTTGCCAACACCCGCAACGTGGCCGCCGGCAGCATCCGGTTGCTCGACCCCAAACTCGCGGCCGGCCGCCCACTCCGCTTCTTCTGCCACGGCCTCGGCGACGCCGGCGGGCTCCCGATCCATTCCCAAACCGACCTCTTTGCGTGGGCTCACAAGGCAGGGCTCCCAGTGGCCCCGTCGTCCCGCGGATTTCACTCCATCGACGCGTTGATTGAGTACGGGCGAGAGCAGATCGAATCGCTGCACGAACTCGATTTTGAGGTCGATGGATTCGTGGTGAAGGTCAACAGCTTCGCCCAGCAGCGTAGGCTCGGCAGCACCGCCAAGAGCCCGCGGTGGGCGATCGCGTGGAAGTTTGAAAAGTATGAAGCCACGACCACGCTCGCGCGGATCCGCGTGCAGGTGGGGCGAGGTGGCACGATCACGCCGGTCGCGGACCTCGAACCCGTCCAGCTCGCCGGCACCACGGTCAGCCGAGCCAGCCTTCACAACGCCGATGAGGTGGCCCGCAAGGACGTTCGCGTGGGGGATGTGCTCGTCGTCGAAAAGGCGGGCAAGGTGATTCCCCACGTCGTGCGTGTGGAGAAGCACCTGCGCACCGAGCGTCTCCCAAAGTGGCACCCTCCCACCGAGTGCCCTGAATGCGAGACGCCCGTGGTCCGCGATCCGGAAGGGGTCTACATCCGCTGCCCGAATGTACGGTGCCCTGCGAGGCAGCGTGAGCGTCTGAAGTTCTTCGCCTCGCGGGGAGCGATGGAGATCGAGGGTCTGGGCGAAAAACTGGTGGAGCAGCTGGTGGCCTCTGGCCTCGTGGCGGACTACGCCGACCTCTACCGCCTTTCCAGCAGCGACCTGCTCCCTCTCGAACGGATGGGCGCGAAGTCGGCTGAGAATCTCGTTGCCCAGATCGATGCGAGCCGCTCACGCGGCCTGCCCCGCGTGCTCAACGCTCTCGCAATCCCGCACGTGGGGCCGCGCGTCGCGAGCCTGCTTGCCGACGCATTTGGATCGATCACCGCCCTGACAGAAGCCAGCCAAGAATCCCTCGCAGCCGTCTCGGAGATTGGTCCTGTGATTGCCGAGAGCGTGCACGCCTGGTTGACGGGTGACTACGGTCGGCATGTGGTTGCTGGACTGCACGAGGTCGGCGTGCAGATGCAGATGCCTGATGGTCACCGTGCCCGCCGTGACGGTCCTCTGGCAGACAAAACGCTGGTGGTCACCGGCACCCTCGAGGGCTTTACCCGGCAGGAAGCGGAACAGGCGATCCGTTCCGCCGGAGGACGCGCGGCCTCGAGCGTCTCGAAGAAGACCGACTATGTCGTTGCCGGTGTCGAGGCAGGCAGCAAACGAGAGAAAGCGGAAAAACTCGGCGTGCCGATCCTCGACGAAGCTGCGTTTCGCGCCCTGCTCGACGCAGACGCCGCCGAGCCAGCATCGCCTGCGGGCTAAGCGGGTTCGCGGTCACCGCTTCCGATACCAGTCCACCGGGGCCCATGCCAGGCCAAGCGTGGCCATCCCGCATCCCCACGCCAGGTCCCCCGCGAACCACCCGATCAGCGGCCACGCGACGAGGCCTGCCGCCACCAGCCCCGCACGGAGGCCCACCACCCACACGCCGGCAGCAAAGGCGATCTCAAACAGGGTGATCGCGTGCGTCAGCAGGTTGGTGAGGTAGTCCGACTGGGCCAGCGCCTGCATCAACCCGCGCGAGGCCTGCTCACGTCCACTGAGGAGCCACCAGGCCGCCGTCCCTTCCCACCACACGTCGCCTTTGAGCTGGGCGAGGAGTGCCGCCACCGTGATGCCCGAGGCATGCAATCCAATGAGAGAGAGCGCGAGGCGGCTCCGCGTCGACGCGGGGTTGGCTTGCCCCCCTCGGCGACGTGCCACCCAGGCGTCAAGCGAAAAGGCATCGCCGCTGCGGCCAATCAGGAGGCACCACAGGAGGATCGCCAGCAGATCATCGGCGGGCCCAGCGAGCATTGGCCCTCGATGAAGGATTGACGACCAGAGGATCGCTGCCGCCGCGGCTGCGTAGGTCGTGCCAATCCCCACCAGCAACGCAGAAAACGCCACAAAACCCAAGGTGTAGAGAGCCCACAACGACGCTGCGGTGGTGGCGTTGTCAAACAGCGAGATGCCGTAGCCCACACGCCAGGTTTCGATCACCGTCGGCGAGACCATCCCTGCCGGCCCAAACCACCGCTGGACGTCGCCGGCGTAACTCGACCAGAGGGCGAGCCCAAGCAGCGCCGTCAGGACCCGCACAGCAGCCAGCGGGCGCGGGTCCGCAGGGCGAAACCAGAACGCATTCCAGGTCTCGCCCACACGCTCGGCGAAGGGCAACTCCTGGGCCGACGCGGCACTGCTCATGGCAGGTCTCCTTGCTCGTTTCCGCCCGAGCCTGCGGCGTCGGGCGTGCCTGCAGCGGGCGAGACCACCGGGGCCACGTCGCGCTGCTGCTCCACTGGGAGCAACTGCACGCTTCCAGCCACCCGTCGCACCCGAGCGACCGCCGCCTGCTCTGGCCGAGCATCTGCCGACGACTCCGCGGAAAAGCCCGTCCGCTCCGGCATGGGGGCCCTCAGCACGCGGACGCGGAGGTCCTCGGCGTCCAACTCCGGAAAGAGGTTTTCGGCGATGGCAGCCGTCAGGGCACTGTTGGTTTCCTCGGGCAGCGTGTCCGGCTCGAGCAGCATGGCCAGCGTCCGCCAGCGGTTTGCCGCGATCCCAGCACTCCCCGCCGGCGGAAACCGAACGGCCGCACCGTCCGCCGCACCACCCCAGGGGGTCACCTCAAGGGCGTAGTCCGCGTCATCGATTTGCCCGTAGGTCAGCCGATAGTCAAAGCCGAGGTCAAGCCAGAGGGGCACCATCCAGGGGGAAAAAAGTTTTGTTTTCAGCGTGCGGACGAGAGTCGACGAACCACTCCCCGAGTTGCCCGCCACCGTCAGGGCGAACCCCAGCAGGTAGAGGCAGAGGGCAATGCTGACCGCAGCCCGAAAGCCTTCGCTCGGCAGGCCCTGCGAGGGGGAGAAAGGTGCTGGTTTTCCGCTCGGTTGCCCTGCCACAACGTCTTCCGAATGCAGTTGATGAGGCTCCTGGGACGGGCTGCGTTGACACGTCGACGGCGGCCCGATAGTTTCCCGGGTAGAGTATCTGACTCAACGATACTTCCGAAAACGTGCTGGGGCGCGGCGGTTCTCTTTCCGTGGCCCTCCAGAAAGGCGTCGTCGGGGGATTAGCTCAGTTGGGAGAGCGTCTGGCTGGCAGCCAGAAGGTCAGGGGTTCGAGTCCCCTATCCTCCACTTCTTTTGTTTTGGACCCGGCGTGTCTGAAGCCGAATCACCGATCGCGTGGCTCAACGGCGAGTTTCTGCCGGCCACAAGCCTGTCGGTCCCCGTGGGAGACGCGGGGTTCGTGCTCGGAGCCACGGTCACCGAGCAGTTGCGCACCTTTCGGGGGCAGCTGTTTCTGCCAGACCTCCACGGCACCCGCTTCGCGGCATCGCTGGCGATTGCCGGCATCGACCTTGCCGCCGTGCGGAAGGCTGACCTCACGCCGGCAGGGCTTACGATCGAGGCGGTGCTCGCTGCCGCAGCCGAGGTGGTGCGGCAGCACGCGGCGCTGCGTCCGGCTGATGACGATCTCGGGGTGGTGATCTTTGCGACGCCCGGAGACCTCGCCGCCCAGCACGAAGGCCGCCCCAGCGCTCCACGCGTGGTGATCCACAGTTTTCCGCTCGCATTTCGCCTCTGGTGGCGGGCCTACGCCGAGGGGGTGTCGCTTCGCCGCGTGCAGGTCCGCCAGGTGCCTGATGCCTGCTGGCCCGTGCGACTCAAGTGCCGCAGTCGCATGCACTACCACCTTGCCGACCGCGAGGCCGCCGCTCTGGAACCGGGCAGCCGCGCGATTCTCGAAGAGACCGACGGCACGATCTGCGAGACGTCGACAGCCAACGTGATCACCGTGCGCGACGGCGTGCTGTCCACCCCGATGCATGCCCTCGAGGGAGTCAGCCTCCGTTATGCGCATGAGCGAGCCGCCGACCTCGGGCTGACCTGGCAGCCAAGGGCCCTGGTACACGAGGATTTGGCCTCGGCAGACGAGATCCTGCTCACCAGCACGCCCAATTGCTTGCTTCCGGTCACACGGTACGAAGGCAAGCCTGTGGGCAGCGGCACGCCCGGCCCGATCTACACGCGGCTCCTCGCGGCATGGAGTAAGGCTGTCGGCGTCGACATCGCCAGGCAGGCTGCCTCCCGCGGAGGCCAGGCAGAGCGTGATCAGGCTGACGTTGCGGAAGCACTGAGTCGCTGAGACGATACGAGCCTCATGAGTGTCACCAGATCCGATGCAGCTTCTCCCCCCTCCCGCGCACCGCAGCCACCCAGTGTGATGTATCTCGTGGAGCACACCACGACGTACCACTACTCGGAGCCGGTCGCGGTCTGCCACAACGAGGTGCACCTTGTGCCGCGTGGCCTGCCTCGACAACGTGTGCTCGCGAGTACGGTGCATGTGCAACCGCAGCCCGTTGCCCTTTCCACGCACGTCGACGCGTTCGGCAACACCGTAGGCTACTTCTCGCTTCAAGAACCCCACGAGCAACTGACGGTCGCCAGCACGAGTCGAGTAGAGGTGGCAGCCCCGCCCCCCTGGCAGCAGCTCCCCGCACTCAGTTGGGAGGTGCTCCGCGACGACCTTGAGCGATCGCAGACCGCCGACGCCTTGCATGCGAAGCAGTTCTGTTTTGAGTCGCCGCTCGTTCGCACGCTGGACCCACTGGCCGAATGGGCGACCGACCTCTTCCCTGCAGGACGACCATGGGCAGAGGCCGTGGTGGACCTCACTCGCCGCATCCACCGCGAGTTTGTCTACGATCCGATGGCCACCACGATCAGCACACCGGTGGAAGACGTGTTTCGTCTGAAACGCGGCGTCTGCCAAGACTTCGCCCATCTGGAGATTGCCTGTCTGCGGTCCCTCGGCCTGGCAGCACGCTACGTCAGTGGCTACATCGCCAACACGCGTGGGGCCAGCGAACCAGAACTGATCGGTGCCGACGCCTCCCACGCCTGGCTTTCCGTCTGGGGTGGAGACGCGGGCTGGCTCGATCTCGACCCCACGAACGACTGCGTGCCGGCGAGTCAGCATGTCACCCTCGGCTGGGGACGCGACTACGCCGATGTCTGTCCGATCAAGGGCGTGTATGTGGGTGGCGGCAGCCACCGAATGGATGTCGCCGTGCACGTGACCACGCTCGATAGGTAGCGACCCCGCCCTCTCCTCCCAACTCCCCAACCGCCAGCCATGCGACCAAGGAACCCTTCATGAACACCACCCCAGAGCAGACGATTCCACGAGGTCCCCGTGGCTGGCTGCGGCGGCTCTACCTGTGGGTCCTCTCCTGGGCAGACTCTCCCTACGGCACCGCGGGCCTCGCCGGGATTTCTTTTGCAGAGAGCTCGTTCTTCCCGATCCCGCCAGACGTGCTGCAGATCGCCCTTTCGGTATCGCGACCTCAGCGGGCGTTTCTATTTGCGGCCGTCTCAACGGTGGCGAGTGTCGCTGGAGGTGTGTTGGGCTGGGCGATTGGCTGGGGGCTGTGGCAGGCGATGTCGGGCTTTTTCTTCGACTGGATTCCCGGCTTCACCGAAGAGCACTTCGCCTACGTCGAAGAGCAGTATCAGGCCAACGCAGGGATCGCGATCTTCGCCGCCGCCTTCACCCCGATTCCCTTCAAGGTCTTCACGATCGCCGCCGGCGCCTGTTCCGTGCCGCTGACCACCCTCCTGCTCGCAGCAACCGCGGGGCGAGGGCTTCGCTTTTTTCTCGTTGCCAGTGTGATGCGGGTGTTTGGGGATCAAGCGAAGCGGATTCTCAACCGGAACCTCGAACTGGTCACCATGGTGCTTGGGGCCATGCTCGTCGCCGGCTTCCTGGCCATCCGCTACCTCCCACGACACTAACTGCCACGCACATGCCGCTCCGGCCCGTCGGCGGTAAAAGCTCATCGCCGGAAAAGGATATTCCCCACGCGCTTCGCCTTTCCCCGACCGCCGGGCCTCCGCTGCCCGCGCGAGACGCACTTGCTGACTTCCCAACTTTGAGCGAGGGGTGAGCCCGGTGCTGACTCAACGGCG
>JAPOIM010000097.1 GCA_029978905.1 Planctomycetota bacterium
GGCCCCGTTTCCTCCGGCTTGCCCCCGGCCGCAGACCGCCGCCAAAGGCGGCGGACAGGCCGACCCCAACCCCAAAGCGAGGGTTGAGCCCGGTGCTGACCCGCCGGCGTATGGGAGCAAGCGACGCCCGGAGGGCCAAAGCGCAGCGGACAATCGAGTGAGCGAGGGCCCGGAAGGCCCGCAGCGAACGTCCGGCGGGACAACACCGGGCTCAACCCGAGCGGCCCTACATGCGAGACGGCACCGTAATCCCCAACAGCTCAAGCCCCGTCCGCAGCACCTGCCCCGTCAGATCGCACAGCGCCAGCCGGCTGATGCGTTCGTCACCCTCAGCCTTGAGCACCGGCAGGGCGTCGTAGAAGGTCGAATAGGCCCCCGCCACCTCATAAAGGTACGCGGTGAGGGCGTTCGGCTTCTCATCGGCCTCGACATCATCGAGGGCCTCGGGGAACTGCAAGAGGGCGAGCGCGAGGGCCCGCTCGCGAGGATCGTTGATCGCCACGACTTTGCCGGAAAGCTGCTCGCGGAGTGCCGCGCGGTCGATGCCTCCCTTGGTGAAGATGCCCTCCACGCGTGCCACCGCATACTGCATGTAGGCGGCCGTGTTGCCCTTCAGCTCAAGCATCTTGTCGAAGCTGAAGACGTAATCGGTGGTGCGGTTTTGCGAGAGGTCGGCGTATTTGATTGCGCCGATGCCGACGGCTTCGGCAATCGCCTGCTGCTCGTCGGCGGGAATCGGATCGCCTGCCCTGCCCGCCTGCGACGAGGCGACCACCTCCTTCGCCCGGGCCACACCCTCGTCGAGCAAGGCGTCGAGGCCAACCGTATCTCCGGCTCGGGTCTTAAACGGCTTCCCGTCTTCGCCAAGCACCGTGCCAAAGGCCACGTGCACGAGGGTGCAGTCGCCGTAGCCCCAGGCATCAGCCGCGGCAAAGACCTGACGGAAGTGCTGGCCTTGCCGGTGGTCGACCACATAGAGCACGCGATCGGGCTTCCAGTTGGCCATTCGCCAGCGGATCGTGGCCAGGTCGGTGGTGGCGTAGAGGAAGGCGCCGTCGGCCTTACGGATCAGTAGCGGCGGCTTGTCGTCACCATCGGTAAAGATCCCAATCGCGCCGCGGCTCTCGCGTGCAAGGCCCTTGGCAATCAGTTCCTGCACCACGTCGCTGAGCATCGGCTGATAGAAGCTCTCGCCGAGCGTGTGGTCAAACGTAACGTTGAGCCGGCGGTAGATACGGTCGATCTCGGCTTGGCAGACAGGCATGAAGCCTTCCCACAGCCGGCGGTTCTCCTCGTCCCCTTCGTGCAGTTTGGCGGTCTCGAGCAGCACCTCGCGACCGAGGTCGGGGTGAGCCGCCGCCAGGGTGGCGGCCTCTGGGTCCTTCGCTAACTCCTCTGGCTTGGCATCGGCCGCTTTGCGAATCAAACGGTAGAGACGGCCGAGTTCGGCCGTGGGGTCGGCCGCATAGGCCGCGTCGTCGCGGCAGTGCTTCCAGCCCCAGAGAATCATGCCAAACTGCGTGCCCCAGTCGCCGAGATGGTTGTCGGTGATCACGTGGTGACCACGGAAAGCGAGGATTCTCGCGAGGGCATCCCCGATCACCGTCGAGCGGATGTGCCCCACGTGCATCGGCTTGGCAACGTTCGGCGAAGAGTAGTCGATCACGATCGTCTGAGGGTCGGCGACCACAGGCACGCCAAGCCGCGGATCAGCCATGGCTTCTGCCACACATCGGCCGATCGCTTCGTCCCGCACCGTGAGGTTGATAAACCCTGGCCCGACCGGAGCCCCCGGTGGATCGAACAGCTCGCCAGGATCGAGTTTGGCGATGATCGCTTCGGCGACCTGCCGTGGCGGCTTGCCCGCCTGCTTCGCCAAAGGCATCGCCACCGTCGCGGAGTAGTCACCAAACTTGGCGTTGGCCGTACCCCGCACCATCTCTTCCACGGCGAGGTCGGGGACGTGCGGAATCTCACCCGTGGCAGCGGCATCGGCAACGGCGGCGGACACGAGACGACGAAGTTCTTGGCGAAGGTGCATCGATATGAAGAGCGGAGGGGGGAGAATGCGCGCGGGTGAAGGAACATGCCGTAAGGCCAAAGGCGAGGCTCAGGCCTCCCCCACCAGCCCTGTCGACTCTGGCTGTGGGATCGTTTCAGGGAGAGGCACCCGGCGGGCATCGCTCCAGAGCCCCTCGAGATCCCAGAAGTCGCGGGCTTCGGCGTCGAGCAGGTGCACCACGATGTCACCGTAGTCGAGCACGATCCAGCGGCCTTCTTCGTAGCCCTCGCCTCCTCGCTTGAGATCACCAAACTGCTGCTTGAGCACCAGTTCGATCTCGTCAGCCATCGCGTGAATCTGCCGCCGGCTGGTGCCGGTGGCGATCACAAAGAAATCAAAAACCGGTGTCAGTTTTCGCAGGTCAAGCACCACGAGGTTGGTGCCACGAGTCTCGGCAGCCACGCGTGCGGCGGTGAGCGCCCGTTCGAGCCCCTTGTCGTTGGCGGTTTCGGGCTGGGGGCTGTTGTCTGGGCTCGTCACTCGGATCTCGTGTGTCGTTGAGGGAAATGGCAGCGAATCTGCCGTGGACCTCTATCGTAGCGACCCCAAAACCCTCACGGAATCGGGGAACGCCCCACCACGCTCAGCGGCCGATGGCTCGCTCAGCGGCGAGGCTGATTCCCATCAACACGAGATCGGGAATCTCCCGAGCATCTGGCAGTTCCTCGCGAATCGCCGCCCGCCAGCCCCCGGTCAACACCACGTCGGCTTCGCCGTGAAGGCCGCGGCGAGCCTCGGCCACGAGTCGCGCAATCGCCCCGCGAACGCCCCATCCGATGCCAGCGGCAATCGCTTCGGCGGTCGAGCGTCCTGGGATGGCCGGCGGCGTGGAGCTGTCTCCGGGAGCGATGGCAGGGAGTTTGCTGGTCCCATCAACCAGCGACTGCGACATCAACGCTGCTCCAGGCAGGATTGCTCCCCCGAGGAACACTCCCTCTGGCGAGAGCACGTCCACCGTCACCGCGGTGCCGCAATCGACCACAATCGCGCCGCGCCCCGCCGTCCTCAACTGATTCGCCGCAGCCGCGGCCGCAAGGCGATCGATCCCAACTTTCCCCGGCTCAGGGAGATCGATCGCCAGCGGCAGATCGTCGTACCGAATCCGCCGCTGCCTCAGTTGCCGATGCTGCGTCGCGGCAAACTCGGCGACCATCCCCTCCAGCCTCGCGGCAGCGACGTCGTGCACGCTCGACACCAGCACCACGGCCGAGCCGGGCGCCGCCGCCCGCAGCCACTCGTCGAGGTTCGTGGGGTGAAACGAGCGGCTCGCCAGATCAAGGCGCCGTTCGATCATCGGGAGCCCATGCTCTCCGCCCCAACTCGCCACCGCCGCGAGTTTGATGCGGGAGTTGCCGACATCGGCGAGGAGCACGGTGTCGACCGGAGCGATGCCGCCCGAGGGAGCCGCGGTCGTCTCCCCGGGCCCGCTCATGCCCCAGCCTCCGGAGAACCTGCCGCCCGATTGGCGAGGGCCTTGGAAATCGCACTGAGCAAACGATCGAGGCCCTGGCCAGTGACCGCACTGATGCCCAGCACCTCACGGCCGATGGCCGCCTGCAGGCGACTGCGAACCTCTTCCGCCACGGGCAGTTCACTCTTGCTCACGGCCACGATCTCCACACGATCCCCCAACGTCGGATCGTACTGCACAAGTTCCGACCGGATCGCGTGGTAGTTCTCGATGGGATCACTCTCGTCAACCGGCATTGGTTCGACGACGTGCACGAGGATGCCCGCCCGTTCCACATGCCGAAGGAACTCATGCCCCAAGCCGACGCCGAGATGCGCCCCTTCGATCAGGCCGGGAAGATCGGCCAGCACGAATGTCTTGTCGAGTGAGAGGGAGACGATCCCGAGCATCGGCGTTTTGGTGGTAAACGCGTAGTCGGCAATCTCAGGGCGGGCTCGCGAGAGCCGCGAGAGCAAGGTGCTCTTGCCGGCGTTTGGCAGCCCGACGAGCCCCACATCGGCGATGACCTTCAGCTCCAGCATAAGCCGACGGATGCGGCCAGGAACACCTGGGTCAAACTGCCGTGGAGCACGGTTGGTCGACGACTTGAAGTGGGCGTTGCCACGCCCCCCCTTGCCCCCTTCAGCCACCACAACCTCTTCGCCAGGGAGAGCGAGGTCTTTGAGCACAAGGCCCGTGGCCTGATCGATCACGATCGTGCCGGGAGGCACCTCAATCGTGAGATCGTGGGCAGAGCGCCCGTGGCAGTTGGCAGGCTTGCCTGGCTGACCATGCTCTGCCCGCCAGCACTGCTTGTGGGCGACGGCCGCCAGCGAATCAACGCCGGGCTTGGCGACGAGAATAATACTCCCACCGTCACCACCGTCACCACCATCAGGACCGCCGCGGGCAACGTATTTCTCGCGCCGGAAGCTCATGCCTCCGCGTCCGCCGTTGCCAGCAACCACCTCGATCTGAGCACGATCGACAAACACAATGCGAACCCGGCGTCAGGATGCTGCCGCGGCTCCGCCAACCGGACCGTCCACCACGTTCACGCGACGACCTTCGCGGTCAAAGAAGACCACGCCGTCGCTCAGCGCGAAGAGAGTGTAATCGGTACCCATGCCAACGTTGCGTCCGGGATGGAACTTCGTGCCCACCTGACGAACGAGAATATTGCCAGCCTGCACGGCTTCGCCGCCAAACCGCTTCACGCCCCGCCGCTGCGCGTTCGAATCGCGACCGTTGCGGCTTGAGCCTTGACCTTTCTTATGGGCCATTCCTGTTGCTCCCTGTCGGTAATGCTTCCACTATTTTTCGTATTGGAAGACCCACTCGTAGTCAATCCCCGGCGTGCGACTCACGGCATCTTGATAGATTCCGGGACCTTCCGCCCCAAACAATCCGGGAATCACGGCTGCCTCTGGGGGCCAGTTTCCGCCGTCGTCAGTCTCCAATCCGCCGGCGATCGCGTCGCGACGTTCGCGGAGGCGGTCAAAGGCCCCGAGCGAACCGAGCGAAGCCATTTCACGCAGATCGAGCCGCAAACTTTCGAGAACCGCCACCGCACGTGCCCGCCGGGCCGCCGCGGCCACCCGGTCGAAAGCGGCGGCAAGGTCGCCAAACACGGCCTCTTCGATCGCCTGCTGCTGGCGGATTTCCGGCCGTTGATCGATGGCGGCGGCAAGATTCGCGAGTGTTTGAAGTGGCGCCGCGGCGTCATTCGCCACACCGAGTTGGTCGAGCGCGGCCGCACGGGCGGCCTCAGCCTCGCCAGGGAGTTCACTCGACAGGCTCCGCTCCAGACTCTCCAGGTCATCCGCGGCCACCAGGCCGAGCACCTCGTCGGCAGCCCGGTCCTGCATCGAAGCGTCGGCGGCTGCAAGCGCCTCGAGCACCACGACGAGCGGCCGCAGGCTCACCGCATGCCCGGGATCCAGCAGGTCGTCGGTCGCACCGTCGAGCAGAGCGTCCCAGGAGAGCCCCAACCGCGAGAGACCCGTTGTGGGAGCTGCACGCGTGACCACGGCTCGCGAAGCAACTTCGGCGAGGTAGGTCCCCATCGCCATGCGGGGGAAAAGCCCGGTCGAGCCGACCATCATCTCCTCTGGACGGCCGTCGACGTCATCACCAGGCCGCCAGAAGTCGAGCCGCAACGACTCGAGCGCAAACCGGTCGCCATCGGTGAGGATCGCGGCCAAGCCGTTGTGCTCGGGCTTGGGCGATGGCTGTCGCTGGTCATTCGAAAGGTCGGCACTCGCCGCCACTTTGGAGGCAAAGCGGTTGGTGAGGCCTTTGACGAAAATCGTGAACAGGTCGATGCGAGGATCAACCCCATCCCAAACCGCCACGCCCCACCGCTCCTCGCCTGGCTCCAGAGGCGTTTCGCTGATCGACACGGAATCGTGCAGCGGTCGGGCCGCATCCTCGCGAGCCTGGATCGCCGCCGCCGCCCCGGGGATGACGCGGTCGAGATACCCACGGTAGGCCATCAGCCCCTCACGAGGCGTGACCGCCTCGTAGCTCTGCAACACGAAGTGCGGCAGGAAACGCACGGGCTTCATAAACGGCTCCGTGAGCTGGGTGCCCGACGCCGCCAACTTGGCCGGTTCAAACGTGCCGTCCTCAATCAGTTTTTGCAGCTCGGCCCCGTTGCCAACGTCCACCTTGGCCCGCAGCCCACCGACATTTCGCACGCGATACACGAGATACCAAATCCGCGTCCGCTGCATCCGGCCTCCTTCCACCGGCACATCGATGTCGATCTGCCGAGGCGGCTTGTAGCCAAACTCGAGGGACCACACCTCATGCTGAAAGGGATAGCCAAAGGTGGTCGTGTCGTCCCCTTCGCGGCGTGAGGTGGCCTGCCCTCGGAGGGTGCGCGACACTGGCGCTTCGTGCGGATCCCAACTGGGAGCATTGCCCAGGGTGATCTCGAAAAACTCCTGCTGGCGAAACACGTTTTCCGCGGACATCTCCGCCGGACTGCCGGGAGGTACCACGGTCAACACACCAGGAGCCAGCTCACGGTAGCCGGGCCTGGGGAGTTCAGCAGGGAGTTCTGTTTGGGCCAGGGCAGGTAGACCTGAAACCACAGACACGCCGCCGGCCAGACAGCAAACAACCGCCAGCGACTGCCGACACAAGACCGCGATCACTCGCAGGCCGCCAAAGTGAGGTGAGGTCATGCGACACTCCGGACCCGAACACGCGGGCGTCCCAAAGACAACGGGAATTCGAACGGTAATGTGGGCATTGTGCAGGCTCTACGGCAACACGACTATCCCAATCGCAGGCTTCGGGCCTCGCAATCACCCCTCACGCAGCCGCACGGACGTCAGCCAGGCCAGCCACACCAGCCTGCACAACCTCCTCCGCCAGGCTCGCATAGTCTTGCGAGCCGTTGGAATCTGCGGCGTATTCAAATATCGACTGGCCGAAGCTCGGAGCCTCCGCCAGCCGCACATTTCTGCGGATGCGGGTCTCAAACAGCCTCGCGGTCGCCCAGGAAGGATGGCGTTCGGCGGACGTGGCAAAGAAATCGGCCACATCGCGGCCCACTTCTGATGACAGGCGTGTCGACGATTCATACATGCACAGCACGACCCCGAGCAGCGAAAGCCGCGGGTTCACGTGGTCGTGCACGAGTTCGATGGTCTCCAGCAGCTTGCTCAGGCCATGCAGGGCCAGAAAATGGGGCTGCAGGGGCAAAAGGACCTCCCCGACGGCCGCCATGGCGTTGAGCGAGAGAAGGCCGAGCGACGGCGGGCAATCGATGACGACGTAGTCGAAACTGCCTGGACCACCGTGGCAGCGAGGGTCGGCTGCCAGCCTGTTGCGGAGGATCGCTTCGCGGCCCGGTTTGGTGGCGAGGGTGAGTTCCGCCGCCGAAAGGTCGATGTGCGATGGCACCACCACCAGGTTTTCGGCCGCCTGCACCGTCGCTTCCGCGAGCGAAACGTCTGCCGTGAGAAGGTCGTAGCCGCTGACGTGGTGGCTTCCGGGCGTGACACCGACATGCAGTGTGGCATGGGCCTGTGGATCAAAATCGATCAGGCACACCGACTTTCCCGCGCGAGCGAGGCCCACGGCGAGGTTGACCGACGTGGTGGTTTTGCCAACACCACCTTTTTGATTCGCTACCGCGATGGATCGCATCGATCTACCTCACACTCACCTGGCACGGATCGCCCAACGTGTCGCTGGCGTCTCCATTGACGCCGCGGGCAGACCCGGTTGAGAGTCGAGCGGAGGGTAGGCCGTCCTGGCCTCTCAGAACAGGCCACTTTTAGCCGGCTGGAGGGTTGGGGGGTCCTAGGGCCCCTACCGTGCCACAGTCGCACCAATCCAGGTGGCAAGGCCCGGGCCGAGGCGGCCAAGCCCGATGCGGCCCCCCTGCCCCACCACGCTGATCCAGCCGCCGATCCCGTCGTCGCCGAGGTCGATCACCACCTGCGTGGCCTGGCCTGAACTGCCCCCTGGCGTTGCCCCGTCAAACACGATGGCCCAGTCCCAAGCCCCCAGCGGCAGGGGTGATTCCGCAGAGGCCGCGGCCTTCCAGTCGAAGTTGGCATCTTCCACGAGGCCACGCCGCAGGTGCACGAGCCCCTTCGCTGCGGAGATCTCAACCCGTTCGACGGCGGTGAGCCGGCCGTCGACCTCCGCCAGCCGCCACAGCTCGACGTGACCGCTCCGCGACACTGCCGCCGCGGCCTGTGGTCCGTAGAACGCCAGGCACCGCTCCGTCTGGCCGCGTTGAAAGGCGACGGCCACGGTGGCTGCGGTCAGCCCCATGAGCAGGAGGCCCATCACCAACAGGCCTCCGATGCGGCCCGCGGAAGCGGTGATGTCAGGGTCAATGTCGGCGGGCGGGCGTGGGGATGGCATGCGGCGATTCCTCTTGGCGGGCTGCATGTATACTGTGGTCCTGTTCCCTGAATCAGACCAGCCCCCTGTCCGGTTTCATTCGCATGGCAAACGCTTTTGACCCCTACCGCGAAGCGCTCGTCGTCGAGCAGCTCACGCTTTGGCCCGATGACTACGCAGACTGGTCCGACGCCGACCGCAGCCGCGTTGAGACGCTGTTGCACGCCAGCCCTGCCGAGGCCGCGGATCTCGACTACACCCGGCAACACACCGGCTTTGCCCGCGTGATCACGGTCACGCCCGAAGATCTCGAACGGGTGAGTGTCGGCTCGTGACGTCGCACACTGTCCGCGTAGCGTTGCCCGGGGATCGCGGCGCCGATCGCTCCTACGACATTGCTGTCGGGCAGGGTGTGCTCGCCACGGTGGGCCCGCGGCTCATCGCTGCCGGTGCGACGCGGGCGGTGGTGATCGCCGATGCGGCGGTGGCGGAGAGCCACGGCAGGCGAGTGCGTGAAAGCCTTGACGCCGCTGGCCTCGAAACGCTCGCAGTCGACGTGGCGAGCGGCGAAGGCTCAAAGGCGGCGAGCGAACTCGTCCGGCTGTGGGTGGCGCTCTCCGAAGCCGCAGTGGACCGCAAAACGCACATCGTCGCCGTGGGTGGCGGTGTGATTGGCGACCTCGCCGGCTTTGTGGCGGCGACCTATGTGCGCGGCCTCGGCGTGTGGCACGTGCCGACCACGCTCGTGGCTCAGGTCGACAGTGCGATCGGCGGGAAGACCGGCATCAACCTGCCGACCGGGAAAAACCTCGTCGGCGCCTTCTGGCAACCGCGCGGGGTGTTCTCCGACATCGACACGCTCGCCACGCTTCCCACGCGCGAGTTTCTCAGCGGCCTCGCCGAGGTGGTGAAGTACGGCGTGATCCGCGATGAGGCCTTCTTTGACTGGCTCGAACAGCACCAAGCCGACATCGTGGCTGCGGATGCCCAAGCGTTGCACCACATCATTCTCGTCTCGAGCCGCCACAAGGCAGAGGTGGTATCGCAAGACGAACATGAAACGAGCGGCCTGCGGGCGATCCTCAACTACGGCCACACCTTTGCCCACGCCTTTGAATCGGCGACTGGCTATGGGCACTTCCTGCATGGCGAAGCGGTGAGCCTCGGCATGGCCGCCGCTGCCCGTCTCGCCTGCCGACTCGGACGGATTGCCCCAGCACTCGTGGAGCGACAAGACCGGCTCCTCGCGAACCTCGGCCTGCCCATCGACTTTGTCGCCGTCGCCCGCGACCTCAAGACCGACGACCTCCTCGCGATCATGCGACGCGACAAGAAGGCGATCTCCGGCAAGCTCCGATTCGTGCTCCCCACGCGTCTCGGCCACGTCGAACTCGTCGACGGCATCGAGCCCCAAACCGTCGCCGACGTGCTCGAAGGCAACGCGTAGGCGCGGGCCCCTCGTCGATGCTACCAGCGCGTCTCGAGGCCCATGCCGGTGCCGCCACCGTAGAGCGGGATCGGCATCACGTTGACCTGCATGCCGGCAAAGTGGAGTTCCGTGTCTTCCACCGCCATGGCACTGGCGAAGGCCAGATACCAGCCCAGGAACACCTGCGACGGGTAATGCGCGTTGTCGGTCATTCGCGAAAAGCCCACGAACGTGGAGCAGACATAGAGCGAGCCTTTCGCCCACGGATCTTCCACCATCGTGGCCGCCGCGAGGAAGGGCACGGCTCCCATGAACGCATGACCGCTGACGCCATTGTTGTCGTTGAAGGCCACCCACTTGCTTCCTACGGGGCTCTCATCGGGCCGCGAAGCCCCGGTGGCCAGTTGCAACACGTATAGCGGCGGGGCACCCACCGCGATGATCCGCAGCGAACGTGAGCCCCAGCCCCCGATCGCATCCCCCAGCGGTTGTCCCTCCATGAAGAGACCTGCCGTCGCGGCGGCTGCGAAGATCGGAATCGAGTAGCGGCCTTCACCGATGTCTTTGCAGTCGGAAAAGAAGGTGCCCAGGTCGCTCGGCGTGACGCTCTGCTGCCACGCGTTTTGCACCGTCACGTCAAAGCCCGTGTTGGCCATCAGGGCCCCCGCTCCAAACGCGGCGGTGGTGCAGACGAGGCTCTCGCAGTCGTAGAAGTTGCGGTAGTCCTCGAGCACCTTGTAGCCCACCCGCGAGAGCCGCGGATACCGGCTGTCGGCCCAGGGCACGGTAGGGGGCCGCTGCCAGTGGTCGTCGAGCGAAGGCAGGGGAGCAATCACCTCCGCGGGTGCCATACGGGCCACGAGGGATGCCGTGAATCGTTCCGACGGGTCATACCCAGTCTGGATCTCCTCCGCGGCCTCCCAGTGCCCGACCCTGCCGATGCCGGAGATCACGTTGAGCGGCAGACTGTTGGGGGCCGTCGCCGAATCGGGCGGGGGACCAGAGAGCACCTGCGTTTCCACGATGCCCTCGACCCAGGCTCCCCCCGCGGCAGGCACCACCCGCACCACCACCCGCTGACGCTGCGGAGGCCAACCGGAGGTGCTGCCCTGACGAAGCGCAGGTTCTGTCCAAGCCGACTCGATCACACCGGCTCGAGGCGGCACATTGGCAAAGTCGGGCGGATCGACGCGGGTGATCACG
>JAPOIM010000098.1 GCA_029978905.1 Planctomycetota bacterium
CCAATGCTTCGGCTGGCATGTCATTCAACTTCCAGTTCACAGGTGCTGATCCTGACTACATCACCGCAACAGCGAGTGTGAACGACGTGCTGCGTTTGACCGATGCGACGACTCCCTTCACGACCGACCTGACCTCTTCAAACATCGTGAACATCTACATCGACAGCCTGGGTGCCAACTACTCGGCTCGAGGCGGCTTCTTCACGGACAAGCAAGCAGACTTCATCACCTCTATTCAAGACGCGACCTTTAACTTCTACCTCGCCGATGTGAACGGTTCGGCTTCCTACAAAGGTCAGAGCTACACCAATGTGAATAGCTACAACTGGTCGATCACCACGGTGCCAGTCACCGGTGCAGTCACCGGTCAGGTGATGCAGGTTGTCCCCGAGCCCTCGACCTTCGCACTGCTGGGTATGGGCGTCGCTGGCCTGGCTGCCGCGGGCTACCGCCGCCGCAAGGCTGCCGCTGCTGCGGCCGCCGTCGCTGCCTGATCTCACGGGCGGCCCTCGGCTTGCGTTCTCTTCACTGGCCTGCTCCTCACCGAGCAGGCCAGTTTTTTTCCCACGCGTGCGTTTTGTGAGGATGCACATGATCCCCAACTGGCAACGACAAGCGGCTCTCCGTGTGATGTTTGGTCTGTGGTGTGTGCTGGCAGCGGCGGCTGCGGATGCCCAGCTGACGTTCAATCTCACCACCACCGGCGATCCGTTGGCCGATGCGGGCTTTCAACGGGCGGCCGACTATCTGTCGAGTCAGTTTGACGATGCGATCACGGTCAACATCACCGCCGGTTTTACGTCTCTTGGACCGACGATTCTCGGCCAAGCGAGCTCCGAAGGCGACTTTTATTCCTTCACCGACTGGAAGGCTGCCATGGGCGGCGATGTGGCGTCGGCGGACGACGCCAGTTACGCGGCGGCCCTGCCTGCAGGCAGCAGTTTTTCGGTGTTTCTCAATAGAACCGCCGACAACCCGCATGGGTCAGGGTCTGCCACGCCGTATGTCGACAACGATGGTGGGGCCAATAACACGTCGGTGCGGCTCAATCGAGCGAATGCGAAAGCGATCGGCCTCGTGGCTGCGAACGACGTGGGCGTGGATGCGGCCATCACCTTCAGCAGTGACTTCACGTTCGACTTTGATCCGAGCGACGGCATCGACGCCGGGGCGATCGACTTCGTGGGGGTTGCGATTCACGAGATCATGCACGCAATGGGGTTTGAGAGTGGCGTGGACATTCTCGATGACAACAGTCCAGACAGCGGCAGTACGTTTTATGCGGCGGATGCGTTTAAGTACGTCACGCCGCTCGACTTCACGCGACATTCTGCAGACAGTTTGCTCGCGGGGGCAGATCTTGATTGGACAGCCGACACACGCAGCAAGCTCTACTCGATTGACGGAGGAGCGACGACGCTCATCGCCGATGCCTGGTCGACCGGCGTGGCGCACGGAGATGGGCGGCAGGCGAGTCATTGGCGGGATGGCCTCGGGATCGGGATCATGGATCCGACGGCGATGCCTGCAGGGAGCGTCAACGTGGTTTCCGCGAACGACCTGCAGGCGCTGGATGTCATCGGTTGGAATGCAGCGCTGAGTCCGGTGCCAGAGCCGTCGACATGGGTGATGGCTGGCCTGGCCATGGCCGGGATCGCATGGTCACGGCAGCGACGGCCTCGACACACCTCGCAGTGCCAGTCCTCTCAGAGAGCAAGCCCGGCGTAGGCGGCGAGGCCGGCGGCGATCACGATGCCCGTTTTGCCGATCGCTCGCAGCCGGTGGTGGCCAGGAGCCTGCGCGGGGGCCACCAGCCTGCTGAGCAAAAGGTGCGCAAGCACGCAGCCCGCAAGGATCGCCACGGCTACTGCGAGCTCGACGGCGAGCACCTTGAGTGTGGCCTGCTGCACGATGCGAAACCCAAGGAACACGGCCACGAGCAGGCTGCCGGCGGCTGCCCCGCGAAGCGTTGCTCGCCACGCGCCAAACTTCGCTGCGCCAGGTGCTCCCGCGGCTTCACCGCCCACGAGCAGCGTGGCGTCGGCGGCGAGCGTCATCGCAAAGCAAAAGTAGAGTTCGCGATTGCCCGTGGCCCAAAAGAGCCCAAGCCAGCCAAACGCGACTCCCAGCCGACCCAGTCCGCGAGCCGTGAGTCCCACGCGTGCTTGCAACAGCAGGGCGATGACGGTGAGCACGGTCCAAGGCGGCCCGCCCGCAACCTGCGCTGCAGCCAAGAGCAGGAGTTCCACAAGGATCAGCAGAATGCGGCTCACGGAAGATCCCTGGCACGGAAGCTTGGGCGACGGTCGTTGATCGTGGCTGGCAGCATATCGGTTGCGGGCTTGCTGCGTGGCTCGCCCCCCAATCTCCTGCCGCCTGCCCTGCTAGGCTACTCAAACGCCGCGCCCTGCGGCCGCTCAATCGGTGATTGAGCCCTGACCGGGAGAGAGCGCGATGGAACTTTCACGACGACGCGTGCTGACGGGCCTGATGGGATCCGCCATTGTCAGCCAGTGGCCTGCGACACAGGCTGCTGAGGCGGCTTCAGAGGTGACGGTCCGCACCATCACTCGCGGCCCTCGGCACCACTGGTTCGCCTACTACGACAAACTGCAGTTCGACCCTGCGGTGCGATACTGCCTCGGCAACGCCGTCGACTTTGAGCATCGCTCGCCGACCGCAGCCGACGCCATCGAGGTCGGCATGGTCGATCTTGCCGACCACGATCGCTGGATTCGCTTGGGAGAGTCGCGGGCGTGGGGCTGGCAGCAGGGCTGCATGCTGCAGTGGGTGCCGGGGCAGTCCTCGCAGGTGATCTTCAACGATCGCGAAGGCGACGACTACGTGGCCCGCCTCCACGATGTGACGAGCGGCAAGACCCACACGCTTCCCAAGGCAATCTACGCCCTCTCCCCAGCAGGACGTTTCGCCGTCACCACCGACTTCCGCCGCATCAACGAACTGCGGCCGGGCTACGGATACGCCGGGCTTGCCGATCCCTGGACCGAGCAGCGCGCACCCGTGGACGTGGGTGTGCAGCGGGTCGACCTCGAGACCGGAGAGGTGACGATGCTCGTGTCGCTCGCCGACATTCTCGACGTGCCCTTTCCCGGTGGCTTCGGTGACGGCAAGCACTGGTTCAATCACCTGCTCGTGTCACCCGATGGCCGCCGCACGATCTTTCTGCACCGCTGGCAGCGGGCAGGGGGTGGCTGGTTCACGCGGATGTTTACCGTGGGCCTGGATGGCGCAGACCTGCGGGAACTCAACGCCTCGGCCGGCATGGTGTCGCACTTCATCTGGCGGGATCCGCAGCACATCCTGGCGTGGACGAAGCACCCCGAGCAGGGCAACTGCTTCTGCGTGATCGAGGACGCAGTGGATGGTGACGTGCAGCCGATCGGACGCGAAGTGATGCCTGCCGACGGTCACTGCACCTACCTGCCGGGGAACGACTGGATCGTCAACGACACCTACCCGCAGGGCCCCGAGCGGCGGCAGACGGTCTATCTCTATGAGGTGGCCACCGGTCGGCGGGTCGACCTTGGCAGCTTCGCCTCGCCAGACCCGTATCGAGGGGAATGGCGGTGCGACACGCATCCTCGCCACAGCCCCGATGGCCGGCTGCTCTGCATCGATTCCCCACACACAGGCGCGGGGCGGCAAATGCACCTGCTCGACATCAGCAGCATCGTGGGGTGAGCTCAGCCCTCAGCCGAGGTACCGCTCAAACAGGCTGCGGAGATGGTCGCGGTCGAAGGGCTTCACGATGAAGTCGCGGGCGCCGAGGCGGATGCACTCGGAGAGTTTTTCCTTCTGATCAATCGCCGTGACCATCACGACGTTGGCCTGCGGAAACTCTTGTCGCAGCTGCCGCAGCGCCTCCACGCCATCGAGCTCGGGCATCACGATGTCGAGGGTGACCAGATCGGGGGCGAGTTCGCGATAGCGTTCGAGGCATTCACGGCCGTTGGTGGCCTCGCCGGCGATCTCCCAGCCGGCCTGTTTGGCGATGTCTTTGATCATGGCTCGCATGATCAGCGCGTCGTCCACCACGAGGAGTCGTTTGGGAGCGTTGAGAGTGGTCATGGTTGGGCCATTGGGTGACGGGTGCGTCTGGTCGAGTGTGTGCGTGTGTCAGAGATACTTGGGCGGCAGGCCCACCGACTCCACGGTGATCCGTCCGCTGGTGATTTCGAATGTCATGCGGCGCCCTTTGCTGCCTCCGCAGTCGCGGGCCACGATCGGGATGCCCGCTTGAGCGAGGCTGGCCTCGAGAGCGGCTGTGTTTTGATCGCCGACGGTGGGGCCTGTTTGGAAGGCAAACATCTTGGCGCCTCCAATCAGCCGGGCGGTCAGACGCAACGGCTTGCCATCGGCAAGCGTGGTCAGTTCGGCTACCAAAGCGGGCACGGCAGTGTCGGCATACTTGCCTGGGGGCGTTTCCTTGCCGAGTGATTCGGGGAGCACCACGTGGGCAAGCCCTGCGAGCAAGAGACGGCGATCGTAGAGCACCACGCCAACACACGACCCCAGAAAGGTCCGCAGGCTTCCGCTGCCAGCAGCGGTCGCCAGACCACCGATTGGCACAGAAACCGCGGTGCTCTCGTTCGATTCGGCTCCTGCTTCCCCAGCTGCGGTCATGGGGAGGCTCCGGTCGGGTGACCGCTGTGATCAGGGGCGGGCACGAAGACCAACGAGCAGCGGGCGGGCGATCCTTCGATGGAAAACTCCGTCCGTGTGAGAAACACCGACTCGCCTGAAAGCGGCTGAGCCATCACGATGCTCTCCATCACGGCCGGGGCGAAGTCGCGAAGAAACCAGGGAGGCGACGGCATCGCTGCGGTCGTGGCGTCGGTGGCGTTCGCCATGGCGTTGAGATACGCGCAGCCGATGATGTTGGTGGTTTCCACCACCGCCGACTGTTCCAGTTCGCCCCAGCGGTCGTCTGCCGACGGCTCGCGGCCGACGAGCATCGCCGCGAGGGCGAGACCGGCTTCGTCATCACACAGCAGCACAAGGATGCCCTGCAGGCTGCCGCTGATGCCCATCGCGCAGCCGCAGATGGTCCCCTCCTGCTCACCAAGCAACCCAATCGCCTCCTCAAGGGGCATGGCGTCGATCTGCTCTACCGTCACCTTCACCGTTCGGCCGAGCCACTTGGAAAGGGCTTCGGACGCGAGTGCGGCTGCGGAGCGAAACGCGGTGAGATAGTGGTCCAGTGGCATCATGCTCATCCTCACCGATCTTGTTGGGCCAAGTCGATACAGGAGGTGGTGTCGAGGAGCAGGCAGACCGAGCCATCCCCGAGCACACTCGCACCGCCGAGGCCGCGCACGTGCAGGAAGTTTTCATCGAGGGGCTTAATCACCACATCCTGCCCACCCAGCAGCGTGTCGGCGCGCAGGCCAAGCAGGCGGTGGCCTGACTGCAGCACAATCACTGCATCGGCGACTCCGTCGTCGCGCGAACCAGACCAGCGGAACAGGTCGCGGATCCCCACCAGGGGGAGCATTTCACCGCGAATGTCGGCCAGCGTTCGGCCGCCGGTCGAAACGGTGCGGAGGCTGCTCGCCGACACAATTTCCCGCACATTCTCAATCGGCACCCCAAACACGCCGCTTCCCACGCGGAAGAGCATGCAGCGGGCGATGGTGAGCGTCAGCGGCAAGCGGATCGTGAAGCAGGTGCCTTCGCCACGTTTCGAGTCCACGTCGATCGTGCCGTTGAGACCTACGATCTTGGTCCGCACGATGTCCATCCCCACGCCACGGCCGGAGATATCAGAAACCTTGGAGGCGGTGCTGAAACCTGGCTGCCAAATCAGTTCGTGGAGTTCGCTGTCGGCGAGGGTGTCGGCGGTGGCTTGGGAGAGCAGGCCTCGCTTGACGGCGGTCTGCCGGACACGATCGCTATCGATGCCACCGCCGTCGTCTTCAACGGTGATAAACACGTTGTTGCCACGATGGGACGCAGTCAGTCGGACCGTGGCCACCTCAGGTTTTCCGGCAGCCGCGCGAACGGCAGCAGATTCAATCCCATGATCGATGGAGTTGCGGATCAGGTGGTTGAGAGGATCACCGATCTCGTCAATCATCCGCTTGTCGAGTTCGGTCTTCTCGCCAACGAGTTCCAGCGACACCTTCTTGCCAAGTTCGTTGGCAATGTCGCGGACCGATCGCTTGAAGCGACCGAAGAGCGGGCCGACGGGCACCATCCGGGTTTCCAGCACGCCGCGTTGGAGGCTTGCTGAGACGCGTGTGAGATGATCCACCGCCTCAACAAGTTCGCTAAAGCGGCCGCGTGCCTCGCCCCAACTCTGGAGCTGCTGCTCAAGCACGGCGAGGTCGTCGGCGAGTTGAAGCAGCTGCGGGCGGTGTTGCGAGGTCGTCTCTCCCTCCAGAAGGCTGCGGAGTGTGTGCACAGCCGAGCCACCCGTCAGGTGTGACTTACGAAATGCAGGTGCGATCTCGTTGGCCAGCTGCGCGAGTCGTGCGCGGTTGACGACCAGTTCGCCTGTCAGATTCAACAGCACATCAAGCCTGTCGACATCAACCCGGATCGTGCCCGTGAGTGAGTTTCCCGAGGTGGTCGCAGGGCTCGGGCCCGGATCACGGACTTCCGCGAGCGGCGACGGCACGGTCGCCGTTGCCTCCGCCTGCCCGGCACGATTGGCAGCCACCGTTTCGGACGGGGCTGGTTCGTCGGGTGCGTCTTCAATTCGCACGCTCTCCACGCCGTCGATGTCAGCGGCTTCACGCAGCTCGGCGGGTGTGGGGCCGCTGCTGAGCGTCACCACGAGTTCGCGGAGCCCCGGCATCTGGATCGCCTGCTCGCGCGGCGGATTGCAGGCGGTGATGGTGGCAATCGCCGAAAACCTGGCAAGGAGCAACTCCGCTTTCATCTCCACCATCGGCAGCGATGGCCGGAACGAGATGATGGCCTGCAAGGCTCGAGCGCCTTCCGTGGGCTCCGGAGCCGGAGTGGGAGCGGCTGTGCTGGCTCGCGTTGCGTCCGCCTCCAGGGGTGCGGAGGTCTCTGGAGAAGGAGCCTCGGCGACGGGTGGAGCGGCAGGTGTTGGGAGAGCTGGTGGGGGAGAACCGGTGCCCGTCTGCTCAAGGCGGTCGACGCGCGCCAAGAGTTTGGGATCGTTCTTGAGGGGCCGCCCATCGCGGATGTCGTCATTGCAACTCCGCAGGAAGTCGATGCATGCCAGGGTGGCATCCATGCCTTCGGCATCGAGCCGCTGCCTTCCGGAGCGGAGCCGGTCGAAGTGGCTCTCGAGCATGTGGGCCAGCGAGGTGACCTGTTCAAGGCCGAGCAGGGCCGACGAACCCTTGATCGAATGGATCATCCGGAACGCTTCGGCAAGCAGGGCGCGGTCGTCTGGAGCAGCCTCCAGGCGGAGCATGATCTCCACGAGCGCGTCGAGTTGCTCACCGGTCTCTTCCACAAACATGCGAAAGTATTCGGCCATGTCGTCAGGCGCGTTCATCAGCGATGTCCTCCTGCGGATGGAGGCGGGCTCGCCTGTGAGGTGGAGAGCGGCTTGCGGTAGAGGAAACTCGACACACGCTCCATGCCGCCGAGCAGGTCGAAGATCCCGTCGGCTGGCCCCACCACGAGATAGCCGCCAGGCGCGAGGGCGTTGAGCAGGTGGCCGACAGCCACCTTCTTGGATTCGCGGTCGAAGTAGATCATCACGTTCCGCACGAAGATCGCGTCAAAGCCGGTTTCACCAAGGGGCTGCAGCAGGTTGTGCGCGCGAAACTCACAGGGCGTGCGCACCGACGGCCGGACGCTCCAGCCGTCATCCGACGGCTGGAAGTGTTTTTCGAGCCGCTCGGGCGACACGTTTTCCAACGACCGGCCTTCGTAGCACCCCTCTCGCGCGGCCTCGAGCGACGAGCCGCTGATGTCGGTGCCAAGAATCCGGAGCTGCCATCCAGCGAGCTTGGCACGGGCTTCTGCGAGGCAGATGGCGAGTGAGTAGACCTCTTCTCCTGAACTGCAGGCTGCCGACCAGACTTTGAGGGTCCGCGGATGCTGCTTGGCGTGGGCGCGGGCGGTGAGTTCGTTGAGGAAAGGGCCAGAGAACCAGTCGAAGTGGCCCTCGGTGCGAAAGAAGTAGGTCTCGTTCGTCGTGACCGCGTCGATAAACTCGTCCAGCTCGCCTTTGAGGCTCTCGGCGGTGAGGAGGGTGTAGTACTCCTCAAAAGACTGCAGCCCGTGGTGGCGAAGTCGTCGACGGATGCGGTTGCTCAAGAGCGTGATCTTGCCTGCCTGCATCCGAATCCCAGTTTTGCGATAGATCAGCCGCTCGAAAAGTGTGAACTGCTCTGGAGTGAGCGTCTGGAGTTCCTTCACAGTGTCGGTGGCCTCCTGCCGTCCTGAAGGGGTTAGACGGTGAACCGCTTCACGAGATCGCGGAGTCCCTGAGACTGGGCGCCAAGCTCTTCCGCACTGGCGGCCATCTCTTCGGCCGCTGCGGCATTGCTTTCGGTGGTCTGAGAAACCGACCGGATTGCCATCTTCACCTCAGACGCATTCGCCGACTGTGATTCGGTCGCCGAGGCGATCGAGCCAATGCCCAGGGCGGTCTTCTCGACGGCCTTCACGATCGCTTCGAGCGACGTGCCCACCTTCTCAGAAATGCTCGCGCCTTCCTGCACCCGCTTGGTCGATTCCTTGATCAGCGTGGTGATCTCCTTGGCGGCTTCGCTTGCACGTTCGGCGAGTTTGCGGACCTCATCGGCCACGACTGCAAAGCCAAGGCCATGTTCACCCGCTCGGGCAGCCTCGATTGCCGCATTCAAGGCAAGGAGGTTGGTTTGGCTCGCGATCTCTCCAATCACCTGGATGATGTCGTTGATCTGTTCGCTCGATCGTCGGATGAGGCCCATAGCGGTGATCGCATCCGACACCGCAGCGCCTCCAGCACGTGCCATCTCCGACGTCTCCGTCGCCTGCTGCCGCGACTCGACGACACTTTGCGAGATTTTGTCGATCGAGCCGACAAGCTGCTCAACTGCGGCCGTCATCTCTTCTACGCTCGCCGCCTGCGACTGGGATCCTTCGCTGAGGCTTGTGGAGCTCTCGGCGATCATCCTTGCGCCTTCGGTCTGCTGGTCCGCCGCTTCAATGATCTGGCCAACAAGTCCGCGAAGATCACGGAACATGCCGTCGGCGTTGGCCGCGAGGCGGCCCATGTCGTCGTCGCCATCGATTTCAATCTCACGCGTGAGATCGCCATTCGATGCGGCTGAGAAAACGTCGACGAGCGTTTTGACCTTCCGCTCAAGCTCCTCCTTGGCAGCGATCACCGCGGCTTGGAGCTGCTCTTCCTTTTCTTTGGCCCGCACCTGCTCCGTGATCACCTCCCAGGTCACCAGCGGCCCCATGTAGGCGCCGTGGCGATCCTTGAGCGGCGTGACCGTGAGATCGAGCCACTCATCTCCGAGAGGAAACTTGGCGCGATGGGGGAGGTTGCTGGGATCGGCAACAATCTGTCGCTGATGTTCGGGCCGTTTGTGGAAGATATCGATCGACTGGCCAAGGATCTCGTCCACCTTGCACGGCAGGAGTTTCTCCAGCTGCTTGAGGGCGGTCACCGAGGCGGGATTCATGTAGATGATCTTGAAGTTCCGGTCGGCAAGAATCAGCCGCACGCTCGTGTTTTCCACCATCTGGTGGTACCGCTGCTGGAGCAGTTGGTCGGCCTGCTGAGCCTGCACCTGCTCGGTGATGTCGAAGACGGGCACCTGCGTGTCGTACTTGTCGTGCGGCTTGGCGCGCGTGCCGTTGTACGTGATCAGCAGCCGCGTCTCGTACTCGGGCTGGAAGACGCCCGTCGGGTAGGTGGC
>JAPOIM010000099.1 GCA_029978905.1 Planctomycetota bacterium
TAACTTGCCTGCGAGCAGAGCACATCGCCTTGCATCCATGCCGAGCGGTCTTGGTGCGAGTGGCCTGCGAGATAGATATCCACGCCCTCGGTTTTGGAGAGCAGTTCGCGGACCGGATTGGCATAGTCGTCGTCATACCGCCAGCACATGTGCCCGGTGACGACCACAGCGCTGGCCCCTTCTGCGCGAGCCTCCTTGACCGACGCAGCAAGCGTGGCCGCCGGATCGGTCACGTCGGTGCCGCCAAGTGTTTCAGGGGTGAGCCAGTACGGCAGGCCCGGGGTGACCAGGCCGACGATCGCGATCTTGAAGCCGCCCAGCTCGTGCATTGCCCACGGTCGCACCTTCTCCCAGGAACCGCTGAAGCTGCCGGCCCTCTTGCCACTGCGGCTGAGGTTGCCTGTCAGCACTGCCGCCTTGCTTGCGACCAGGTTTGCTTCGAGCACCTCAGGGCCCCAGTCGAAGTCGTGGTTGCCGAGTGTCCAGGAGTCGTAGCCGAGCCGGTTGAGCAGGTCGACCATCAGGGTGCCCTGGGTCGCGTAGCTCACCGGCGTGCCTTGGTAGAGGTCACCCACGTCGACCGTCAGCGAGTGGGGCGACGTCTTTCGCCACTGTCGGATACAACTCGCGCACCGCGCGAGCCCTCCCACGTCGCCGAGCCCTTCATACGTCTCGGTTGGGGTGATGTGCCCATGCAGGTCGGTCGTGTGAAAAATCGAGATCGTCTTGGCACGCCCTTGCTCCGCAGCCTCGGCCCAAGGGCCAAAGCCGCCGGTGAGTGTGAGGGAGGCGGCCGAGCTGCCCAGGAACGTGCGGCGTGAGACTGAAACATTCATGATTCTCAACGTACCGTGACCTGTCACGGCGAGCGAACAATTGGCCACGAACTCACGCGACGCTCACAAATTGGAGTGGAGTCCTGGGGCTCTGTGGGGCGCGCGGGATGAGCCCAGGCCGATGAGCCGGGCGTTCGCTCGGCCATCGTGGCCGCGCTCACTCTGACCTCTGTTGCTTTCGCCCTCTGGGCTTCGCTCCTCCGCGAGGCCGGCTCAGTCGGTCCGGTCTCATCCCTCGCTGAAGGTTGAAGGCGGCCTGCCCGTCGCTGACGCAACGGTCTGCGGCCGTTGGGTCCGCCGGGGGAATCGTTGGGTGTGCTGGGACGGGGTTCGTGCTCGCCGTATGCTGGCGGGTGGGATTCCCTTCTGGTGGCGGAGTGGCCGCTGTTTATTGCCTGGAGCCAAGCGTTATGACCCCCCGTGAAGTGCTCGCGATGTGTCGCGAGAAAGAGATCAAGGCGGTGGATCTGCGATTCACCGACTTCGTTGGCATTTGGCAGCACTTCACCGTGCCTGTGGGCAAACTCACCGAAGAGGTCTTCGAGGAAGGTTTCGGCTTCGATGGCTCAAGCATCCGTGGCTGGCAGTCGATCAACGAGAGCGACATGCTGATCGTGCCACAGCCAGAAACGGCTTTCGTCGATCCCTTCTCGGAGATTCCCACGCTGGCCATGATCGGCAACGTGCAGGATCCGATCACCCGCGAGGACTATTCGCGCGATCCTCGCAACGTCGCCCGCAAGGCCGTCAACTATCTCAAGAGCACCCGCATCGCCGACACCTGCTTCATCGGGCCCGAGGCGGAGTTCTTTGTCTTTGACGACGTGCGGTTTGAGCAGAACGCGCACGAAGGCTACTACCACGTCGACAGCGTGGAAGGGGAATGGAATCGTGGCTCCGACGAGATGCCCAATCTCGGTTACAAGCTGCGGCACAAGGAAGGCTACTTCCCTTGCCCACCGTCGGATCACCTGATGGATCTCCGCACGGAGATGATGCTCACGATGATCGCGTGCGGCATCGATGTGGAAGCCCAGCACCATGAGGTGGCCACGGCGGGGCAGTGTGAGATCGACATCCGGTTTTCCGATCTTGTGAAGATGGGCGACCAGATGTGTCTCTACAAATACATCGTGAAGAACGTGGCTGCCCGCGCTGGCCGCACAGTGACGTTTATGCCCAAGCCGATCTTTGGCGACAACGGCTCGGGGATGCACACGCATCTCTCGCTCTGGCTCGATGGTCAGCCGCTCTTCGCAGGCACAGGCTACGCCGGCCTCTCCGAGATGGGGATGCACGCGATCGGTGGCATCCTGGCCCACGCACCGGCCCTGCTCGCGTTCACGAACCCCACCACCAACAGCTACAAGCGGCTCGTGCCTGGCTACGAAGCGCCGGTCAACCTCGCCTACTCGCAGCGGAACCGTTCGGCGGCCTGTCGCATCCCGATGTATTCGGCTAATCCGAAGACGAAGCGGGTGGAGTTTCGCTGCCCGGATCCCTCCTGCAATCCCTACTTTGCGTTTTCAGCGCTGCTGATGGCGGCGATCGACGGGATCCAAAACAAGATCGACCCTGGTGAGCCGCTCGATCGCGACATCTACGACATGCCGCCTGAGGAGTTGGTGAATGTTGCCAAGGCGCCGGCCTCGCTTGAAGAAGCCATCGCGGCCCTCGAGGCCGACCATGAGTTTCTGCTGCGGGGCGATGTGTTTACGACCGACGTGATCCGCACCTGGATCCGCATGAAGATGGTCAAAGAGGTCGACCCGATGCGGCTGCGGCCGCACCCCTATGAGTTCTGCCTCTACTACGACTGCTAATCCGCCGGCGATTGCCGAAGGGCTGTTGCCGTCGCTATTCTCCTGCACCGCCGGCATCTCCGCCGGGGATCGCAAACGGGATCGCAAACCAGGAGCAGCGGCAGCAATGGCCAAGAAGATGCAGCAGGGTAAGGGCAAGGGCAAACCTCCAGCCAAAGCGAAGGTTTCCAGCGGCCGGGTGGGCATGCGCACGGGCGAGGCGCTGGTCGAAGCGGCCGAAGCCTGGAGCGCAGCTGAGCCGGAAGTGATCATCGGCGAACTCGACGGCCCGGTGGGCTACGCCATCGCCAACCTCCTTGGCGACCAGACCAAGGGGCATTCGCGGGTGTTTGCGATCCTCAACTCCGACGTGCAGGTACGGCCGGCGACATTGATGGTGAGCAAGGTCACCGTCAACAACGCGAAGTACACCAACATCCTGATGGGCACCGTGCAGGCGGCGATCGCCCACGGCGTGCTCGATGCAGTGCGGGCAGGCGACATCCCGAAGAAGAAGGCCAACGACCTCGGCATCATCGTGGCGGTGTGGCTCGATCCTTCGATTGTCGACGTGGCGTACGATCCCGAGGTGCTCTTTCAGACCAATCGCGAAGCCACCGCCAAGGCGATCGGCAAGGCGATGCGGCACGAGCCTTCGATTGATTGGCTCCTGGCCAACCAACACAACGTGCCGCACTACTTCCACCAGCTCGCCGTCGACGGCCAACTCGAGTAACGCGTGGCTGTTGGTTAGGCGAAGAGGTCGTGGATGGCGCGGCCGGGGCGAACAAACTGCGGTCGGCCTCCAAGGTCGGTGAGCAGTTGCGACTCCGGCACGCCGAGCGCGTGGTAGAGCGTGGCGATCAGATCCGCTGGGGCGACGGGATGCTCCAGCGGAAAGGCCGCGTGGCGATCGCTTGCGCCATACACGAAGCCCCGCCGAAAGGGGCCGCCAGCGAGCACCGTGGTGAAGCAGCCAGGCCAGTGGTCGCGACCGTCGGCCCCGGCTCCGGCGTCGCTGTTGACCTGACCCACCCGCGGCGTGCGTCCGAACTCGCCCGTCCAGACCACCACCGTCTCATCGAGAAGCCCTCGGTCTTCGAGGTCGTCGAGGAGGGCGGAGAAGGCCAGGTCGGCCACCGGCATCAGCCGCTGTTTGTGGTCGATGAAGTTGCGGCTGTGGGTGTCCCAGTAGACGCTGACATTCTTGATGCCGTCGTTTGGCCAAAAGACGGTCACCAGGGGCACGCCCCGCTCGATCAGCCGCCGGGCCTGCAGCACCGACTGGCCATGTGGGTTGCGGCCGTAGCGATCGCGGACGCTCGCCGGTTCGGCGTCGAGGTCAAACGCCCCGCGACCGCTCGTGGAGCCCGTGAGGAGGTCGAAGGCGCGCTGTTGGAACTCGTCGTGGGCAGCCAGCGGGCCCGCCTTCACGCGTGTTTGGGTGTCGAGGCTTGCCAGCAGCCGGCTGCGATCGGTGAGGCGTTCGACGGAGAGCTCCGGCGAGAGGGAGAGATCGGGCACGCGGTAGTCGGCCGCGTTGGGATCGCTGTCGATGGAGAGCGGATCGTGGGCAGGGCCCAGCCAGCCGGCAAACTGCCCCTGGCTCTGTTCGACAAAGCGAGGCACGTCGCCCGGGACGGTCGGCCGCATCTGCACCAGCGGCGGGGCGTCTCGGCCGCGACCCAGCGCCGCGAGCACCGATCCCACGCCGGGCCACTGCCGACGGATGTCGTCGACGGCTGTTGGGGGCTGGCCCGTCAGTAGAAAACTGGTGGCCCGGGTGTGGTCGGCATTGGCGTGGGTCATCGACCGCACCAGGCACAGCTGGTGCGTGCGGCTGGCGAGGAGCGGAAAGTGTTCGCCGATCTGGATGCCGGGCACGCTCGTGGCGATCGGCTGAAACTCACCGCGGACCTCGCGGGGCGCGTCTGGCTTGGGATCCCACGTTTCGAGCTGCGACGGTCCTCCCCACATAAAGAGGAAGATGCACCGCTTCGCCCGACCGAAGGTGGGCTCGGTGGAGAGGCCTGCGGCCAGGGCACGACCTCGCAGGAGGTGCTCAAGGGTGAGCCCGAGCAGCCCCAGCGAACCGAGCCTGAGCAGCTCGCGCCGCGAGCTGCGACCGCCCCCCCGAAGTTCGTCTGCCATGATCCCCTCCGCGGGTGACACTCTGAACGAGAACGTGGTTTCCCTGTCGAGCGACCGCGCTCAGCCATCTGGCGTGTCGAGGAGATGCTGCAGGCGAGCGGCGAGTTCTGGGGGATACCGGCTCGGCCACGTGGCATCGATGAGGCCCACGTCGATCATGTCGAGGACGTGGACCTGATCTTTTCGAAGATACGACGTGAGCTTCATTCGCACGACCGCCTCGAGGGCGAGCACGCGGTACGACGTGAACGACACCGACTCAGCCACGTCGGGGACCGCGGCGACATATTCCGGACGGACCTTCTCGCCAGAAAAGATCACGTGGACGGCATCGCGGGCCTTCGCCGCGGGACCATCGAGGAACATCTCGATCCCGGCCGACCGCCGATACACAAACCCCGCCTTTTCCAACGCCTCACGGGCTCGGTCGAGGTCCTCTCGTCGCAGCACGAGATCGACATCCTGCGTGAACCGCACGGCGGCTTCGTCGGCCTGTTCGACCCAGGCCATGACCGCATTGCCACCGATCACCGCATAGGGCACTCCGGCAGCCTCAAGGGCCGCAGTGGATCGCAACAGCCGGTCTCGCACCTTCTCCACAGCACGCTCCATCCGGTCGAGTGACAGCAGTCCGTCGTATTCGATCATGGATCGGTCTCGCCCATTGGATGTCCGCATGATACCACGGCGCGAGACCGCGAAGGGGGCGGTCGATCCCCTCCGCGAGCGCTACTTCACCTCGAGTGTGACCGACCCGCTGACGGGATCTGCGACGATCCACCGCGAGTCTTGCTTTGTCGCGGCCACCGGCTGGCCATCGACGAAGACGCCCGTGGAGCCGGGCGTGGCAGGAAGGTCGATGATGGCCGACACCCCCTCGGGAAGCGTGAGCGACAGGCGGAAAGTTGTTTGGTGGCTCCACGTCACGGCGATCGGACCGCGGGGCGTGGGCACCGTGCCTTCCGCCGAGGCAAGGCCGCACGGTTCGGGTCGCACGCGGGCCTGCACCCAGCCGGGCTCCGCGGGGCGCACGCCCAGCACATAGCGGGGCAGCAGATTGGCCGGGGCGGCCCCCCAGGCGTGGTTCCAGTCTTGGTTGGGTTTGTACTTCATCTCCCACGCTTCCCACGTGATCGTGGTGCCGCTCTTGAGCATGTGCTTCCAGCTGCGGTCTCCGTCGGCCAGGATCAGCTGCCGCGCCTTCTCACCAGCGCCGTGTGCCAAGAGCCCGTCGAGGAAATACTGGGCGGCATACACGCTGCACCGCATGTCTTGCTGCTGGAGCCAGCCCAGCACGCTCTCGAGCGCGTCGTCGGGCACGAGGCCAAAGGCCAGCGGAAAGAAGTTGGCGTGCAGGCTGCTGTGGTCGCTGTCGATGCCGTCGCGATAGAGGCCGGCTTCTGCGTCGAAGAGCTGCTCCTGAAACGACGCGCGTCCGAGTTGGAGCTGCGCTTCGAAGGCGTCGGCCTCTGCGACGCTCCCCAACCCACGGGCCATCACCGCCATCTGCCGCAGTGCTTCCAAGTGAAACGCATTGACGACGGTGTTGACCTCCGTGAACACAAACCCGTCGCGTTCCTTCTGCGGCCAGTCGACCAAGTCGTTGCGGCTCCGCTCCGCATCGTTGCTCCGCACCAGGCCATCGTCGCCAGCCCGGTCGAGGAGCGTCTTCCGCTTGAGCGACTCATACCGGGGGCGCAGCCATTCGACATCGCCGGTGTGCATCCAGTCGGCGTGGGCCATGAAGACCATGTGGGGTGACCACTCGGTGGGCCATGTGCCATTTTCCATCAACCAGTCAAACGTCCGCCTGGCCATCGCGACGTCGCTGTCGGTGGCGTAGTGGCTGAGCTGGTTGAGGAAGGCATCCCCTTCGTAGGGAATCCGTTCGCGGTCGCCGTCGACATACACGCCCGCAAACGTGGTGGCCTTGATGCTGTACTTGCAGAGATCCCAGATCTCGGTGAGCAAGGGATCCGAACAGACAAACGAGGCCGCGGTGTCGTCCCAGTCTTTGGAGAACGCGGCACGCCGCCGCACGAGACCAGTCAGATACGCCTCCGGCAGTCCTTCTATTTCCACCCAGCGAAAGGGCATCACTGGGCCCCAGGTCCGCGGGGTGAGGACGGCGGGGGGATTGGCGTAGATCAGGCCTGCCTGCTCGATCGTCCGCGCATCGATCGGGGCAGGCACCACCCAGGTGCCACGCTGGTCGCCCAGGCGGATCGGCGTGGAACCGTAGCGGACGGTGCCGGGTGGCGAGCGATCGATGCGGCCATCTTTGAGCTTCTCGCCAAAGTGCACACTCGCCGAACCGCGTCCTCCTGGCACCGGCATCACCAGATTGCCATACGCCACCTTGCCAAAATCGAGCAGCGTGGTGCCGTCGGCCAGCCGTGTCACCGCGACCGGCTCCTGCTCGGTGAGCGACACATGCTCGGTGGCGGGGATGACTGGCAACTCTTTGATGAAGAGGTTGCGGAAGCGGTAGGTCTGGCCTGCTTCGCCATGATGCTGGATGGCAATGAAGCCGCGGGTGTCGGTGCCATCGCGAAAGCGGGTGATCTCGATGCCATTGAGTTCGATCCGAATCAGATCGTTTTGGCAGGTGACTTCGAAGCGGTTCCAGCCGTCGCGGTCGAGGGCGTCGCGGATCTTGGGCGCGGCAAAGTACGCCTGTGATTCCTCGGCATGCTCGAGAAACTGCTCGAGCGAGCGGCCCTCGGTGCTCGGCCAGATCCAGCCTCGCCTGGCTTCGTCGTAGAGACCGCCCGACCAGCACCGATCCGAGCCATCGCACTCCGCCTGGTAGCCAAAGACCTTCTTCGCCGCCGCGTCGTCGACATGACAGCGAAACATCACGCCCGAGTTGGCTGGGCCTTCCGGCAGGTGGATCTCCACGCTCAGCCGAAAGTCGGAATACTCCTTCTCCGTGACGAGAAAAAACTTCTTGTCGGCCCGCAGGTGAATCTCGCCATCAACGACGGTCGCCTCGCCAAAGGGATAGGGATTCCTCCAGCCGCTGAGGTCGCGGCCATTGAACAGCGGCGTGTAGCCCCGCTGCAGCAGATGTGAAAATCCGCTGGCACCATCGGCGTTGATCGCCGGCCTCGTCAGCGACTCCGGTGGGGCTGCCCTCGCGAAACTCGTGGCAAAACCTGTGGCGAGGCTCATGGCGAGAGCCACCAGCGCAAGGGCGCGGATGGCTTGTGGGTGTGGCGTCATCGGGGGCATCCTCCTACCAGCGTGTCTTTCCTACCAACGTGTGGTTCCACCGTTAACGGCAACGGTCTGGCCGGTCACAAACGCCGCTTCGTCGCTGGCAAAGTAGGCAGCCGCCCAGCCCACGTCTTCTGGCTTCCCCCAGCGGCCCATGGGGATGCTGGCGAGGTAGGCGTCTTTGTCTTCCTGCGGATCCTTCTCGTGCCGCTCCACGGGAATCCAGCCCGGGGCGATCATGTTGACCGTGATCCCAAACGGGGCGAGCTCGCCCGCCATGCTTCGCGACCAGCCGGTCTGCCCACCCTTGGCGGCGACATAGGCGGAGAAGGGATGCACGCCGAGGTGGAAGACTTCGCTGGTGATGTTGATCAGCCGGCCATGCTTGCGGGACTTCATCGATGGCAGCGCCCGCCGGGCGAGCAGGTAGGGGCTCTTCACAAAGAAGTCGAGCATCTGTTGGTAGAAGGCCCAGTCGTAGTTTTCGATCGTTTCGTGAGGCTGGTCGGGGGTGGCGTTGACCACCACGATGTCGACGGGCCCGAGGGAGCCTTCGATTTCGGTGAAGAGCCGATCGACCTCGGCTTCATCGCTGACGTCAGCTTTGAAGAGGTCGCACGCGATTCCTGCGGCGCGGAGTTCGGCGAGGGCGGTCTCGCCACGGGCCTGGTTGTTGGCGTAGTTCAGAGCCACCTTGGCGCCCGCGTGGCCGAGGCAGGTGGCGACGGCTTTGCCTAGACCCGTGGAAGACCCGGTGACCAGGGCGGTGCGACCAGCGAGCGAAAACAGCGGGGAGGTAGCCACAGAAAACTCCATGCAAACAGTGAGAAAAAACTGCCAAAACCGATAAACGTGCAGCTGAATCAGAGGTCGAGACGAGAGCCCCTGGCGTGTAGAATACGGGATGACCCAGAAAGACAACGGGGCGGCTTGCCGCGACCGTCTGGGAGCGTCCGTATTCCTGCTTGGTAGCCCTCCATGATCTGCAGCCTTCGACGTTGTTCTGCCGCGAGTTGCCCGGCGAGGCGAGCGGCGTGGCATCTGCTTGCACGCCGCTTGGCGGTGCTGGGTGGGTTGTGGCTGGCTGGCTCGGTGGCGTCGCAGGCGGCGGAGGTTGATTTTGCTCGGGAGGTGCAGCCGGTGCTTGCGCGGCGGTGCTTCGCCTGCCACGGACCCGACACGCAGGAGGCCGGGCTGCGGCTCGACGACGCTGCCTCGGCCACGGCCGAACTCGACAGCGGCATGCGGGCGATTGTGCCGGGCGACGCAGCCGGCAGCGAACTCCTCGCCCGCATCGAA
>JAPOIM010000009.1:0-233 GCA_029978905.1 Planctomycetota bacterium
GAGGCGGCTCGGCGAAGTCAGTGCCAAAACAACTTCAAGCAGATCATGCTTGCGATGCACAACCATCACGACACCAACGGGCAGTTCCCCCAGAGTGTTGGTTGGGGTACGACCTACGAACCGTACTACTTCTCGGACAAAGTAGGCCTGTTGTCGTTCGTCGAAGAGCAGACGATTTACGACGGTCTCGGCGATAAGTATGGCGGTGCTTACCACCCTGGCTGGGGCAGCGG
>JAPOIM010000009.1:243-67707 GCA_029978905.1 Planctomycetota bacterium
CCACGTTTGTCTGTCCTTCCAGCCCGAACCGCATCGGGACTGGCGAGTCGAATCACACCTATTCCATCAACATGGGCACCTCACATAATGCCCCCCACACGACGTCGGGTGCGTCTCATGCTGGCGAGACGAGGCACAACGGGATCGCCTCATATCGGCATGAGAACAGCGGCTATGGTGACGCCCCGGTGACCTTCGGCTCGATCAGCGACGGTACCAGCAAGACTGCTGGCTACTCGGAGTTTGTGATCGAGAAGTGGCATGGCAACATCGTGGGTGACAAGAAGTTGCAGCGTAGCCAGGTCTACAGTTGGGCTCGCGGCAACTCGACGGCTGAAATGCGTCAGTCGTGCCTCAGCCAAACGGCACTCAATGATGGCGGTGGCGGACGCATCATGCGAGGTGGCGGTTGGTCCTGGTCGTTCATGGCGGCTGGTGGTGCGTATTCGCACACCATGATGCCGAACGAGAAGAGCTGCCAGACGTGGGATGGCCCTGGTGGTGGCGACTGGTATGGTTCGAATCTGCTTACCGCGACCAGCGAGCATCCCGGCGGTGTGAACGTCGGCATGATGGACGGGGGTGTGCGGTACGTGACCGACGATGTCGCCAATGAAGTCTGGTGGGCGATGGGGACTCGCAACTGCGGTGAGGCAACCTCCTACTAAGCCGCCTGCACTCACACAGGATCGGTACATCTGATGCGACAACGCTTTCTTTTGAAAGCCTGTCTTCAGGAAAACGAAACGGGGCGGCCGGCAACGGTCGCCCCGTTCTGCTTCGCGGGGCTTGTGCCCCGTGAGAGCGGGGTGAAGGCGGGGAGAGCACGCGGTCTTGTTCTGGGAGCCCTCGGGCTTGCCACGTTGGCTGTTGGTGTCTTGTGGGTCGCCGCGAGTCGAGGCTTGGCAACCGCGGAAGGATTGGCTCGGCATGGGCTCTGGGAAGATGTCCACGCGCCGATCACTCGTTATCTCTGGCTCTTTCCGGATGATCCGCGGGCGAACCTTTTGGCGGCGGAGGCACTTGTCAAAGATGATTCCCTCCCGCTCGTGAAACGCATCACAGAGTCGCTGGGCTGCTTGGCTCGCATCCCAGATGACTCATCAGGTGCGGTTGCTGCGCGGATCGCCGAAGCGAGGGTGAAGCTGTTTCTGCGATACGAGCCGATTGCAGCCTCGCGTTCGCTTGAACGAGCGATTCAACTGGACCCAAGCGCGCTTGAGCTCCGACTGCTGCTGTGGAAGCTGTTGGAGCTCACTGGCCGGGCCGAGGAAGCGGAAGAAACGTTTTGGGCGAGCTATGAACTTTCTCCTGATGCTGAGAAGCCCAGACGACTACGGGAGTGGTATGTCAGTCAGTTCTTCCCGCTGACCTCGACGGCAGAAATCGATCGCTTGATGGGCTTCCGCACCACGGCTTCCGAGGCTGGAACCGCGGTGGAGATGAAGCGTTTCCAGCGGTTTCGACTAGCCGAGCCCGCGGAGCCCGTGCCGCATGCGGCGCTCGCCGAGTTTTTTCTTCGCGAGAATGAGCCAGAGCTTGCTTTTGAGGTGCTTGACGAGGCGGCGGGGCAGATCCCGCAGGTCCAGCAAACCAACCCCTTTATTCTTGGCGTCGTCGTGGAAACGCTGCTCGAGTTGGGCGAAACCGAGCCCGCTCGTGAGACGTTTGAGCGGTGGCCGCAACCTGCGTCCGGACGGCGATACGCGCTCGTGAAGGGGCGTGTGCTGCAGGAGGCGGCTGAGGATGCAGGGGCGGCTGCGGAGGCCTATCGTGAGGCACTTTCTACGTGGCCGGGGGAAATCGACTGGCGGACGATGAATCGCCTGGCGGGTTGCCTCGCGCGCGTTGGGGACACGGAGGGGGCGGCTGCAGAGCGACAGTTGGTGCAGCAGGTGCAGGATCGGATTCCGCAGGATCGGCTACAAGCGCTGCTCGATGGTCTGGGCACTCCAGACGATCCGCTGGTCGCCGACGCGATGGCCGACTTTTACCGCGAGATCGGTCGGCCGCGGGAGGCGGATGCGTGGGCGGGCGTGGCGTCGATTGCCAGAGAGGGTCGCTAGACCGAGGCGTGCCTAGGGATACACTGTGTTCAGCGGGAGGAGCGTGGACCAGCCGAACTTCTAGGACTGAATCTGCGCTCAATCCGCTGCTTGGCCGCCTTGAGTCGGCTGAGTTTTCTCAAGCGAAAACATTCGGGGAGAAAGCAATGAAGAAGATGTTTTTGATGCTGATTGCCGTGGCAATGTTGGGTGTTGTGGGCTGCTCAGAGCCAAGCCCCGAGCCCACGATCGAGGCCGTGCAGCAGCCCGGGCAAAGTGCGATGGAGCGGGCGATGCAGGGCATGCCTCAAGACCAGCGCGAGAAGTACGAGCAGCAGAAGCAGAACTAATCAGTCGCGGGGGTCACGGCTCGTTCACGGGAACGGCGTCGAGCGAGGGAAGCGGGCCACGCTTCTCAACCGCGGAGCGAAGATCCTGCACGAAGGGCTCCCCATCAAAAGATGACGGGAGCCCTTCCAGCAGGTCATTGGCCTGCTGCCAGTTGCCCGCGGCTGCAAACTGATGGGCTCGTACCGCGACTGCCCAAGGGTTTGTGGGAGCGGCGACCACAAACTGCTCGATGAGGCGGCTGCGTTGCTGCCGCCCGCGAGCGGCATCGGCAATGGCTTTCCAGCGAGCAAAGCCTGCCTGGTCGTCGCTGCTCGCCGCCAGTCTTTGGAAGAGATACGCGGTCTCTGGTCGCTCGGCGGCCACCTCTTCCAGCGGGGCGAGCCATTCGCGGGCCGCCTCCGCATCGCCGTCGGCGAGCGCCACCTCGGCGAGCGCCTCACGCGGGGAGACGCTCGCAGGCTGAATCGCGACGGCGTCCTTCCAAGCGTTCACCGCAGCCTCTTGGTCACCTGTTTGGGCGGAGGCCCGACCAAGCCGGAAGGAGGCTTCGCCGGTTGGCGTGATCGCAAGGCTCCGCTGAAACTGCGTGCGTGCGGCCTCCGCGTCTCCTTGGTCGAGCAGCGTGTTGCCGTACTGCAAGAAGACTTCGTGTGGAGGGAGCTGGAGGTCCACCGCGTCTGGGCTGGCAGCAAGCGCGCGCTGGTAGGCAGCTGCCGCCGATGCCGAGTCGCCAAGGTCTTGGTAGAAGATTGCCTGGAGAAGATTGCCCTGGGCCTGCATCCCAGAGAGGTCGGTGTAGCGGGCGGCGAGTGCGATCGCGTCCTTCAATCGCCCTAGCCGAGCGGTGCATGTGGCGAGTTCGTAGGTGGCGTCGGCGTCGCTTGGCTGCATTCGCAGGAACTGATCGAGGAGTCGCGAGGCCCGCGACCAGGATTCGGTCATCAGGTAGCCGGCCGCCCAGGCGTGCACATCCTCAGCAGACGCGGCTCCGATCTCTTCGTAGATCGCCACGGCTTCAGCCCCACGTCTCAGTGCGACAAGCGATCGTGCTCGCAGCGACATTCCGCGAGGATCGTCTGGATGGGAATCGAGATAGAAGCCCGCAAACGCTTCGGCCCTTTCAGGATCTCCCGCGGCAAGCGAGGCCTCGCCCTGTCGCAATGGCCAACTTTGCCACCGCTCGATGCCCCACACAATGACCAGCGCCGCCCCCACGGCGAGCAAGGCAGCGAGAAGAAGTTTGGTGGTCTTGGAGCGTGGCGACTGAGAAAGTGTCGCCGCCTTGGGGTCGCTCATGGCGTGGTTTCTCCGAGACTCCTCGCGGCGGTGATCGGCTCCGCTGTCGACCCCTCCATGATCCGCCAGTAGTGGTCACCTGCGAGGGTCATCTCATCAACGCGACCACTTGGCCAATAGATGGTGACTTGGGCTGGGGTGTCGGCGGACTCGAGTGTGAAGAGGAGGCGAGGGTCATGGCTTGCCTGATAACTCCCACCGGCAGCGATCGGCCGCAGCATCCGGATGGCACCCGAAACCACTTCGACACGCCCGCCGATCGGTGGAATCCGGGAAGGGGTCACGAGTTCCAAACCGAGGAATCCACCGCCGGCCTCCGTGTGGTTCGCCAGCAGCGCGGAAGGAGAGTTGTTGTGGGCGACGGCGATATCCAGATCACCATCGTTGTCGAAGTCACCTCCCGCCACGCCGCGGCCAAGCCAAAGCTCGGCGAAGTAGTCGCCTTCCACTTCCTGCGACACATCCTCAAACCTCGTGCGGTCCACCCGGCGCAGGAGCTGCGGTGCCATCTTCTCCGGAGGGGCGTTTGGCCCCAAAACATGCCCCGTGGTCACGAAGAGATCGAGGAGCCCATTGCGGTCCCAGTCGAGGGCCACCGAGCCAAACCCCAGGTTGTCGAAACTCGTGGCCGCGATCTTCGTGCGGCGGCTCTCGTCGGCGAACTGCAGGCCACCGAGGTTGCGATAGAGCGTGTTTTTTGCCTTGTGGAAATGGGCGAGAAACAGGTCTGGCAGGCCGTCGTCGTTGAGGTCCTCACAGACAATGCCCATCGTCGCTTCATTCTCTCCCTGGTCGCTCAGCGCGCACCCGGAGGCGATCGCGATCTCGCGGTATGTCGTTGACAGCGGTTCGTCACCTCGAAGGTCGCCAGCGGGCTCTGGCGTGTAGAGCAGGTTTGGGGTCATGTCATTGCCAACATAGATCTCCGGTCGCAGGTCGTGGTCGAAGTCGACAGCAACCACGGCGAGCCCCTTGCCGGCACCGTCGGGCTCCACGATCCCAAGGGTGCGCGACTGCTCAAGAAACGTGCCATCGCCTTGGCTGAGAAACACGGAATCCTGAATCCCTTTGTAGGTGCCAGGCCCGCAGTAGCCCGTGTCTCCACCGTAGTCACAGGGACGCACATTCTCGGGCGTCTGGTCGAGGAAGTTGGCGACGTAGAGGTCGAGTTGGCCGTCGAAGTTCAGGTCGGCGAAGAAGGCTGCGGTGCTCCAGGCGGGATCGCCAACACCAGCGGATGCCGTGACGTCCGTGAAGGTGCCGTCGCCGTTGTTGAGCAGAAGAAGGTTGGTGCCGTAGTTGGTCACATAGATGTCGGGAAATCCGTCGGCGTCGTAGTCGCCAACAGCCACGCCTTGCCCGTACCCGCCATCGGTGATGCCGGCGGCCTCGGTGACGTTCTTGAAGTGCACCTGCCCTGTGGCGTCAGGGCCCTGGCTGCGGAAGAGTTGGTCTGGAGCGGTGCGGTCAGGTCCTTTGCCAGGCTCGATTGGACCACCATTGGTGAAGAAGAGATCGAGCCACCCGTCGAGATCGGCATCCAGCCAGGCGACCCCACCTCCCATCACTTCCACGATCAGCCACCGCCCCTCCACAACATCCCGGTCGTAGGTAAAGTCGACACCTGATTCCTGTGCCACGTTGTCAAACACGGGACGCACGGTCGGGGCGGCGGGGGCTTGCGTGGCCTCGGGGCTCCCGGTCGCTGTGGGCGAGGCTGGTTCACGTAGGGCAGCGCCTACGGGATCTGGTGGGGAGGGCGGTTTGGGGGCAGGCTCCCTACATCCTGAGAGGGTGGCGGCGACAAGAATCGCCAGCCAGAACGGCCTTACGAGCGGAATCCAGTCGAGCCACCTCATTCGCGATACTCCCGCATCGGGAAGACGAGGGGTTGGGTGTCGCCAGCAGGTTCGACAATGAGGTAACTCCCGCCTGCGGCAAGCCCGTCCACTCGCGAGTTGGTGCCATTGGGCCAGCGAATCGAAATGGCAGCTTCGGCGTCTTGGTCCACCGCAAAGAAGAGGCGAGGATCTCGCGTCGACTGGTAGCCGCCTCCACCTTTGATCTGTCGTATCTGCGAAGGGGTGCCGGTAAACGTGACCACCGCGCCAATGGCGTCGCGGTTGCTCGATGTGCCAACAAGCTTGAGCGACAGCGGGAGGCGGTTGGGGGCCGCAACGTTGGCGCGATCGTTTGCGAGCAAGGTGGCGTCTTCGTCGCGATGATTGAAGACAAAATCTTCATCCCCGTCGTTATCGAGATCCACGGCAATCAGGCCGCGCCCCTGGTGCGGCTTGAGAAAGTAGTCGCCCGCCTGTGCTGCGGCGACCGGCTCAAACCGCCCGCGCTGGTTGTGCAGCACAAGTCCGCTCTGCCTGAGGTCGGCGTCGGCGTCGCGCTCATCACCAACATGCCCACTGGTGACGATCGCATCTTCTTGGCCGTCGAGGTCGAGGTCGGCGAACTGCACGCCCCAACTCACCAGCTGCATGCCGGCGGGGCCCACGCCACTCGCTTCGCTTGCATCGACAAACATGCCACTTCCGGAGTTGGCAAAGAGGAGGTTGTATTCGCGCTGAAAGTCAGTCACGAGCAGATCGAAGCGGCCGGTGCCACGCGTGTCGGCGGCATCGATCCCCATGCTTGACTTCACCCGGCCAAGTGAATCATAGGCGGCCCCCGACAGATCGCTCTTGTCGGTGAAGGTGCCCGTGCTGCTGCCAGCAAAGAAGACGTTGTGGTTTAAGTCGTTGGCAACGTAGAGGTCGAGGGAGGTGTCGTCGTCAAGATGTGCGGCCAGCACGCACAGCCCACGTCCTGGGGGGACGAGGATGCCGGAGGTGTCGCTTGCGTCTGCGAAGCGACCGTCGCCCACATTTTGAAAAAAGGCGTCGGCGACAGGCTCGACCGTCAGCGGGCTACAAAAAACGCGGGCGTTGTTTGCCGCATCTCCGCAGAAGGGATTGTCGTCGAGCGACCAGTTGCCATAGTGGCAGACGTACACGTCGAGCAGCCCGTCGAGATCGGCATCGAAGAAAGCCGCGCTCGAACTCCACCGAGCATCCTCAAGGCCCACCTCCACTCGCTCGAAGCGGCCGTCACCGAGATTGTGGAAGAGAGCGTCTGGGCCGTAGCCGGTGATCAACACGTCTGGAAAACCGTCGGCGTCGTAATCGGCAACCGCCACGCCGTGGGCGTAGCCCCGATAGCCGAGGCCAGTTTTTTCGGTGGTCTCAGAAAACTGCCATGCACCGAGGTTGCGGTAGCACCGATTGCGCTCAGTTGAGGTTTCCGGCAGGACCGGGAAGTCGTTGCCGGTGGCAAACAGGAGGTCCATGCGGCCGTCGAGATCGTAGTCGAAGGCGGCGAGGCCGCTGCCGTTGGCCGACGGGAAGGGTTTCTCGGGCGAATCGCCAGAATGGTGCCGAAACGCGATGCCCGAGGCAGCGGTTCGGTCGCTGAACCAGGCGGGGCCCGTCGGTGTGGAGGCAGGGGAGGACTCAACGGTCGCGGCAGGGGAAGGCTCGGCGGTGGCCACAAGCGTGCTGGGTGGCGGGGCGTCATGCTCGTTGACGGACTGTGGTGTGGGCGGGGAGGGCCGGTAGAACAGCATCAGCACTCCAGCGGCCACCATGATGGCGGTCGTACCGATGACCAGCAGCATGACTCGAGGCATGGGCTGCTCCGCTTAGGCGACGTCGTAGACTTCGATGCGGCCGAAGTCGGCGATTCGCCCATCTTTGTCTTTGTCGGGCTGGCCTTGGCCTCCGACCAGGATCATTTTCTGACCGTCAGCCGCGAACAGTATCTCGGTGACACGGTATCCCGACTTGATGCTGCCCACTTTGGCACCATCGCTGATGCCAAACATCCCAACGTTCAGGTTCCCCCCCCGCAGCCTACCGCCCATCGCAAACCAACTGCCATCGGGATGGACCGCCAAGGCTTCCATCAGGCCTTCTCCCGCGTCGCCCTCGTGGGTCTGATCGTCTTTGGTGGGAGGGTCGGCTCGCCAGTTCCACCGCTGCCAAAGTTGCTTGCCATTGCCCGCCATCGGATCGTGCATTGGCCCCATGCCGCACATCAGAAGGGCGGAATCGTCGGGAGTGAAACGCAGGGCGAAGATCCCGCCGAGGTAGCAGTGGCTCTTGATGATGCCCCAACTGGTGAAGTCGGGCGTGGTCCAGGTGGCCACCTGCTCGCCGCTGCGAGCATTCCAGATGCGGATCTCTCCCATCAAGTTTCCGGCGGCGACGAACTGGCCGTCGTTGCTGAAGGCGACAGCCTGAACGGAGGGGACGTGCGGCAGACTGTGAAGCATTTCGCCACTGGCAACATCCACGATCCTGACTGAAGGCTCCCGCTCTGGCGCCGGCTCATACTTGTAGCCGCCGGCGAGATACTGCCCGGTGACCGATGCCACAAGCGATTCGTCTGGCGAGACGGCCATGTCCCACGACCAGAAGTCGTGAAGCGTGAGCGACCGCACGCGCTCGTCAGTCGCCAGGTCATACCAGTGCAGCATCCCGTCGTAACCGGCGGAGAGATACTGGCCACGCTGTGGCAACACGGCGACGGAACTCACGTAGCTCGTGTGTTGACCAACTTTTCGGAGGCTTTGCTCTTCAAGGTTGACGCGGTAGACGCCGTCGAAACACCCGGCCAGAAGCTCTGTTTCATTGATCCGAGCCGCTGCCAGCACGGCGGTTGGCAGTTTGAAGTCTTTGACTCGGTTTGGGCTGGATGGAGGCATCGGCGTGAAGGGCATCAGCCCGCAGTGAGGAGAGACGTGATCGGCTCGGCGTTGCCTTCCACGCGATGGAAGGTCGGCAGGTCGCCCAGGTCGTATTCAGCGTTGGGATCAATCCCGAGCGCCGTAAAGAAGGTGGCAAACAGCTGGCGGTTGTCGACGGGGTCGCTGGCGACATCAAACCCACGCTCATCGGTGGCACCGTGCACCACGCCCCCACGGATGCCGCCTCCCGCCATCGCCATGCTCCACGCGGTCGCGAAGTGGTCGCGGCCTCGAGCGTCGTTGAGCCAGGGGGTACGGCCAAACTCGCCCATCGCGATCACCAGGGTGTCGTCGAGCATGCCACGTTGCTCAAGATCGCTCACCAACTGATAGATCACGTTGTCGAGTTCCGGAACCAGCATCTGGTGCATTTCATGCTGGAAGACATGGTTGTCCCACGGCATCCCGTTGGCCACCATCACGAAAGTCGATCCATTTTCGATCAGGTTTCGGGCCAGGAGCGCGTGCTGGGCAAAGGCCCCTGGTCCATAGCGGCGACGGTCGTCGTCGGGAAGGCGTTCGATATCGAATAACGGGGCGCAGCTCATGAGCCCCTTCACGCGGGCGAATGCAGCGTTGTAGCCAGCAGCCGCGACGCTCGCCTGATCGTTCTCAAACTTGCGGCTGAGGAAGGCACGCAAAGCTTCTCGGTCGGCGTGGTCTGTCTCCGTGATCGATTCCGGGCGGAGGATGTTGGGGATCGAGTATTCGCCACCCGCCCGCACGGGGCCGTATTCCGCACCAAGCCAGCCCGCCCAATTGCCGGCCTTAAACGACTTAAACTCGTTCCCCTCTGGGCACGGGTCGAGCAGCACAAACTGCGGAACGGGGCTGTCAAGTTGACCGAGCTGCTGGGCGACGACCGATCCGAGGATCGGTCGGGTGAAGGGAGGGCGAGGGCCATCTCCGCGGGTGAGCACGTCGATGCCTTGGAAGTGTTCGCTCGGCTCCGTCTTCATCGAACGGATGATCGCGAGTTTGTCGAGAATGCCCGCGCACTGCGGCATCAACTCACTGACGTGCACACCAGGAATCACCGTGGGGATCGATGCGAAAGGGCCTGCCGTTTCCGTGCCCGGCTTCGGGTCCCACGTTTCAAACTGGCTGGGGGCTCCGCAGAGCCAAAGAAGGATGCATTTCTTGCCTTGACGTTTGACCTCCTCGGCCATCGCTTTCGCCGAAAAGAGGGCGGAGAAACTTCCCATCGAAACTGCGCCGGCGGCAAGCGAGCCTTCGAGGAAGAGGCGGCGATGCATGCCGTGCTCAGGGCTGCCGCAGTCGCGACGCGCACGAGACGAACGTGGCTGGTGAGGGCGGATCGGCATCAGTCGGGTTCTAGTGGTGAAAGCGGAACTCGGCAGAGGTGACGATCGCCCAGGCGACGTGGCTCAGCCGCGCGAGGCTTGCTGTTGACGCCTCTTGGGAAGGTGCGGTCTGGTTGTGCCCAGCCAGAAACGCGGCGATCGTCGCCATCTCCTCGGGGGAGGGGGCCCGACCAAGCGTCGCCAGGAAGAGGCTGCGAGTCGCGTCGTCTGCGGAGGGAAGGGCGGCGATGGCGGCGAGGGCATGCGGCGGTTGCAAGCCTTGCTGAATCAGTTCCTCGAGGGCTGACCCGTTCGAGAGAAAGAGGGGCTCCGCAATGCCCGTCACGCTCTCGTCGGGCAGCACGTCAGGCATTGCACGGCTGATGGAGTCGAGCACCTGAGGCGGGGTTTCGCTTGTGCCCACCAGGGCGAGGTGAACGCTGCGGGCAAACTGCTCTGCGGAGAGCGGCCGCTCGAGATACCAGGCGAACGTTGCAGGGTCTTCAACGCCATCGGGTTTCCGGGCCGACCGCTGGTAGGCCCGCGTCGACGCGATCGCCTGGAGCGTGCGGCGAATATCGTGGCCATGTGCGCGAAAGTCATCCGTCAGCAGGTCGAGCAGCTCGGGGTGCGACACGCTGTGCGCGGAATCCATTTCATCGAAGGGATGTACCAACCCCCGCCCCATGAGCATCGCCCAGAGCCGGTTGACCATCGCGCGGGCAAGCAGCGGATGATCGCGGACAACGTCTTCCACAAACCGCTCGCGGCGAGAGAAGATCGGTTGGCGCGGTTCACCTTCGCGGCTTGCGGGTTCGTAGAGTTCGTCGGAGTCGGGTTGTTCGGCGTCTGCCGCAGGGCGACTTTCTTCGACCGTGTCGGCCTCAAGGAAACTCAGCAGGTTGGGAGAACTCGTCCCTTCGATGTCGGCAAACTCCGAAAATCCTCCGATCGCAGACTCCACGATGCGGGGGCCGCTCCCCGTCATCTCGTTCTTGCCGCGATTGAAAAACGCCACAAGCCCCCAGTAGTGGGCTTGCTCCACTTCGGCGGCCGTCATCGAATCGTGGCACTGGGCACACTCGATGCGGAAGCCAAAGAATGCGGGGGCGACCGCCTCGGCGATCTTCTGGTAGTCGTTGTTGCGTTCGTAAAGGAACCAGGTGGCCGCATCGTCCTCAGGCGTGGAAGGACGGGCGAGCAGCATCGTCTCCGCCATGTCGTTCCACGGACGGTTGTCGCGGAATGCTGCCTCCAGCCAGCGCCGCCAGCCATGTTCGTGGCGTTCTTGTGTCCGCCTGCCTGAGGCTCGCCCCATCAGCAGCACATCAAATACGTCCGCCATGTGCTGAGCGTGGTCTTCGGAGGCGAGCAGGGTCGTGATCAGCACGCGGCGGCGGTCACTCGCGGCGTCGGCGAGAAAGGCGGCCCGCTCCGCGGTGGAAGGGATGCGGCCCGCTAGGTCGAGGTACACCCGACGGACAAAGGCTTCATCGGTGATGTCGTCTGCTGGCGCAATGCCGGCGTCTGACCAGGCCTGCTCAAGCACTGCGTCGATGGCCGCGGAAAGGTCTGCCGGCCGAGGGGATGCCTCCGGGGATTCTGGCTCGTCAGCCCAACCGTTCGACACGATGCCGACTGCCATGATGCCGACGACCGCGAGGTGCCACGCCGTCGTGGCATGGCGCGGGGTTTGTCGACGCGTCCTAGACTTCGCAAGCATGGTATGGGCGATCGCCGTGCACTCGGAAAGCCGTACCACCACGGCAACCTGGATCCGTTGAGGCAGCCACACTGGGCTCTCTCTTCTTCATCCTAGTATACCGCCCAAGATACGAGGACTATTCCAACGCAGGCTGAAGGAACCAGCCGCTGACGCCGAAGGTGAGCGTTTCGACCCTTTCCCAAGGCTCGCCGGTGATCTGCTCAATGGCCCACAGGCAGGCGAGCCCGACGGAGTCGATCGGACCATGCTGCGCGGCAAAAGTGCGAAGCGTGGGGAGTTGGCTCTCGGACTTCATCCGCCCGAGACTGATGGCTGTCATCGTGCGAACGATTTCTTGCTCAGGGTTCGGAGAGGCCACGTCCGCCAGGCGGGCGGCAAAGGCTTCCGCGAGTTGCTCATCTGGGGAGGCTGCTTTGAGGTGACCAAGCGCCCAGCACGCGGCAGCCCGGGCGTCGGGAAGAAGCGTTGACTTGGGAACAAACTGCCGCATCAGCGCTTCGCTTGGTTCGTACCGCATTTCGCCGAAAAACTGAAAGAGCTGACTGACCTGCAGGCCCACGTGCCGCGGTGCACTAGATTCGGCCATGACTTTGTGAGCCTGCTCCGCAAAACTGAGCAATGGGGCGAGCGTGGATTCGACGGCGAGTTTTCGCAGGGCCCAGGCGGCTGCAAGGGCAGCTTCGGGCCGCGGATTGTTCATGAGCTCAAGGAGCCGGTCGGCCGCCGGTTCGTGGTCGAGCGTGCCGAGCACGAGCGATGCCTGTTCGAGCCCTCGCCAGCCGGTGCCGCCGAGCACCGTCATCGAGCCGGTGAGCACGGAGTCCGTGAGCGCCTCGTTGGCAGCGAAGGCCACGAGCGCTCCGGCAACATGGCCGCGGACGCCAGGATTGCGGTCGTCGAGCAGCGGACAGAGTGAGTCGATCGCCGCGGCATCTCCTTGGACGATGAGGATCTCCGCCCCGACGCGCCGCAGGCCGGCATCGGGGCTTGTGATCGCGGCACGCGAGAGGGGCAACGCCAGGTCGTTATCGATCTGGCGGAGCCGATCGAGTGCTGCGGTGGCGACGGTAGGTTCGATATCCTCGGCAAGCGACGTCAGCAGTTCCACGCTCGCGGGATCGTCGTGCCGTGCGAGCAAGATGGCGGCGAGGAGTGGCCCAACATGTCGCGGACGCAGCCTGCGGCTCGCGAGATCGACCGCGGTTTCGGTCAGCCCTGTGGGCTGCAACTGACCGCAGGCGGTGGCTGCGGCCACGCGGACGGCCAATGGTTGGTCGTCATCGATGACGCTCGCCAAGAGGGCGTCCTTTGCGTCACTGGCTCCGACGGTCGCCAGGGATTCAATGGCCAATCGGCGAAGGGCCGGTTCGCACTGGGGGTCGGCGAGTCTTGCCAGCCAGACGTCGCGAGCAGCACGCTCGCTCCAGCGGGCGAGAGCAGGCTCCACGATCTCGGCCATCAAGAGCCCGTCGGCTGCAGCCGCGGCTTGCAGTTCGGCTGCGGCATCGCGTGCGTTGAGGGCCACGAGGGCGGAGGCGGCGCACCGCCGAACCACCGGGTCATCGTCTCCAGTGAGAATCGCCCGCAGGGGCTCGATCGCCGGTTCGAGATCGGGCATCGAACGACTTGCGGCAATCGCAAACGTGCCCGCCGCCATGCGGCGTGTTTCGGCTTCGGGGCGTGCGAGGGCTTCCAGCCACATAGGCACGAGCGTCTCGGAAAACTTCGGGAGCCAGGTTGGCAACTCCAGCAAGGGATCCTGCCACATCACGTCGTCGACAACCGGTGGCACGATCGCGGCCGCATCCGTGTCCGCCCAAGCCGACGTGGTGCAGAAGGCGGCTGCGAAGACCGCGGCAGTTCTCAGGAAACGATTGAAACGCGTGCGCATGTGCCGGTGCTCAGTGTCTAGTGCCATCACCCCAACGCTCACTACGAAGGCCGCATCAGTCGCCAGATGCGAGCGGACAGGATCGCGAACGAGAAGCAGGTCACGCCTCCTGCAACCCACCAGGCCAAGGGGATGAGTTCGTACTGTTCAAATCCCGGCATCCCAATCACCGACAGGGCCGCGGGGGCCGGGGTGATCGAGAGGGCAGCTTGAACGAGGTCATAACCGAAGGGGGCGTCTCGGCCGAGCCAGATCAGCAGTGGGCCAAAAAACAACACGAGGAGTACCACATACGCTGTGACGGTCGATGTCGTTGTCTTGGAAAATAGGCTGCCCACGGCCGCACTCACTGCAAGGGTGACGAGTGTGCTCAGCAGCAGGCAGACCACCACCAACGACACCTGCAGCCACATCACAGGCTTGATGGCGATCATCACGACGTATCCCGGGAGGGTGGCCAGGAGCACGAGCAAAAGCGTCCAGGCGACGCTTATCAGTTTGCCGATCGCGATTTGCAGGCCGGAGAGGCGGGTCATTCGTAGGAGGTCCCAGCCGCCACTCTCACGCTCACCGCTGACGAGGCCTGCGGCCAGGCTCGGCGTGAGCAGCACCATCAGCAGCACCTGAAAGATCACCAGGAGGCCACCAATCGTTTCCACGCCCCAGTCAACAGTGCCGGTCGTGGCTGCGAGCGTCGTGAGGAGCGACACCACGGCGCACGCGGCGACGAGCCGCAGGATCCAGTGCAGTCGCCCAAAACGGCGCGTACGAAACTCCTTCACCATCACGGGGTTGAGCCAGAAGGGGATTCCGGCGGAGCGTCGCTGCGGATCGACGAGGAAAAACACCCGGCGAGCCGCTCGCACTCCAAGCGATTGCTCGTCGGTGATCGCGCCCTGCGACCGGGAGCGGTCAAAGAGGCCCGAGTGCAACTGCACCAGCGTGGCAGCCATCACGGAGAGCGTGACGACAACGCTGGCGAACAGATACTCAGGCAGCCCAGAGCCCGCTTCCATCAGCCCCTGCCCGCCCACGCTTCCCTGCCCAACGAGATGCATCAGCACCGGCAGCGGCGAGGTGCGTCGCAGCCACTCGGCAGCCAGCGGCATCCACCCTGGCTGTCCCTGCAGGAAGTAGTGCGGACCGAGTGAGAGGAAGCAGAGAGAGAAGACCGTCGCGTAGGTCGTGCGGACTGCGGAGTCGGTGGAGTTGGCAAAGGTGCTCACGAGCAGGCCCACAGCCACGTACTCGACCGTTGCCACCGCGAGGACCAGGCCCACGCTCCCCAGGTCCTGCCAAAGGTCTACGCCCCCCATCGCGTAGCAGGCTGCTGCTGCAGGCAGGCTTGTGATCAGCAGCAGGCCAACGAACGACAGCACGCCGGAGAGTTTGCCCGCGTAGATCGCAAACTTGGAGAGTGGCGTATTGAACAGCAAGGCCAGCGTGCCTCGGCGACGCTCTTGCACGAACGACGTCGCGGGCCAGGCGGGGGCCAGCAGGAGCACGCCCGCGAGCATGCCGTAGGTGAAGATCCGAAAGACCTGCCTGGCCTGACTGCCGGACAGGTCGACGAGCCCTTCGGAGGGCCAGCGAGCCAGCACTAGCAGGCCGGAGCAGATCGCCATCGCCACCATGGCCACGAGGGCCCGGCGAAGCCGCAGGATTCCGAAAAACTCGCGTTGGAAGATCGCGATCATGACTCGCGTGTGACCGTAAGGAAGGCATCTTCGAGGTCGGTGGGCACCTCGCGAAACTGGGACACGCCAAGATTGGCACGCACGAGGCCACCGAGGAGGTCGGCCAGGTCCGCGTCGGAACGGCTGGTCTGAAAGCGGACCATTGCTTCGGCATCGTGGGCAGCGACGCTCCGCTGCTCAGCCTCGTCGAGGCCGCCGGAGACGGCCGCGGCCACCGCGGCTGCTTGCGTGCCTTCCACCAACTGCACTTCAAACGTCCGTCGCTGACGGATCGCTTGCATGATCTGATCCAAGGTGCCGAAGGCCCGCAGTTTGCCCTTGGTCATGATGGCGACCACGTTGCAGATCCGCGACAGTTCCGGAAGGATGTGGCTTGTCACAATGAGGGTTTTGCCCATGTCGGCAAGCCGCAGGAGCAGTTCGCGCATCTCAATTCGCGCTTGCGGGTCGAGGCCGTTGGCGGGTTCGTCGAGAATCAGCACGTCGGGATCATGCAGCAGCGTGCGGGCCACGCCGATCCGCTGCTTCATCCCGTGGCTGAGACTCTCGACGTAGCGATCCTTCATGTATGTCGAGCCGGTCGTTTCGAGGACTTCCTCGATCCGTCGTGTCCGCTCTCGGCGACCGATGCCAAAGGCCGCGCCGAAGAAGTCGAGGTATTCCCGGACACGCATGTTGTCGTAGGAACCGAACGTGTCGGGCATGAAGCCGACTAGCCGTTTGATGCGGCGTGCGTCGCGAACACAGTCTGCTCCTGCGATGCTCGCCGAGCCACTCGTGGGCCGCATGAGCCCCACGAGGATCTTGATCGTGGTCGTCTTGCCGGCGCCGTTTGGCCCAATGAAGCCGAGGATCTGCCCGCGGTCGAGCGTAAACGAAAGGCTGTCGAGTGCGGTGAACTCGCCATACCGCTTCGTGAGTTCATGGGTGACCACGACGGGCCCCGCCGTGCTGATCATGGTTCGTCTCTCGCGGGTAAGGTCGCACCGGTCAGCGTCAGCCGCGCGTAGTCGATCTGCCAGCCGGTGTCTTCAAAGTCAGGAAGTTTGTCCTCGGACCATTCTTCTTCTGCGGAGTTGGCGGCGGCACGCTGCATGTCACTGACCAGGATGGCCAGCCGCACGCCTCCGGCGCTATCTAGCATGAGATGCTCCGAGGTGAGCGGAATCGTCAACACGCCGCTGGGATTGGCGCGGGCAAAGATCTGCTGTGGCTCGGCGTTGCCAGCCGTCCACACTTCCAGTTGCCTGGACGGGATGTTGCACCGCAGCGACAGCGTGCCTCCATCGAGGGCACACGGACGCACCTGAACGGGAAGTTCAAACCGTAGCACGGTCTCGCCCCCTCTCGTCAGTCCTTTCACCCACTGTCCGGTGCGGGCGCTGTAGGCGGTAGAGGTACCGCTCCGTCCCGCCTCGATCGTCGGCTTGAGGAATGTGGCCGGGACGGTAAAGCGGGTGTTGGCGGGAGTGTGCTCGAGCGTGAGCGGGACGACGCTGAGAGATGCCCCGATGGTTTCGAAGCCTTCAGGAAAGCTGGAAGCAAAACCGAGTTGCTCTGACCAGGACAGGATGGAGGGCTCGCGGGGAAATACCCAGCCATCCTCGGGGGCAAGCAACTGCTGGAGCACGCCATGCCGCCGCGCCTGCTCGTCGGAGAGCAGGCCCCCCGCCACATACTCGCCAGGAGCCAAGAGTTCATCGGCTGCGGCGGTGAATGTCCCTTCAACGCCGGTGGTCACTGGCAGTGCCGGCATCGCCGCCTGCACAATCACCGCATCGGTTGGTGCGGCCGATCCGCCCACGGCTGCGGGAAATGCCCCTTCAAGGCCGTTGGGGCCGAAACGAGCCGTTACGCGTAGTGGGACGGGTGACACGGTTGCAGCGCTGAGCCTCGCGGTGCCCACACTTCCTGCCGCGGTCGTTGCATTTGCGGGAATCACCGTGTCGTTATCGAGCCACACGAGCCGACGCACCTCACCGTCGGACGGAGGGGTCGGGAGTGCCCACTCACGCTGGCTGGTTTCCCAGTCGACGTCGCGCGACTGCGAGTCGTAGATCGCGGCCAACCCTTCTGTACGAATCTCGTTGGTACCTGGCAGCACCCGATTGATCTCAAGGGCAGCAATCGTGGGTGGCACACTCGTCGAGTTGGCAAGCCCCGTGCCAATGAACACACCTGCTGTCGCGAGGACGATCACGGGAACAATCCAGGCGAGGTGCTCGAGTTGATTGCGGCGAGAAAGCAATAGGCCGGCGCCTGCCATGCAGCCGCAGCACGCGGCCAGGATCGCCACGGCGAAGCCACGGCTGGGGATCGAATAGCCGATCTGTTGGGTGACAGCCGTCTCCATCAGGCTCGGCTGAAGACGCCCTTCGGGCACGTTAAAGAAGCGGGTCGTCAGTTCCTGCAAGGCTTCGGTGGGCGCCTCGTCGAACTCGCCCATCCAGCCGCGGGGGCCAAGCGTGGTCAGCAGGACTTCGCCTTCCCCAAACGGGAACCAGATCGCTGCAGGCCAGCCGTTGATGGTGGCCGTGACATCATCTTGATTGGTGGCGACCCGCACAAAGTCGACCGGGACCTCAAAATCACACTGATCGCTGAGCAGCTCGCCCGTTCGGCGGTTTGGCGATTCGATCGTGTACTGATCGAGTTCCACTCGGTCCACGACCGTGAGGTCGAGCTCATTGCCAAGAATCGCAGAGAGCATCTCGGGAGGTGTGCGGTCTGCCATGATCCAGAGTCGGCCGCCGTCGCGAATCCAGCCGCGGACTGCGGCGAGCCCCGCGGCGTCGTGACCGAGTCGATCTCCGCAGAGCACCATCGTGTGGTACTGCTCAAAGGCCTCGGGCCATGGGGGGAGGAAGTCTTCCTGGTAGGAGGTGACGTTCGTGGAGAGTTTTGCGGTTTGACGGGCCACGAACAACATGTCGATGGCGTCGGTGTCGGGAGCGACCATGCGGTGCCGGCTGTCGATGTAATGGCGACGGTAGATCGCCATCGTTTTCACCGGATCGTGGTCGACAGAGAGCAAGATGCTTTCGGTGAGCGGATCGCCTTCGGTGCGGCGGAAGACCTCTCGATCGTCGGGGCCCACATCGATCGAGGCCATCTGCAGTTCCACACTGCCTTCGCCGCGGGGGATCCCGGCGGGCATGCGGAAGGGAAGAAACGAAAAACGCTGCCCCCCCTCCGGCACCCAGATCCGGCGAACGTATTGCTGATCGGGCGTGGCCGGGAAGAAGACGGTCACCATCCCCTCGCCGCCGGCCCCGTCGCCAGGGGTTTTCCGCGAGTCCACGGCCTGGACGCTTAAGACGGACCAGGCGTCGCCCCGGTGTTGCCGCACAATCGACGCCGCAGCACGCACGCTGACCCCACCGGTCGCGGCACCGTCACCGCTCTCGTCTTGAGCGCGGCAGAGTATCTGCTGGTGGAAACCCAGCAGCAGAGCACAGAGAAACAGTAGTCGCCGTGCGACGCGGAACGAAGCCATGGGCAAAAGCCCCCCCTGAAGGTGACGATGCCGCAGCATCGGCGAGAGGCACGATACCGGGCCAGTGCGTCGTCCGCAACGTTCGGCCCTCGCGTCCCGCGTGTGCCTGGGCGGCTTTGGAGATGAAAATCCGGGGTGGGGCGTCTTTGACGAGAAGAGGGTAGACTTTAGCGGGTGGGGAAACTGTCGACAGGCCGACGACTCAGGTTGGGTTGGCGACCTTTCCACGCAAGACACGAGATATGTTGCAACGAGAGGTGCCGCATGCGGTGGGCGAGGAAGTGTGCGACCGGGGGCCGTAAGGCTGCCCGGCAAGTGGCGTGCAGGGCCTTTTCTGTGGCTTCACGTGGGATTGCTGCGTCGGTGGCGGTTCTGGGTGCTGTTCTCTGTGTGCCCTCGGCTGCCGATGAGTCGCCACAGCCGGTGAGTTTTCATCGCGACATCCAGCCGATCATCGCCCGCAACTGCGTCGGCTGCCATCAAGAAGCGAAGCCTCAAGGCGAATACGTGATGACTCGCTTCGACCGTCTGCTGGCGGGCGGGGAATCGGGCGAGCCGGCGGTGGTGCCAGGCGACCCCGACGCGAGCGAGCTCGTGGCGCAGATTGTGCCGGTCGACGGGGTGGCGGCGATGCCCAAGAAAGGCCCGCCGCTTCCCGAAGGGGACATTACCCTGATCCGTCGCTGGATCGCGGAAGGCGCACACGACGATTCCCCCGCGGCTGCGATCGCCTTCTCACGCGAGAATCCTCCGGTCTACACCCGCGCGCCCGCGATCACGTCGGTCGATGCCACCTCGGTCGGCAACCTGATCGCGGTTGCTGGGTTCCACGAGGTGATTCTTCTGCATGCCGACACGGGCGCGACCGCAGGGCGACTCGTGGGCATGAGTGAGCGGATCGAGTCGGTGCGGTTTAGCCCAGACGGGTCGCGTCTTGCGGCCGTGGGAGGCGAGCCGGGCCGCTCCGGCGAAGTGCAGATCTGGAATGTCGCCAATCAGGAACTCGAACTGTCGGAAAGTTTCACGTTCGACACGCTGCGCGGGGTGAGTTGGTCGCCAGACGGGGCCCTCGTGGCCTTTGGTGGCGTCGACAACGTGGTGCGGGCGATTGATGCGGCCACCGGTGAACTCCGGGTGTTTCAAGGGGCGCATGAAGATTGGGTGCTCGGCACGGCCTTCATCTCCAACGGCACGCACATCGTCTCGGTGGCCCGCGACATGACATGCAAACTGACCGAAACTGCTACGGAGCGGTTCATCGACAACATCACGTCGATTACGCCGGGGGCCTTGCGGGGAGGACTTTCTGCCGTCGTGCCGCTCCCGGGCCGCGATGAGATCCTCGTGGGTGGGGCCGATGGCACTGCCAAGGTGTACCGCGTGTTTCGCGCAAGCCCTCGCAAAATTGGGGACGATGCCAACCTGCTGCGAACACTGCCGGTCATGCCGGGGCGGATTTTTTCCGTCGACATCAGCGACGACACGCGGGTGCTCGCGGCTGTCTCCACGATCGATGGTGCCAGCGAACTCTGCCTCTGGAAGGCTCGCGAACACACCGCGGTGTCCGACGAGATCATGGCGATTCTCTCGAAAGAGGGTGGGCAGCGTTCCGCGGAAGAGAACGAAAAACTCGCGGCGTTTATGAAGCCCACCGACGAAGAGTTGGCCCGCGTGCCGCTTCCCGTGGCAGCCTACGCAGCCTGTTTCCTGCCAAGCGGTGAGTTCGCGGTGGGTGCGGCCGACGGGTTGATTCGGGTCTTCGATCAGGCGGGGGCGGAAGTGCGGTCGTTCCCAGCAGTGGTGGTGGAAGACGCTGCTCTTGCTGGAGCCGGCCGCGTGTACGAGCCGGCGGCCTGGCAGGTGCGAGCCGCGGAGCTCGAGCCGGCAGAGGAGGGGGCGGTGACGCTCGCCTTGGATCAGATCGAAGGCATCGAGTTGTCGCCTGCCCAGAGCGTGGTGCTCGACGGTCCGTATGCCTACACGCAGCTGCTCGTACATGCGACCATGCGCGACGGCACGCGCGCGGATGCCACCCGGCAGGCAGCGTATGCCTCAACCGATGTGGTGGCAGTGAGTTCGTCGGGCTTGCTGCGGCCGCTGGCGGATGGTGCGGCTACGGTGACGGTGACGGTCGGTTCGCATCAAGCGACGCTGCCTGTGGAAGTGGTGGGCGTGGGCGGTGACGTGGCCATCGATGTCGACTTCATCCGCGACGTGAATCCGATTCTCGCCAAGGCAGGGTGCAATCAAGGCACGTGCCACGGGGCCCAGAAGGGGAAGAACGGTTTCAAACTGTCGCTTCGCGGTTACGACCCGCTGTTTGACATCCGCGCGCTGACAGACGACTTGGCAGCCCGTCGCGTGAACGTCTCTTCGCCCGACGACAGCCTGATGCTCTCGAAGGCCCTTGGACGCGTGCCGCATGAAGGGGGTGTGCGGCTTGAGGCCGGTTCGCCACACCACGGCATTCTGCACCGCTGGATCGCCGAGGGGGCGAAACTCAACATGGAAACCCCGCGGGTGACCGGAATTGAGGTCGAGCCTGAGAACCCAGTCGTGGAGCAGATCGGCAGCACGCAGCAGATTCGCGTGGTGGCCACGTACGCCGATGGCACCTCGCGAGATGTCACTCGGGAGGCCTTCATGGAGAGTGGCAATACGGAGGTCGCCACCAGTTCGCCGACTGGCGTGCTCACTGCGGTCCGTCGCGGTGAGGCTCCGGTGCTCGTGCGCTACGAAGGGCGGTACGCCGCCACGACGCTCACCGTGATGGGACCACGTGATGGGTTTGAGTGGGCGAATGTGGGTTCGTATGGTCGGATCGACGACCTCGTCGCCGACAAGTGGCAGCGGATGAAGATCCGCCCGTCTGGGCTCTGCGACGATGCCACCTTCCTGCGGCGGGTGACGCTCGACCTCACCGGGCTCCCGCCGACGCCAGACCAGGTCCGTGACTTCCTTGCGGATAGCCGGCCGGCGCGGGAGAAGCGTGACGAAGTGGTCGACCGCTTGCTGGCGAGTCCGGAATACGTGGAGTACTGGACCAACAAGTGGGCCGATCTGCTGCAGGTGAACGGGAAGTTTCTGGGCGGGGAGGGTGCCGCGGCGTTTCGTGATTGGATTCGCCAGGCAGTGGCTGAAAACCGACCCTACGACCAGTTCGCGCGGGAAGTGCTCACGAGCAGCGGCTCCAACAAGGCGAACCCCGCGGCCTCGTATTACAAGGTGCTTCGCGATCCTCAGTTGATGATGGAAAACACGACGCACCTCTTCCTGGGTGTGCGTTTCAACTGCAATCAGTGCCACGACCATCCCTTTGAGCGTTGGACGCAGGACCAGTACTTCCAGACCGCCGCGTTCTTCGCCAAAACAAAGTTGAAGAAGGCGGAGGAGGCGGGCGACAAGACGATTGGTGGTACGGCGGTCGAAGGGGCCAAGCCACTCTACGAAGAGGTGTTTGATGCCAAAGAGGGAAGCATCGAGCATCCGCGGACTGGGAAGCCGGTGGAGCCAGACTTCCCGTATGCGTGTGATTTTGAAGTGGCCGAAGGAGCCAGCGAGCGCGAGCGGCTGGCAGCGTGGATCACCTCACCTGACAACCGCTACTTCGCCAAGAGCTATGTGAATCGTCTCTGGGGATACCTACTGGGCGTGGGGCTGATCGAACCGATTGACGACATCCGCGCTGGCAATCCTCCCACCAACCCGGAGTTACTTGAACACCTCACCCACGACTTCATCGAAAGTGGCTTCAACGTGCGGCAGGTGATGCGGGCGATCTGCACGAGCCGGACGTATCAGCTGTCGGTGGAGGCCAATGACTGGAACGCTGACGACGCGATCAACTACAGCCATGCCAAGCCTCGCCGGCTGCCGGCGGAGGTGCTGTACGACTCGATTCATCGAGTCACCGGGGCGACGTCACACATTCCCGGTGTGCCGGAGGGCACGCGGGCAGCCGCACTTCCCGATGTGGGCGTTGCCACGCCAGATGGGTTTCTCGCAAATCTCGGTCGGCCGGTGCGTGAGTCGGCCTGCGAATGTGAACGCTCGAGCGATCTGCAACTGGGGCCGATCATGGCCTTGGTGAGCGGGCCGACGGTGGGCACCGCAATCGCGAGTGAGGGGAACGAACTCCACGAACTCGTGCAGCAGGTTCCGGGGAACGCGTCCCTTGTGGAAGAGCTCTTCGTGCGAATCCTCAATCGTCTGCCGACGGCCGCAGAGATCGACGCGTTTCAGTTCTCGCTCGATGCGATCGACGATGACCATGCCGGCTTGGTGGAGGCTCTGGCAGCCGCGGAGGCCGAGTGGTTGGTACGGCAGCCGCAGCTCGAGGCCGAGCAGCAGGCGGCCATTGCGGCTTCGGAGCAGGCGCTCGCCGAGTTGACCGAGTCGCTGCGGCCAGCACGCGAGCAGGCCGAGAAAGCGCGGGCCGACAAGATCGCCGCTGCCGAGGCGGCAGTGATTGAGGCGAAGTCCAAACTTGGTGAGAAAGTGCCCGATTGGGAGCAGGCGTTCGCCACCGCACCGGAGTGGTTTCCTCTGCGGCCCAAGGCGGTTTCAGCCAGCGGAGGCAACACGCTCGCTGTGCGCGAGGACCGGTCGGTGTGGGCGAGCGGCAGCAAGGAGAAGGGGATCTACGAGGTCGTGATCGAGACCCGACTTCCGCAGATTACGGGCTTCCGATTGGAAGCGCTCTCGTCGCCAGACCTGCCAGGCAATGGCCCGGGCTTGCCTCCCAATGGCAACTTCGTGATCACCGAGTTTGAGGTGACGGCCGCGCCGCTTACCGAAGGGGAGCCGGCAGCGGTGAAGATCGCCTCCGGCAAGGCGAGCTTCACGCAGGAAAGTTTTGCGATCGAACAGGCGTTCGACGGTGACGTTGGCAATCAACAGGGGTGGGCGGTGCATCCCGCGACGGGCGTTCAGCAGTGGGCTACCTTCACGCTTGCTGAGCCGCTCGCCAACCCTGACGGCCTGCGGCTGACGTTCAAGATCCATCAGCAGCACAACGCCGAAGGGCATCGGCTAGGCGCCTTCCGGCTCTCTGCCACGTCAGTGGCGGGACCGCTACCGCTTGGTGTGCCGGAGGCATTTGCCAGCGTGTTGTCGGTGCCTTCCGAGGCCCGTTCGCCAGACGCGGTCGCACCGCTCCTCGCGTTTCTTGGAAAGACCGACGCCGGCGTTCGGGAACTGGAAAAGCAGGTTGCTGCAGCGCAGGCTCCGGTGCCGGTCGATCCCGGGATCACGACCATCGAGCGGCAGCTCACGGAACTCCGCAAGCCGATCCAGACCGATGCGGCACTGCTGAGGCTCCGGGAAGATGTGAAGCAGAGCGAAGCCCAGCTCGGGAATCTGCGGCTCACGGCCGCCGAAGACCTGACGTGGGCATTGATCAACAGCCCGGCGTTCCTGTTCAATCATTAGTGTGCTGGAGTGAGGCACGCGGGGTGTCAGTGGGTGTGGGGATTGGGTGGCGTCCACCAGCGATAGGTTGCTGGTGGGGCATGAAACTCGAGAGGGAGATTGTTCAATGCTGAGTTTTCAGGGCTTTCCGGCTCGTGACCTCTGTGACCCACACCTCCGCCCCACCCGGCGGGCATTTCTCCGCGTGGGGGCTGCGGGCAGCCTTGGCATCTCCCTGCCAAACGTCCTCGGCCTGCAGGCGCAAGCGTCTGCCTCAACGCTCGCGGGCGGCCCTGGCTGGGGTAAGGCCAAGAGCATCATCATGGTCTACCTGCAGGGTGGGCCGAGCCATCTCGATCTCTGGGATCCAAAGGAGAATGTGCCCGACAACGTGAAGAGTGTTTTCTCGCCAATCTCCACGAAACTGCCGGGCATCAAGTTCACTGAGAACCTGCCGAAGCTCGCGCAGGTGAACGATCGTTTCACGATGATCCGGTCGCTGTCGTACTCCCCCAACGGGCTCTTTAATCACACGGCCGCCATCTACCAGATGATGACGGGCTACACGACCGACAAGGTCAGCCCGTCGGGGCAACTCGAGCCACCGAGTCCGAAAGACTTTCCAAACTTTGGCAGCAATCTCGTGCGGCTGAAGCCGGTGGACGAGCCGATGCTGCCGTTCGTGATGCTGCCGCGGCCGCTGCAGGAGTCGAACGTGGTTGGGAAGGGTGGGTCTGCCGGATTCCTCGGCAAGGCCTTTGATCCCTACACGCTCTATCCTGACGGCGACGACATGGACATGGAGAAGATGAGCCGCATCAAGATCGACGACTTGAAGCTGCGGCCGGAAGTCTTCAGCGTCCGTCTGCGTCGGCGGGCGAAACTACGAGAGTTGCTTAATGAACAGATGCCCGTGATCAATAAAGCGGTTGAGTCGTATCAACTCGATGGCTACTACGATCAGGCGCTCTCTTTGGTGGTCAGCGGACGTGCTCGCGATGCCTTCAATCTGGAGGCCGAGTCAGTCGCGACCCGCGAGAAGTATGGTCGTAACACCTTTGGCCAGAGCTGCCTCCTCGCTCGGCGACTCGTCGAGGCTGGCACGCGTGTGGTGGAGGTGATTTGGCCGAAGGTGGCCAACAGCGACAACCATTCGTGGGATCATCACGTGGGCCTCTCCGACCGCATGAAGAAGCAGTCCGGGCCCATGCTCGATGCGGGGCTCTCGGCGCTCATCGAAGACCTCGACGACCGTGGTTTGCTGGAAGAGACGATGGTAGTGGCTGTGGGTGAGTTTGGTCGCAGTCCCCAGCGTGGAGTGAGCACGAGCGGCAACGGCAACAGCGACGATGGTCGCGACCACTGGCCGTATTGCTACACCGGGATCATGGCCGGGGCCGGCATTCAGCGTGGGTACGTCCACGGTGAGAGCGATCAAACCGCCAGTGCGCCGCTGACCGACCCCGTGCACCCCAGTGAAATCTTGGCGACGATTTACCACGGTTTTGGAATCGATCCGGAGACGATCGTCTACAACCACCTCAATCAGCCGCGAGAACTGGTCAAGGCGCAGGCCGTGACCAAACTCTTCGCGTAAGCGTTGGTCGACGTCGATCACACATAGCCAGCGGGATCGTCGGGAGCTGGTGGCTGGTGCTCCAGTTGCTGGACAATCGTGTGCACATGCTCGAGGGCCTGCGACACGCTGAGGTGCGAGTGGCCGCGCTGCACGCATTCCGTGCCCCCGCCCACATGATCGACGACGAGTTCCCAGTGCGTCATGCCGTCCGACGCGCCGGCCCACGCCGACGCCTTGTAGGTCTTGCCGTGCTTGCCGTGAATCGTGACGGTTCGCGTCATCGTCTCGTCTCCGGAGGAGGATTCATCCTACATGCTTACGGAAACCGTCTTCTACATCTGCCGGCGACTGGTCGTGGTGGCTCGGGGTATTGCGAAGCGCGGGTGGCGGAGCGGCTGCGGGGCCTGCCTGGTCCTGTGCGTTCCCGCAGGCGTGGTCGCCGAGCAACGGCCGCCCAATGTTGTGGTGCTGTTGGCGGACGACCTCGGCTACGGGGAACTCGGCTGCCAAGGGAGAGAGGACATCCCCACGCCCCACATCGATGCGCTTGCCCGCAGCGGAGTGCGATGCACCGCCGCGTATGTCACCGGGCCGAACTGCAGCCCGTCCCGTGCTGGCCTCCTGACGGGGCGGACGCCCACGCGTTTTGGCTATGAGTTCAACCCGATTGGTGCCAAGAACGAAGCGGAGGGGCATGGCTTACCTGCGGCTGAGGTCACGCTTGCCGAAACGCTGCACGATGCCGGCTACACCACGTCGGTGATTGGCAAATGGCATTTGGGTGGCACGGCTGCCTTTCATCCGATGCGACACGGATTTGATGAGTTCTTCGGCTTCACACACGAAGGACACTTCTTTGTTCCGCCGCCTTGGGAGGGCGTCACGACGATGCTCCGCCGGAAGGCGCTACCTGAGGGGAGTCGCGGACGGTGGAGCGGCTCGCGAGGGCTGATCTACACCGACCACATGGGGCACGACGAGCCGGCCTACGACGCCAACAATCCCATCGTGCGCGGCGGGCAGCCCGTGGAGGAGTTGGCGTATCTCACCGATGCATTCACCCGTGAGGCCGTGGACTTCATCGCTCGCCACGACGACAAGCCTTTTTTTCTCTATCTCGCCTACAACGCAGTGCACAGCCCGTTGCAGGCTCCGCATGCCTCGCTAAAGAAGTTTGCCCATATCGAGGACGTGCATCGTCGCATCTTTGCCGCCATGCTCACCCACCTCGACGACAGTGTGGGCGCGGTCGTGGCTCAGCTGCGTGCCTCAGGAGTCGAGGACAACACGCTCGTGATTTTCTTGAGCGACAACGGTGGGCCCACGCGTGAGCTGACCTCTTCGAACCTGCCGCTGCGTGGCGAGAAAGGGCAGATGTACGAAGGGGCGGTGCGTGTGCCGTTCATCGTGCAGTGGAAAGACACCCTGCCTGCGGGCGAGGTGTACGAGCACCCCGTGAGCTCGATGGACATCTTCGCGACGGCGGCCGCTGCTGCGGGAGCGGCGCTGCCCGAGAGCGTGGAGGGTGTCGATCTCGTGCCCTTCCTCACCGGGGAGCAATCAGGGCGACCGCATGAAACGCTGTTTTGGCGGCAGGGGGAGCGGACGGCGATCCGCCACGGGGACTGGAAGCTCGTGCGGATGGGCCCGGTTTCAGGGCCGCGGCAGGCTGGCTGGGAACTCTACGACCTCTCCTCGGATCTCGCGGAGGAACACAACCTCGCGGACGCCCAGCCCGAGCGACTGGCCGAACTCATCAGGCGATGGAAAGCGCTCAACGATGAGATGAGTGACCCAGTATTCTAGTGCTTGCGTCGACCCAGATGTGATGCGGCGTCGGCGTACCCGAATCATCACCGACGAAGGAGCAGGTATGTCGGAGTTGCCCACTGCTGATGAGGTTGCCCTGTGGCAGAAGCGTCTGGCCGGTCAAGCCAATAACCGGGCATGGACGCTGGCTGAGCAACTCTCCCGATCGGCGGCCGAAGACGATGAGATGCTGCAGGCAGCCCATGCCGCTATGTACTTCTGGGCCATCGTCGGTGATGAGAGCCAGCAGGCCCACGCAGCCCAGCTCCTTGGACACGTCTATGGGCTCTTGAACCAGCCGGAGGCGGCTCTGCGGCATCTGTCTCGATCGGAGCCGCTCTTCTTTGCAGAGTCGGCGGAAACCTGGGAGCGGGCCTTGGCGCACGTTGTGGCGGCCAATGTGGCGGCGGCGAAGGCCGACCTTGTGGCGTATCAGGTGCACTTTGATCGGGCGACGGAAGAGATGACACAGATCGCGTCGGATGACGAGCGCGGGATTGTGCATGCGGCGCTCCAGGCCGTTCCCGCGCCACCTCGCCGGTAGGAGCAGCGAAATGGCGGAACGTGACCGGAGACCAATCCCTGTCCGCACACTGCGATTCGAGACCGTGGAGGCGTGCGTACGCGAAGTTGAGCGGATCATCGAGGCGGACCGCAGCGGGACGCTGCACGCGCACGGCAACTGGACGGCCGGGCAGGTAATGGCCCACGTGGCTGCGTGGGTGGAATATGGCTACGAAGGCTTTCCGATCGGGCCGCCGCCTTTTTTCGTGCGATGGATCCTGCGTTGGCAACTCAAGGGCATTCTGACCAAGGGTATGTCGCCCGGCGTGCGGATTCCTCGGGTGCCAGGCGGCACCACCGGCATGGATGCCATGCAGACGCAGGCTGCGGCCGAGCGGCTGCTCGCAGCCCTGCGACGCCTGGAGACCAACGAGCCGGCCCCGTACGACAGCCCCGCGTTTGGTCCGCTCTCAGATCAGGATCGGGTGCGTCTCAACCTGCGGCATGCCGAACTGCATCTCGGCTTTCTCTTGATTCAAGACGATGGCAGCTAACCAGCTTCGATGGCCTGGCATCGCGACAGAACTTCGCGTTCGACCGCACCCTCGGTTCACGGGCTTGGGCCAAGCCATTCTGTGGTGCTGCCTCGTGGCGGGGCCAGGGATCGCGTGCGCCAACGTCGGACCGCCTTTCTGGGGCGGGCAACTCGTTGCTGAACCCGGAGGCGTGGCGAACATCGATGTGGTGCATGAAACACTGTCGATCGATCTGCGACCGCTCGCTGTCGGGAAACCGGTGCTGGTCGACGCGGTTTACCTTCTTGAGAACCCCGCAGATGAGAGAGAACTAGAACTCGTCTTTGTCAGCGGCGCACCTGGTGTGACTGAATTTCACGTGCGGCTTGATGGTCAGGTGCTGGCGAGTGAGGCACGGCCCGAGATGGAGCTGCCAGAACGGTGGCAGCCGCCGTTTGTGACACCAGCTCTTCGCGGGCGAGATCTTGACTACCTCTCGCATCGCAGGAGGGAGGTGGTGCCCTTCGCCTTTCGCGCGGTCATCGGCTCGGGCAGGCACGAACTGAAGGTGCGCTATGCTGCCGAGGCCGCGGGATACCACGTGGGTGAGCCCACGGTGGTGCGGCAGTTTGCCTACGTGCTCGCTCCTGCGACGTCGTGGAAGTCATTTCGCGGGTTGGATCTGCTCGTGCAGGTCCCTCCAGGCTGGCTCGCCGCGGTCACGCCTCCACTCGAACGCCGTGGTGATGTGTTGCGCGAACGATTTTCAGCGTTGCCGGCCGACTCGCTCGCGCTTTCCGTCCAGGCGCCCGTGCCGACCCTGTATTGGGGGGCGCGTGCGGTGGGCGTGCTGATGCTGGTGCTCGCGGTGGTGGGAGGGGGGCCGGGCTGTTGGCTTGCTGCGGACCGTCTCGACAAGCGGCGACGGCAGCAGGGACGCCCCCGGCCCACCTGGCGGCTCTGGGGTCGTTCGCTTGGGCTCGCGCTCGTGTGGGGAGGGGCTGTCCTGGCCTGCGGGCTGGCTGCGATCTTTGGCCCCTCGCTGTTTCTGCCACGCGGGCAGGTCAGCCAGTATGGCTATGGCGTGCCGTTGGCCTTGTTTGGCCTGCTTGTGCTCGCAGGCCTGACCACGCTTGCGGGTATTTCGGTCAGCCTGACGGCCGTGCTTGTGGCGAACCGCAAGGAGCGTGCGAGGGCTACGCCAGGATCTCTCGGATGACGCGGCCGGCAACGTCGGTCAGCCGGAAGTCACGCCCTGCGTGGCGGTAGGTCAGTCGCTCATGGTCGAGGCCGAGCAGGTGCAGCACGGTGGCGTGGAGGTCGTGCATGTGGGTGCGGCCCTCGATGGCCATGTGCCCGAACTCATCGGTTCTTCCATGGGAGAAGCCCGCCTTCACTCCGCCACCGGCAAGCCACACCGTGAAGCCATCGGGATTGTGGTCCCGACCGGTGCCGTTGCTCTGGGCGTAGGGATTTCGTCCAAACTCGCCCCCCCACCAAACGAGCGTGTCTTCGAGCAAACCCCGCTGCTTGAGATCCGCCAGCAGGCCCGCGATGGGGCGGTCAACCGCCTTGGCATGGGTGGCATGCTTGGGCATGTCGGTGTGTTGGTCCCAGGCGGGGTTGTTGGAGTTGTCGGTGTAGTTGACCTGGATAAAGCGCACGCCCGCCTCGGCCAGCCGCCTTGCCATCAGGCACTGCCGGCCATAGCCGTCGGTGGCTTTCTCCCCGATGCCGTAGAGGGCCAGGGTCTCCGCGGTTTCCCCGGAGAGGTCGAGCACATCGGGGGCGAACTGCTGCATCCGCCACGCCAGTTCGTATGACTCGATCACGGCCTCGAGGTTTGTGTCGGCTGAGGGCCGGGCGGCGAGCTGAGCTCGGTTGAGAGACTGCACGAGGTCAAACTGCGTCTGCTGCGCGGCAGCGGTGCGAGCAGGATTACCGAGAAAACGGAACGACGCCTCCGCTGCAGGAATCCCAGCCCGCCCGATCGCCGTGCCTTGATGCACTGCCGGCAGGAATGCACTGCCATAGTTCCGCGGGCCCCCGTTGCCACTCGAGGGAAGCAGCGACACAAACGCGGGGAGGTTCTCGTTCGCGTTACCGAGGCCGTAACTCACCCATGACCCCATGGAGGGTCGGATCTGGGTGGTCGTGCCGGTGTGCAAGAAAATCGTGGCTGGGCCGTGGGCCACGCCTTCGGTGTGCATGCCGTGGAGGAAACAGAGGTCGTCGACATGCTGCGACATCTCCGGGAAAAGTTCGGAGGTCTGCTTGCCGGTTTCGCCACGTGGCCGAAACGGCCACAGCGACTTCATCACCCGCGCCTTGGTGCCCTTCTCGCCATGGGCGATCGTGCGGGCGTCGGCAAACTCAAGACTCTCGCCATCTCTCTGATCGAGCAGCGGCTTGTGGTCAAAGCTGTCGACCTGGCTCACCCCTCCGGCCATGAAGAGGAAGATCACCGTCTTCGCCCGCGGTGCGTGATGCGGGCCCGCGAGGGCTGCCGCAGCGCGTGCGTCGGCGCTGGCGAGGGCGGAGAGCGCGAGCGAACCAAACCCACAGCCGGTCGACTGCAGCAGCTGCCGACGGTTGAGGTGCGAGAGAGGGGCTCCAATGCGGATGGAGGACACGGTGTTACTCCAGGGTTCGGAAGTCGATGCATCCAAAGAGCGACTGAAAAACCATTGCCCAGGCAGCATGGATGGCCGCCTCGTCATCGCCGCCTTGTTCAATGAACTGCCGCACAGCCTCCCTTTCGGCGGAGGAAGGCTCCCGCCCAACGCATTCACGGAAGACGTGGTCGATGCGCGTGGTGGTGTCGTGCGGGGTGGCGAGCAGCCGCTCGGCAGCGGCAGCGGCCTGCTCCATCACAAACGGGCTGTTGAGGAGGTAGAGCCCCTGCGTGGAGACGGTGCTCACCGGGCGCTGGCCGACAACAGCATTGGGATTGGCCGCATCAAAGACTTCAAACAGTTCCAGCCGACGGTTGCGAAATGCGGGCGTGTAGATGCTCCGCCGCGTGTCGGAAAACTCGAACGTGTATTCGGAAGGTGTTTCGCTCCCTGCCTGAGCGAGTACGGCAGGATCACTGATGCCGGGGCCACCCATCCGCTGGTCGAGGGTGCCCGCGATCGAAAGGATCGCGTCGCGTAGACACTCTGCATCGAGCCGACGGCGTGTGACGCCCGCGAGCAGGGCGTTGCTCGGATCGCTTGGGGGAGGGGCGTCGCTGGCAACGGCCTGACGGTAGGTCCGCGAGAGCGTGATCTCGCGAATCAACGTTTTGGCGGACCACCCCCCATCGGTGAACTGGCGGGCGAGGAAGTCGAGCAGGTCGGGGTGAGAGGGAGGCTGGCCCGTCGTGCCAAAATTATCCGGCGTGGTCACGAGACCTTGGCCGAAGAGGTGTTGCCACACGCGATTCACGAACACGCGAGACGTGAGCGGATGATCGCGGTCGGCAATCCAGCTCGCGAGTTCCACGCGGCCGCTTTGCTCGGCGGGCATCGTGGGGGGGGAACCGAGCACCGCAACCTGGAGCACGCCACGCGGCACGACACGACCCGAATTGTGGACGTCGCCACGGATGCACACGGCACAGTCGTGCATCGATTCGGCATCCTCAGCGGCCATCGCCTGAGGCACTTCCGGACGTTTGGCGTCGAGTGCTTTCTTGGCGTCTTCCAAGCGAGCCACCTCGGCCTTCGCGGCCGTCAGGGCGTTTTCCGCCTCGGGCATTTCCGGCATCGGTTTGGCGGCAACGGTCTCTGCGCCGACGGGCAAAAACTGCAACCCATCGACCACCACATGACCGTCGGTTCCTTCGTTGGAAATCAGCACGAACCACTGGTCGGAGGTGTCGAAGGCGAAGGTGCCGAGTGAGACAAAGTGGCCGTCGAGGCTCGGTGGCTCGCGCATGTTGACGGTCACGGTGGCATCACCGTCGAGCGAGAGCAGCGACACGGGCACGTTGGTCGCGCGGTTCTGGCCGGTGGTGTACGCCAGCCGAACGTCGTATCGACCGGCCTTTTCCAGCCGCGGCTGGAAGGTCAGGGTGCGGTTCCCCTTTTCACCGTCGGCATCGTGCACATACCCCTCGCCGATGAAGGGCTTGGTGAAGGTGGAGGCGGTCCATTCTCCGACGCGGACCGCGTCGGAATCATCGAAGACAAGGCCCACAAAAGAGCCTGGACTGCGGGGGGCCTGATTGCCGGCCTTCGGGTCGAGAGCCGCAAGATGCTGCTTGGCGTCCTCGAGTTGCTGGGCAAGTTTGCTGGCCTCGGCATCGTGCATCGCCACGGCCTCCGCGAGCGGCGATGGCATCGGCAAGGGTTGCTCGGTCCAGGTGGAGACGTTGCGGTGGATGAGCGTTTTCGTGCTCTTGAGAATGCCAGCGAGGGCGTAGTAATCGTCGGTGGGAATCGGATCAAACTTGTGGTCGTGGCAGCGGGCGCATCCGAGAGTCATGCCCATCAACCCTTGCCCGAGGGTGTCGAGCTGTTCGTCGATCACATTCATTTCGAGGAAGCGTTTGTCTTGCTCCTCGTAGTTGATCGCGCCGAGCATCAGGTAGGCGGTGGCAATCAGCTGCCGCGAGCGGTCGTCGGGCGATGCGGCCGGGAGCAGGTCGCCGGCGAGTTGTTCGACAATGAACTGGTCGATCGGCATGTCGCTGTTGAAGGCATCGATCACGTAGTCGCGGTAACGCCATGCTTCTTTAAACACCAGCGACCGGCCGCCGCCGCTCGACTCCGCAAAGCGGGCCACATCGAGCCAGTGCCGCGCCATCCGCTCGCCAAACTGCGGCGACGCGAGCAGCCGATCGACGACGGTGGTGAAGGCCTCGCTCGACGCGTCTGCCAGAAACGCGTCGATCTCAGTGGGCGTGGGAGGCAAACCCGTGAGGTCGAACGTCACGCGGCGGAGCCAGGTAGCGCGATCGGCATCCGCCGTCGGCACGCGGTCAGCGGCCTCGAGCCGTGCAAGCACAAAGTGGTCGAGGCTCGTCAGTGGCCAGGCGGCGTCGGCTATCGGTGGCAGATCGGGGCGACGGATCGATTGAAACGCCCAGTGCTGACGACCTGCTTCGATGTCGATCTGGCCCCGCGGTGCGGGCGTACTGGCTCCATCGCGTGGATCGGTCGCTCCAGACGAAATCCAGGCTGCGAAGTCTTCAATGACGGCTGCCGGAAGCCTGCCGGAAGGAGGCATCTCAAAGCCATCGTGGCGAAGCGCTGCCAGCAGCAGGCTCTCGTCGGGCTTGCCCGGGACCACCGCGGGGCCCGAGTCGCCGCCTGCCAGCAGGGCCTCACGCGAGTCGACCCGCAGGCCACCGCGGAGGGCGTCGGACGTGTTGGAGTGGCATTCCTCGCAGTGCTCCACGAGCACCGGGCGAATCCGAGACTCGAAGAAAGCGAGGTCGGCGGGGTGACTTCCCTCGGCCGCAAGAACGGGCTGTCGGCCCGCGAAGCACAACACCCAGGCAGCCGACGACACGATGCACGCACGCCACCGCGGAAATCGACCTCTGTTTTGCATCCCCGCGTCCTCCCGTCCCCCAAATGTACCTGACGTCTCTGGGGCCAGAAAGCCAGCGAGGCCGCCAAATTGTCGACAGTTTTTGTCCCCCGAGAGTAGGATACTGGTCTGTTCGCGAACGCCGAAATCCTCAGCGGTGATGCTTTGGCGGCATTCGGGGCACTCCTCTACGAAAGTCTTGTCTCTGCATGTCGCTTGTGCCGTCATCAAAGCGTTCATCGTCTCGTTCGGTCGCCCGTCGCCAGACCCTTGCCCTCTCGATCACCGAAGCGTTGCGGCAAGAGATCGTCAGCGGCGTGCGTTCGCCTGGTTCCAAGGTAAGTGAGCCGAGTATCGCCGGGTCGCAGAATGTGAGCCGCGCGCCTGTGCGGGAGGCGCTGCGTCAACTCGAACGAGAGGGGCTCGTGGTGTTCGATGCGGTCGGACGCTGCCGGGTGGTGGAACTGACGTCAGATGATGTGGAAGACATCTGTGGGCTTCGCGTATCGCTGGAGTCCACGGCTGCTTCGCACGCCGCCGCCCGCTTCAGCGACGCCACCCAACGGGTGCTGCACGACAATCTGGAACAGATGGAGTCGGCCACCACCCTCGACGAGGTCAGCATGCTCGATCTCGCGTTTCATGGCGAGGTGATGGAAGCCTCTGGACGTCGACGTTTGATTGCAGCCTGGAGGGCGATTGAGCCGCAACTCCGCTTATGGCTGGGCACGCTGCAGCGGCGGCGCGAGGCGATCTCGGCAGACGTGTTGGCGTCGACGGTGGCGGCGCATCGCCAGCTGATCGAGGTGCTCGCCTCAGGCGACCGGACCCGAGCCCGGGAGTTTGCAGCCTTTCATGTTGCCTCGTGGGTGGATGGGAACGACACCACGATGTGAGGTGGCGGTGATGCGTGCACGGGTTTCCCTTCCTCGTTTCGTCGCAGCAGCGTTGACTGCGGGGGTCATCGCGCTGCCGGCGGTGGCGAGCGAGCCACCGGGGAGTGAGGCCTATTTCGAGTCGCACGTCAGGCCGGTGCTCGTGCAGCGATGCTACGACTGCCATGCCGGCGACAAGGCCGGAGGGGGGCTGTCGCTCGACACCCGCGAGGGCTGGGCGCTCGGGGGCGAGCGTGGGCCGGCGATTCTTCCTGGTGATGCCGAGTCGTCGCTGCTGATTCAGGCCGTGCGGGGCGACGATCCAAGTTGGCGGATGCCCCCAGAAGATGACGGCCCGCCGCTCTCGGACGATGAAGTCGCAGCGCTTGTGCAGTGGGTGAACGCCGGTGCGACCGACCCCCGCGCAGGCCTGGCCGCGATCGGAGGGATGAGCGTTGAGGAAGCGGCCGGGTGGTGGGCGTTTGCCCCGCTTCCTGAGGCAGACACGACCGGCGGCCCGGAGCGAATCGACGCCTTCCTCAACGCACGCCTCCAGGCGGAAAACCTGGTGCCGGTCGAGCCGATTGATGACCGTGGTTTGATTCGGCGAGCGACGTATGACCTCACGGGGCTGCCACCAACCCCCGAAGAAGTCAGGGCGTTTGTCGCAGATCCCGCGAGCGACAAGGTGGCTCGGCTGGTGAACCGCCTGCTCGATTCACCGGACTATGGAGTGCAGTACGGCCGCCACTGGCTTGATGTCGTCCGCTATGCCGACACCGCGGGAGAAAACACCGATCGCCCCCTGCCGCATGCCTGGCGGTATCGCAACTGGGTCTACGACGCGTTTGATCGTGACCTTCCTTACGACGAGTTCGTGAGGTTGCAGCTGGCGGGCGATCTCGTGCGGGAGGATGCCGCAGCCGACGCACGCAGCGAGGGAATCATCGCCACCGGCTATCTGGCGATCGCCAGGCGGTTTGGCCATGACATCACCAAGGATCGCCACCTCACGTACGAAGATGTGATCGACAATGTCGGCAAGACTTTCCTCGGTCTCACCACAGGCTGCGCCCGCTGCCACGATCACAAGTACGACCCTGTTTCGGCGGAGGACTACTACGCCCTCTCCGGCATCTTGGAGAGCACCCGCTTTGCGTTTCCTGGATGCGAGCCTCAGGGGCAGCCTCGCGACCTCGTGCCGCTCGTTTCGGAGGCCGAGCGTGAGGAGCTGCGCCGCCCCTGGCTCGCGGCAAAGGCGGCGTACGACGAGGCGCTCGCGGGCCGCATGCAGACGGCGTCGCGCGCGTCACTGACCGAGGCCGCAGGTGACACGGCCGTTGAGTTGGCCGCGGGGGCGGTGGCCGAAGGGGAGACGCTCCCCCTGGGTTCTTCAGAGGCAGGCATGCCTGACGTGGCGATGCGAAAGGGAGAGGTGCTGATGCTCACCGTGCTCCCCAATGGCAATCATGGCGCCGACACCACGCGGGTGACGTGGGCCATCGAAAGAGGAGACGGTGACACGGCGGATCGCTGGAGCACCGACGAACTGATTGACAACTTTGCGCTCGGGACGCTTCGGCACCAGCGTGGGGCGGCGTGGTGTTTCCTGGAGAAGACTGCGGAAGGCCCCGGCTTTCTCACCCAGTTCGAGTCCGCCGCCGGGGGCGTGGCGCCGCTGCAGGCCTGGAGTGATGGCGATACGCCGAGCGTGTGTGTCAATCCTTCCACGGAACCAGTTGCGGCCTGGACCACCCTCCCGCCGCGGTCGTTCTTCGTGCATCCAGGGCCAGAGCATCCCGTGGCTTTGGCGTGGATCTGTCCTGCGGATGGTCTTTACCGCGTGCAGGGCACAGTTGGCGACGCCCATCCCGCCGGCCTCGATGGCGTGTCCTTTGTGCTCACCCACCATCGCGAGCCAGCCTTTGGGACGGCGCTAGAAGACGCAGGTCGGCTGTTTGCCGAGCCGCTGCCGCCCGAGCCAGGACCGGAGCCGGCCTTTCCGGTGGCCTACGCGGTGGTGGATGCTCAGCCGACAGATGTCGCGATTCAGCAGCGAGGTGACCCCGAGCAACTGGGTGCCGTAGTGCCGCGTCGGTGGCTGGAAGTCTTCGGAGGGGAGCCGGTCTCGGCAGACGCGGGCAGCGGCCGCCGTGAACTTGCCGAGTGGATTCTTGCCGAACCGCTTGCGGCGCGGGTGATCGTGAACCGTGTTTGGCAGTGGCACTTTGGGCGCGGGCTCGTGGCGACGGCGAATGATTTTGGCTCGCGTGGCGACGCCCCTTCGCACCCCGAACTGCTCGACTGGCTTGCGGCAAGGTTTATTGCCGAGGGGTTTCGCCTGAAGCCGTTGCATCGGCTGATCATGCAGACCGAGGCTTATCGCAGGAGCAGTCGAGCCGATGCGGCCTTGGTGCGGGCAGATCCAGAGAATCGCTGGCTTGCGCGGTTTTCGCGGCGGCGGCTGACGGCGGAGGAGATTCGCGATGCCCTCCTCGTGGTGAGCGACTCGCTCGACGGTTCGGTTGGAGAAGCCCATCCGTTTCCCCCAGAGGCGACCTGGACCTACACGCAGCACGGGCCGTTCACGGAGATCTATGCCACGAATCGTCGCAGCGGCTACGTGATGCGACCGCGGCAGCGGCAGCACCCCTTCTTTGCGCTCTTTGATGGAGCCGACCCCAACGCCAGCACGCCACGTCGCGACACCACGACCGTTCCCACGCAGGCGCTCTACTTCCTGAACTCGCCGTTCTTTCACGAGCGTTCGGAAGCGTTCACGCGGCGTCTCTTGGCGGAGCGTGAGCCCCGGCCGGCAGTGGATGCCGACCCGCAGGCGGGTGTGCGTGACGTGATTCAGCGCGCATTTGAGCTGGCCCTCCAGCGAGCACCGACTGCCGAGGAGGTGGCGGTGCTCGAAATGCTCCTGGAAGGGGCCACGGCAGACGACGCGAGCGGATGGGCTGGCCTGGCACGCGTGGTGCTGGCATCCAATGAGTTTCTCCATGTGGACTAACAGGCCGGCTTCGTTTGCCAGAGGGCGATCGCGATGACAACACCACGCTCAGCATCTGACGCCTGGAGGCCGGGCCTCGTCACGGGGACGCCGCGACGCCAGTTTCTTCGCAGTGGGGTGGCGGGCTCGGCGCTCTTTTCCGGAGTGGTCCGCCAGCTGCTTGCCGAGGAGGCGGGCGAGGCAGCCGATCCCCTCGCGGTGCGTTCGCCGCACTTCCCGGCGAAGGCGAAGCGGATCATCTTCCTCTTCATGACCGGGGGCGTGTCGCATGTCGACACCTTTGATCCCAAGCCCGCGCTCACCCGAGATCATGGCAAGGAGATTCAGGCCGACCATCCGGAGATCAAGGACCGCCCCGGATACGAGCGGATCTTTTTGAAGCGGCCCCAGTGGGAGTTTTCCCCGCATGGCGCGTGCGGCATGGAGGTGAGCACGCTCTTTCCGCACGTGGCGGAGTGTGTCGACGACATTACGCTGATCCGTTCGATGCACACGTCGCACTCGAACCATTACAACGCCACGCTCGGCATGCACACGGGGTCGTTCGCATTTTCGAGGCCGAGCATCGGATCCTGGATGAGCTACGGTCTCGGCTCCCAGAATGCGAATCTGCCAAGTTTCGTGGTGATTGCGCCGCAGCAGACCTACGCCGGCACGCAGGTGTACGCGAGTGATTTTCTTCCGGGAGCGCATCAGGGCACGCTCGTGGTGCCAGGGGACATGCCGGTGGCCAACGTCACTCCGCGCATTCCTGCTGAGCGTCAGACGTCGGAACTCGCGGCCCTCGAGGTCCTCAACCGCCGGCACTTGGCCGAACGGGATGGGGACCCGTTGCTGCAAACGCGTCTGCGAAGTTTCGAAACGGCCTTCGGGATGCAGATGGCCGTGCCAGAGGCGTTTGACCTCTCTGGAGAAGACGCCGGCACGCTCGATCTGTACGGCTTGCAGCCTGGGCAGAACACGGGCTTCGGTTGGCAGTGCCTTGTCGCGCGTCGCTTGGCTGAACGTGGCGTGCGGTTTGTGGAACTGATCGACACCGGCTCTTCAGGAAACTGGGATGCGCACGGCGACATGCTCACGCATGAGCCCCTGGCAAAGAATGTGGATCAGCCGATCGCCGGGTTGCTCCGCGACCTCAAACGCCGCGGCATGCTCGACGACACACTCGTGGTCTGGACGACCGAGTTTGGCCGCACGCCGTTTAACAACACGGCCGACGCCTTGGGTCGCGAGCATCATCCGTGGGCGTTTAGTTCGTGGCTGGCGGGAGCTGGCGTGAAGCAAGGGTATGTCCATGGTGCGACGGATGAGCATGGGCTGCGGGCTGTTGAACAGCCGGTGCACGTGCACGATCTCCACGCCACGATCCTGCACCTCATGGGCTTTGACCACGAGCGACTCACCTATCGGCATGCAGGACGCGACTACCGACTGACGGATGTGCACGGGACGGTGGTCCGGGAGGTGCTCGCATGAATCATCACGAGGAAGCAACGATGCGGTCTGGACGGAGCGACCTGATCACGACGGCAGCGATCATCATGATGCTGCTGTCTGCGGCGATGGAGGTGCGTGCGGAAGAGGCGGCCGCAGCGCTTGTGGCCCGCTACTGCCATGGCTGCCATGCCGGGGATGTGGTCGAAGGAGATGTGGATCTCACGGGAGCTGGGTCGCCCGACGCGATGCGGCAGGCGCTGCGGCACTGGCAGCGAGCGGCGGACGTGGTGTCGGATGGGCAGATGCCGCCTCAAGATGCTGATCAGCCCAGTGAAGCGGAGCGAACCCAACTGGCAACGTGGCTGCGTGATTTCCTGCGGGGTGAGGCTGAGGCCCATGCCGGCGATCCTGGGCGGGTGGTGCTGCGGCGTCTCAACAACGCGGAATACACCTACACAGTGCGCGAACTCACCGGCGTAGACTCGCTCGACCCTGCCCGCGAGTTTCCAGCAGAGGGGGGAGCAGGCGAAGGCTTCACCAACACGGGGGCGTCGCTCGTGATGTCACCTTCGATGGTGGTGAAGTATCTCGATGCGGGCAAAGACATTGCTGAGCATCTGGTTCTGCTGCCTGATGGGATGCGATTTTCCGCCGGGCAGTCGCGGCGCGACTTCACCGACGAACTGCTCGAAGAGATTCGCGACTTCTACCGACGGTACACGTCGCCGCTGTCTGACACAGCGGTGCAAGCACAGACCACCGTGGAGCAGGGGATCACCCTCGACATGGGCCGCGAGGGATTTCTGCCGCTCGCCGCCACCTTTCAGGCGGCGCGCGAACTTGCGAAGGGCGAGCCCACGCCTGATCGCGTGGCGGACATTGCCGCCGCGCACGGCATCTCGCCGAAGTATCTCAGCACGGTGGCCACGGCGATGGCAGCCCAACCGTTGACCTCGTCGCCGCCGGCAGGCGCCGACGGTTCGCTGATCGTCGACCGGCTCCGCGATCTCTGGGAGCAGCAGTCGGTGCTGCCGGAATCGGTGCTCGTGGCTGAGGTGGAGGCGTGGCAGCGGGTGCTCTGGAAGTTCAACAAGGTTGGGCAGATCGGCCGGCACCTCGGCCGTGAAGATGGCCCTGCTTCTTGGATGGAGGCCGTGTCTCCGCTGGTGGCTCGCAAAGAGTTCCGGCTCCCGATGCCCTCGGCTGATGCGGATGGCTGGATCACGCTCCATCTTGCTGCGAGTTCGGCTGGCGACGGAGCCGCAGACGACCTCGTGATGTTTGAGCGGCCGCGTCTCGTCGCCCCGGGGCGTGGCGATCTTCCCCTGTCGGCAGTCGAAGATCTCGCCGATGCCGTGGGGGAATGGCGGACGATGCTCTCCGAGCAAACCGTTGGCTGTCTTGAGGCCGCTGCCGAACTGCTCGACCACACACGGCATGCCACCGCGGAGACTGCGCCGACGATCGAGGAACTGGCGACGACGCATGGCGTCGATCCTCGACTGCTGCAGGGGTGGCTGCAGGCGCTTGGGGTCGAGGCGCGGGGAGTCGTGAGCCTCGGTGAGCCGATCGTTGGTCGGGCGGAAGGTGTCGAGGCATGGCCCTTCATTACCGGGTGGACTGGCGCGGATGCCCTCTCGGTGCTGGCCAACTCGTCTGATCAGGAGGTGCAGATTCCCGGCACAATGCGACCGCACTCCGTCGGTGTCCATCCCGCCCCCAACCGGCGTGTGGTGGTGTCGTGGGTGAGCCCTAGGGCGTGCGATGTTGGTGTGGAGGGGAGCGTGCAGCGGGCGCACATCGGGTGCGGCAATGGCGTTGCCTGGAGTGTGCAGATTCGTCGCAAGGGCACGCGGCAGGTGGTTGCCGAAGGGCTCGCGGATGGTGGTGATGCCCGGGCCTTTGCGCCGCCGGAGCAGTTGCCACTCCAGGCCGGCGATGCAGTGAGCCTCGTGATCGATCCCCGCGATGGCAACCATTCGTGCGACATGACGGCCATCGCCTTGACGGTCACGTCGGCGGATGGTGTGTGGGACCTGGCGGCCGACGTGTCGGACAACATCCTCGCTGGCAACCCGCATGCCGACGGCCAGGGGCACGCAGGGGTGTGGCACTTCGCGAGCGAACCGGTGGGGGAGGAAGCGCAACCGTTGATCCCCTCTGGCTCGCTGGCGGCTCGCTGGCTCGCGAGCGGAACGCGCGAAGACAAGCAGGAGATCGCAGCGCAGCTCGCGGCCGTGCTCTCGTCTGAGGCCGACGGGCCGCCGGCTGGATCTCCCGACGCAGCCTTGCGGACGCTCTTGCGGGCTCCGTCTGGGCCGATCCTTGCGCCCTCGATGGCGGCCTGGCTGGCGGAGCGGTCTGTGGTTGCGGCCGAGGAGAATCTCCGCCTGCAGGCACCAAGTGTCCGCACGTTTCGGATGCCTGCCGAACTGGTGGCGGGGTGCGAACTCGTCACGGCCGCGGTGATTGCGGAGGAGGCTGGTGAGCAGGCGACCGTGCAGGTGTCGGTGGGCGGTGGGGATTTCAATCCCAATGTCAGCCTGCAGCCTGATCTGCCCGTCGTGGCTCGCGAGGGGACGGCGGGTTGGGATCGCATGAACCGTTCATTTGATGCGTTTCGCGACCTGTTTCCGCAAGCCTTGTGTTACGTGCGGATCGTGCCGGTCGACGAGGTGGTGACCCTTAACGTGCTCTACCGAGAAGACGAGCACCTGCGACGACTGATGCTCACCGAGCAGGAGTCGGCAGATTTGGAACGCCTCTGGGACCAGCTGCTCTTTGTGAGTGCCGAGCCACTGAAGTTGGAAGCGTCGCTCGAGCAGATTACGGAGTTCGCCACCCAAGATCGACCAGACCTCGCGATACCTTTTCAGAAAATGAAGCCAGCCGTTGAGGCACGGGCGGAGGCGTATCGCGAGCGGTTGGTGGCGAGTCGTCCTGCACAGCTGGAGGCCTTGATCGGCTTCGCTGAGCAGGCGTTTCGGCGACCACTCCATGGGGACGAGGCAGAAGACCTCCGCAACTTGCACGCGATGCTGCTCGGCGAGGGGCTTCCGCACGAGGAGGCGATGGCGATGCTCGTGGCTCGCGTGCTCGTGTCCCCTGACTTTCTCTACAAACTCGAAGTGCCTCCTGTGGGTGAGTTGCCGCAGCCAGTTGACGGGTATGAGTTAGCGACGCGGTTGAGTTACTTCCTGTGGTCGTCACCGCCGGATGCAGAGCTGCTCCATGCGGCTGCCGATGGCAGCCTGCTTACGGAGGCTGTGCTGAGGGCCCAGGCGGAACGCATGCTGCGGGATCCGCGTGCGAGGCGGCTGGCGATCGAGTTTGGCACGCACTGGCTCCATGTCTCAGGCTTCGCCCGCGATGCGGAAAAGAATGAAGCACTGTTTCCGGAGTTTGCGGCACTGCGAGGGGCGATCGAAGAGGAAACCGTGCTCTTCCTCACCGACTTCTTCCAAGAAGACCGCTCGATCCTGAGCCTCTTGGATGCCGACCACACCTTCCTCAACCCAGAACTTGCGGCGCATTACGGTATCGCAGGTGTGGAAGGGGAGGGCTGGCGGCGGATCGACGGCGTTCGGTCGCACGGACGTGGTGGGGTGCTGACACTCGCCTCCACACTGGCGACGCAGGCAGGAGCCTCGCGGACGAGCCCGATTCTGCGCGGCAACTGGCTGTTTGAAACGATCCTTGGCGAGAAACTCCCCAAGCCGCCAAAGGACGTGCCACTCTTGGCCGAGACGGTGCCGGCGGGCCTGACCGAGCGGCAGCTGATTGAGCTGCACTCAGAAAACGCGTCGTGCGCTCGTTGCCACCAAAAGATTGATCCGCTTGGCTTCGCGCTCGAAGAGTTTGACGCGGTGGGTCGTTTCCGAGCGGCGGATGCTGCCGGGCAGCCGATCGATGCCGCCACGAAGCTCCCCGATGGCACAACGATTGATGGGGTCGAGGGCCTTCGAGCCTGGCTCCTCTCGACGCGGCGTGAGGACTTCACACGGCAGTTCTGTCGCAAGCTCCTCGGCTATGCGCTCGGGCGTGCGGTGCAGCTCTCCGATGAGCCACTCCTCGACACGATGCTCACCGAACTCGCCGCCAACGACGATCGCATCGGGCATGCGATCGAGATGGTGGTGATGAGCCCGCAGTTTCGCATGACGCGAGGACGCGACTATCACGACCCGCTCGCTGCAGATGATCATTAAACAGAGCCGGACACGTCCGCTCGACAGGGGTATCCTTCAAGGGAGTCTTTCATGAATACACCGCCGTTGGCATGCACTGCCGGTCTCCGCGCTTCGCGTCGCGCCATCCTGCGAGGGATGGGGGTGTCGATGACGCTGCCGTGGCTTGAGTCTTTCCGGCCCCGCGGTGTGGTTGCGGCCGAGGAGTTTGCGTCTGCATCTGGGCCACCAACGCGCCTTGCCGTGCTGTTTGCGGGCAATGGATTCCATTCGCAAGAGTGGTGGGCCGAGGGTACAGGCTCCGAGATGAAGCTCGGCCGCGTGCTGCAGCCGCTGCATGATTTTCGTGAGCAGTTTCTTCTGGTGAAGGGGCTCTATCACGAAGAGGCGCGGAAGGGAAACATCCACAGCTCGCAGACGGGCAACCTGCTGTCGGGAGCTCCGCTGGCCAGTGGTGGTGAGATCCGCTCTGGTACGAGCTTTGATCAGGTGATCGCCCAGTCACACCGCCACGCGACGAAGGTGCCGAGCCTGGTGTTGGGGTGCGAGCGGGCAAATCCGTCGGTGCACAAGAACTATTCGATGCTCTACAGCTCCCATATTTCATGGAGCTCACCCACGACGCCGACTCCGCTCGAGCTCTATCCCGCCCTCGCCTTTGATCGGCTCTTCAAAGATGACGTGGAACGGGGAGATGCCAGCGTGCTCGATGCGGTGATCGAGGATGCAGCCGATCTTCGCAGGCGGATTAATGTGGCCGATCGCCGCAAGCTCGATGAGTATCTCGACAGCGTGCGAGATGTGGAATCGCGGATCGAAGGCGCAGGCAAGCGTGGGGAACTGCAAGGCTGGCGGCCGCCGTTGGCGGCCCCAGATCGCCCCAGGCCTCCAGATGGGGTGCCGCAAGACATCGCCGAGCATATGCGGCTGATGTGCGACATCCTGGTTTTAGCCTTCCAGACCGACACCTCGCGCGTCGTGACGTTGAAGCTCAATAACGATCACTCGGCTTTGCGGTTTCCCAACCTCACGCGCGTCGACAATCCCACGCAGGGGATCGACTACATGATCCATCACCTGCTTTCGCATTCGGACGGTGAAGACTGGCTGAAAGTGAATCAGTTCTTCGTCGAGCAGATGGCCTACATCGCGCGGCGGTTGGCGGCGACGCAGGAAGGGGACGGATCGGTCCTCGACAACACGGTCGTGATGCTCTGTTCGAGCATGATGGCGGGAGCCCGACACGACAACGACCAGTTGCCTGTGGCGATGGTTGGTGGCGGGGGCGGGCGGCTGGCGGGTGGTCGGGTGCTCGACTACGCCGGCGCCGAGCAGCGGCAGATGTGCCGCCTCTTCCTGTCGTTGTTGGATGTGATGGGCGTGCCGCTGCAGGCCTATGGCGACGCAACCATGCCGTTGACAGAGATCGCGTAGCTGGCTGCCCGGTTTCTGTCAGTTTGTGACGGTCTGTTAAACTTTTGTGATCGGGGAAGCATACTCGAGTCGTGCAGCGAAGGCCCTGCGGGGCCGTCGTCGAGGAGGAGCAGCGATGCGGATGCGTTTTAGAACTCTCGCAGCGGTATGTCTTGCGTGCGCGGGGTCGTTTGGGGTCGCCGTCGCCGAGGATGGCGTCGTTCCGAGCCTCACGGTCGACGTGTCGACGGGGCAGCCGGAGCCGGGGCCGCTGCGTCTTGTCGGAAGTCGTGATCGTCGGCAGCTCATCGCCACGGCCCTCTCGGCCGGCGTGCCTGATGTCGATGTGACGGCCGCGGTCGCCTGGCGTGTCGAACCCGCGACGCTCGCTACCGTGGAGCCCGGGGGAATGCTTGTTCCCTTGGCGGATGGTGAAGGGCAGGTCGTGGCCGCCTTTGAAGGGGCGGGCGAGGTGGCTGTGCCGCTGATTGTGGAGCGGATCGGAAATGATCCGCCGATCGACTTCATCAGCCAGATCGTGCCGGTCTTTACCAAGTACGGCTGCAACGGTGGCGGCTGCCACGGCAAGAGTGGTGGCCAGAATGGCTTTCGTCTGTCGCTGCTCGGCTTTGAGCCCGCCGAGGATCACGAACACCTGGTGAAGGAAGCGCGCGGGCGACGCATTTCTCTGGTGGCGCCTGAGACGAGTCTGCTCCTTGAGAAGGCGGCGGCCGAGGTCCCACACGGTGGCGGCAAACTGATCGAAACAGGGTCGCCTTCCTACGAACTGATCGCTGAATGGATCCGCGAGGGCGCAAGGCCGAGTGGGGCGGAGCCGCCGCGTGTGTCGCGGATTGAGGTCTTTCCAACCGAACGCACGCTCTTTGCAGGGCAGCGGCAGCAGCTGCGGGTGATGGCCTTCTTTGATGATGGTCGAATCGAAGACGTCACCCGCATGGCGCAGTATGAGGTCAATGCTCCAGATCTCGCTGAAGTGGCCGTCGATGGGTTGGTGACGGCAACCGATCAAGGGGATGGTCCGGCTCGCTGTGGAACCGTGGCGGTGATGGTCCGCTACCAGAGCCACGTGGGCGTGTTCCGCGGCACGACGCCACTGAGCACGGATCCCGGGCTGATCCCTTCTCCCGAATCCTTTGCTCGGAACTTTGTTGACGAGCAGGTGCTTGCTCATCTGCAGAAGCTGGGTCTGCCACCGTCGCCGGTCTGCGACGACGCAACGTTCCTGCGGCGGGTGACGATCGACATCGCGGGTCGGCTGCCCACGTCTGAAGAAACGGCGGCCTTCCTGGCGAACACCGATGGGGATAAACGCGATCGACTGATCGATCAGCTGGTGGACTCCGAAGACTACGCCCACAACTTTGCCACGAAGTGGTCGGCCATCCTGCGGAACAAGCGCGCGGGAGGGGAGATCCATCGCCACGGAAGCTATGCCTTCTACGATTGGATTCGGCACAGCATCGCGGAGAACAAGCCCTACAGCGAGTTTGTCCGCGACATCATCACAGCGACGGGGGAGGCGAATGCCAATCCTGCGGTGATTTGGTACCGCCAGGTGTCGGACATCAACCAACAGGTTGAAGACGCCTCGCAGCTGTTTCTCGGCCAGCGTTTGCAGTGTGCGCGATGCCACCATCACCCGTTTGAGAAGTGGGGCACCGACGACTACTTCGAACTCGCCGCCTTCTTCTCGCGCGTGGGCCGTAAGAAGGGCCTGCAGCCAGGTGAGGATCGGCTCTTCCACAATCGCGGGGTGGCTTCTGCGAACGGTCCGAAGGGAAGCCATAAGGCTGCGGTACTCGGTGCCGAGCCCGGTGACATGCCGATCGATTCCGATCCGCGACAAGAGCTAGCCGATTGGATGGTGGCTGCAGACAACCCCTTCTTCGCCCGTTCGCTCGTGAATCGCTACTGGAAGCACTTCTTTGCCGTGGGGCTTGTCGAACCGGAAGACGATATGCGGGTCACCAATCCCGCAACCAATCCGGAACTGCTCGACGCCTTGGCGACCGCGTTTACCGAGCATGGCTACGACATGAAGTGGTTGGTGCGGACGATCTGTCGCTCCACGACGTATCAACTCTCGGCCGTTCCCAACGACTACAACTCCCAAGACCGGCAGAGCTACTCCCGGTTCTTCGCGCGTCGCCTTCCCGCAGAGATCGCTCTGGATGCGATCGACGTGCTTACCGGGAGCCAGACCAGCTTTGCGGGAACACTGCCGGGCACTCGTGCTGTGGAGTTGCCCGACCCGAACTTCGACAACTACTTCCTCACGGTGTTTGGTCGGCCGAATGCCGACAGTGCCTGCGAGTGCGAGCGTGGGTCTGAGGCCAACCTCGCCCAGAGTCTGCACCTGATCAACTCTGCCGACATCTTGGGCAAACTCTCTGGCAGCCGTGCCAGCACGTTCGCGGAGGATGCGGCAACACCGACGGCGAGCAAGATCGATCAGGTGTATCTGGTGGCCCTTTCGCGTCATCCCTCTCCGGAAGAAACGGCAGAGATTGAGGCGTACCTCGCAGCGCGGGCGGATCGCTCCAAGGAAGCTTGGGAGGATGTCGTCTGGTCGCTGCTGAACACCAAAGAGTTTCTCTTCAACCATTGATGGAGTGCGCGCATGACCACCTCGTATTCGTGGAGGGCGGCCCGTGCCCAGTGGCGTCGCGGCGTAGTGAGATCGGTTTCTCGCCTGTCCGTGCTCCTTGTCGTGTTGGCGGTGGCGCTGGCCGCCTGGCTGCCCATCGCGGTCGCGGAACTGCCTGAGCCGATCCTGACCGCGATCGCGCCGCCTGGTGGCAGGCAAGGGGAGAGCGTCGAGGTTGTGCTCGCAGGCGAAGACCTCGACGAGGTGCACGCCATGGTGTTCTCGCATCCGGGGATCTCGGCCGCTCCGGTCATGGCCGACGCGACGGAGTTCGATCCGGAGCCGAGGCCCTTGGCGGGCAAGATGACCGTGGCGATCGGGGCTGACGTGCCTCCCGGAATCTATGAAGCCTCGGCGATCGGCCGCTTTGGCGTGAGCAGCCCCAGGCGATTTGTGGTGGGACGCTCGCAAGAGTTTCGAAAGACAGGGCCGATCGAGGCGGCCGAGAAGGCGCTGCCACTGCCGCTCGATGCGGTGGTCAACGCGGCGGCCGATGCCAATGCGGCGGACCACTATGCAATAGAGTGTCAGGCCGGGCAGCGGCTGCACCTCGAACTGTGGGCCAACCGGCTCGACTCGCGCATCGATCCGCTTCTGGAGGTGCGAGGGCCTGACGGTCGGTTGGTTGAAGTCGCCGCCGACGTGATCCATGGCGATCCGGTCATTGACCTGACGACCGTGGCCTCCGGCCGGCATGTGGTGCGGGTGCACGATCGATACGCCCGTGGCGGTGGGGAGTTTTTCTATCGGCTTGGTGTCTCAACGGGGCCTGTCGTGGTGGCCGTGTTTCCGGCCGCAGCAGAGCCGGGGCAGCCAGCAAAGATCACGCTGATGGGGCGTGGCCTGGGCGAAGGGGCCGTGCCCATGCCTGGCGACGACGGACGAGGACTCGAGCAAAAGTCGATCGACGTCGATCCTAGTCAGATCGGCTTCGACGATCCTGCAACCCCGCCTGGTCGGTTGCTCGCACCGCGCGATGCGGCTGCCGATCTGGTGCCGCTTCGCGGGGGGCTGTTTGACGAGCTCCCGAGCCCACCCACCGTGTTGCAGGTCGACCTCGATATCGTGCCAGAGGTGGAGCCCAACGATGGCGAGGATCAGCCACAGCTTGTGCCACGGCCGGCGGCGATTGCGGGGCGTTTTCACCCACGCGGTGACCGCGACTGCTTTGCGTTCGATGCCGCAGCCGGGGAGGTGATCACGCTCGATCTCTTTTCACGGAGGTTGGGGAGTGAGAGCGATGCGGCGATCAAAGTGGAGCGGTTGTCGTTTGATGACAACGGTGGAGTGACTGCCCACGAGATCTCCTTTGCTGACGACGGCCCGCAGGAGTTTCAGGGGGCGATGGTCGATCAGCCCACACTCGATCCTCAGATCACCTTCACCGCGGACACGACCGCAACCTATCGAGTGACGGTAAAGGATTTGGCGGTGGACTCGGTGGCCAGCCCGGCTGCGAGCTACGTGCTCTCCATCAGGCCCCCGGCACCAGACTTTGAACTGCTCGCCCTGGTGGCCCGACCCGATCGAGGCGATGCCAGCAAACTGTATGCCTGCGCTCCGACGCTCGCGGCTGGCGGGACGGTCGCGCTTGATCTGCTGCTCGTGCGGCAGGACGGCTTCGCTGGAGACGTGACGATCACCGCAGAGAACCTGCCGGCTGGCGTCACGGCGGTGCCGGTGGTGATCGCGGGCGGGGCTCGTCGTGGGGTGGTGGTGTTGCAGGCTGCCGACGATGCCCAACCTCTCGAGCAAGAGATTCGCATCGTTGGTCGAGCGATGGTCGCTGGCAGCGAGGTGGCCAAGGTGGCACGGTCCGCCACGCTTCGCTGGAAGGTCAACAACGCCAACGAACCGCAGTTGGTTCGGCAGACGGAAGGGGTGCGTGTGGCGGTGACGGCCGATGCGGCTCCGGTCACCCTGCGGCCGAAGGAGTCGACGACTTTTGAGACGTCGCGCGGTGGCAAACTTTCGATCCCCTTCGACGTGATTCGACGGCCTGGCGTGAAAGGTCCGTTGGCGTTGACGCCGATCGCGTACCCCGCCGAGATGAAACTGCCCGACGCCCTGAAGGTGCCGGAGGTGAAGTTTGAAGAACCGCAACTCGCCGAAGGGGAAACGTCGCCGCCGCCCGCGAGCGGGGAAGTGGCCGTGGATGTCGAACCAGGTGTGGCCCCCGGGGTGTACACCGTCACGCTTCAGGGGGTGGCGAAGTACGCCTTCTCGCGAAACCCTCAAGCCGCCGAGCGGGCCAAGGCCGATCTCGAACGAGTGACGGCGGCCACCCAGCAGCGGGCGGAAGCGGTTGAGGCATCGAAGACGGCGCTGGCGACTGCGGAGAAGGTGGTCGCCGACGCGCAGGCGGCTGGCAACGAGCCTCCTCCCGAGATGCTCGCCACACGTGATTCGGCTCAAAAAGCGGTGGCCGACGCGGAGGCGGCCTTCAAGGCTGCTGAGGAGGAGCGGGGGCGCCGTGAAAAGGTGGCGACGGATGCGGCCGCGGCTTCGGCTGCGAAAGACATCGATGTGCCTGTGTTGCTGCCACCACTCACGGTGGTCGTCGCCGATGCTCCTGTGTCGATGACGACAAGCCCGGATGGGGTGGCCGTCGCCGCGGGCACCGCCGGGGAAATGAAGATTGCCGTGGAACGGAAGTACGGGTTTGCCGGGCCCGTCACGATCGAGGCGGTCGCCGCCTCGCCAGTGGAAGGCCTTGGTCTGGCGGCCGCGACAGTTGCTGCAGAAGCCACAGAGGGAGTTGTGGCGATCACCACCACGGAGGCCACGCCTCCCGGAAGCCACACGGTCACACTCAAGGGGAAGGTGAGTTTCTTCGACAGGGAAGTCGCGTTTGAGCGGCAGGTGCCGCTGATTGTTTCTGCCCGAGTCCAGGAGTCGCCGCAACCATGACCTGCATCGTGATGACCGCTCACTTTCGGCGCACGCCCCTCTTTGCCCGTCTTTCCTTCACCGCCTGTGCCACGCTCACTGCCGTCGTGGTCGCCTCGTTCGTGGTTCCTCACCCCGTACAGGCTCAGGAAGAGGGGCTGCCTGTGGCGGTCATTGAGCGGGATGCTTCGGTTCGCTACCAGGACGAGATTGTGCCGATGCTGTCGGCCAACTGCACCGCGTGCCACAACGAAAAGGTGACCGAAGGTGGGCTCTCGATGGATTCGCTCGAGCGGATTGTCGCTGGAGGTGATTCTGGGCCGGGCGTCGTGGCAGGCAACGCGTCGGAAAGCCTGCTCTTTCTCAGGGCCGCCCACCGTCTCGACGATGCGATGCCGCCTGAAGACAACGGCGTTGGTGCGGTGAACCTGTCGCCCGAGCAGCTTGGGCTCCTCCAACGGTGGATCGACGAAGGGGCTCAGGCTGGGCCGTTAGCGATGCGGCCCGTCGACTGGAAGCCGCTTCCGCCCGGGGTAGGCGGGGTGTTGGCGGTGGCGCTCTCCGGTGATGGGCGGGTGACGGCCGCGGCACGCGGTGGGCGGGTGACGCTCTACGACACGCGGTCCGGGGGCAGGCTTACGTCGGGGGCGGGAGAGGCTGCTGCCACCTCGAGTCTGGTCGACCCCACGCTCGTGACGGCAAGTGACGAGGGGAGTGGGCTGGCTCACGCGGATGTGGTGACCGCGATGGCTTTTTCGCCCGTGGACGATCTTTTGGCGACGGGCTCGTTTCGCACGATCAAACTCTGGGCTCGGAATGCGGTGGGGAAACTTGCCGACATCCCAGGGTCTGGAGGCGGGGTGTTGCTGGGCGTGGCCGACAGCCCCAAGGGAATCGCCGCGATTGGCCTCGCAGATGGCCGGGTCGCCATCGCCGACGTTGCCGCACCGAACGTCGCCGAGACGCTTCGCATCCTTGGCACCCCTGGCCCAGCGGCGGTGGCGGGAGTGCTGTCAGCGGATGCGTCCACGCTCTACGTTGCCGCACAAGACAACTCCCTGACGGCCTACCGCCTTGAGGATGGTGCGATCATTGGTCGCCTGCTGCGGCCACTGGCGATCAGCGCCCTCGTCCTCGCGCACGGTGAGAGCCAGTTGGTCAGTTCCGAAGCCGACGGCTCGCTGCGCTGCTGGAAACTCCCCCTGCCTGCTGTCGAGGAAACCGCGGCGCCGGCGGAACTGGTGCGCGAGATTGCTGGAGCAGCCTTCCCGGTGACTGCGATGCGGGAAGTGCCAGGTTTCTCTGGCCAGGTGCTTGCGGGGTGTGCGGATGGGGTGGTGCGGCTTTGGAACCTCGCCGACGGGGGACTGGTCCGCGAGTTTCCCCACGGTGGGGCTGTCGCGTCGTTGGCGGTCAACCACGATGGCACGCGGTTGGCCACGGTGGGGGGCGTGCCTGGCGTGAAGGTCTGGAGTCTCGCTGATGCCGCGCTCATCACGCACACCCAAGGCGATCACGAACTCGCGGATCGCTTGGCTCGCCTCGATGCCGACCTGCGGGTGCTCGGCCAGGACGGCGACTATGCCAAGGCTCAGGTGACGGCGGCCGAAGAGGCGAAGACGAAGGCAGCCGAAGAACTGAAGCAGATGCAGGAAAAGCTCGCGGCGGCGGAGAAAGACGCCACGGAAAAAGGAGAGACAGCTGCTGCGGCCACGGCGGCTCGCGAAGAAGCCGATCGCGTGGCGGCTGGTGCCGTGGCCGCCGTGCCATTGGCTGAAGCCGCTGTTGAGGCGGCCAAGATGGTTGTGGCAGAAGCGACCGCAGCCGTGGAGGCTGCCGCTGCCAGCCGGGCAAGTTTTGTGAAGGCCACGGAAGGTGCTGCGGATGCGGCCGAGGCCTTAAAGCCGCTCGATGCGGCAGTGGAGGCGGCGGCTGCAGCCAAAGCGGCAGCCGAGGCTGCGGTGGCAGCAGCCGAAGGTCAGGTGCCGCGGTCGAAGGCTCGCGTCGATGAGACCGCGAAGATGGTCGAGGAGCAGAAGAAGGCCGAGACGGCGGCCGTCGACGCCTCCAAGGCTTCCGAAACCGCGCTCACATCGGCTCGACGCGACCACGATTTCGCTACCGCACAGGTGGCGCGGGCCGACGAGGCGTTGCCGCAGCGACAGGCTGAACTGACCGCGCTTGAGGCCAAGCGAACAGACGTCGAAGCGGAACGGAACGGACTCGCCGAGGGACAACCGGCAGCGATGCATCCTTTTGTGAGCGTGAGCTTTCGACGGGATGGAAGTCGCGTGCTGTGCCTTGACCCGCACGGGAGCGTGCTTGAGTGCGGCGGGCTCGATGGCCTTCCGCGGCGGCGGATGTCGGTGGCCGCGGGTGCCGTCACTCTCGCGGCCACGGCTGATCACCGGCTCCTGGTGTGTGGTGGGCCCGATTTTGCTTCGGTGTGGGATGCAAGTGATCGGTGGACGCTGCTGCGCACCATAGGTGGTGAGCAGGTTCCGCCAGCGATCGACGATGACCCAACGGGCCCGCCGGTCGATGCGGTGCTCGCGCTTGCCTTTTCTCCCGACGGAACGTTTCTGGCCTCGGGGAGTGGCCGCGCGAGTCGTGGTGGCGAGATCAAACTCTGGAACGTGGCCGACGGCACGCTTGTGCGGAGCCTTGTTCAGCCCCACTCCGACACCGTGGTCTCGCTCGCCTTTTCGCGAGACGGAGCCTCGCTCGCTTCCGGAGGGACCGATCGGCTCGCCAAGATGCATGACGTGGCCAGTGGAGCCACGGTGAAGAGCTTTGAAGGCCACACGGGCCACGTCCTGGGAGTTGCCTGGCAGGCCAATGGTCGACGGCTGGTGACTGCCGGAGCCGACAATGTGCTCAAAGTCTGGGACGTGACGACGGGTGAACAGCAGCGAACGATCGGCGGCCTCGGACGCGAGGCGACGGGTGTGCGGTTTCTCGGCGAAGGAGAGGAAATCGCAGCCACCTCAGGCGATGCCACCGTCCGCGTCTTCAACGCGGCATCCGGCGGCGAGGTCCGGCGGCTGCAGGGCGCGGGCGACTTCGTGCAGTCCATCGCGGTTGCTGGTTCGACGCTCGCAGTCGGAAGCCAAGACGGCCGCATGCTGATCTGGGCGGTCGAGAACCCGCAGCCCATGCACACCCTCGAACCGTCGCCGGCTCGCGACTGAGTTGTCGGCGTTCGCGTTGCGTTCGAGCGTTCGCCGGCTCTTCGCTGCCGTGCGTCTGCTAGATCAGTTCCGAGATGGGCTGATGTTCGACGAGGTACTGAGGCCGCCCGGTCATATCAATGATCGTCGTGTTGGCGGTGGACAGGCCCAGTGCGTGGTAGAGGGTCGCGGTGATTTCTTGCATGTGCACCGGGCGATCGGTGGCGTGTTCACCAAGCCGGTTGGTAGCACCGATGACCTGGCCGGTTCGGAGCCCGCCGCCGGCCAACAGGGCGGTGCTCACCTGAGGCCAGTGGTCGCGGCCGGCTTGCGGGTTGATCTTGGGCGTCCGCCCAAACTCTCCCCAGACCACAATGGTGACGTCGTCGATCATGCCGCGTTCGGTCAAGTCGTCGATCAGCGCTGAGAGACACTGATCCAGTTTGCCGCCGTGGTCGCGGACGAGGTCAAAGTTCTTGCCGTGGCTGTCCCAACGCCCGTAGCTCAAACTGACGACGCGAACGCCAGCCTCGATCAGCCGACGGGCGATCAGCAAGTGGTCGTTGCAGGTCGGGGCACCGTCGTACTGATACTGATACGGCTTCCCGTCTCCGTAGGCCGCGCGGACTTTCGGGTCTTCCTGCTCAAGATCGAGGGCGTCGAGAAGCCGGCTTCCGGTGAGCACATCAAAGGCTCGCTGGCCGAAGCTGTCCATGCCGTCGAGGATGCCTGAGGCATCGACATCCCGGCGAAGCGTGTCGAGACCGGCGAGGAGTTGCTGCCGGTCGCGAAGCCGGTCCAGCGACATCGATCGCAGGGTCATGTTTTCGAGGTCGCGTCCTTCCGGCTTAAACGGAGCAAAGGCTGGGCCGAGGAAGCCCGCGGTGCCCGAGTCCGACCAGGGGCGGTGGCTCGTCGGGGCGGCGAGGCCGACGAATGGCGGCACGGAGGGGTCGACGGGGCCCGCCAAGCGCGACACAACCGCGCCCATCGAGGGGCGACCACCAATCGATCGCAGGCTGCTCTCAGACCACCCCGTCATGCACTGAAAAGAGGCGTGGGCACCTTCGCAGCCAACCACCGACCGGATGACGGCACAGCGATCCATCCGCTGCGCGAGTTGCGGAAACACTTCACAGATTTCGATGCCGGGCACGTTGGTGCCGATTGGGCGAAACTCGCCGCGAATCTCACTCGGGGCGTCGGGCTTGAGGTCCCAGAGGTCCTGATGCGGCGGGCCACCACCCAGGAAAATGTTGATCAGTGCCTTGTGACGATGGGCCGCAGGAGAAGACGACGCCTCCGCCTGCCGCATGACTTGAGCCAGGGAAAGCCCCCCACAGCCAAACGAGAGTCCACCAATCGTCAGGAAGTCACGGCGACTGCCCCTGCAGAGCCGCTGCTTTCCTCCAAAAAATGAGAGCATGCTTTCCCTCCCGATGGCAGAAATCGCCGCACCTGCGGGACGATCACCAGCCTCAAAGTATACCCCAGCGGCGGCTGGCCCGGCGACCGGACTTGGCCGCCCTTCGTGCGGAAGGGGAACCCGCGAGGGGGAGAAAAGCCTGCGGCACTACTGGCTGGTGAGCCGATTTCGCAGCGACCAGCCGCCCGCCGCAAAGGTGATGCCGCTCGAGAGCAGGTTGATGCCGATGAAAATTCCTAGCAGGACCTCCTTCTCGGCCGGTTCGCTCACCAGCAGCACGATACCCAGGGCCGCAGTCACGATGCCGTCAAACAGGAGCCATCCTCGCGGAAAATCGCTGCCGATAAGCATGGTCGCCGACAGTTTTGTGCTCGCTTCCATCAGCAGGATGATCGCCAGGAAAATCACCAGCGCGCCGGCGGCCTCGTGGGGCATCAGGAGCATCGCCACGCCGAGCATGGTGGCCAGCACCCCGGACACGAGGGTCAGCCAGAAGCCGCGCCAGGTGAAGGTCATCGCCGTCATCGCGATCTGAGAGGCGCCACCCATAATCAGGGTGATCCCACAAAATGCAGCCACCGCGGCAGCAGCCACCCAAGGGGCGGCGATTGAGGCCAGGCCCAAGACGATCAGCACGCCCCCTAAGCCCATCGACCACGTGGCAAGCCGGACGAGCATGGAGGGGGGAGAGTCGGGGGAGGATGAAAGACTCATCACGGCAGTTCCTCGGTGATCCTTCGGGGGGAAACCGTGCGAGAGTTTAGCAGACGGCGGGGTTCGTCCACTGCCGCCAGCAACGCGAATCGCGTCTGCCGACTCGGGTGTTCGTTGACCCTTGGTCGAAAGTCGTGCTACTGTCGAATTCAAGGAGATCGCGGATGACACGGTTCGTGCCGTCGGTATTTTCGGCGGATGATCGGCACGTCTTGGTGCTGCTGGCGGGGGACGACACAACCCAGAGTGTGGCGCCCCCATCCGCACGTCCGCCGTCGCGCCCCATGCACGACGTCACGCCGCTGCCTCACGGTCCGGCGGACCGCGACGTGGAAGCCACCGTGATTTCTCAGCTTCCGACTGGGGATGGCCAGCTCAGCGACGCGAGCGAGCAGGACTCCGAGCAGGGAACTCGCCGCCGGCCGCATACCGCGGTCGCCGATGTGGGACGGGCCCTCGAGGGCAAGCGGCTCGGTGTCTACGAACTGCAGGAGTTTGTTGGCGGCGGTGGAATGGGCGCGGTCTTTCGCGGTCGTGATACGACGCTCGATCGGACCGTGGCGGTCAAGGTGCTTTTTCAACACCGCACCGACGATGCCGATCTTCTACGGCGTTTTAAAAATGAGGCCCAGTCGGCCGCGCGACTCGACCATGAAAACATCGGCCGCGTCTACGCGGTCGGCAGTGAAGGGGGCTGGCACTACATCGTCTTTGAGTTCATCGAGGGGGTGAACCTCCGTGATCTCGTCAACGATCGAGGGCCCTTTGATGTCGCCCGCACGATCACCATCACGTCGCAGCTGGCCGATGCGCTCGCCCATGCGGAAACCCGCAATGTCGTGCATCGCGATATCAAGCCGTCAAATGTGATCATCACGCCGACGGGGAAGGCACGCTTGGTCGACATGGGCCTCGCCCGGCTGCATCAGATGACGGGCGACCGTGATCTCACCGTGAGTGGAATGACGCTGGGCACCTTCGACTACATCTCGCCGGAGCAGGCGCGTGATCCAAGGCTTGCCGACGTGCGCAGCGACCTCTACTCGCTCGGGTGCACGGCCTACTTCATGCTGATTGGCCGCCCGCCCTTTGCCGACGGCACGATGGTGCAGAAACTGTTGCAGCATCAACAGCAGCAGGCCGTGCCGGTGGATCGGTTGCGCCCCGATATTCCCCGCGAAGTCGCCCTCGTGATTGGTCGGCTGATGGAGAAGGATCCGGCCGATCGCTACCAGCATCCGGCGGAACTGGTGGAGGCGCTCTCGCGGATTGCCGAAGACCGCGGCATTGAGTTGCCCACGACAGCCGCCGCCGTGGTGCGACGGCCAAAGAAGCGCCAGTTTCGGATCGCGGATCACCTGCCTTGGCTTGTGCCCACGCTGGGCTTTGCGGCAATCGTGACGGCGCTCTGGCTCTCGACAGGTGAGCGTGGGCGTGAAAATCGAGTGGCGAGTGCCACCGATCCAGCCGGCCTCCGCACCGACAACCCGTCGGAAATTGAGGGTGGCGTGGTCATGCACCGTGTGGTCGATGCGCCCAACGCGGAGGCGGAAGCCTGGACGGAGCATGTGTCTCTGGCCGACGCGGTGGCCGCGGCTGACGATGGAGACGTGATCGAACTTGCGTTTTCGGAGGTTCGCGACGAGCCGCCCATCCAGGTTGAGGGCAAGAAACTCACCATTCGAGCGGCGCAGGGAACGCGTCCTGAGGTGCGATTTAGTGGCTTTGCCACCGAGTCGTTGGCACGTGAGCGAGCGGGTTTTGTGCTCGATGCCTCGCAGGTGACACTTCAGGATGTGTCGATCACCCTGGCTGTTTCCTCGGAGTCGCTTGAACCGGCAGCGCGGCTGTTCTTGCTCAGGGAAGAAAGCCACCTGGTCCTTGAGAGGAGCCGACTGGGCATCGAAGGGACATCGGAAGGCTCCGTCGAATCCCGTCGGCCCCGGTGTGTTGAGGTGGTGGCGTCTCCTGCTTCCGCCGTTGATGCGGCACGCATGCCGCGAACTGCGGAGGCCGAAGAGGCGACCGCCCCATCCACGCGGATCGAACTTGTGGAAACGACGGTTGAGGGAGACATGACGTTTCTGGAAGTCACGGGTGCGGGACGCGTCGACCTTCTTTGGACTGGCGGCTCGTTAAACACGGGTGGCCGGTGCATCGTGGTGGAAGGTGCTGGCCGCGACGTGGAAGAAGGCACCGTGCTTACCGTCACCACGAGGGAGGGACTGTTTGCCTGTCGCGAAGGGTTTGCCTGCCTGCTCGATTCTCCTGCGAGGCCAACGGAGCCGCGTCTCGAGGTGACGGCCACGTCTTCACGCTTCCTGACACCGGAAGGGGTGCCGCTGATCGAGCAGTCGGGCATCGAAGACCCGGAGGTGTACCGGGGTCGTGTCCGCTGGATCGACGCCGGAAGCCGGTATGAAGGCAGCCCTGTGTTTCGCCGCATTGATGGGGCGGCTGAACGGGTGGAAATCGACTTTGCTTCGCTCGCCCAGTCGATGCAGTTCCTGCCTCAGATCGAGGCCTGGCCTGAAGCTGAGATCGGCGCCGGCGACAAACAACGTTCGGTGCCCGCGGCAGGAGAAACGCTGCAGGAAAACGCCGCTCCGCCGACTGCTGTGCCTTCAGGCGGCGTCCCGTCGCGGTCGTAGCGACGGCGCGAGGCGCGACTCTGGGTCTTTTACCGAATGGAGGGAGGCAGAAGCGGCCTTGTTCCGAGAAAAGAGGGCCGTTCTTTCTTGACACGGCCTCATGCCTCGATTCTCCTTGTGCCGAAGACTTGCGGGTCACGAAGGCCCGCCGCGTGCCGGAATCGACTGACGGGCCGGTGGGCGCTGAAATCCTCCAGGAGAGCATCACCTATGTTGCATGGCATGCAGTGCAAAGATTCTGGTTCATCGGTCCGGACGCGTCGCGTGCTGACGGTTGTGGCCGGTCTGGCCGTGGCGATCGTGGCGACCACCGCCGCACGCCCCGCCTTCGCGATCAAGCAGTTCAGTGACCAGTTCGTGGAAATGTACGTGAAGGCCGACGGAACCGAAGCCGAGAAGGCCCTCGCTGCTGCCGTGGAGACGGCCAAGTGCAACGTCTGCCACTTCGGCAAGAGCAAGAAGGACCGCAACGCCTACGGTGAGGCGCTTGCCGACCTGCTCGACAAGAAGGAAGACAAGGACAACGTCGAGAAGATCCGTGCGTCCCTTGAGAAAGTGGCTGGCATGGAAGGCCCCGATGGCGCCACCTTCGGCGACCGCATGAAGGCAGGCAAGTTGCCCGCCGACGCTCCTGAGGGCAACTGAGCCGACGGCTCCCCTTAGTCGCACGCATCACGCACGGCCTCGAGGATCAGTTCCTCGAGGCCGTTGCTGTTTTGGATCACGGCAGCATCGTCAACGGCGGCGAACAGCCGCACCTGTTTGACGAGATCGTCAAACTGCTCGTGGGCGAGTGCCCGAACCACCGGCGAGAGCGATTCAAGGCTCTTCCAGGGCGTCGTCGATCGCGGTGGCATCCGCACATCAAGTCGGAACTCCACCTCGCGTTCCGATGGCGGGGCATCGAGCAGAAGGGAGGCAGGCGCGATCGGACGGTGGAGCTTGGCGGAGAGCCGTTCGGCGAGTCGCTCGCTGATGGCCACGAGTTCCCAGTACTGTCGACCGGCGACGGCGGCATGGAGTTCGGGATGCTCGCGGGCATCGAACGCGGCCGCGCGTTTGGTCAAGGATCGCCTCGCCCCAAACAGGCCTTCGGCGAGCGGTGCTGCTGGGGTGCCAACGGCGGCCTCTCGGATCCAGGTCACAAACTCTGCATCGTCAAAACGCACCAGCCGCCGCGGCTCCACGCGATCGCGAAGGAGCCAGATCGCGCGCTGCAGCATCGCGGTGGCTGAGCGAACGGTGTGGTGCCAGTAGACCTCGCGAAACATCACGTAGCGGGCGAAGACAAGGAGTTCTGCAGCCGACACGCCTTTGGAAGTGATTGCGAGCGAGCTCCCCTCCGGGGCGACGCAGAGGCTGGCGAGCAGGCGTTCTTCGTCAAAGTGCCGCCCGTAGGGCACTCCCGCGTGTAGGCTGTCACGGGTGAGGTAGTCCATCTTGTCGACATCGACGGGGCCCGAGAGCAGCGACGCCAGCAGGCGGCCTGCGGGATCATCGGCAGATCCCTCCACGAGCGAAGCGACTCGTTCTGGGGCCACGCCCCACTCCCGCGAGAGCACCTCAGCCAGTTGACTGGTCAGGATGATTTCCCGCAGGAACGATTCGTGCCGCGGAAACTCTTCCAGTCTCATGTCTTCGATGGGATGACAGAACGGCCAGTGCCCCACGTCGTGCAGCAGTGCCGCCGCCAGAAACGCCGATGCGTCCTCTTCCGTCACGCGGCTAGCAAAGGCTTCGTCTGTCTGCAGGCGATCGACGAACGCAACGGCAAGGCGGAACACGCCGAGCGAGTGTTCGAAGCGGCTGTGCACCGCCCCAGGGTAGACCAGCGCCACGAGGCCAAGCTGGCCCACTCGCGAGAGGCGACGCATCTCGGCCGTGTCGATCGCTGCCTGCAGCCGAGGGGTGAGCGGCAGCGAGAGCCCAGGTGGAATCCGCAGGCTTGAGCGATTCCTCGCGGGCTCCAGTTCGGGGATGCGCATAGGCGAAGCGGCCTGCGGGTGGGCGTGTTAGAGCGGGGGAGAGAATCCGGCGATCCAGCGAAGAGCCACCGTCACCAACACATAGAGCGAGAAGTGCACGACAGCTGGTCCCCAGTCAAGCTCTAGGCTGACCAAGGCGGCGAGTGCCCCGATGCCAAAAAAGATCGGGCCGATGAAGAGCCACTGCCACATCTCCTGGGTCGACTCTGGCGGCAGGAAGGCATGGGCGCCCCACAGGCCGGCGTAGACCACCGAGCAGATCAGCCCGCGAAGCAACAGGCTTCGCCCCATGTAGGGCTCGAGATCACGGTTGCGCACCATCGCATAGCCGATCAGCACGCAGGGAATCGCGACAAGGAAGGCGGTGGACCCGAGGAGGGCGGCAGGGATCTCGTTGGCGGGCCACACAAACCGAACGGCCGCTGCTGCGGCAAAGGCCCCCAAAGCCAAGCCGAGGCACAGCAGGAGCGATCCGGTCGAAACAGGTTTGTCGCGTTTGGGGAGCGGTTTGGTGGGGAACTGACCGCCGGCCGAGGTGGCGGTGGGGGCGTCGGGCTCGTGGACCTTGACCGCGTCTGCTTTGGGGACCGTGAGCGGTTTTTTGCACTTCGGGCAGGCACCCGTCTGCCCCGCGAACTTGTCGCTCACGGAGAACCGGGTTCTGCAGTGACCGCACGTGACGGAAATTGCCATTTCGTGTTGATCCACAGCGAACGCTCGAGCCAGGGCCCGACTTCCGGCCCCTCCAACCGATGGCAGTGTCGAACCACGGTCGCCGGTCGTCAAGCGGCGTTGCTGCCGACACTGCGTCGGTTCGCGGTTTACACTATGCGAGAGAAAGGGGTGCCGATGAGTGATCTTCCCACAACCGTCGCCACGGATCAGCCAAGGGCGGCCGATCCCAAGGGGATGCACCGCCCGCAGCCGATCGCCTTTGAGTGCCCCAACGGCCATCGCATCGTGGTCGATGCGGCCTTGGCGGGGAAAAAAGGACGCTGCAAGGAGTGCAAGGAGATCGTCACGATCCCTGGGCCTCCTCCTCGGCCTCCGCAGCCTGCGGCGGGCGAGCCGCCCCAGGCGAGGGTCGTTGTGCCCGTGGCAACGACAGATGCTGCAGCCGAAGAGGAGTCGCGTGCCCTGCATCGTGAGCCTGCGGACGGCCCCTCGCTGATCATCAACGAGCCACCCCCACCTCTCCGTCGTCAGCAGACGGCAACGGGGAGGACGGTCATCGGCGAGCCCTTGATTGAAGGGGAATCCGCGCTGGTGGGCCCGTCGATCGATCCCAATGAAGTGCGGATTCACTTCGCGGATGTAGCACCGTCGGCAGACGTCTCTCAGGCGGTGGGCCGGCCAGATGAGGAGTCGCTCGTCGTTGACGATGGGGCTGGCGTGGCCACCACTCTTCTGAATCCCACGGCTCGGTTGATGGAGCGGCTCTGGTACGAGCGGCGACACGGCGGCGTGATTGAAGTGCACCTCGCGGGCGCGGTCAGTCCGATTCTGCCGTCCTACTTTTATCCGGGGTGGTCTGACGGATCGCACGGCCTTTTCGCGAGTATCGCCGCGGATGGCACCGTGACGCTCACTGCGGTCGCCTGGGAATCGGTACAGAAGATCGTGGTCCGGCACGTCGACTCGATACCACCAGACTTCCTCGACATTGGGCTCGACGAGTAGGCGCCAACGAGGTCGCGGCCTCAGTGATCCTCGTTGAGGTCATCCTCGGTGATCATGGAGAACCGCTCCCGCTTGAGCGTCTCGATTGCCATTTCCGTGTTGTCGACCATCAGTGCCACAGCAGGGCGACCACGTGGGTGGACCAAGATCGGGTAGGTCTGGATGATGTTGACTTCTGCTTGGAGCAGAGCCGTGCAGATTCGCACCAGAGGCTGTGGGACATCTGGCAGTTCCACGCCGATCAGGTCGCTCTCAATGAGCTTCACGCCCGAGCGTTCGAGAATTTCCCGGCCTTGTTCGGGGTGGCTCAAGAGAAACCGTACAAAGGCGCATTCGCCAGCATCGCTGATCGAGAGCGCGACGATCCGCACTTTGGAGCCATCGAATCGTCGAACCACGGCCAACAGTTGGCCAACGCGGTTCTCCAAGAATACCGTGAACTGCCGCAGGGCGGGCCAGGATCGACCACGGCTCGTTGCGTATCCGAGGCCTGCGCCTTCGCCCGAGTCACCGACGCTCACGCCAAAACCTTCCTTTCTCCGGGGCGATCATCGACCGAACCCGTCTGTGCGGTGTAGCCTCGGTGAAAGATACGGGCAAGCACGCCAGATGGTCAACGCGGCAACCGGGAAGCCTCTCGGTCGACGGCCACGATGGTGCCGGGAGCCGGCAGGTGACCACACGAATAAAGGGAATGAATGAGCGAGTTGGTGCACGAAGTTGAAGTCCGCGTCCGCTACCAAGAGACCGATGGACAGCGGAGGGTTCACCACGCCAATTATCTGACCTGGTTTGAGATCGGCCGAACCGAGTTTCTCCGATCCCGTGGTTATACGTACCGGGCGTTTGAAGACGCGGGGTTGTTTATGGTCGTCTCCGATGCGACGGTCAGATACAAGGCTCCCGCTGAGTATGATGACCTGCTCACGATCCGCACCCGCGTCGAGCGGGTGGGCTCGGCCCACATCAAGCATGCCTATGAGGTGATTCGCGGCACGCAGATCATCGCGACTGGCGAGACGACCGTGGTCTGTGTCGATCCCGAAGGAAAGATTCGCCGCCTGCCGGATTGGGTGAAGTGACGAGGCGCAAGCCGCCGCGGTGGAAGCCTCCGCGGCGTTTGAGCGACAGGCGCGCGGAATCCTTCCAGCGTCACGTGAACCAGCAGATGTACCAACCCCCGCCCATATCTTGGCACTTGTAGTACGTGCCCCCAAACAAGTCAGAGAGTTGGTTGGCGTGGATCGCATCCCAGTCTTCCATGCGGTTGATTTCGGCGATCCTGCCGGATGGGTCGTACACGACGACTGAATAGTTGTCGAGAATCCCGCGCTGCCAATACAGCCCGTGGATCACCGGTGGGCCAAGATCGGTGCAGCCAAACTCATCTGGCACATGCCCGAGTTTTTCTGCCTGAGCGAGTTGGCGAACGTAGGTCGGTTTTCGGATCTGAAAGAGGACCACGCGTCCCCAGCGAAAGCCCACGTTGGATGCGTACAAACAGCCCGCGAGCGCGAGGATGCCGAGGACTGCCGCAGTCCGACGCCAGTCTCGCTTGGCTGTGACGACCGCGACGATGGCGAGGAGGCTCCCGGTGACGAAAAACACCATGAGCAGCATCGGGAACAAGAGGAACAGCAAATCGGCGAGCGGGGCTGTGAACACAAAGAGTGCGAATAGCAATGCGAGCCACACTATCGTGAGAGGGATGAGCAGTCGCATCAGAACAACCTTTCTGGCACAGACGGCCTTCAACAATTGGCCCTCAAGGTGACCACTTCAGCGGACGAAGCAGCCAAATCGAATAGTAAACCAGGCTCAATTTCTTGGGGGATTTAGACGAAGGGCGTTTTTTCACCACGGATGCGAACCCGTACCGGACCAAACGCAATCAATCGGGCAGCGAGCTTGCGGACGCCAGGCAGGCGAAGAATCCATGGCGGCCGGAAAGGTTTCAAGGGATCAATCGCACCGCGCACGATCCGCTTGTGGAGTGCCGACTGGAGTCGCTGGATCAGCCACACTGACCATGCCCGAGAGCGCTGCACCGCCATCAGGTTTTTTTCGGTGAGACGACCTTCGAGGAGAGGTTTGGCCAAGAGATTGGCAGCCACCACCGCATCTTGGATGGCAACGTTGATCCCAACCCCTCCCACCGGTGACATCACGTGCGCCGCGTCACCGATGAGGAGCAGCCCAGGCTGGTGCCACCGTGGCACTCGGCTTGCTTCCACGACCAGTGGGGTGATGTCACTCCACTGTGCGAGTTCGTGCACACGATCAGCGAATTGCGGCGCCAGCTTCGCCACAAGCTCCCGCATCTGCTCAAGGCCGCCTTGCTTGAGGTCGTGGTAACTCCCCTTGGCGATCACGAGGCCGAGTTGCCAGTAATCGTCGCGGTTGACGATGACCAGCAAATGCCCCGCGTCGATACGAAAGTGCATTTCATGAGGGTCGCCTTCTTTCGCCGAGAGTCGAAACCAGAGCACGTCCATGGGAGTCGATGTGCGAATTGGTTCTATCCCGGCACGCTTTCGCAGCGAAGAAAACCTTCCGTCGGCGGCAACGACGAGGTCGGCGCGCAACTCTTGGTGGCCGTCGGGTGAGTTGTATCGCACGCCAACCACCTGCCCCTGCACGCGAATGAACTCGTCCACTTTCGCCTGCATTCTGACGACAAGTTTCGGGAATGCTGCGGTACCTCGCTCAACCAGAAACTGAAGGAGCTTTGCTTGCGGCAGGATTGCCACATACGGAAACCGTGTTTTGAGGACCGAGAGATCGACGACCGAAAACGTCTGGTCACCCACATCAAAGGCGACTTCCGTCATGCGGCCATGGGGTATCGCGAGCACGTCGTCAGCCCAGCCGAGTTGGTCGAGGAGTTCGAGTGTGCTGGGGTGAAGTGTGTCGCCTCGAAAGGCACGATCGAAGTCGCGGTGGGCTTCGAGGAGCGTGACATCCACCCCGCGTCTGGCGAGGCAAATTGCCAGGATCACTCCAGCCGGGCCACCTCCCACGACGCAGCAACGTGTTTGAGCGACGTCACTTGCCAAAGGCATTCTTCATCCCTCAAGAGTTCGTGGACTCATCGCAAAGGTGCGATTATTGGTCGTGGATTCGTTCACGCGGGGCGTCCATCGAGCAGCCGCTGCCGAAGCACCGCCATCGTTTCCCGCTGCCGCTGCTCGACAGAGCTGCGTGCCGACGCGGCTTTTGCTCGCGCGTCGTCAGGGTTCTTGGCCATCGCCAGCACGGCAGGCACGATGCGCCGCTGATCGTCGGGGGAGTCGTGGTCAAACAGCCACTCACCTAAGCCAATGTCTCTCCACATGAAGCCCTTGCTCGTCTGTTCGGCAAAGCGGCACACAATCGCAGGCACGCCGTGGCCCACACACATGATGGGGGAGTGCATTTCGTTGCCAAACAGCCCTGCCGAGCGGACATACACGCTGACGGCCTCGCCGGTCAGCCAGTAGTCGGGGCGCCAGACCACTCGGTCGAGCACCTCGCGCGGGAGTTTGTCGTAGAGCACCTCCTTGCCCACGGCCATTTGCGTGCGGTCTTCCGGGCAGATCAAGACTTTGTGGTCGGTTTCGTTGACGACCCGAACGATCGCCTCGCGAAGGGCTACGTGGTCATGCTCCTTCATCGCTTCGTTGCGGGCGTGCTTTCGCTCATCGAAAGGCACCTCTTTGATCTGCCAGTAGGGCGTGTAGCGCAGTCGAGGAATACAGCAGAGAAACCGCCCCTCCTCGAGGCCATGCTTCTGCAAGAAACGGTCTGCCGATTCGGCGTCGCGCAGGTCACAGGCAAACGCACCGTCCGGCCCAAACTCCATCAGCGGCGACTTTGCACCGAGTCGCTTGGCGAGTGCCAACGAGGTGCTATCGCGAAAGAACACAAACGATGCTCGGCTTAAGACCTCAACTGATCGGGCCATGGCCTCATCACTGGTCGCTGATGTTGCCGACGACTGCTTCTCCGAAAAGGTGATGCCGTAGATGCCGTAGGGTTTCCCAGTGGACTCGCTCCATGTCACAAGGTCTCGCTCGGCCACGATCGAAGGCCCTGAGCCATGCAGGAGAAAATCACACTCGGCAAACGCCTGAGTGAGTTCTGGGCTCCGCGGCTTGGCAATCCGGAGGTCGGGAAATGCGTTGAGCAGCAACTGTTCGACACCGTTGTCTACATTCGATGGCCAGAGTGTGATCTCCGCCTCGGGGATGTGGGTCCGCAGCAAGCGGAGCACACCTGGCGTGTGGGCGATGTCACCGATGTTGACGGTTTGCCACGAGGAACGCAGGAGCACCTTCGGCCGCGGTGTGCCAACGGTACCCGAGGCCAAGGTGGTTCCGCCGGTGGCAGCGAGGGCTGTAGCTTTCAGAAACGCTCGTCGCTGAAGCCCACGCATATGTCCTGTCTCCCGGGAGCCTGCCGCGCGATGCCGTACCTGCAAGCGGGCTCGCTCTGGCACGCCGCAGGAAAGCATGACGTGTTGGCGACAATGGCACCAGTTGGCATAGTTACTTCCCTCTTCTGTTGAGACCGCTACCGACGTCGCTCATCAATCGATTTCCTGCCTGAGGGTAAAAGTCATGCGAGTGCTCTCCATTCTCTGCTTCGTTCTGGCAGGACTTGGGGCAGTTTCGGCAATGAACGCCATCACTGGTCCAGGCCGTCCTCAAGCCGCTGAAGACACTGTGGGCTACGCCGTTGGTGCGTTGCTGGTACCAATCATTTTCTTGATTGGGGGTTTGACCCTCTGGAATAAATCAAAAAAGAAGCAGTGATTGACCTGCCCCCTTAACCGAGACCACTTTTGGAGTGAGACTTCTGTAGTGGTCACAACCGAGGGAGAGCAGAGATGCCACGAGGCAAGAAGTTCACGGCGGAGCAGATCATCGGGAAGTTGCGTGAAGCGGAAGTGCACCTGGCTGAGGGCAAGACTGTCGCCGAGGCGTCCCGTAAGCTCGGCGTGACAGAGCAGACCTACTACCGGTGGAAACGGGAGTATGGTGGCCTTCGAACCGATCAGGCCAAACGACTAAAGGATCTCGAGAAGGAGAATGCCCGCCTCAAGCGACTTCTTGCTGATGCGGAGTTGGACAAGGCGATTCTTCGTGAGGCTGCTTCGGGACGACCTTGGGCGGCGCAGCTCAACTTCTAGGCCCGGCGATGCGTCGGCTGGCGGTCGATCATGTGCGGAACATGATCGGCCATTCCAGAGTGAGCGAACGCCGGGCATGCAGTGTGCTTGGTCAGGCGAGAAACACGCATCGCCGGCAGCCATGTGTTGCGGACGACGAGCCGCGGCTCGTCTCTCAAGTGATCTCCTTCGCCAAAGCCTACGGGAGATATGGCTATCGTCGAATTACGGCACTGTTGCGGGCTGAGGGCTGGAGAGTGAATCACA